>NZ_CP088156.1:3009090-3610909 GCF_021088345.1 Bradyrhizobium ontarionense | reverse complement strand
GCAAAGCCTTCGGCAGCGAGATCCTGCAGCATGCGATGCGCGGTCGGCTGGCTGCATCCGGCCGCCTCGGCGATGTCCTTCAGCCGGAGTCCGGCCGGGTCGCCCTCGGCCAGGATGCGCAGCAGCCTGAGGGCACGGCGGAGGCTTGAGGCTGAGTCCTGTTCAGGCAAGCTCATCGTTTTTCTGAATGATGGAAATCATTAGCCATCTTAAATTCTATATAGCTGAATTCTAGCAAGATAAATTCAGAATAGTTGAATTCGTCGTTGACCTGTCACATCGCGACCCCGCATGAAAAGGTCCCAGGGAGGCAATCCTGCTGATGGCGCAGGGATCCTCTCCCGCGCGAGGACGCATGGGTTTCCTGACGCTGGATGGTCTGACCAGGCTCTATGGGGATGTCGCTGCGGTCAGCGACGTCAATCTCAGCGTCGCCAAGGGCGAGTTCATCTCGCTGCTCGGCCCCTCCGGCTGCGGCAAGACCACGACCTTGCAGATGATCGCCGGCCTCGTCGAGCCGACGTCGGGCCGGATCACGCTGGATGGCCGCGACATCACCCATGAGAAGCCGGACCGCCGCGGCCTCGGCATCGTGTTCCAGAGCTACGCGCTGTTTCCGCACATGACGGTGGCGCAGAACGTGTCCTTCGGGCTCGAGATGCGCAAGGTCGCACGGGCCGAACGCGAGGCGCGCGTCAGCCAGGCGCTGGCGCTGGTGCAGCTCGCAGCGCTCGCCGACCGCTATCCGCGCCAGCTCTCCGGCGGCCAGCGCCAACGCGTGGCGGTGGCGCGCGCGCTCGTCATCGATCCGCCGGTGCTGCTGCTCGACGAGCCCTTGTCCAACCTCGACGCCAAGCTGCGCGAGGAGATGCAGTTCGAGCTGCGCGGCATCCAGCAGCGCGTCGGCACCACCACGATCATGGTGACGCATGACCAGAGCGAGGCGCTGTCGATGAGCGACCGCGTCGTGGTGATGGAGCAGGGGCGCATCATGCAGGTCGATGCGCCCTATCGGCTGTATGAAAGCCCGGCGACGCCCTTCATCTCCTCCTTCGTCGGCAAGATGAACCGGCTGCCTGGCGTGTGGCGCCATGGCGGCGTCGAGATTGGCGGACGCGTGCTGCCTTGCGAGAGCGCTGGTCTCACAGATGGCGATGCCGCCGTGCTGACGATCAGGCCAGAGAAGATCAGTCTGAAGGCACATGGCGCTGGAGTCCTTGACGGCCGAGTCAAAGGCCGCTTCTTTCTCGGCAGCGCCTGGTTCTTTACCGTAGAGACGCCGGCCGGCTCGATCGGCGTGTCGCTGCCGAATCTTGGCGGGGAGCCCGCGCGCGAGGGCGATCGGGTCGGGCTCGACTGGACGGGGGGCGGCGCCAAAGCCGCGAAGCCGGATGGAGCGCAGCCGGCATGAGCGGTACGCGCGCCGGCACGGCACCATGGCTATTGGCGGCGCCAGGCGCGCTGCTGTTCGCCGCGCTCGTCGTCGTGCCGCTCACGCTCACCCTGATCCTGTCGTTTCACGTCTATGATGCCGCCAGCGGCGTCAAGGACCAGACCACGCTGGCGCACTATACAGCGATCCTCTCCGACAGCTACTTCCTCAACATCTTCTGGCGCACCCTGCGGCTCGCCGCGTTGACCACCCTGATCTGCGCTATAATCGGCGCGCCCGAGGCCTACATCCTGGCGCGCATGCGCGAGCCCTGGCGCTCGGTGTTCCTGCTCGCGATCATCGGCCCACTGCTGGTGTCGGTGGTCGTGCGCACCTTTGGCTGGAGCATGCTGCTCGGTCCCTCGGGCCTCGTGAACGAGGCATTCCGCGCGCTCGGCCTCGGCACCGTCAAGATCCTCTACACCGAGACGGCGATCGTGATTGCGCTGGTCCATGTGATGCTGCCGTTCATGGTGATCCCCGTCTGGACCTCGCTGCAGAAGCTCGATCCGATGGTGGAGGCGGCGGCATGGACGCTCGGCGCCTCGCGCTTTACGGCGCTGCGTCGCGTAGTCATGCCGCAGGTGACGATGGGCCTGCTGTCGGGCAGCCTCGTCGTGTTCGGCCTGTCCGCGTCCGCCTTCGCGATCCCTGCGCTGCTCGGCGGCCGCCGGCTGAAGATGGCGGCGACGCTGGTCTATGACGAATACATGCACGAGCTGAACTGGCCGCTAGGGGCGGCCATCGCGATCCTGGTGCTGACCATCAACCTCGTGATCATGCTGGCGTATCAGCGCGTGGTCGAGGCGCGCGCCAAGCGGACATTGGGGTGAGCGGCATGCGCCACAATGGTCCGATCGCGCTGCTCTTCCATACCCTGGTGGTCGGCTTCGTGCTGGCGCCGCTGGCCGTGATCTGCCTGGTCGCGTTCACGCCGGCCAACACATTGACCCTGCCGACCACACAGGTCTCGCTGCGCTGGTTCACGGCCGTGTTCGCGCATCCGGATTTCGTCGCCTCCTTCCTCAACAGCCTGTGGGTGGCGGCCATCGCCGCAACGATCGCGGTCGTGCTCGCAGTCGCCGCCGGCCTTGCGCTCGCTCGCTACGATTTCCGCGGCCGCGCGGCTTTGAACGCACTGTTCCTGTCGCCGCTGATGATCCCACATCTCGTGCTCGGCGTCGCGCTGCTGCGGCTGTTCGCGCTGGTCGGGGCCACCGGCAGCTTTCTGTGGCTGACGGCGGGGCACATCGTCGTGGTCACGCCCTATGTGCTCAGGCTCGTGCTCGCGGCGCTGTCCGGTCTCGATCGCAGCGCCGAGCAGGCGGCGGTGACGCTCGGCGCCTCCAGCTGGATCGTGTTCCGCCGCATCACCGTGCCGATGATCCTGCCCGGCATCACCGGCGGCTGGCTGCTCGCCTTCATCAATTCCTTCGACGAGCTGACGATGTCGATCTTCATCACCTCACCTGCGACCATCACCTTGCCGGTGCGCATGTACATGTATGCGACCGAGTCGATCGATCCGATGATGGCCGCGGTGTCGGCGTTGATGATCGCGGTGACGGCGGCGGCGATGCTGCTGCTCGACCGCATCTTCGGCCTCGACAAGATCCTGGTCGGGCAGGGCTGAAGGACAACCGTGATGCCGCTGCTTCATCGCCTCGTCCGCAACGACAGCCCCGCGATCTCGTTCCTGATCGACGGCGAACCCTGCGAGGGCCGCGCCGGCGACACCGTGCTGACGGCGGTGCTCTGTCATTCCGAACGGCTGCGCGACAGCGAGTTTTCCGGCGCGCCGCGCGCCGGCTTCTGCCAAATGGGCGCGTGCCAGGATTGCTGGGTGCAACTCGCCGGCGGCGAGCGGCTGCGCGCCTGCACCACGCCGCTCGCCGCGGGCATGCAGATCATCACCACCCGAGGGCGCAGCCATGGCTGAGCGCGCACCACCGCTGATCGTCGGCGCTGGCCCGGCTGGCATTCGTGCCGCGATGACTCTGGTGGCCGCCGGCCTGCGGCCGATCGTGGTCGATGAGGGCCACGCCTGTGGCGGTCAGATCTATCGCCAGCCGCTGAGCTCCGATGGACGCGATGCCGAGGCGCGCTACGGCTCGGAGGCCGCGAAAGCGTTGCGGCTGCATCGCGACTTCGCGGCCCTCGATACGCTGATCGACTATCGGCCCCGTTCGTTGTTGTGGAATCTGCGCGACGGCGCGGGCGATATTCTGCGCGACGAAGGCAGCCAGCGCGTCAGGTATGACGGGCTGATCCTTGCGACCGGCGCCACGGATCGCGTGTTGCCGATTCCCGGCTGGACCCTGCCCGGCGTGTTCACGCTCGGCGGCGCGCAGATCGCGCTGAAGGCGCAGGGCTGCGCGATCGGCCGGCGCGTAGTGTTCGCCGGCTCCGGCCCGCTGCTCTATCTCGTCGCCTGGCAATACATGAGGGCCGGCGTCGAGGTCGCGGCCGTGCTCGATGCCGCGCCGCTGTCGGCGAAATTCAATCTGCTGCGCGCGCTGCCGCTGTCGCCCGGCATCGTGCTGCGCGGCGTGCGGATGGCGGCGGAGTTGAAACTGCGCGGCACACGCGTCGTATTCGGTGCTGATCGCCTCGCCATCGAGGGCGAGGGCAGGGTGGCGCGCATTGTCTATCAGGCGGGTGGTCGCGCGCACGCGATCGCTTGCGACGGCGTTGGCTATGGGCTGAACCTGCGCTCGGAGACGCAGGCCGCCGATCTCGCCGGCTGCGCCTTTCACTTCGAACCGCGCGACCGCGCGCACCTGCCGGTGCGCGACGCCAGCGGCCGCAGTAGCGCGGCAGGCGTTTATCTCGCCGGCGACGGCGCCCGCATTGCCGGCGCGGATGCGGCCGAGCGTGCCGGCGAGCGCGCGGCGTTGGCGCTGCTGGAAGACCGCGGCCTGCCGCATGACAGCAGCCGGGCCGCCGTGCTCGAACGCGAGTTGCAGCGGATCGACCGGCTGCGCGACGTGCTCGAAGCCGCGTTCCCCTATCCCTCGCATTGGGGTGGCGACATCGCGGACGACACGCTGCTCTGTCGTTGCGAGGAGATCAGTGCCGGCGAAGCGCGGCGCGCGGTCAGCGATTTTTCGCTCACCGAGATCAATCGACTCAAGGCAGTGACGCGCATCGGCATGGGCCGCTGCCAGGGCCGCATGTGCGGCGCTGCCGCCGCGGAGCTGCTGGCTGCGCAAACCCGCCGTGACATCGGCGCCGTCGGGCGGTTGCGCGCGCAGGCACCAATCAAGCCGATTCCCCTTGCTGCCGGCCTATCCGTGCACGAGAGGCAGCATGACCCGGCGCATTGACTGCGATGTCGCGATCATCGGCGGCGGCCTGGTCGGCAGTTCTGCGGCGCTGGCGCTGCGCGGCATGGGCTTCTCCGTCACCTTGCTGGACAAGGGCTTTTGTGGCGCGCAGGCGAGCGGGGTCAACTACGGCGGTGTGCGTCGGCAGGGCCGTCCACCCGAGCAGCTGCCGCTGTCGCAGCGCGCGCACGCGATCTGGCCGCGGCTGAAGGCATTGATCGGCATCGACGGCGAATTCCTGCGCTCCGGTCATCTGAAGCTCGCGCGCAGCGCGGCCGACATGGCGAGCCTCGAGAGCTATGCTGCCGACGTCGCGCCGTTCGGGCTCGCTCTCGAGCTGGTCGGTCACAACCAGCTGCGCGACCGCTTCGGCGTCGCCGGTGAGGTCATTGGCGGCTCGTTCTGTCCCGGCGATGGTCACGCCAATCCGCGGCTGGTCGCGACCGCTTTTGCCGCGGCAGCGCGCCGCGCCGGCGCCGAGGTGCTGGAGAACACGAAGGTCATCGGTCTCACCAGAAACGGCGCGGGCTTTGCGCTCGAGGCCGAGGGAGTGAGTGTCACCGCGCGCACCGTCATCAACAGCGCCGGCGCCTGGGCCGACAGCTTCGCCCGCGCGTTCGGCGAGCCGGTGCCGCTGGAGCGCACCTATCCGTCGATGGTCGTGACCGAGCCGCTCGATCCGTTTCTCGGCGTCAACATCGGCATCGAAGGCGGCGGCATTTACGCGCGACAGGTCACCCGCGGCAATGTCGTCGTCGGTGGCGAGCGTGCCTTGCCACTCGACGATCCCGATTACTCGCGTCCACGCAGCGACGGCGTGCTCACCATCATGCAGCGCGCCAGCGAATTGTTCGGCCCGCTCCGCCACGCCCAGGCGATCCGGTTCTGGAGCGGCACCGAGGCCACGATGCCAGACCGCAATCCGGTGATCGGACCGAGCGCGACGACGCCGGGTCTCATTCACGCCTTCGGCTTCTCGGGCGCCGGCTTCCAGATCGCGCCGGGGGTCGGCGAGGTCCTGGCTGAGCTCGTGCGCGACGGCCGGACGGCCACCCCCATCGACGTATTCGCGATCACCCGTTTTCCACCCGCATCGCAGCCGGGCGATGCATCTCAAGCAGCAATGACGACAGGATCGAAGGAGACCTCGCCATGATCGATGCTCGCGCCGCGCTCGGCTCAGCCCTCGCGCTCGTGCTTGCCACCGCCTCCGTGCATGCCGAAACAAAGACGCTCTATGTCGGCATGAACGGCGGCAATTTCGAACGCACCTACACACAGGCGGTGTTTCCGGATTTCGAGAAGGCCAACGACGTCAAGATCGTCGTCGTACCCGGAACCTCCTCGGAGATCCTCGCCAAAGCGCTCGCGGCCAAGGACAAGCCGCAGATGCACATCATGTTTCTCGACGACGGCGTGATGATCCGTGCGGCCGGTCTCGGCCTTTGCGAGAAGCTGAAGCCGAGCGAAGCGCTGGCGCAGCTCGAGCCGTTCGCGCGGCTCAAGGGCGACATCGCCGCCGGCGTCGACATCGGCATGACCGGGCTCGCCTACAACAAGAAGCTGTTCGACGAAAAGGGCTGGCCGGCGCCGACCTCGTGGCTGGATCTCGCCGATCCCAAATACAAGGACAAGGTCGTGTTCCAGTCGGCCTCGGTGTCGACCTTCGGCCTGCATGCCTTCCTGATGTTCAACCGCATCAATGGCGGCAGCGAGGCCGATGTCGAGCCGGGCTTCAAGGCATTCCCCGATTCGATCGGTAGGAACGTGCTGGAATACATCCCGAACTCGGCCAAGATCTCCGAGATGGTGCAGACCGGTGAGGCCGCGATCTTTCCGCTGACGCCGACCGCGGTGTCGACCCTGAAGGAGAAGGGCATCCCGGCTGAATATGCGCAGCCCAAGGAAGGCTCTGTCGTGCTGATGGTCGCGGAGTGCGTGATCGCCAACAATTCGGAAGCGGAGCTGGCGCAGAAGCTGGCCGCCTATCTGTTGTCGCCGGAGGCGCAGGCCAAGGCGCTGGCGGCCGGCAACATCGTGCCGTCCAACACGACCGCCAAAGCCACGACGCCCGCAGCCGAGCAGAAGCTCGCGACCTTCCACGGTTATATGAAGAACGCGATCACGCTGGACTGGGACGTGATCAACGCCAAGCGCGCCGAATGGAATACGCGCTGGAACAGGATGATCGAGCGGTGAGCGACACATTCGTAGGTTGGGCAAAGACGTTCCGAGCGATGCAACGCATCGCTTGGAACGACGTGCCCACCGTGCCAACGACGACTTCGCCGTGAATGGTGGGCACGGCGCGGTCAGGCAGCGCCTATGCAGACGCGGAGGACGGGCGCGCCTTTGCCCACCCTACATTGTCGCGCTATGAACTACCCCGCCGGATAGCTCATCGCATACGCCTCCGTCAGCACCTCATCGAGCCGCCGTCCGGCGTTGAAACCTGACAGCGTTGCGGGACGGGCGAGGCCCGGCAGCAACCGGCTGTCCGGCTCCGGCGCGCCGATCACCGTGCGCACCGGGATGCGCTCGGCATAGATCGCCAGTGCGTAGTCCTCGTCGTCGTCGATGACACCGGCGGCGCGGACCTTGGCCGAGGCCTTCTCAATCTCCATGCTGACGACGGCGGTGGCCTTCAGCTCCTGCTCCGTGGTCGGGCGCAAGGTCGCGGTGCGGCCGGGAAACAAACGGTCGACCATCATCGTCAGCGCGCGTGACTTCTCGGGCTCATCCTCGATCAGCTTGGCATGGCCGAACGCCATCACCGAACGATAGTCGGCGGAGTGATGGAAGGCGCTGCGCGCCAGCACCAGGCTGTCGAGCTGGGTCACGGTGAGACAGGCGGGCTGTCCCTCGGACAGGTTGCGCAGCATGCGGCTCGCGCTCGACCCGTGCCAGTACAGCGTGGTCCCCTCGCGCCAATACAGCGTCGGCGTGCAGTAGGGCTGCCCGTCGATGACATAAGAGACGTGACAGAGCGCGGCGGAGTCGAGCAGCGCATGGACCGTGGCGTGATCATAATGGGCGCGCTGATGCCGGCGCTTGATGCGGTTGGTGTCGTCGACGGGATAGCTCGCCGCTGGCTGCTCGGACATCGTCAATCTCCTGTTTGAGACGGCTTGATGCCATGGCAAAGTGGTCGCTGGGAGTTCCACTTCGATGCCAAATCGAACAACCACTTCGCGGCGGCGGGACGACGTGCTGGCGCTGCCGATCCGTCTCGACCGCACCATCCGCAGCCAGTCGCAGCAGGTGCACGGCGCGCTACGCTCAGGCATCGTCGACGGCCTGCTCACACCCGGCCTGCGGCTGCCGTCCACGCGCGGGCTCGCCGAGCAGCTCGGGGTCCGGCGCAATGCGATCGTGGCGGCCTATGAGCAGCTGCTGTCGGACGGCTTGGTCGAGCCGCGGCACGGCGCCGGCACCTATGTCGCAGCCCAGTTGCCGATGCCGCCGGCTGCTGCGCCGGTGGCGGAGCTCAATGTTCGGATTCCATCGCGCCGGCCGTTCGCACTCGGTTTCACGCTGGTCGATTCGGTCCTGCTGAGGCGGCTCGCGGCGGCCAGCCGGCGGCGCATCGCGCTGGCCGCTCCCGATGAGCTCGGCTACGGCGATCCGCGCGGCAGCATGCATCTGCGTACGCAGGTCGCGCACTATCTCGCTGCCAATCGCGGCGTGCGCTGCGATCCCAGCTGTATCCTGATCGTGAGCGGCACGCAGCAGGGCCTGAGGCTGTGCCTCGATGCACTGCTCGCGCCGGGCGATGCCGTGTGGTTCGAGGACCCCGGCTACCATGCGTCCCGCCACACGCTGCGGGCGACCGGGATGACGCTGGTGCCGGTGCGGGTCGACGGCGAAGGCATCGTGGTAAGCGCAGGCGAAAAGACTCATGCACCGGCGAAGGCCGCCTATGTCACACCGTCACACCAGTTTCCGACCGGCGTCCCAATGAGCATGGCGCGGCGGATCGCGCTGCTGGACTGGGCGCGCCGGGCCGGCGCCTACATTTTCGAGGATGACTATGACAGCGAGTACCGCTTCGCCGGCCCGCCGCTCACGGCGCTGGCCGGCATCGGCGGTGAGCGCGTGATCTATCTCGGCACCTTCGCCAAGACGCTGTTTGCGGGCCTGAGGCTCGGCTATCTCGTCGTGCCGCCGGCGCTCGTCCCGCGCGTGGTGGCGGCACGCGCCGCGCTGGACCGCTTCCCACCTGCCTTCATGCAGGAGGCGCTCGCCGATCTCATGGCCGAGGGGGTGATCGCAGCCCACATGCGGCGGATGCGCCCGCGTTATCGGCAGGCGCGCGACGTCGTTGCGGAGGCGCTCGTCAAGCATGCCAAGGGCTGCCTGCAACTGGCGGCGCCTGCTCAAGGGCTGCATCTGCTGGCGACCTTGCCGCCCTCAGCGCCGAAGGGCGCGGCGAAGCTGATCTGCGAGCGGGCCGGTATCGAGTGCCGGTTGTTGTCGGACGCGCGGATCGTGCAGCGCGGCCCCGACGGCTTCATCCTGGGCTATTCGGGCTTTGCGGCGAAGGATCTGGCCGACGCCGCTAGGCGGCTCGGGCGCGCGGCATCCGATATTCTTGCGGGCGAGCCACGCTCGCGCTGAGCTCATTGATAGGGATTGTGCTCGGCGTTGGTCATGGTCTGGCGCACCCGGCGGAGCGTAATCGGCGTGCCGTCCGACACGAACTGCAGCTCGTAGGTACGGCCGGACTCGTCCTTGGCGGAGCAGGTGACGCTCGTCACCTTGAGCATCGCGAAATTGCCGACCTGCCGACACACGCCGGACGAGCCTTGCGCCGCGGGCACCGGGATGCCGTCCACCTTCGGGCGATGCTTCGAGTTCAGGAGCATGCGATCGATCGGCAGCTCGTAGACGTTCTGAATCGACCTTCGGCCATTGACCCCGGAGAACGCGATGATGTGGCTCTCATCGGCGGGATCGTCGAGAGCGACGGAGAAATGGGCACGACCTTTCTCGCTATGGAAGAAGGCGACGGTCTTGCAGGGAAATTCGCGGCCGTCGACCTTCAGGGTACGGCAGGTGCCGGACATCAGCGCGTAGAGATCGATATCGGGCCGCTCCTCCGGCGAGCTCGCAGCCGCCAGCGGTTGTTCGGCCAGGCAGGGCGTGACCAGGAGCAGGCCGAGCGCGGCGGCAGCGAGGCGGGAGAAGTGCAAGGGCATCCGCGGGGTGAGCCTGAAGGGAATCATGTCTGCGCAGCAGGTTAAGCGATGTGTCAGCTTTGCGGCAAAATGAGGTCCGACATCGGCTGGCGCGGCCCACCTTCGATCGCGCCGACCGCCGACCTGCGCTGCAGCGCGTCGATGGTTGGTATCGATCGATGCGGCAAAAGCAATGGAATGTTCCGCGCGCACCTTTTATGGGATGGGTACGGCCGATCGTCGGCCCAATACAAGAACGATACGGAGGAAGCTGATGACATTGTCGCGTCGCGACATTCTTTCGGGTGCGCTGGCCGGATCGGGGCTCGCGATCTCGGGGCAGGCGAGGGCGCAATCCTTTGCCTTCAAACCGAACCAGCGCTATCCCGATCCCGCGGTCGAGATCCTCGATCCCAGCTTTGCCAAGTACCGCCTCTACAGCTCGACCGTCGAGCAGGTCGCCAGCGGCATGCGCTGGGCGGAAGGCCCGGTGTATTTTCCGGACGAAGGCTATCTGCTGCTCAGCGACATTCCCAACAACCGGATCATGAAATACAGCGAGAAGGACGGAAGCTTCACCGTCTTCCGCAGCCCCGCCAACTACGCCAACGGCAACACGCGTGACCGCCAGGGCCGCCTCGTCACCTGCGAGCATTCGGTGACGCGCCGCATCACCCGCACCGAGAAGAATGGCTCGGTGACCGTTCTGGCCGACAGCTTCGATGGCAAGCGGCTGAACGCGCCGAACGACATCGTCGTGAAATCGGACGATACGATCTGGTTCACCGATCCGCTGTTCGGCATCAACGGCAATTGGGAAGGCTTCAAGGCCAAGCCGGAGCAGGCCAACACCAACGTGTTCCGCATTGGCACCGACGGCAAGCTCACCGCCGCCATCACCGACCTCGTCAATCCGAACGGGCTCGCCTTCTCGCCGGACGAGAAGAAGCTCTATGTCGTCGAGTGGAAGGGGACGCCGAACCGCAGCATCTGGAGCTATGACGTCAACGCCGACGGTACGGTCGGCAACAAGACGAAGCTGATCGATGCGGCCGACCAGGGCGCGCTCGACGGCTTCCGCGTCGACCGTGACGGCAATCTCTGGTGCGGCTGGGGCTCGAACGGCGCGCTGGCATCCGAGCCGGTCGATCTCAACGGCCACAAGGTGTACCCGCTCAAGGGCAAGTCCGAGGATCTCGACGGCGTCATGGTATTCAATCCACAGGGCAAGCCGATCGGCTTCATCCGTCTGCCCGAACGCTGTCCGAACCTGACCTTCGGCGGCCCCAGGGGCAATCGGCTCTACATGGCGGCGTCGCATTCGCTCTACGCGCTCTATGTCGAGGCGGAAGGCGCGGTGTAGCGCGTTCGCCAGCATCCGGGTGTTGTCGTTCGTCATTGCGAGCGAAGCGACGCAATCCAGAGTCTCGTTGCGAAAGGAACTGGATTGCTTCGTCGCTTTGCTCCTCGCAATGACGTTCATTCGTGGGCCGCTATTTGCCCGCCTGCACCTTCTGTTTCCACAATGCCCAGGCGCGGTCCATGATCACCATGTTGACGCCGTCTGCCTTGGTGGCCTCCTCGGCGCTGAGATAGCTGACATCGGTGCCGAGCCCGATGGCCTGCGCCTGCAGCTTCGCATTCACGTCGGTGTAGTAGGCGCGGAACACGGCGACCTTCACCGCGGCGCCGACCGTGACGTCGCCATGGCCGCGCATCAGCACCACTGATTTGTCGCCGAGCGCGGTCGCGAGCGATTTGCCGATCGCGTTGTTGCGCACCAGCATATCCGTCGCGCCGAACTCCTTGCCGATGTCCCAGACCGCTGCGCCGGCGCCGAGGAAGGCGGCGTTGTGATAGAGCGGCCTCAAGGGTGTCCGGCTGACGCTGAAGGGCACGACGCCCGGCGAATGGGTGTGCACGACCGCCTTGACGTCCGGGCGCGCCCTGTAGATCTCGGCATGGATGAAGCGTTCGAGAAAGACGGTGCGGCCGCGGGCATCGACCGCCTCGCCGTTCTCGTCGAACTCCATGATGTCGTCGGCCGTCACCTGCGCCGGCGCGATCGAGCGCGCCATCAGGAAATGGCTGGGGTTGGTGGGATGCCTCGCACTGACATGGCCGAAGGCATCGACGACGCCGAGATCGGCGAGGATGCGGCTGCCGACGGCGATGTCGTCGAGCAGCTCACGCGGGACGGATGCGATGGAATCCTGGGCGCGTGAGGGGGCGGCAGAGAGGAGGAGGGCTGCGACAGCAACTGCGGCAAAACAACTGACGTTGGACATGTTGTCGTTCCCCTCCCTGGTCTTCGTTGATCTAGGTTTGTCGCCTCAGCATACGCGTCATTGCGAGCGAAGCGAAGCAATCCAGTTCTGTCCGTTCGGGACTCTGGATTGCTTCCGCCTACGCCCGATGGGCTTCGGCGGACACGTCGCTTCGCTCGCAATGACGGGGATGGGTCTGAGTGAAGCAATTGCCATGGTCGTGTGAGCGAGCTCCTCTCGCAGGCCTCAGGTCACCGGCGCCGGGTTGAACAGGGTCAGGTCGTTGTGGATGCCCCAACGGTCCGACCACGGCTTGGTGCGGCCGGAGGCGACGTCGAGGATCAGCTTGAACAGCTCCCAGCCGGTCTCCTCGATGGTCATCTCGCCGGTGGCGATGCGCCCCGCGTCGAAATCGATCAGGTCCTTCCAGCGCCGCGCCAGCTCGCTGCGGGTCGCGACCTTGATGACGGGCGCCGCCGCAAGGCCATAGGGCGTGCCGCGGCCGGTGGTGAACACCTGCAGTGTCATGCCGGAGGCAAGCTGCAGGGTGCCGCAGATGAAGTCGGAGGCCGGCGTCGCCGCGAACAGCATGCCCTTCGTCCGCGCCTTCTCGCCGGGCGCCAGCACGCCATGGATCGGACCGGAGCCGGACTTCACGATCGAGCCGAGCGACTTCTCGACGATGTTGGCGAGTCCGCCCTTCTTGTTGCCGGGCGTGGTGTTGGCGCTGCGATCGGCGCCGCCGCGCGCCAGATAAGCGTCGTACCAGTCCATTTCGCGGATCAGCGCGCGACCGACATCCTCGTTGATCGCGCGCCGGGTCAGCAACTGGATCGCGTCGCGCACCTCGGTGACCTCGGAGAACATTACGGTCGCGCCAGCGCGGACCAGAAGGTCGGCGGCGAAGCCGACGGCGGGATTGGCGGTGACACCGGAGAACGCGTCGCTGCCGCCACATTGCAGGCCGATCACGAGATCGGACGCCGGGCAGGTCTCGCGGGTGCGCTTGTTGAGCTCGGCAAGTCGCCGATCGGCCTGGGTCATGATGGCATCGACGATGGCGCCGAAGCCGTCGAAGGCCTCGTCCTGCATGCGCACGATGGAATCTTCCGTGCCTTCCGGCAGCAGGCGCTCCGGCGCGAGCTTCTCGCAGCCCAGTCCGACGACGAGGACTTCGCCGCCGAAATTGGGATTGAGCGCCAGGTTCTGCAAGGTGCGGATCGGCACGACGGCGTCGGGGGCCGTGATCGCGACGCCGCAGCCATAGGCATGGGTGAGGCCGACGACATCATCAACGTTCGGATATCTCGGCAGCAGCTCGCTCTTGATGCGCTTGATCGCGTAGTCCAGCGTGCCGGAGACGCATTGCACCGAGGTCGAGATCGCCAGGATGTTCTTGGTGCCGACCGAGCCGTCGGCGTTGCGGTAGCCCTCGAAGGTGTAGCCGTCGAGCGGCGGCAGCGGCGCCGGCACGGCAGTCGAGATTTCCAGCTTGTCGAGGGCAGGGGCTTCCGGCATGTCGATGCGGGCCTCGTCGACCCATTCCCCGGCTGCGATCGGCGACTTGGCGTAACCGATGATCTCACCATAGCGAACGATCGGGCCGCCCGCGGCGATGTCGACCAGCGCGGTCTTGTGGCCCTGCGGCACGAAGCTCTTCAGCGTCAGGCCGTCGGGAAATTGGGTGCCGGCGGGCAGGCCGAAATCGTTGACCACGATCGCGACATTGTCGCGCGCGTTGAGCTTGATGGTGCGGGGCTCCTGGTTCGCGACGACCTGCTGGTTCATGCTGGCTCCGTTCCGATCCGTAGGGTGGGCAAAGCGAAGCGTGCCCACCGTCTATCCTCTTGCTCGAACCGTCGGTGGGCACGGCGCTACGCGCCTTTGCCCACCCTACAGGTCTCAGTTTTCGTCATTGCGAGGAGCGAAGCGACGAAGCAATTCAGAATCGTTTTTCTGGCTCCTGGATTGCTTCGCTTCGCTCGCAATGACGCGGCTTAGGGTCTCGGTCTCAACGACTCACACCGGGTAGGTGTAGGCCGTCTTGACCGTCGTGTAGAACTCGCGTGCGTAGGAGCCCTGCTCGCGGGCGCCGTAGCTCGAGCCTTTGCGGCCGCCGAACGGGACGTGGTAGTCGACGCCGGCGGTCGGCAGGTTGACCATCACCATGCCGGCCTCGCTGTTGCGCTTGAAGTGCGACGCATATTTCAGGCTGGTGGTGCAGACGCCGGCAGCGAGACCGAACTCGGTGTCGTTGGCGATCGCCAGCGCCTCGTCGTAGTTCTTGGCGCGGATCACGCAGGCGACCGGCCCGAAGATCTCCTCGCGGGCGATGCGCATGTTGTTGTTCGCTTCGGTGAACAGCGCCGGCTGCATGTAGAAGCCGGGCGTCTCGCGGTTCAGGAGCTCGCCGCCCCAGGTCAGCTTGGCGCCTTCGTCCTGGCCGATCTTGAGGTAGCGCTGGTCCTGCTCGAGCTGGTTCTGGTCGACCACCGGGCCGATGTGCGTGCCCTGCTTGAGCGCGTCGTCGACCACGAGGCCCTTCAGCCGCTCGGTCATGGCAGCCACGAACTTGTCGTGGATGCCTTCGGTCACGATCAGGCGCGAGGACGCCGTGCAGCGCTGGCCGGTCGAGAAATACGAGCCGTTGACACAAGCTTCGACCGCGACCTTGACGTCGGCATCGTCGAGCACGACCATCGGGTTCTTGCCGCCCATCTCGAGCTGGAACTTCTTCATCGGATTAGACAGCACGCAGGCCTGCGCGATCTTGCGTCCCGTGCCGACCGAGCCGGTGAAGGAGATCGCGGCCACGTCCGGATGGTCGATCAGGGTCTGGCCGACCACCGAGCCGGAGCCGACGACGAGGTTGAACACGCCGGACGGCAGGCCGGAGCGGGCGATGATCTCGGAGAGCGCATGCGCCGAGCCCGGCACCAGTTCGGCCGGCTTGAACACCACCGTGTTGCCGTAGCAGAGCGCGGGGGCGATCTTCCAGGCGGGAATCGCGATCGGGAAATTCCAGGGCGTGATCATGCCGATCACGCCGACCGCCTCGCGCGTGATCTCGACGTCAAGACCGGGGCGCACCGAAGCGCCCTTCTCACCGGTGAGACGCAGCGCTTCGCCGGCAAAGAAGGCGAAGATCTGGCCCGCACGCGCCGCCTCGCCGATACCTTCCGGCAGCGTCTTGCCCTCCTCGCGGGCGAGCAGGCGGCCGAGTTCTTCCTTGCGTGACAGGATCTCCGCCGAGATCTTGTTCAGCGCGTCATAGCGCTCCTGCGGCGTCGAGCGCGACCAGGCGGGGAAGGCGGCCTTGGCGGCGGCGACCGCCTTCTCGGTCTGCGCCTTGTCGGCCTTGGCGTATTCGCCGACGACGTCGTTGGTGTTGGATGGATTGATGTTGCGGGTCACCCCGGTGCCGTCGATCCATTCGCCGGCAATGAAATTCTTGAGGATCGCGTTCATGTTGTTCTCCCGACTTTTGCGCGATTGGCGCGGCAGTCATATCCCATCTGAAGCGTCAGCGCACGAGACAGGGTCGTTTGTCGTCGAAGGTCCATCCAGGGATCAAATACTGCATGGCGACGGCATCGTCGCGCGCGCCGAGCCCGTGGCTCTTGTACAGCGCGTGAGCCTTTTCAATGGCCTCGCGATCGATCTCGATGCCGAGCCCGGCTTTCTCGGGCACGGCGATCTTGCCGCCCTTGATCTGCAGCGGCTCCTTGGTCAGCGCCTGGCCGTCCTGCCAGATCCAGTGGGTGTCGATCGCGGTGACCTTGCCGGGGGCGGCGGCGGCAACATGGGTGAACATCGCCAGCGAAATGTCGAAATGGTTGTTGGAGTGTGAACCCCAGGTCAGGCCGTTGTCGCGGCAGGTCTGCGCGACGCGCACCGAGCCCTGCATCGTCCAGAAATGGGGATCAGCCAGCGGGATGTCGACCGCGCCGAGGCGCAGCGCATGGCTGAGCTGCCGCCAGTCGGTGGCGATCATGTTGGTCGCGGTCGGCAGCCCGGTGGCGCGGCGGAACTCGGCCATGATCTCGCGGCCCGAGAAGCCGGCCTCGGTGCCGCAGGGGTCCTCGGCATAAGCGAGGATGCCGTGCATGTCCTTGCACAGCCGGATCGCCTCGTCGAGCGACCATGCGCCGTTGGGATCGAGCGTGACCCGCGCCTGCGGAAAGCGCTTGGCGATTGCGGTCACCGCCTCGATCTCGGCCTCGCCTCGGAGGACGCCGCCCTTCAGCTTGAAGTCGGCGAACCCGTAGGCGTCGTGCGTGGCCTCGGCCAGCCGCACCACGGCCTCGGGCGTCATCGCCTCCTGGTGCCGCAAGGTGAACCAGCCGTCCTTCTCGCCCTCGCCGGTCGCGTAGGGCAGGTCGGTCTTGCGGCGATCGCCGACGAAGAACAGATAGCCGAGCGCCTCCACCGACGCGCGTTGCTGGCCCTCGCCGAGCAGCGCCGCGACGGGCAGGCCAAGGTGCTGGCCTAGCAGGTCGAGCAGCGCGGATTCGACCGCAGTCACCGCATGGATCATCACGCGCAAATCGAAGGTCTGCTTGCCGCGGCCGCCCGCATCGCGGTCAGCAAACGCGGTGCGCATCGATGCGAGGATGGTGTTGCAAGCGCCGATGCTTTTGCCCACGATCAGGCTCTTCGCATCCTCCAGCGTCTGCCGGATCTTCTCGCCGCCCGGCACCTCGCCGACGCCGGTGTGGCCGGCATTGTCGGTGACGATGACGAGATTGCGGGTGAAGAACGGCCCATGCGCGCCGCTGAGATTGAGGAGCATGCTGTCACGGCCGGCCACCGGAATGACCTCCATGCCGGTGACGACCGGCGCGCCGGAGATCCCGGTCTTGGTGGCTTCGTGACTCATTATGCTCCTCCTCTTTTCGTTTTACTTCGTTCGTCCACCCTCATGGTGAGGAGGCGCCTTGGCGCCGTCTCGAACCATGAGGCCCCGACTGTGGCCTCATCCTTCGAGACGCCTGCTCTGCAGGCTCCTCAGGATGAGGGGAAAGGCCTCAGCCGCAGACGCAGCTCAATCTTACTCCGCCGCCTGTTGCGCCGGCACGGCACCCGGCAGCGCCTTCACCAGCGCGGTCAGCTCCGCCATCTCGGTCTCGGTGAGATCGGTGAGCGGCGGCCGTACCGGGCCGGAATCGCGGCCGATCACCTTCATGCCGGCCTTGATGATCGAGACCGCGTAGCCCTTCTTGCGGTTGCGTATCGCGATCAGCGGCAAAATGAAATCCTTCAATCCGGCATGGATCGTGGCGTGGTCGCGTTTGCGCACTGCGGCATAGAAATTCGTGGCGAACTCCGGCACGAAGTTGAACACCGCCGAGGAGTAGGTGGTCACGCCCATGTCGAGATAGGGCAAAGCGAAGGTCTCTGCGGTCGGCAGGCCGCCGATATAGGTCAGGCGGTCGCCGAGCCTGGTGTAGACGCGGGTCATCAGCTCGATGTCGCCGATGCCGTCCTTGTAGCCGACCAGGTTCGGGCAGCGCTCGCACAGCCGCGCCAGGGTGTCCGGCTGCAGGATCGCGTTGTCGCGGTTGTAGACGATGACGCCGATCTTGACCGCATTGCAGATCGCCTCGACATGGGCGGCAAGGCCGTCCTGCTCGGCATGCATCAAATAGGGCGGCAGCAGCAGCAGGCCGTCGGCGCCGGCCGCTTCCGTACCAACAGCGATCTCGCGGGCGATCGCGGTGCCGTAGCCGGTGCCGGCGAGCACGGGCACGCGGCCCTTGGTCTCCTCGACCGCGACCTTGACCACCTGGGGAACTTCGGCCGCCGTCAGCGAGAAGAACTCGCCGGTGCCGCCGGCGGCGAACAGGCCGGCGACGTCATAGCCGCACAGCCAGTCCATGTTGGCGCGATAGGTGGCCTCGTCGAAGGAATGGTCGGCCTTGAACGGCGTCACGGGGAAGGAGAGCAGGCCGCTGCCGATTTTCGCAGCCATTTCCTTGGGGGTCATCTTGCTCATCGCGGAGGTCCTTCACGAATGTCTGCACGAATGTCTTGGGATCGGACCCGGCAAGTGCACCAGCGCGCGCATCCCTCGCGGCGTTTCGTAGGGCCAAGTTCGATGCCGGTCCAAGCCAATCACGGTATTGATTGATACTGGTTGAGTATCAATCCTCGGCCTGCTGCAGGGCGGCGAGACCGCCCGCGATCTCGACCAGCGCCGGTAGCAGCGGATTGTCGTGATCGCGCCGCCAGACCAGGAACAGCTCGGCCGGTGTCGGGTTGCGCAGCTTCAGCGGCCGCAGCCGGACATCGGCGATCTTCAGGCTGTGGGCTGCTTCCGGCACGATGGCGAGGCCGAGGCCGGCGCGCACCATCGCGAGGATGGAGTGGATCTGGCTCAAATGCTGTACGTAGCGCGGCAGCACCTCCGCGCGCATGAACTGCGACACCAAGAGGTCATGGAAATAACGCGCCTCGATCTGCGAATACATGATGAAGGGCTGGCCGTCGAAATCCCGGATCGACACGGTCTCGGCCGAGGCCAGCCGGTGGCGGCGGGGCAGCGCCGCGCAGAGCGGCTCGGCCACGACGCGGCGCGTGGCGAATTCCGGCCGGGCGATCGGCGGCCGCAGCAGGCCGGCATCGATCTGGCCGGAGGCCAGCGCCTCGATCTGGTCGCCTGTCACCATCTCGCTGAGCGAGAGGTCGGCTTCGGGAAGCTGGGTGCGGCAGGCGGCGACGAGCTCGGGCAGGAAGCCGTAGGCGGCGGCTGCGGTGAAGCCGATCTTCAGCGAGCCGCTCTTGCCGGTCGCGATCCGGCGCGCCACCTGGGCGGCGTCCTCGGCCATCTTCAGGATGCGCCGCGCCTCGGGCAGGAAGCTGCGTCCCGCCGGGGTCAGCTTCACCGAGCGGCTGGTGCGCTCGAGCAGGGCTGCATCGATGATGTGCTCGAGCACCTGGATCTGCCGCGACAGCGGCGGCTGCGTCATGTTGAGCCTGACGGCAGCGCGGCCGAAATGCAGCTCCTCGGCCACGGTGACGAAGCAGCGCAACTGGTTGAGGTCGAACATCGATGCCTCCTCGGTATGGATCGGGCGGGTCCTCTACGGCATTAGCATTGATCGGGCGGGGTGGAAATGAGGGCGTGTAGGGTGGGCAAAGGCGCGGCTGCACTGTCTCGGCCTGCAAAAGATGCGGCGCGCGCCGTGCCCACCGCGTGCCGCGTTCGATGCTGATGGTGGGCACGTCGCACACGCGGCCGATAGCCGCGTGCGCGCCTTTGCCCACCCTACGGCAGCGCGCTCCGGATCTGCCGATTTCGTCCCAAACGCCTCAACAAACACCGGTGTCGTCCCTGCGAACGCAGGGACCCATAACCACAGGAAGTCGTGTTAGGCAGGCTCGTCATGAGCGGTTCGCACATCACGTCCGCCGCGGCGTATGGATCCCGGATCGGCGCCGTGCCGCGCTGTCGCGCGTCGCGGCTTGTCCGGGACGACAGCGGTGTGGGGAGCGGATTCACATCTCAAACAGCCAAGTCGTATCTCGATCGGGGAGCGTATCGATCAGCGGGACCAAGATCGATCAGCCGCCACACGACAGCGCGTTCTCGCGGCATGTGATGCCCGAGGCGTACGATTAGTTCGTCCCTCCTGATAGATGCAGAGGGCGCAGGGAATGCCGGGTGAAGGCCTCACCCATGGCCCGCCTGCTAAAAAAATGCAGGCGGCAGGTACCACAGGTGGTGCCGATCAACCGGCATTCCCTGCGCGACGGTCTTCACGCTTATACGCAGTCTCCCTGGTGCGCCGGGCTTGTTGGCCACCATGACGACAATGCGCTTGCGCGCATTGCGCTGGACACCAGCATCGGGGTGTCAGGACGCTGCGACTTCACGTCCGCAAGCGATCGTTCGTCGGCGCATCCGAAGACACGCTGCGATCTCTCGCGGCCATCGCTCCCCGCCCCGCGTGTCGTGACGATCGCGCGCAACGCCCCTCCGCAGTGAGGCGGGATGGGCGCAGACAACCATGAATTCCGAAAAATCGCAAGAGATTTATTTTTTTCAGAAGTCTTGGCGGGCTGGCCTCGCGATGGATCCGAGTGATCTGCGAGTTCTCTCTTCCGTCATTCCGGGGCGTGCGCAGCACGAGCCCGGAATCCATCGTGCGGCAGATTGCGCGGCGAAATGGATTCCGGGCTCGCCCTTGGGGCGCCCCGGAATGACGGCGGAGGATGACGCACCAGCTGTGCGCAAAAAAAAACGGCGGCCGAGGCCGCCGTTCAAGTCGAGACCACGCAAAGGGGGCGTGGTGCTCAGGAGGCTCGGAGCTCGACGCGCTGGATGCGGCCGACGATGAAGAGATAGGCGAACGCCGCGACCAGCGCATTGACGCCGACGAACACCAGCGCGCCGTTGAACGAGCCGGTGGCCGACAGGATGTAGCCGATCACGATCGGCGTGGTGATGCTGGAGAGGTTGCCGAAGGTGTTGAACAGGCCGCCAGAGACGCCGCCGGCTTCCTTCGGCGAGGTGTCGGAGACGACCGCCCAGCCGAGCGCGCCGATGCCCTTGCCGAAGAAGGCCAGCGCCATCAGCCCGACCACCAGCGCCTGGCCGTCGACATAGTTGCAGCCGATGATGGCCATCGACAGCAGCATGCCGCCGACGATCGGGATCTTGCGCGCCAAGGTCAGCGATCCGGTCTTGCGCAGGATGGCGTCGGAGATGAAGCCGCCGAGCACGCCGCCGATGAAGCCGCACAGCGCCGGCAGGGTGGCGACGAAGCCCGCCTGCAGGATCGACAGGCCGCGCTCCTTGACGAGATACACCGGGAACCAGGTCAGGAAGAAGTAGGTCAGCGTGTTGATGCAGTACTGGCCGATATAGACGCCGAGCATCATGCGGTTCGACAGCAATTGCCCGATATGCGACCAGGTCGGACCACCGGACGCGGCCTTGCCGTCCTTCCCGCTGTCCTTGGCACCCTCCATGTCGATCAGCGCGCCGCCGTCGCGGATGTAGTCGAGCTCGGCCTCGTTGATCCCGGGATGCTCCTTCGGCCCGTACATGGTCTTGATCCAGAGCAGGCCCATGAGGATGCCGAGCGCGCCCATCACCGTGAAGACATGACGCCAGCCGAACTCATGCGCGATCCAGCCCATCAGCGGTGCGAAGATCACGGTCGCGAAATATTGCCCGGAGTTGAAGAAGGCCGACGCCGTGCCGCGCTCGTTGCTCGGGAACCAGGCGGCGACGATGCGGGCATTGGCCGGAAAGCTCGGCGCCTCGGCGAAACCGACCAGGAAGCGCAGCGCGAACAGCGCCGTCACCGCGGCCGCGCCGGAGAAGAAGCCGATCCAGCCCTGCATCATGGTGAAGATCGACCAGATGACGATGCTGCAGGCATAGACCCAGCGGGAGCCGAAGCGGTCGAGCAGCCAGCCGCCCGGCACCTGCGCGAGCACGTAGGACCAGCCGAAGGCGGAGAACACGTAGCCCATCGCGACCGGATCGAGATGCAGCTCCTTGGACAGCGAAGGTCCGGCGATCGACAGCGTTGCGCGGTCGGCGTAGTTGACGGTCGTGACCAGGAAAAGCATGGTCACGATGAACAGCCGGACGCGCGATCGGCGCAATTCGGCCGTGGATACGATTGCGCTCATGCGCTCCACCTCTCTTAAACGTTCCTCAAGAACTGTCCTAGAGGAGATGACGGGCCGGGGTCCAAACCGAAGCCTGTATCGATCGATGCAAAATTTGGATCAATCGCGGGGTCTCCATGCTGGTGGGACCGGGGCGCCAATTCGCGATCCCGCCGGGTTCGGACCCCCGAGGCCTGAGCCGATCAAGCTTGCACGCGAAGGTTGGCACGCGAAGGTTGGCACGTTGGTCTGCGAACTTTCGATGATCGCCGCTGCGACGGGCCGAGCAGCAGGCGGATTTCTCCTCACATCCACCGCGCCGCGCGCGCCTGATCGCCTTGATCCCGGCGGACTGGCTCGCGACAACATTCGGGAGCGCGGCCGTGGCCGGTCCGTTCCGTGCGCCGGAAGTTGCCTGCGCGCAGCGATGTGGGCGCGAACCTTCTGTGCTTGTATCGGCGGCTGCTGCGTGCACAATCGTTCGCGCAAGCGAACAGGAGTCATTGCGCGTGAAGGCCGTCTACACCGAGCTGCATCGCAGCCACGATCCGCAATTCTATCTGGTGCGCGGCGTCGTCAAGCGCACGACGGAGCAGCCCGAACGGGCGGATCGCCTGCTTGCGGGATTGAAGGCCGGCAAGCATGAGCTGCTGGCGCCGACCCATTTCGGCCAGGGGCCGCGCGCCCGCGTTCATAGTCCGGAATATCTCAGCTTCCTGGAGGAAGCCTGGGACGCCTGGGCGGCGCTCGGAGATGTCGGCGCGGAGATGATCCCGAACGTCCATCCGGTGCGCAACGCCGCCACCTATCCGACCCATATCGTCGGGCGGCTCGGTTGGCACACGACCGATACCTCGGCGCCGATCGGCCCGGGGACTTGGGCCGGCGCCTGCGCCGCGACCGATGTCGCTGCGACGGCGGCCCAGTTGCTGCTCGACGGCGAGGATGCGGCCTACGCGCTGTGCCGGCCGCCGGGCCACCACGCCTACCGCGACATGGCCTCGGGCTTCTGCTTCATGAACAACAGCGCCATCGCCGCGGCCCTTCTGCGTCAGCATCATGAACGCGTCGCCATCCTCGACGTCGATGTTCACCACGGCAACGGGACGCAAGGCATCTTCTATGAGCGGCCCGACGTGCTGACCGTCTCGATCCATGCCGATCCGATGCACTACTACCCGTTCGTCTGGGGCTATGCGCATGAGCGCGGCGCGGGCGCCGGCCTCGGCGCCAATCTCAACATCCCGCTGCCGCTGAAGACCGGCGACAACGGCTATCTCCGAGCCTTTGAGGCGGCGGCGAAGACGATTCACGCCTTTGCGCCGGGGGCGCTCGTCGTCGCGCTCGGTCTCGATGCGTCCGAGCACGATCCGCTCGCGGGGCTTGCCGTGACGACGCCCGGCTTCCGGCGCATCGGCGCGGCGATCGCTCGGCTGGGCCTGCCGACCGTGTTCGTGCAGGAGGGCGGCTATCTCTCGGACATTCTCGGCGACAATCTGACCGCGGTGCTGGCAGGATTCGAAGAGGCGCGGTGACCCCAGCGTCTCCCGCTCCTTGTGGGCACTGTGACAATCGATCGCAAATCGTTCGCATGACCCGGTTGCGAGCGCACGCGACCAGGCGGGCCACTTTACCGCTATGAGGAAGCAGGCCCTCGAAGCTTGCCTTCGAAGCTTGTCTTCGAAGCTTGCCTTGGCGCAATCGCACACCATTCAGCAACTGCTAGGCTTCGCGGACTACCCTGAGCTGTGATTCGTTCCGAGGGATGTCATGACGTGGCCAGTGATCGACCTGCATTCCCTACTTGTGCGCTCTGAAGCGGCGTTGACCGACCTGACCGCTGAACGTCCCGAGCCGGAGCCAGGCTCGGCAGACTTGGGCGGCCGGCCGTCGCGCCGACGGCTGCTGGCCTCCGCGGGCCTCGGCGTTGGTGCCACCGCGCTGTCCCTCTCGGCCGCTCCTGCCGTCGCACAACCACGGAGCGGCGCAAGCCTCGGCCGGCCGGTGCGCATCACCAGGGACCGGCTCGATGCGCTCGCGGCCAAGTTTCACGCCGTCTTCAATGAGCATGATATCCTGCCGCCGTTTTCCGCCGACAAGCACGGTGCGCGTGTCGACGTCGACCTGCGGCGGCTGACGACCTTCACCCGCGTCCCCGAGACCGGAGAGCGCGTCAAGGTGAGCGGCCTGCTCGCGCTGCCCGCCGATCACGCGGGCGCGTTGCCGGTCGTATCATGGCAGCACGGCACCATCCTGTCGTTCGATCAGGTGCCGTCCAATCTCGTCAAGCTGGCCGATCCGAACTACGAGCCACGCGACAATATCGATTCGATCGAGACGCTGTTCAACGTCCAGCGTCTGGTCGGCAACGGCTTTGCGTTGATCGCGGCCGACTATCTCGGCAAGGGACCGTATCGCCAGGGTCGCGGCGAGGCCTATGCAGTGAAGGACGCCACCGTGCAGTGCTGCCTGGACGTGCTGAACGCCGGTCTGCTCGCGCTCGATCATCTCGGCTTGCGAAAGCAGGCGCTGTTCCTCAACGGCTGGTCGCAAGGCGCCGTGAATACGCAATGGCTGCGCCAGGAGCTGCAGCGGCGGCGCGTCGCGGTGGCGGCGAGCGCCACCCAGAGTCCGTTCAGCAATCTTGTGGACTCGATGCGCTATTGGGTGGCGGCGCAACCCGGCATGCCGACCGACGGTAGCTATCCGAAGCAGCCGATCTGGATCACGCCGTGCGTCATCGTCCTCTTGGGCAGCTATCGCCAGCACTACCGGCTCACCGATCTGTTCAAGACGGCGATCAAGCCACAGCACCTCGCGCTCGCCGAGAAATACTGGTCGGACTACAGCATGGACGAGACGTTCAGCAAATCGGTGCCTCAGCCCTCGGATCTGCTGGTCGATGGCTTCTTCGATCGCTTCACCCACGACACCAACAGCCGCTTCCTGCGCCGCCTGGCCGGCAACAGTGCGACCTATTGGGACTATGACTCGCCGATGCGGTACTACTACGGCCTTGTCGATGAGGCGCTGCCGCCGAGCCTCGTCAAGATGCCGCTGGCAGCCGACGGCCACTTTGCGCAAGGCGTCGCGGTCACCGGCGCCAGCCACCGCGGAACGTTCCTGGCAAGCCTCTATGGCAGCGGCGACGTCATCGGCGGCGCTTCCACCGTGCTGGACTTCTTCAAGACCGGTTCTTGAGCTGCGGCGATGATCAGCTCGCCAGCGCCTGCGGCGCGCGCGGTGCGAGCTCCCGCTCCGCGGTGCGGACGATCTCCATGGTGCGCACGATGCTCGCCGGATTGACGCTGATGGAGTCGATGCCGAGCTCGGCGAGATAGCGCGCGACCTCCGGATAGTTGGCCGGCGCCTCGCCGCAGATGCCGACATGGCGATGGTTGCGATGCGCGCCCTCGACCGCCAGCTTCAGCATCGCCAGCATGCCGGGATCGCGCTCGTCGAAATCGAACGCGACGATGTCGGAATCGCGGTCGACGCCGAGCGTGAGTTGGGTGAGGTCGTTGGAGCCGATCGAGAAGCCGTCGAAATGCTTGGCGAACTCGTCGATCAGGATCACGTTGTTCGGGATTTCGCACATCATGTAGATCTCGAGCCCGTTCTCGCCACGCACCAGGCTGTGCCCGGCCATCGCCGCGATCACCTTGCGCGCCTCCTCGACGCGGCGGCAGAACGGGATCATGATTTTCAGATTTCGTAAGCCCATCGCGTCGCGCACCCGCCGCAACGCCGCGCATTCCAGCGCGAAGCCGGCGGCGTAGGCCGGGTGCGCATAGCGCGCCGCGCCGCGGAAGCCGAGCATGGGGTTCTCTTCCCTGGGCTCGAAATCGCGGCCGCCGATCAGGCTGGCATATTCGTTGGTCTTGAAGTCCGACAGCCTGATGATGACCGGGCGTGGGTGGAACGCGGCGGCGATGGTGCCGACGCCTTCCGACAGCCGCTCGACGAAGAAATCGGCCGGCTTCTTGTAGCGCGCGGTCAGCCGCTTGATCGTCGCGCGGTCCTTCGCCGCCGTGACCTTGTCGGGCGCCGCCAGCGCCATCGGGTGGATGCCGATCGACTGGTTGATGATGAACTCCATGCGCGCCAAGCCAACGCCGTCGTTCGGCAGCAGCGCGGTCTTGAAGGCGAGCTCGGGATTGCCGAGATTGACCATGATCTCGGTGCGCGGCCGCTCGAGCTTGTCGATCGCGATGCGCTCGACCTCGAACGGCAGCGCGCCTTCGTAGACATGGCCGGCATCGCCTTCGGCGCAGCAGACGGTGACGGTGGCGCCGGTCTTGGCGCGCCGCGTGAAGTCTTCGGTGCCGACCACCGCGGGCACGCCGAGCTCGCGGGCGATGATCGCGGCATGGCAGGTGCGGCCGCCGTGATCGGTGACGATCGCGGCCGCCGTCTTCATCACCGGCTCCCAGTCCGGGCTGGTCGATGCGGCGACCAGGACCTCGCCGGGCCGGAACGCGCGCAGGTCTTTCGCCGTACGGACCAAGCGGATCTTGCCGGCGGCGATCTTCTCGCCGACGGCGCGGCCCGTCGCCAGCACCTTGCCGGTCTTTTTCAGCACGTGCGTTTCGACCATCTCGGGCCGGCGCTGAGATGCCACCGTCTCCGGACGGGCCTGGATGATGTAGAGCGCGCCGTCGCGGCCGTCCTTGGCCCATTCGATGTCCATCGGCGTCGGCCGTCCGGCCTTCTGCGAGTAGTGCTGTTCGACGACGATGGTGGCCTGAGCCAGCTCCAGCACGTCGGCATCGCTGATGCAGAATCTTGCCCGGTCGGCCGGCGGCGTCGCCTCGTTGCGCGTGGTGGCGCCGCGCGCGCTGGTCTTCGCATAGACCATGCGCTTGTCCTTCGCGCCGAGCCGGCGCGACAGCACGCTGCGGAAGCCTGCCGCGAAGGTCGGCTTGTGGACGTAGAACTCGTCCGGGTCGACCGTGCCCTGCACGATGGTCTCGCCGAGGCCGTAGACGCCGGTGATGAAGGCGACATCGCGAAAACCGCTTTCGGTGTCGAGCGAGAACATCACGCCGCTGGCGGCGCGATCCGAGCGCACCATCTTCATCACGGCGACCGACAGCGCGACCTTGTCGTGCGCGAAGCCGTTGTCGACGCGGTAGGAGATCGCGCGGTCGGTGTAGAGCGAGGCGAAGCAGCGGCGGCAGGCCTCGAACAGATCCTTAGGCCCGCGAATGTTGAGAAAGCTCTCATGCTGGCCGGCGAAGCTGGCATTCGGCAGGTCCTCGGCGGTGGCCGAGCTGCGCACGGCGACCGCGACGCCCCGGCCATACTCCTGCTCCAGCTGCTTGTAGGCCTCTGCCACCTCGCGGCGCAGATCGTCGCGGTCGGTCGCCGCGAATACGATCGCGCGCGCTTTCGCCGCCCGCTTGGCGAGATCGGCGATGCGCCGCTTGTCGAGGCCCGCGAGCAGCTGGCGCAGCGCGTCGTCGGCTCCGGTGGCGCGCAAGGCATCGCGATAGGCGGCGGCCGTCAGTGCGAAGCCGTTGGGCACGCGCACCCCTTGCGACGTCAGCGCCGAATAGAGCTCGCCGAGCGACGCCGTCTTGCCGCCGACGTCGGGGACGTCCTCGATACGGAGATCCTTGAACCAGCGGATGTAGCCTGGTGCCGTCATCGGTGATCTCCCGCATCGCAGCGCAGACATTAAGTTTGTCGCGTTACGCGGCGCATACCTTGCGGAAGATCAAGCGCGGCGGCCGGGGAGCTACTTAGATCACGTTTATGGTAGAAGTTCCTCCAGCAAAGGCGGCCCACAGCCCATGAACTGCAGGAATTCCGGCCCAAAATGATGTCCGACGACGAGAACGAGGACGGCAATCGCGAATGGTCGCGATTCTGGCTAACGGCGCAGCAGTTCTGGCTCGGATCGACGGCATGGCGGGTCTGGCTGCTCTGCGCCGCCCTGGTCGCCCTCGTGGTGCTTCAGCTCTACGTCCAGTTCCGCTTCAATTACTGGAACAGGGATTTCTTCGACGCATTGGAAGGCCGCGATCCGACGCGGCTGCGTCAGCAGGCTTATCTGCTGATCCCGCTTGCTCTGGCGAGCGTCGTGCTGGCGATCATCTCGGTATGGGGCCGCATGGCGATGCAACGCAACTGGCGGCAATGGCTGAGCGCCAAGGTGATCAATTATTGGGTCGAGAACGACCGCTATGCGCGGCTCGCGACGGTGCAGGGCGATCTGAAGATTCCCGAGTACCGCATTGCCGAGGACATCCGCATCGCCACCGATGCGCCGATCGACTTCGCGGTCAGTGTGATCTCCTCGCTGCTGACGGCGATCGTGTTCGTGCAAGTGCTGTGGCAGGTCGGCGGATCCATCGGCTTCGCCGTGGCCGGGCTGCAGCTCTGGATTCCGGGCTATCTGGTGGTCAGCGTCGTCGTCTATTCCGGGCTGGTGACCGGGGCGATGCTGTGGGTCGGCTCGCCGCTCACCCGCGTCATCCAGACCAAAAACCAGGTCGAGTCGGAGCTGATCACCGCGGCGCATCTGTTGCGCGACATCGGTGAAGGCATCACGCCCAAGCAGGAGGAGCGCGGTGTCATTGCGGGCATCTGGCTGGCGCTCGACCGCACGATCCAGCAATGGAAGCGGTTGTGCTGGCAGCTGATGCGCAACACCCTGGTGTCTCATCTGAACACGCTGATTGCGCCGATCATCGGCCTCGTGCTGTGCGCGCCGAAGTTCCTCGCCGATCAGATGACGCTGGGCGAACTCACCCAGGCCGCCGCTGCGTTCACGCTGGTGCAGGGCTCGTTCAATTGGATGGTGGACAATTTCAGCCGCGTCGCCGAGTGGATGTCGTCGCTGGAGCGCGTCGGCGGGTTGCTGCTCTCGCTCGATCGGCTCAACGGCGATGCCAAGGCCGATGTCACGCCGTCTGAAGCCGCACGTCAGCAAGCAGGCGGCTGATGTCGGCGGGGGCGCACAGCGCGGTGCCGGTGCGCAGCAGCGCCGCGGCGCCGGCCGCGACCGCAAAGCGGAACGCGTCTTCGAGCGGCACGTCTGCCGCGAGCTTTGCCACCAGCGCGCCGAGAAAGCTGTCGCCGGCGCCGACGGCGTTGACCGGCACCATCGTCAGCGGCTGAGCGCGCAACACGCGGTCTGATGTCACCAGCAGCGCGCCGAGATGGCCCATGGTCAGCGCGACCGTGCCGGCCTTGCCGGTCGTGACCAGCGTCCGCGCCGCGTCTTCCCACGCCATTGCATCGGGAAGCTCGCCGCCGACGAACTCCTGCATCTCGCGGAGCGACGGCTTGATCAGGTCGACGCCGCCAGCGACTGCCGCTGCCAAAGCAGGGCCCGAGGTATCGAGCACGAACTGAGCGCCGCGTGACCGTGCAAGCCGGGCAACACGCGCGTAGAAGTCGGTGGGCACGCCGTGCGGCAGGCTGCCGCTGCCGATCACGAAACGCGGGAAGGGATCCAGGCCCGCGAGCAGGGTGAGGCCAGCCTGCCACTCGGCCGCGGTCAGTGTCGGTCCCGGCAGGATGAAGCGGTAGGGCTGGCCGGTGGCGCGCTCCTGGACGAAGAAGTCCTCGCGTGTATCCTCGGCGGTGGTCCAGGTGCGGCCGGTGACGCCTTCCTTCTCCACGAGCTGCTTCAACAGCTGTCCGGTCGGACCACCGACGGGATAGAGCGCGGTGACATCACCCCCGAGGCGCGTGATGACGCGGGCGACGTTTATGCCGCCGCCGCCGGGATCGCGCCGTTGCGTCGTGCCGCGCAGCTTGGCCACGGGCACGATCTTCTCGACGGTGGTCGAGACGTCGACGGCCGGGTTCGGCGTGATCGTGACGATGTCGCTCATCTGGCGGCGGCCGAGCCGCCGCTCGCAGCCACGCCGGCCTCGAAGAACGATTTCAGGCCGAGGAAGCTGATGTCGGGCTTGGTCACCAGATGAACAGGGATCGGACGCAGATAGCTGTCGTAACGCCCCTTGCTCTCGAACTGCCTGCGAAAATCGGACTTTGCGAAGTAGTCGGGAAAGCGCGGCGGAATGCCGCCGGCAATGTAGACACCGCCGCGGGCGCAGAAGGTCAGCGCGAGATTGCCGGCAACGGCGCCGAGCCAGGCGCAGAACATGTCCAGTGTGGCGCGGCTGGTCGCGCAACTGCCGTCGAGCGCGGCGCTCGTGATGGCCGCCGCGTCACGCTGCGGCACCGCGGCGCCGTCGACGGCCGCGATCGCGTGGTAGACGTTCGCGAGACCCATGCCCGACAGCGCGCGTTCGATCGAGACATGGCCGAAGCGTTCGCGCATCTTCGCCAGCACGGCGGCCTCGCGCGCCGTGGTGGCCGGCAGCGTGGCATGGCCGGCCTCGGTGACGGCAACCGTCGGGCGGCCGTCGCCGGGCAGATAGCAGGCAGCGCCGAACCCGGTGCCCGGGCCGATCACCAGCATCGGCGCACCCGCAACGGCTGCGCTGCCGCCGAGCGGAAACAAATCATCCGGATGCAAGGCGGACAGCGACCAGCCGACGGCCTCGAAATCGTTGAGCAGCTTTGCGGAGCGGAGATTGAAGCGCGCGGCCAGCTCGGCACCATCGATCACCCAGGTGCTGTTGGTCAGCATGCCGCGATTGCGTTCGATCGGGCCGGCAATGTCCAGCACGGCCGCCGAGGGCGGGCCGCCTGCAGCGTCGCGTGAAAGGAAATCCGTGATCGCATCGATAATGGTGGGAAAGTCGGCGACCTTCAGGTGCGCGACCTCGCCGATCGAGCCGCCGTCGAGCAGCGCAAAACGTGCATTGGTGCCACCGATATCCCCCAGAAGAACGCGATCGCTCATTCCTCAGCCGCTTTCCGTCAATTTGCGCGGCTCGCTGGCGTGCGCCAGGGCCCGCCGTGCCGCGATCGTGTCCGCATACCACCGCGCAGACGCCTTGGGAATGCGGCGCTGCGTGGCGTGGTCGACATAGACAATGCCGAAGCGCTGCGAATAGCCCGCTCCCCATTCAAAATTATCCAGCAGCGACCACACGAAATAGCCGCGCACGTCGGCCCCGGCCCGGATCGCCTGTTCCATCGCGGCCGTGTAGGCCCTGAGATAGCTGATCCGGCCGTCATCCTGGATATGGCCCGTGGGATCGATCACGTCGGCGGCGGCCGTGCCGTTCTCCAGCACGTAGATCGGAAGCTGGAACCGCTGATGGATGTCCATGAGCGTGTCGCGGAACGCGTCGGGCACCACCGGCCAGCCGATCGCGCTGCGCGGCACGGTGTCCGGTGCAGCGCCGAAGCCGGCGCCGATCAGGTTGGTGTCGGCCTTGACGTAGTGCGGGGAATAGTGATTGAGCCCGAACCAGTCGACGGGCCGTGCGATCTGCGCCATGTCGCCGGGCACGATGTAGGGCGCGACCGCGTCCGCCAGGTCCGGCGGATAGCAGGCGAACGCTTGCGGGAACGGAAAGGCGTCGTTCCAATAGGCGGCGAGCCGCAGGGCCGCCGCGGCGTCTGCCGGGTTGCTCGTCGCGGGATAGCACGGCTGGCGGTTGTGGATCGCGCCGATCGAGGCGTCGCTGACATCGCTGCGCAGCACGTCGACGGCGCGGCCATGGCTGAGATTGACGTGATGAATGGCCTTGTGCAGCGCCGCCTTGTCGGCCACGCCCGGCGCATGCCAGCCGAGGCCGTAGCCGAACAGCGTGAACACGCAGGGCTCGTTGAAGGTCGCGAAGCGCTTGACGCGATCGCCGTAGCGCCGCGCCACCAGCCCGGCATAGTCGGCGAACCAGCCGGCGATGTCGCGGTTCTGCCAGCCGCCGAGATCATCGAGCGCCTGCGGCAGGTCCCAGTGATAGAGGCACAGCCAGGGCTCGATGCCGGCGGCGAGCAGCGCATCGATCAGCCGATCATAGAAGGCGAGGCCGGCTTCGTTCGCTGCGCCGCGTCCCTGCGGCAGCACCCGCGGCCAGGCGATCGAGAAGCGGTAGGCGCCCAGGCCTAGCTCGCGCATCAGCGCCACGTCCTCGGCATAGCGATGATAGTGGTCGCAAGCCGTCTCGGCCGTGTCCTTTGTCCGGCCGGGGGCGCGCAGATAGACATCCCAGATGCTGTCGCTCCGACCATCGAGATGCGCTGCGCCCTCGACCTGGAAGGCGGAGGTGGATGCGCCCCAGACAAAGCCGGTCTGACCCGGCGGCGTTGCCCGCGGGTGGGGCTCGATACGTTCAGGAACCATGGTCGAGGCGGCCACCCTTGCTGACATGTGTTCCCATCATCGTTTTTCCTCGAAGCGATCAGTTGATACGGATCAAAGGGCGGGAGGGGGGAATTACCGCTTCAAGTCGGACTTGATTCGGAAATGATCATAGCCTAATTAGGGGTGACCATGAGCAGTTCCGTACCACCGCAGCGAACACCGGGGCGCCCGCGCGAGTTCGATATGGACGTCGTGCTGGACAAGGCGATCACCGTCTTCAGCCGGCTCGGCTACAGCGCGACCTCGGTGGCCGACCTCAACACGGCGCTGGGGCTGACCTCGGGCAGCATCTACAAGGCGTTCGGCGACAAGCGCGGCGTGCTGATGGCTGCGCTCGACCGCTATGTCGAGCGGCGGACGCGGCGGCTGGACGATTTGCTGGCGTCGGCGCGCACCGGCCGGGAACGTGTGGCGGCCGTCCTGAAGTCCTATGCCGAGACTAGCCACGGCGAGACCGGACGGACCGGATGCCTCGTGATCGGCACGCTGATGGAGTTCGCGGGCTCCGACCCGGCGCTGCGCGAACGGCTGACGAAGATCCTGGCCACGCATGAAGCGCGCCTGCTCCGTTTCCTCCGGGAGGGGCATGCCGATGGCTCGATCGCCGCGCGGATCGATCCCGAGGCGACAGCGCGTCTGCTGCTCTGCGTCATCCAGGGCATGCGCGTCGTCGGCAAGAGCGGCCGCCGGCAGGCCGAAATGGCCGCGATCTGTATCGAGGCGCTGCGCCTGCTCGACTGACTTTGCTTGACCAAGCTCGCTGACCTTGCTGTGTCAAATTAGAAAATGGATGTTTCCAAATGAAGGCCTCGGCTCTTTTCCACCCGACCGCGTCCTCGGCAGATTTTCGTCACGGCACAGCGGCTGCGAACGGCGTGCGGCTGCATTATGTCGAGGGCGGCGCTGGTGCGCCGGTGCTGCTGCTGCCGGGCTGGCCGCAGAGCTGGTACGCGTGGCGGCACGTCATGGTGCGCCTCGCAGAGGCCGGGCGGCGCGTCATTGCGGTGGATCCGCGCGGCATGGGTGACTCCGAGCGGCCCGCGACCGGCTACGACCTCACGACCGTCGCGGCCGACATTCATGCCTTCGCTGCCGGGCTCGGTCTGCTCGACGCGGGCCCGATCGACGTCGCCGGTCATGATGTCGGAGCCTGGATCGGCTACGCCTATGCCGCCGACTGGCCCGGCGATATCAGGCGGCTTGCGATGATGGATGCGCTGGTGCCCGGATTGTCGTCGCCGCGCAGCGATCTTCCGCCCGAGGAGGCCAACCTGAGGGCGTGGCATTTTGCCTTCAATCGGCTCGACGATCTTCCGGAGATGCTGATCACGGGGCGGGAGCGTGCGTTCCTGACCTGGCTGTTCCGCGCCAAGGCGGTGAAGCCCTGGGCGATCGGTCCCGGCGACATCGCGGAATATGCGCGGCAGCTGGCGGCTCCCGGCGCGATCCGTGCGGCAACACGTTACTACCAGGAGGCCTTCAGTACGGAGGGCGTCGCCGCCAATCGGGCGCGGAGCCTGCGCCTGCTGCCGATGCCGGTGCTCGCGCTGGGTGCCGAGCGCGGCGTCGGTCCCGGTCTGGTCGAGGCAATGAGGCAGTTGGCAGTAAATGTCGAAGGCGGCGTCATCGCCGATTGCGGCCACTACATGCCGGAGGAAAGCCCGGACGAGGTCAGCGCGGCTCTGATCCGCTTCTTCGATCATGCGGCAAAGCAGAAGCCATGATGCAACGACGGCTCGCGGCGACCAGCCCTGCTCCGGGAGGGGCCATCGCATCACAGCCGCGCCACCGCCTTCCCGGCGCATTTGAGGAAATCTCGAATCAGCGGGCTCTCGAAATCCCGCCGCCAGCACACCGCGATTTCGATCGCATCGGTCGCGTCCAGGAAAGGTCTGAAGACGATGCCGCGCGGCGCGCCGAGCGCCGCGCAGGCCGGAAGAATGGCGAGACCTTCGCCGGCGAGGACGAGGCTCATGGCCGAATGCACCGTCTCGACCCGGCTGCTGATCGGCATGACAACCCCGTGCCGTCGAAGCAGGGCCGCCACCGCCGACGAGGCGGGCTCTTCGTCCGGTCTCGGCAGGCTGACGAGGGGGCGTCCCTCCAACCTGCTCACCGGCACGGCGGTCAGGCGGGCGAGGGAGGATCGGGCCGGCAATGCAAGCCTGAGAGGCTGCGACCCGATCTGCACCGCCTGAATCTCCGGATGGCGGATTGCGGGCATGCACAGGGCGGCCGTCACGGTGCGATCGAGCAGCCGGGCCTCGCGCGTCGACGCGCTCAACTCGACGAATTCGAGATCCACTTCCGGCAGTGACCGCCGCAACTCCGGCACCAGCCTGGGCAGAACCGCATTGGCCAGCACGAACATGTAGCCGACGGCGAGCCGTCCGCGCCGTCCGGCCGCCACGGCACGCGCGGATTCGGCGCCCTCCTCGGCAAGGGCCAGTGCAGCGCTCGCGCGCGAAAGCAGGGCCTGGCCGGCCTCGGTCAGATCCATGCCGCGGGCATCTCGGCGGAACAGAGCGGTGCCGATTTCGGACTCCAGCTTCCGAATTTGGACGGAAAGCGGCGGTTGGGCCATCCGCAGCCGCTCTGCGGCTTTGCCGACGCTGCGCGCTTCAGCCACGGCGACGAAATAACGAAGCCGACGAAGATCCATTGGCATACCGAAAACGTATGGGTTGGCGCTATCGTTCGTATTGGACGGCAGCTTAATATGAGTGTCATTCTCGCTGTCAATGCGCCGCAACGCGGCGGCGCCGGAGAGAATGACCTGACGATGAGTGATGACCTCTGCCTTCACTCCGCAGCCGACCTGCGCGACTTGATCGCTCGCAAACGGATTTCGCCGGTCGAGATCGTCGCCGCCGTCCTTGCACGGGCGGAGCGGCTGCAGCCCGATCTCAACTGCTTCATCACGATCTGCGCGGACCGCGCCCTGGCGCAGGCGAAGGACGCCGAGCGGCGGATCATGAGCGGCGAGCCGGGTCGGTCGTTGGAAGGTATCCCGTTCACGGTGAAGGATATCGTCAACACCAAGGGCGTCCGCACCACCTTCGGCGCGGTGCCCTATGCGGACAATGTCCCCGATCAGGACGCCGTAGCGGTCGCCCGGCTGAGTGCACAAGGTGCGATCCTGATCGGCAAGACCACGACACCGGAGTTCGGCAGCAAGTGCCTGACCGACTCGCCACTGTTCGGCCGGACCCGCAACGCATGGGACGCGCGGCGTTCCAGCGGCGGCTCGAGCGGCGGCGCGGCCGTCGCGGTGGCAAGCGGCATCGCGCCGCTCGCAGTTGCGACCGATGGCGGCGGGTCGACGCGCATTCCTGCGGCTTGCAACGGTGTCGTCGGACTGAAGCAGAGCAACGGCGTCATCGCGCACAGCCAGGCGCAGGATGTCTTCGGCAACCAGACCTATTTGACGCCGACCACGCGGACGGTTGCCGATACCGCCCTGATGATGCAGGCGATGGCGGGTGAGGACGCTTCCGATCCCTGGTCGATTGGTATTCCCGTGCCGGATTTCCCGGCCGCCGCCGCGCCGCGCGGCGATCTGCGCGGACAGAAGGTGCTGTTCTGCCTGTCGCCGCCGGGGCGACCGGTCGCGGCCGATGTCGCCGAGGCCTTCAAGGCCGCACTGGATCGGCTGGCGGGTCTCGGTGCGGAGCTCGAGGAGTTTTCCGGCGCGGATTTCGACATCGAGCCGACGTGGCGGGCCATCAACCACACCGTCTGGAAGGCCCGCTTCGAGAAGCTGGCGTCCGAGCACGGGAACGTCCTGAGCGAGGCGTTCCTCAAGCAGCTCGCGCTGGCGGCTGATGTCAGCGGCGTGGACTACCAGCAGGCGATGTTCGAGCGCACGTCGCTGTTCCGCCGCGTGCAGGCGCTTCTTGCCCGGGGCAACCTGCTGGCGATGCCGACCCTGACCCGGACGGCGCTGCCGATCGACCAGGACCTGTTCGGGACCATCGAGATCGACGGACGCAGCTTCGACAATGTCCGGCCACACTGGTTTCCCTGGACGATGCCGTTCAACATGACCGGCCATCCGGCCATCAGCCTGCCTTGCGGATTTGGCCGTGACGGCCTTCCGATCGGACTTCAGCTCGTGGGCCGTTTCCGCGCGGACGCCGAGCTCTTGCGCGCAAGCGCGCTGTTCGAGGCATCGCACGACCTGCTTGCCCGCTGGCCGGGTCGAGAGGCAGGCGCCACGTCAGGGGGCTTGTCAGGGGGCTTGGCAGAGGGCTTGCATCGGGCAACCGGACATGTTGGATCGTGCGGTGGGACGTGTGAGAGCTGAGACCCTTCGTGCGGCGGATTTGAAGTTCTGGTCATTTGTTCGGCCTTCTGCATCAGCACTTCAGGTTTCAACGCCGCACGAGAATCAATCGTCTGCGCGTGCTTTTCGATTCCGAAGTTCGTCCATGGAGGTGCGGCAATATGATGCGAACTCCGGAATCGGAGCACTAGGATGAGCGTCTTTCTGCTGCGGCGTTGCGTGACCTTGCTGGCGACCCTGGTCGGCGCGTCGTTGATCATCTTCCTGGTGCTCGACGCCTTGCCGGGCAACGCCGCGCAGATGCTGATGGGCGCCGATGCCTCGCCGGATGCGGTGCGGGCGCTCACGGTCAAGCTCGGGCTGGATCAGCCACTCGGTTACCGCTATCTGCATTGGCTTGGCGGCCTCCTGGTCGGTGATCTCGGCAACAGCTACGCCTATGGGACGCCGGTGGCCGAGCTGATCCGCGAGCGGCTGGCGATGACCATTCCGCTCGCGATCCTGGCGATGCTGCTCACCACGGTTCTGGCACTCGCGGCCGGTATCTACACCGCCGCGAACCACAATCGCATCGGCGACGTCGGCGTGATGTCGCTGACCCAGATCGGCATCGCGCTGCCGAATTTCTGGTTCGCCATTCTCCTCATTCTTCTGTTCGCGGTGAAGCTGCAATGGCTGTCGGCGGGCGGCTTCCCCGGCTGGGAGGAGGGGCTGTGGCCCGGCTTCAAATCGCTGCTGCTGCCCGCGGTTGCGCTCGCGGTGGTGCAGGCCGCGATCCTGGCGCGGGTGACGCGCTCGGCGGTGCTCGACGTGCTGCGCGAGGATTTCGTGCGCACGGCGCGGGCCAAGGGCCTGACGAAGCGCGAGGTGCTGTGGCAGCATGTGCTGCGCAACGCGATGATCCCGGTGCTGACCGTGATGGGGCTGCAGTTCGCGAATCTGCTGGCCGGCACCATCGTGATCGAGAACGTGTTCTATCTGCCGGGCCTGGGCCGGCTGATCTTCCAGTCCATCGCCAACCGCGACCTGATCGTGGTGCGCAACTGCGTCATGCTGCTGGCGGCGATGGTCATCACAGTCAATTTCGTGGTCGACGTGCTCTATGCCGTGATCGATCCGCGCATCAAGGTTCACGAGTTGTGAGTTCGTCCGTCATCGCCCCAGCCATGCCGAGCATGGCGCCGGCCGGCAACGGCTTCTGGCGCCGCGCGCTGCGCCACCGCAGCTTCGTCGTCGGCGGCCTGCTGTGCCTGCTGGTGCTCGGCGCCGCGCTGCTGTCGCTGATCTGGACGCCGTGGTCGGCCTACGAGATCGACGTCGCCGCCAAGCTGCGGCCGCCGTCATCGGCGCACTGGCTCGGCACCGACGTGCTCGGCCGCGACATCGTCTCGCTGCTGCTGGTCGGCGCGCGCGCGACCATTCTCGTCGGCATCATCGCGGTCGGGATCGGCCTGACCTGCGGCGTCGGCCTCGGGCTGATCGCAGCCGCACAGCGCGGCTGGAGCGAGGAGCTGATCATGCGCTTCAGCGATTTCACCTTCGCGTTTCCGGCGGTGCTGTCGGCGATCATGCTGGCCGCGGTGATCGGGCCGGGCATGGCGACCTCGATCACCGCCATCGGGATCTTCCAGATTCCGGTGTTCGTCCGCGTGACACGCGGCTCGGCCGGCGCGGTCTGGACGAGGGAGTTCATTCTCGCCGCGCGCGCCGCCGGCAAGGGCCGCTTCCGCATCACCGTCGAGCACGTGCTGCCGAACGTGCTGTCGATCCTGATCGTGCAGGCCACGATCCAGTTCGCGCTGGCGATCCTGGCGGAAGCTGCGCTCTCTTATCTAGGCCTCGGCACGCAGCCGCCGCAGCCATCCTGGGGCCGCATGCTGAACGATGCGCAGACGCTGCTGTTCCAGTCGCCGAGCCTCGCGGTGTATCCAGGCGCGGCGATCGCGCTGGCTGTGCTCGGCCTCAATCTGCTCGGCGATGGGCTGCGCGACCTGCTCGATCCTCGTTTGGCGAGGCAGCGATGAGCGCGAGCGATCAGGTTCTGCTCGATGTCGCCGGTCTCGGCATCCAGCTCGACACCAGCCGCGGCCCGGCCAAGGCCGTGCGCGGGGTGTCCTTCACGCTTCGTCGTGGCGAGACTCTCGGCATCGTCGGCGAGTCCGGCTGCGGCAAGTCGATCACGGCGCTGGCCCTGATGGGACTGTTGCCGGACAGCGCCGTCGTCAGCGGCAGCATCAAGCTCGACGGCCGTGAGCTGGTCGGCCTTGATGATGCTGACTACTGCAAGCTGCGCGGCAACCGCATCAGCATGATCTTCCAGGAGCCGATGACGGCGCTGAACCCGATGCACACGATCGGCCATCAGGTGGCGGAGCCGCTGCTGCGCCACACCGGCTGCTCGGCGGCCGACGCGCGGCGGCAGGCAATCGCCTTGCTGGACCGGGTCGGACTGCCCGACGCCGTCAGGCGCTTCGATGCCTATCCGCATCAGTTCTCAGGCGGCCAGCGCCAGCGCGTCACCATTGCGATGGCGCTGGCCTGCAAGCCGGACGTGCTGATCGCGGACGAGCCGACCACGGCGCTCGACGTCACGATCCAGCGCCAGATCCTCGATCTGATTGCCGATCTCGTGGCCGAGCGGGGCATGGCGATGATCCTGATCTCGCACGATCTCGGCGTCATCGCCGAGAATGTGCAGCGCATGATCGTGATGTATGGCGGGACGGTCGTCGAGAGCGGCACGACGGACGCCGTGTTCTCGCGCATGGGCCATCCCTACACGCAGGGCCTGTTCCGGGCGCGGCCGCGCCTCGGCGCCCGCAAGGGCACGCGGCTCGCCACCATCGCCGGCACCGTGCCCGAGCTGGCCGATCTTCCGGCCGGCTGTCCGTTCGCCGATCGCTGTACGCTGGTCATCGACGCCTGCCGCGCGGCACTGCCGCCTGCGGTCGAGATCGGCGCAGGGCACGGCGTCCGTTGCATCCGGACCGATGTCGCGCTCACCCGTGATCCGGTGGGAGTCATCGCTTGAGCATGGCGACGCAAATCGCGGCCGAGACGCCGCTGCTCGAGGTCAAAGATCTCATGCAGCGCTATGCGCTGCCGCGCGAAAGCCTGCTGCGGCCGCCCGGACAGGTGCTCGCGCTCAACGGCGTATCGCTCACAGTGATGCCCGGCAGGAGCCTCGGCATCGTCGGCGAGTCCGGCTCCGGCAAGTCGACCCTGGCGCGGCTGATCATGGCACTGGAGCGGCCGTCGTCGGGATCGGTGCTGATGGCGGGACGCGATCTCGATCAACTATCAGCGGATGAGCTGCGGCGCGCCCGCCGCGACTTCCAGATGGTGTTCCAGGATCCCTACGGATCGCTCGATCCGCGCCAGACCATCGCGCGCATCGTCGCCGAGCCGCTGACGGCATTGGAAAAGCCGGGCAGGGACGAGCTGCGAACGCGGGTCGCGGCCGCGCTGCGCCAGGTCGGGTTGCGCGACGCCGACATCGACAAATATCCGCATGAGTTCTCCGGCGGCCAGCGCCAGCGCATCGCCATCGCGCGCGCGCTGATCACCCAGCCGAAGCTGATCGTCGCCGACGAGCCGGTCTCGGCACTCGACGTCTCGGTGCAGGCGCAGGTGCTCAACCTGATGCAGGACCTGCAGGAGCAGTTCGGCCTGAGCTATGTGCTGATCAGCCATGATCTCGCGGTCGTCGACTATCTCTGCGACGAGGTCGCGGTGATGTATCTCGGCCGCATCGTGGAGCGGGGACGGCCCGAGGATTTGTTCGGCCAGTGCGCCCATCCCTACACGCGCGCGCTGTTGGACGCGGTGCCGCGGGCGCAGGCCGGCGCCGTCAGACGCCGACGCGAGGGGGCTGCGATCGCATCGCAATCCGTCGGTACGGCCGGGTGCGCCTACGCGCCGCGCTGTCCGCTCGCCGACGCGCATTGCCGCGAGACGGCGCCGGCCTTGCGGGCGCTCACCGGGCAACATTCTGCGGCCTGCCACAAGGCGGAAAACGTGATGACGCTGCCGGCGCTGGCCGCGCCGGAACACCTGCCTCTTGTATCCGATCAGCTTTGACGCGTAATTTGGTTCAGTCCGGGAGAAACAAACAATGTTCAGAAGACTATCCATCATTGCCTTGGCTGCGCTCGTCGCGGCCGTTGCGTCGCCGGTCGCGGCCCAGAAAAAGGACAGCGTCATCGTCGGCATGACCCTGGAGCCGCCGGGTCTCGATCCGACCAACGCGGCTGCCGCGGCAATTGCCGAGGTGACGCTCTACAACGTCTACGAGACGCTAACCAAGATCAACGAGGACGGCTCGGTGTCGCCGCTGCTGGCGCAGAGCTGGCAGGCCTCGCCCGACCTGAAGAGCTACACGTTCAAGCTCCTCAAGGGTGTGAAATTCCAGAATGGCGAGGCGTTCGATTCCTCGACGGTGAAGTTCACCTTCGAACGCGCCGGTGCCGCCAACAGCACCAACAAGGACAAGGCGGTGTTCCAGGCGATGGAGCAGGTCGCGGCGCCGGATCCGGACACGGTCGTGGTGACCATGAAGTATTCGGAGCCGAACCTGCCGTTCCTGCTCGGGCAGGCCTCCGCGTCGATCGTGGAGCCGAAGAGCGCGCCGACCAACGTGACGCAGCCGGTCGGCACCGGGCCGTACACGCTGGGCGCATGGGCCAAGGGCTCGTCGCTGACCTTGAACAAATGGCCCGATTATCGCAACGCGGCCGCGGTCAAGCTGTCGAAGGTGACGATCCGCTTCATCTCCGATCCGGCCGCGCAGGTCGCCGCGCTGTTGTCGGGCGACGTCGAGGCTTTCCCGCGCGGCACGTCGGCGCGCAGCTTGGCGCAGTTCAAGTCCGATCCGCGCTTCACCGTGCTGATCGGCGGCTCGAAGGCCAAGACCATCGTCACCATCAACAACAAGAAGAAGCCGCTCGACGACGTCCGCGTCCGCCGCGCCATCCTGGCGGCGATCGACCGCAAGGCCATGATCGAAGGCGCCGTCGAAGGCTTGGGAACGCCGATCGGCAGCTTCTACGTGCCGGGCTCGCTCGGCTATGTCGATACCACCGACATCAACCCCTACGACCCTGAGAAGGCCAAGAAGCTTCTCGCCGAGGCCGGTGTCACCACGCCGCTGCAGCTCAGCCTGCGGCTGCCGCCGCCGGCCTATGCGCGCCAGGGCGGCGAGGTGCTCGCGGCCCAGCTTGCCAAGGCCGGCATCGTCGCCAAGATCGAGAACCTCGAATGGGCGGCGTGGCTCTCGCAAGTCTTCAACGGCCCGCACGATTTCGACCTGACCATCGTCTCGCACGTCGAGCCGTTCGATCTGGTGAAATTCACCGACAGCAACTACTATTTCGGCTATCATTCCGAGGCCTTCAACAAGCTGTACCAGTCGATCGTCGATGCGCCCGGCGAGGCGGACCGCGCCAAGCTGCTCGGCGATGCCCAGCGCATGCTGGCGACCGACGCTGCGGCGGGATTCCTGTTCCAGCCGCAGTGGATCACGATCATCAACAAGAAGCTGAAGGGCGTCTGGAAGGACGTGCCGCAGTTCGAGAACGATTTCTCGAACTGGTCGTGGGAATGATCGCCGTCGGTTGGTGATTTGAAGGACTTGAATATGAAGGAGATGAAGGGATGCGTGCGATGCCGCGCATCCCTTCATCTTTGAGGGGCCGGATCAGTTCGGCCATTCGATCGGCGTGAACCGCATTTGCCGCCGGCGCATCTCAGCCTGAAGCTCCTGGGCATATTGCTTGGCCCGATCCCCCACCAGCCGATAGGGACCACCAATCCGGCTGTCGGCCGCAACCTGCTTCCTGACGCTTTCGTAGTAGGCCATCAGACTTTCATCGGTCGAATTCTCAAATCGCATTGATGCTCCCCGCAACACAACCTTGGGTCCCCAATGAGTTTGCATGTGTCGCTGCCGTGCGGCAGCGACATGGGTTAAGTTCCATTGCCATAAAAAAGTTCCATCTGTGTCCCGGATTGCGGCAGGCGAATTTTGCGATTGGCCGGGAACTTGGGGCTGCGGGCCGGGTGGAACCCGCGGCATCGTCGGCGCGTCATGCGGAAGCGTCGCAGTCGGCGAATCGTGCGAACGTGATAACAACCTCAAGTCGCATTATCATATGTTGGTGCCATCGACGTTGACGTGTCGGACGATGGCTTATGGACAGGAAATCGGCATGTTTGGCCGCGGCATCGAGCTGTCGCGAGGAGGCCGAGCGCGATCCGGCTCGCCGCGACCTGTGGTTGCAGGAGGCGTCGAAATGGACGGCGTTGGCGCATGAGCGGGCGGGCCACGCCGTGATCACCTGCGAGCAGGCCGCCGTGGCAGGTCACGACGCCCGCCGCTGAGCAGGCCTATTGCAGCGTCGGATCGAGCCTGTCGCGCAGCCAGTCGCCGATCATGGACACGGCAAGCGTGGTCAGCACGATCGTGGCCGCGGGGGCCAGCATGATCCAGGGCGCGCGCGTCAGATATTCGCGGCCATAGCCGACCATGTTGCCGAGGCTGGTCATCGGCGGCTGCACGCCGAGGCCGAGGAAGGACAGCCCGGACTCCAGCAGGATCACTTCCGGGAACACCAGCGTCATCGACACGATCAAGGTCGAGGCGATGTTCGGCAGGATGTGCCTGAGATAGACCCGCTGCGGCGTCGCACCGAGCTGGCGGACGGCCGCGGCGTAGCCTTGCGCGTTGGCCGAGATCGCAAGCCCGCGCGCGATGCGGGCATAGCGCTCCCAGCCGAACAGGCCCATCAGTCCGATCAGCAGCGGCAGCGAGTTGCCGAAGAAGGCGAGCACCGCCAGCGCCAGGATCAGGAACGGCATGCTGGCTTGGAAGTCGGCGAGCATCAGCACGAATTGTTCGACCAGGCCGCGGAAATGCGCGGCGAGAAAGCCCAGTGTGGTGCCGGCGATCGCGGAGATCGCGGTGGCACCGAACGCGATCAGGAGCGAGATCCGGATCGAGACGATCAATCGGGACAGCACGTCGCGGCCGAGCTCGTCGGTGCCGAGCCAATGCGCGGCATTGCCCGGCAGGGCCAGGCGGTTGCGCAGGTCGAACTTGGTGAAGCCGTAGGGAGCGACCTGATCGGCGAACATGGCCAGCACCAGCATCGCCAGGATCCAACACACGGCAATCGTGACAGAGACGGGAACGTTCGGCCAGCGCAGCCGCCGCGCCGCCGGCGCCTTCATTGCGATGTCGGTCATGCCTCGGCTCCCTTGCTGCGCAGCCGTGGATCGAGCAGGCCGTAGAGGAAATCGACGATCAGGTTGGACGTGACCATCGTCAGCGCGACCAGCAGCAGGATGCACTGCACGACGGCAAGGTCGCGGTTGGCGACGGCGACGACGAGCAATCGCCCCACACCGGGCCAGGAGAACACGCTCTCGACCACGACGGCGCCCGCGATCAGGCTGCCGACCATGAAGCCGAGAATGGTGACCGTCGGAATCGCCGCATTCGGCAGCGCGTGGTCGGTGATGACCCTGCGCCAGGGCACGCCCTTGGCCGACGCGGTGCGGATGTAGGGCTGGCCGAGGATCTCAAGCATGGCGCTGCGCGTGAAGCGGGCGAGCACGGCGGCGCCGCCGAAGCCGAGCGTCACGATCGGCAGGATGGCGTGGCGCCAGGAATCCTGTCCACCCGAGGGCAGCCAGCCGAGCTGGACAGCAAAGATCAGCACCAGGATCAGCGCCAGCACGAAGCTCGGCACCGTGAAGCCTGCGACCGCCGTGATCATCACCGCGCGGTCGATCGCCGATCCCCGATGCAGCGCGGCATAGATGCCGGCGGGGATGCCGAGCAGGACCTTGACCAGGAATGCCGGAATCGTCAGCGCCAAGGTCGCCGGGATGCGCTCGATGACGAGCTGGATCGCGGGCCGGCCGTCACGCATCGATCGTCCCAACTCACCCTGGCCGATCGCCTTGAAGTAGTCGAGATATTGCATCCAGATCGGATGATCTAGGCCCCAGGCCTTGCGGAACGCGGCGATGACCTCGGGCGGCGCCTCCGGTCCCATGATCATCAGCGCGGGATCGCCGGACAACCGGAGCACGATGAAGGCGAAGGTGACGACGAGCGCGATCGTCAGCAGCGCGCGCGCGAAGCGGATCGCGAAATAGCGCAGCATCACGCGGCATCCCGGGTCTGCGATTGCGGGCCTGTCACGAGATGACAGGCCACCTGGCGCCGATCGTCGAGCGCAGTGAGCGCGGGCACCTCGACGGCGCAGCGCGCGGTCGCAAGGCGGCAGCGCGGGTGGAAGGCGCAGCCCGACGGACGCGCGGCGGGGTTCGGCGGATCACCAGTCAGCACGATGCGGCCGGTGCTGCGGCGGCCCGGCGCCGGTGATGCCGACACCAGCGCTTGCGTGTAAGGATGCTGCGGCCGCGCGAACAGATCGTCGGCGTCGCCATGTTCGACGATGCGGCCGAGATACATCACCGCGACCCTGCTGCTGATCTGCCTGACGACGCGCAGGTCATGGCTGATGAACAGCATGGTCAGCCCGAGCTGCGCCTGGAGATCGACCAGCAGGTTGACCACCTGCGCCTGGATCGAGACGTCGAGCGCACTGACCGGCTCGTCGCAGACGAGGAAGTCGGGCTTCGTCGCCAGCGCGCGCGCCAGCACGATGCGCTGGCGCTGGCCGCCGGACAGCGCACCTGGATAGCGCCGGCCGTGGCCGTCGTTGAGATCGACTGATTGCAGCAGCTCGTGCACGCGCGCGTCGCGCTCTGACTTCGTGCCGATGTTGTGGATGTCGAGCGGTTCGCGGATCTGATCGGCGACGGGGAGCCTGCGGTCGAGTGCGCCGAGCGGATCCTGGAAGATCATCTGCATGCGCGCGCGTTGCGCCCGCCAAGCCGCCGAGCCCGGTGCTGCGATCGGCGCGCCATCGAAGCGCACGCTGCCCTGATCCGGTGGCTCGAGCCCGAGCACCATGCGGCCGGTCGTGGATTTGCCGGAGCCGGACTCGCCGACGATGCCGAGCGTCTCGCCCTTCGTGATCGATAAGCTCACGCCGTCCACGGCCTGGACGGCTGTCGGACGCCCGAACAGGCCGGACCGCATCCGATAGGTGCGCGAGATCCCCTGGATGTCGACGAGCGGATCGCTCATTCGGCGGCGAGCTCCACCGGCAGCCGCTGCGGCCGCAGGCAGGCGACGGCGCGGTCGTCTGCGCACGGCGCAAGCGGCGGCACGCCCGCATGGCATACTTCGCCGGCAAAGTTGCAGCGTGGCGCGAACGCACAGCCGCTCGGCAGTGCGCGCGGATCCGGCACCGTGCCCGGAATGGCCTGCAGCCGCCGCCTGATGCCATCGAGCGGCGGCAGCGCGCCGATCAGGCCCTGCGCGTAAGGGTGCCAGGGATCATCGAACAGGCGCGCGGCCGGGGCGCGCTCGACGATGCGGCCGGCATACATCACGCAGACGCGGTCGCAATTCTCCGCGACCACGCCAAGGTCATGACTGATCAGCACCATCGCCATGTTGAACTCGCGCCGGATGGCCGACAGCAGATCGAGGATCTGCGCCTGAATGGTGGCGTCGAGCGCCGTGGTCGGCTCGTCGGCGATCAGCAGGTCGGGCTGGCCGGCCAGCGCCATCGCGATCATGATGCGCTGGACCTGGCCGCCGGAGAACTCGTGCGGATAGGCGGACAGCCGGCGCGCCGCATCGGGAATGCCGACGAGATCGAGCAGCCTGAGCGCCTCGGTGCGCGCCGCCTCACCGCGCAGTCCGCGATGCAGGCTGAGGCTTTCGCAGAGCTGGCGGCGGATGGTGAGCACCGGATTGAGCGCGCTCGCCGGATCCTGGAAGATCATCGCGATGCGGCGGCCGCGCACCTGGTCGAGCACCTTACCATCGGCACCGAGCAGCTCGCGGCCTTCGAGCTGCACGGAGCCTGAAACTTTCGCCCTGCCAGGTAACAGGCCGAGCGCCGCGAGCCAGGTCACCGACTTGCCGGATCCGGACTCGCCGACGAGGCCGATGGCCTCGCCCTTGTCGATGTCGAGATCGATGCCGTGCAGCACGGACGTGCCGTCGAAGGCGACCTTCAGGCCGGAGATGCTGACCAGCGGCGCCACGGCGTCAGACTCCGTAATTGCCGGTGCGGAAATCCATCGCGAACGCCGGCGACGCCTTCCACTTGATCGACTTCGGCTTGGCCGTGAACGTCGCGTTCTGGTGCAGCACCGTGTAGGCGGGGTCCTCGCGCTCGGCGATCTCCAGCATGCGGCGGAACGCCTTCTTGCGCGCGTCACGATCGGTCGAGGTCTCCAGGAACTCCGACAGCCGGTTCAGCTCGTCATTGCTCCATTCGCCGACCTGCTGCTGCTGGCCGTTCGGGCCATGCTGGGCGACGAGCGACGACACCGGATCGTTGAACGCGGCCGAGTTGGACCAGTCGCGCACCGCGCGGCTGGCACCGCGCTCCAGGATCTGCGACCAGTTCTCCTTGGTCTCGATCTGCACGTTCAGGCCGACCGCCTGCCACATCTCGACCAGCACCTGCGATGTCGCGACCTGGTTGGTGTAGTAGTTGTTGAGCAGACGATAAGGAATCGGGTCGCCCTTGTAGCCGGCCTGCTTGAGCAGGTCCTGCGCCAGCTTCGGATCGTAAGCCGGCACGCTCCAGTCGGCGATGAACATGTCGCCGTAGAACTCCCACTGCAGCCCCTTCGGCACGCGGGTGCGGCCGGCCCACAGGCTGTCGACGATGGCCTGGCGATCGATCGCATGGGTGAAGGCGCGCCGCACCAGCGGATTGGCGAGCTGCGGATGGTTCTTGTCGAACACGGTCAGGCGATGATTGAGAATGGTGCCGCCCTGCACCTCGAACGCCGCGTTCTTCTCGATGCCGGCGATCTGGTCCGGCGGAATGTCGCAGGCGAACTGATATTCGCCGGAGAGGAGACCATTGATGCGGCTCGCGACCTCCGGCACCTCGAGGAAGCGAATCCGCTTCAGCGGCGGGCGGCCGCCCCAATATTCGTCGTGGGCTTCGAGGGTCAGCGACACGTCGGGCCTGAACTCGACGATCTTGTAGGGACCGGTCGTGATCGGCTTGCGCGCCCAGTCGAGATAGCTCGCAGCTTCCTCCCAGCCGCGCCGGCTCATGATGTCGGAGCCGTAGCGCATCAGGCGGCCTTCGATGGTGACGTCGGGCGTCGCGTTGACGAAGCGCACGGTGTATTTGTCGACCGCATCGACGCGGACGAGATCCGGCCACATCCGGCGCGCAACGCCGATCACGTCCGGCGGCAGCTCCTTGCCCGGGCGCGGCGTCGGGATCTTCTCGAATGCCTTGATGGTGGAACGGCTCTTGGCCTCGCTGTCGCCGAACATGCGCTCACGGCTGAACGAGAATACGACGTCTTCCGACGTCATCTCGTCGCCATTGTGGAACTTGACGCCCTGGCGCAGCTTCAGCTCGACGGTCTGGTCGTCGATGCGCTTCCACTCGGTGGCGAGGCCGGGGACGGCCTCGAGGTTGCCGCGGAAGTTCTTGGAGATCAGGCTTTCCCACAGCGACGAGTAGAACACGCGCTCGCCGACATTGGACTGCTCGCGCAGCACGTCGAGCACGTTGGAGTTGGTGATCTTCTGCACGGCGATCGTGACCGAGGGACGATTGTCGGCTTGCGCAAGCGACACGCGCGGCAGCATGAAGCTGCCGCCGATCGCGGCGCCGGCGCCGAGCAGGCCGCGGCGGGTGAGCTTGGTCATGGCAATCTCTCTTGAGGTTGTCGACTTTGCGAAAAGGAAAAGGACGTGTCTATTCGGCGAGGCCAAGCGCAGCGAGATACGCGGCGCCAGCCTTGACATGGTCGTGGTTGCGCAGTTCGAGGATCAAGCGCGGATTGGAGGTCAGCCTCGCGAGAGCGCGGAACACAGCGACCCAGCGGATGTTGCCTTCGCCGGGCGCCCAGTGGCGGTCGGCGTAGCCGTCGGTGTCCTGGAGATGGACGTGGGTCAGCATGTCGCCGGCGGCGTCGACATAGTAGTCGACCGGCGGCGCGCCGGTGGAATAATGCGCGTAGTTGGCATGGCCGGTATCCAGCGAGACCCGCATTTTGCTGCTGCCCAACGCCTTCGCCAGTGCGACGCGGTCCTGCGGATCCTTGTCCTCGATGTTCTCGATCACGATCTCGCAGTTCGCCTGCTCGGCGGAGGCGATGACGTCGGCCAGCGTCGCCCGGACGCGCTCGGTGAGCGCCTCGCGGTTGTCCGGCAGCATGTCGATGTTGTTGTAGTCCCAGGTCGTGTAGGGCGAGTGGATCACCATCTGCGTGGCGCCGAGAAACTCCGCGACTTCCAGCCCCTGCAGCAGTCGCTTGGTCACGGCGCGGCGGATCATCGGATCGTGGCTGTCGATCTTGAAGCCCCAGAACGGACCATGAATGCCGAGCCGCCCGGTATGACCTGACAGCATCGACTTGATCTCCTTGGCGGTGCTGCGCCAGTCGCTGTCGAGAAGGTCGGCGCGGAAGAAGTCCTGGATCTCCAGATCACGCTGGCGCTCGAGCAGCCAGTCGGTGTGGGCCGGAATGGATTTGACGGAGAGGGCGGCGCCCAGGACGGGCAGCGTGGCGGACATGGCGAGATCCCTTCGCTTTCAGACCTCGTGAGCGCTAGCGGAGTTCGATGACGCCGCCATGAAGGGCTGTGGACGGCGCCTACGACATATTGGGAATAACGGGTGCCGGACCCGCAACCTGTTGCATCCCTGGGGTAGCTGATCGTTCATTGCTGCTACTTGACGTAGCCGCGGGAGTAGCAACAATGCGGCGAAAAAGGGGAAGTGGGATGACGGTACGGCGTGCGATCCTTACGACGGTGCTTTCGATGCTCGCGCTTACGGTGTCTTCGTTGAGCGTGCCTCTATTGACTGTGCCGGCGCACGCGAAGGGGCCTTTTGGTGCGATCTCCGCGGCCGGATGGTCGGGTGGTGCCTACACCGACGACAAGACCGGCCAGTTCACGAGCTGCATCGCGAGCGCGAGCTACCAGAGCGGCATCACGTTCGGCGTCCTTGCAACGCCGACATATAGTTGGGCTCTTGCCTTCATCCATCCGGGCTGGTCGCTTTCGCCGGGGCAGAAGTTTCCGATCGTGCTGAGCTTCGACGGCAAGTCCACGTACAATGCCGAGGGCGCGGTCTGGACGGCCAACATGGTCGCCGTGCCGATGCCGAACGATTCCAGCCTGATCAAGGCGTTCCGCGCCGCGCGGACGATGTCGGCCTTTGCGCAGGGCAATCTGTTCCAGTTCAAGCTGAACGGCACCGCCGTGCTGCTGCCGTCACTGGCCAATTGCGTACGGTTGATCAACGCCGGCGGACTGGCTGCGGCAACCAATTTCACGGTCCAGCCCAGCGCTGCCCCGGCGCAGCGCCCGACGCCGCCGCCGACCGCGACGGCCAGCGTCCAGCCGTCACGGCCGCAGGGCGACTCACCCGAACTGCAGCTCGAAGCGATGCAGATCGCCTCCAACTTCATCCTGAAGGCGGCGTTGGCGCATCCGTCGATTCTGGGCGGCGGCGAGAAGCCGGTGTGGCTGACATCGGGAGGGGTGGCCTGGAAGGCCGACAACGCCACCGGGTTCGTCCGGATCGTGCCGCCCGAGCGCAATGTCGATGGGCTCGAAGTCACGGCCACCATCGTCGGCAACGACGCCCGCGACTGCAAAGGCAAGTTCATCTCGGCGCGCAACAGCGAGCTGGTCGACAGCGCGGTCGTGTTCCGCGGCATGTCCTCCTGCGAGGACAGCGAGAAGTCTGATATCGCCGAGTACTTCATCTTCCCGCGCAAGGCCGGCGGCTTCGTCCTGTTCTCGGTGGTCACGCCGACCAGGCCGGTTGGCAGTGGCGGCGGCCAGCAACTGCAGACGCACGAAGAGGCCAATGCCAACTTCCGCAAGGCGGCCTACACGTCGATCGGGAAATAGGTCGCCTGCGCCCGTGTGGGCACCCTCTACATGGGCGCCCTTTGATGCGGACGGACGATGATTTGCGCTGGCGTCGTCAGCCCCGCGATCGCTTCGGACGCCTGATGGCGCGCACCTTGCCGCTGCGACCGCCGCCACAATACAGCGTCTCGTTGCCGTCCGACTCCATTCCCGACACGCCCGTCCCTGCGGGCATGTCGAGCTGATCGAGCACCTCGCCTGTATCGGGATCGATGCGCCGGATGTCGCTGACGTCATCCTCCCAGGTGCCGTGCCAGAGCTCGCCGTCGACCCAGGTGACGCCGGTGACGAAGCGCGTGCAGGGAATGCTGCGCAGGATCTGTCCGGTATCGGGATTGATCTGATGGATCTTGCGATCACGATAGGCGCCGACCCAGAGTGATCCTTCGGCCCAGGCGAGCCCGGAATCGCCGCCGCCGGCCGGCGCAGGAATCGTCGAGACGACCTCGCCGCTGTCCGGATCGACCTTTTGGATGCGGGCTTCGGCGATCTGATACAGATGCTTGCCGTCGAATGCGGTCCCGGCATGGGCAGGGACGTCGAGCGAACGCTTGACGTCGCCATTGGCCGGATCGAAACCCTTGATGCTGCCGCCCGCCGCGATCCACACCTGCCGGCCGTCATAGGTCACGCCACCGACTTGCTCGACGCCCTCGAAGGGGCCGTATTCGCGGATGATCTCCGCTGCTGCTCGTGTCATGTCTGCCGTCCCTTGGTTGTGTGACAGATACACGCTAATCAAGCGACGACCACGCCGGGAGTAACAAGGCGGTCGCGAATTCCGGCGCCACCGGGCAGGTCCAGCGTTGCGCACGGCCGCGCCCGAACGACTGAACCTTGCCGGACAGTGCCAATGCATCGAGCCCGCGCTGCACCGTACGCTGGCTCGCTCCGAGCGCAACGGCAAGGCCCGAGCTCGACCAGGCTTCGCCGTCGGCCAGGCAGGCGAGCACGGCGGCGTCCTCGTCCTCGGCCGGCTGTGCCAGCACAGCGACATTCCGATCCCGGCAAGGCGACAGGACAAAGCCGTCTCTCGTCGCACTGATCGCGGCCATGCCGCTGATCAGTTGGCGCAACCGGCCGATCTCGACGCGCAATCGTGCGCGATGCGACTCGTCAGCCTCCTTGCCGCGGAAGGCGTGCGCGATCAGGTCGCCACGGGACACATCGTCGGGAGCACGCTCCGCCAGCCTGCGGGCGAGGGCGAACAACACCGGGCGCCGCGCCATTGGCACGACATGGCTCCCCTGGCGCAGTGCCAGCCGGCACGCATCGACGATCAGCCTATCCGACCGGAACAGCGCCTCGACCTCGTCGAGCTGCAACAGCCGCTCCCCGCCGCGCACGATCATGCGTGCGGCAGGAGCGGAGAGGGCCGCGGAGGCCCGCTCGATCTCCGCATGCAGCTCGGGAATGCGGGCCTGCCGCGCGGTGTGCGTGGCGCGTTCCAGCGCTGACCGTGCCGCCTTGGTCTGAAGGCGACGCAAGGCAAGTCCGGCGACGATCAGTTCGTAGATCGTGCGCGCTGCCGGCAGCAGCGGTGAGGGATCGAGGTCGGCAAGTCTGCGCTCTGCTTCGTCGAGATGTCCGATCAGCACCAGCCGCCGGATCTCGAGGCTGCGTGCATAGGCGGCATTGGTGCGATCGCCGTGCCGCTCCAGGGTCTCGCGCGCAGCTGCAAGCGCCTTCGTCGGCCAGGTGAGGTCGCGCGCGGCGAGCGCGATTTCGGCTTCGGCCACAGCGCAGCGGGCGCGGGCCATCGTCGCCTTGGCGCCAAAGGCACGCGCGGCCTGCCGCAGCAGCGCCTTCGCACGCACGAAATCGCCGAGCCGCGCCATGGCGATGCCGCGCAGCGCCAATGCCGGCGGGTCGTCGCGCAAGGCGACGCGGTTCAGCGCGCCGAGCGGATCACCCGCGGCGAGCGCTTGGGCTGCAGCCGTGATCAGCGAGTCCATGCAAATCCCGCCACACTTGTCACTCCCGGTTCGTCCCGCGTCGATCCTAGTCTCAGTTGCGGTCAACACGCAAAGGATCACAGACATGACCATGCATATCACGGGAACTCGCGAAGACTGGCTCAACGCACGGCTGGACCTGCTGGAAGCCGAGAAGGACTTCACGCGCCGCAGCGATGAATTGGCGCAGCGCCGTCAGGCCTTGCCCTGGGTGCGCGTCGACAAGGCCTATCGTTTCGATACGGAGGACGGACCGGCGACGCTGCCCGATCTGTTCAAGGGACGCTCGCAACTCCTGGTCTATCACTTCATGTTCGGACCGGACTTTCAGGCCGGCTGCCCGTCCTGTTCGATGATCGCCGACGGCTTCAACGGCTTCCAGGTCCATCTCGCCAATCACGATGTGATGCTATGGGCGGTGTCCCGCGCGCCGTTGGCAAAGCTGAAGGCCTACAAGTCGCGCATGGGCTGGACCTTCCCCTGGGCGTCGTCGGCGAGCAGCGACTTCAACTTCGACTTCAACGTCGCGATCACCGAAGAGCAGCAGCGCCAGGGCGGCACCGAGTACAACTACCGGACCAGCCCTCCGCTCGGTGCTGGGGATGTGCCGGCCATGGTGGCGGAGATCGCCGCCGGTACCGGCACGGATGGCGCGACCTTCATGCGTGATCGCCCGGGCATGAGCGCATTCATTGTCGAGGATGGTGCCGTCTATCACACCTATTCGAGCTATGCCCGCGGCCTCGACGGTCTGTGGGGCGCCTATCAATGGCTCGACCGCGCGCCCAAGGGGCGCAACGAGCAGGGCGTGTGGTGGCGCCGTCGCGACGAATACGGCAAGCGCTGACCACGGAGCAAAGCCATGGCGTTCTTTGCTTCCAGACGGCGCATGATGCCCGACGTTGCCGATGCTCTCCGCTTCGCTGCGGCGCCGACCTTCGCGCTGATGGCGGTCCTGAACGCCATGGCCCGCGACGGCCGGTCAGACCTGATCTGCTCGGCCATGCCGGCCGGCGCCCCGCTCGGCGGCATGACGGTGATGTATCTGCTGATGAGCGCCTTTCACCTGGTGCCGTGGTTGAAGCGCATGCGGCGGAGCCTCCCGAGCGCGCGATCCGATGAGGTACGATTGCAGCAGCCTGGGACTTAGCTACGTGTCTACGAGCGTCGTTTGCGGAGAGAGACCCCTCACCCGAGCGGAGTCGCGGATCGGCCGGCGATGCCCTCTCCCACAAGGGGCGAGGGCGCTGTATCGCGCAGTCTTGCTGCGGCGCTGCTCGAACATGCGCAGCGCATGATTTGAGCCTCAGCGGTGGCCGTTACTGCGCCCTCACCCTTGTGGGAGAGGGCATGTAGGACAGTGCGGCAAACTCGCTTGGGTGAGGGCTATGTCTCCGCGCGCTTCGCTGCAGAGAGAGCACTTGGCCAAACCAACGCGCAGCCGACAGCCGGACCTCACGCCTCCACCGCGACCTTCAGCGCCTCAGCGCGGATTTCTTCCACCAGCCGCTCCTTGAGCGCGACGAACTCCAGCGAGGTCTTGACCTTGTAGGAGCGCGGATGCGGCAGCTCGATCTTGATGTCGGCCTTGACGCGCCCCGGCCGCGCGCTCATCACCAGCACGCGGCTGCCGAGGAAGATCGCCTCCTCGATGTCGTGCGTCACGAACAGCACCGTCTTCTGATCGCGCTCCCAGATGCCGAGCAGCATCTCCTGCATCAGCACCCGGGTCTGGTTGTCGAGCGCGCCGAACGGCTCGTCGAGCAGCAGGATCTTCGGATCATTGGCGAGCGCGCGCGCAATCGCGGTGCGCTGCTGCATGCCGCCGGAGAGCTGCTTGGGCCAATGGTTCTCGAAGCCTTTCAGCCCGATCTGCTGGATGTAGCGATCGGCAACGGCGTTGCGCTCGGCCTCCGCCACGCCGCGCTCGCGCAGGCCGAAGGCGATGTTCTCGCGTACGGTGAGCCACGGAAACAGCGTGTAGGACTGGAACACCATGCCGCGATCGGCGCCGGGGCCGGTTACCTCGCGGCCGTCGAGCAGCACCCTTCCCGTGGTCGGATGATCGAGGCCGGCGACGATGCGCAGCAAGGTCGACTTGCCGCAGCCGGACGGCCCGAGAATGGTGACGAAGTCATTGGTGCCGATGGTGAGCTCGACCGGCTCCAGCGCGCGCGTCGGCGCATGGCCCTGGCGTGCCGGGAAGGTGCGTGACACCTGATCGATGACGAGCTTCGTCATGCGAGCTTCCACGGGAACAGCCAGGCGTTGAACGCCTTGAACAGGAAATCCGAGATCAGGCCGATCAGCCCGATCACGATGATGCCGAAGATGATCTGCCCGGTGTTGAGCAGCGCCTGGCTATCGGTGATCATGTGGCCGATGCCCGAGGACGAGCCGATCAGCTCGGCGACGATGACGTAGGTCCAGGCCCATCCCAGCACCAGCCGCAGGATCTCGGCGATATCGGGGGCCGCTGAAGGCAGCAGCACGCGGCCGATGATGCCGCGATCGCTGGCGCCCAGCGTATAGGCGGCTTCGACGAGGTCACGCCGTGTGTTGCCGACGGTGACCGTGATCATCAGGATGATCTGGAACACCGAGCCGATGAAGATGATCAGGAGCTTCTGCAGCTCGCCGATGCCGGCCCACAGGATCAGCAGCGGGATGAAGGCGGAGGCCGGCAGATAGCGCGCGAACGAGACGAACGGCTCGAGGAACGCCTCGACCGGCTTGTAGGCGCCCATCAGCAGGCCGAGCGGGACGGCGATCACGGCCGCGAGCACGAAGCCGCCGACGACGCGCCAGACCGTCATGCCGATGTCGGTCAGGAATCCGAACTTGGTCAGCAGGTCCCAACCCTCGTGGAGCATGGTCAAGGGATCGGCCAGGAACGTCTTCGGCACATAGCCGCCGAACGTCGCCAGCGACCACGCCGCGACGAAGAGGACGAAGAAGGCGAGGCCTAGCGCCGTACGGGATCTGGCGCCGACGGGGTCGAGAGGACGGATCACGGATCAGGCTTTCGCGTTGGATGCGGCCCGCGAGGTGCCGCGGGCTGCCGATGGTGAGATCGAATGACTTACTTCAGAGCAGTCTGCACAGCGTTGGGCATGATGCCTCAACACCGTCATTGCGAGGAGCGAAGCGACGAAGCAATCCAGACTTCCTTCCTGGCGCTGGATTGCTTCGCTTGCGCTCGCAATGACGGATCACTCGGAGCTCAGATCAGCGCTTACTTGATGAAGCTCGCGTCATAGAGATCCTCGATGTTCGGGACCTGCTTGATGATCCCGACCTCGAGCAGGAGCTCGGCGGCCTCCTTGTTGAAGGTCTTGAACTCGGTCTCGAAGAACTTCTGGCTGGCGGCCTTGTCCTGCCAGCGCAGATACTTCGCGGAGTTGCCGAACTGCTCGCCGCTCTGCTTCACGTCGGCGCCCATGATCTCATAGGCCTTGGCCTGGTCCTTGCCGATCAGCTCCAGCGCCTCGAAATAGCTGTCGGCGAGGGCCTTGGCGGCCTTCGGATTCTCTGACAGGAATTTCGGGGTGCAGCCGAACGTGTCCATGACCATCGGATAGTCCAGCGTGGTGGCGATGATCTTGCCCTTGTCCGGCGCGGCGCGCACCGTCGACAGATACGGCTCATAGGTCATCGCCGCATCGTTCTGGCCGGCGACGAAGGCCTGCGCGGCCGCGGCCGGCTCCAGGTTCACGATCGTGACATCCTTCACCGTGAGGCCGTTCTTCTTCAGCATCCAGGCCAGCCCGAAATAGGGCGATGTGCCAGGCGCGGAGGCCGCGACGGTCTTGCCCTTGAGATCCTTGATCGCGGCGACGTCGTTGCGCACCGCCATGCCGTCGGCGCCGTAGCTCTTGTCGAGCTGGAAGATCTGCTTGGTGGCGACGCCATTGGCGTTCCAGGAGATCCAGGTCTCGACCGTGGTCGCCGCGCACTGCACGTCACCGGCCGCGATCGCGAGATGACGATCCTTCTGCGGGATCTTCTTGATGGTGACGTCGAGACCGTTCTTCTTGAAGATGCCGGCCTCCTTCGCCAAGGTCAGCGGCGCGAAGCCGGTCCAGCCGGAAATGCCGATGCCGACCTTGACGTCATCGGCGAAAGCCGTGGTGGAGGCCAGGAGCGCGGCCGTTACTGCAAGAAGCCCGAATTTGCGCATCGTCATCGTCCTTTGCTGTTGAAAGAAATTGTCGGAGCGGTCCGCAGTCGCCTGCGATGGCCGCGTATTTCTGCAGGCGTGTTTGTCGACGCTCTTGCAAATCTCGTGCTGAGATCGGGCGCGCATGATGCTGTCATTCGCTGCCCCTGAACCGCGCCACAAGCCGGTGCTGCTCACCCGGATAGACCAACCTCACGGCCGTGAGCGGCTGCGTCTTGCGCCAGGTGTGGCGCTCGATCACGAGGCAGGGCGCGCCGAGGGCAATGTCCAGGCCATCGGCGATCGCGTCATCGGCGACGATGGCGCTGATCGCGTGCTCCGCCTCGGTCCAGGGCACGTGATGCAGCAGCCACGAGCCGGGCGGATCGACCTTGAAGTTCGCCTTGGCCGCGTCGGGCACCGCGTCGAGATCGATCAGCCGGTCCTCGATCGCAAACGGCAGATCGTCGGCGCTGTGGCGGCAGCTGATTGCGACCACCTTGCACGGCTTGGTCACGCCGAGCCGGGCGCGATCGCCGGCATTGGCGGTGCGGCGGGTGCAACTGATCAGCTCATAGCCATAGGCGCGGCCGAGCGCGCCGATCTCGGCGCGGATGTCGGGAATCTTCAGTACCGCCGAGAGGAATTGCGGCCGCCGCACGAAGCTGCCGGCGCGCCGCCTTCGCTCGATCAGGTCGGCCTGAGCGAGCTCCGACAGCGCCTTGTTCACGGTCATGCGCGAGCAGCCATAGCGCGCCATGATCTCGTGCTCGAATGGGATGCGATGGCCGGGCGGCCATTCGCCGGTCAGGATGCGGCGCTCGATATCGAGTCGGATCTGCTTGTAGAGCGTCGGTTTCGCCATGTCGGGCTTGGCGCGATTGGCCGCGAGGCTCATGCGAGCAGCCTCCGCACCGCGTCGTTGAAGCCGCGTCGCGCGGTGTCGCGCAGCCGATGCCGGCCGTTCACGACGACCTTGTCGCCGCCGGTCCAGACGCAATCGATCGCGTCGTTCGATGTCGCAAAGATCCAGCCGTCGAGCAGCGCATCGCGCGTTCGTCCCGCCAGCGAGGGGTGCGACAAATCGAGCGTGACGATGTCGGCGCGGGCGCCGACCTGTAGACCTGAGTGCGGCTGCGCCAGCGCCTGCGCGCCGCCAACCAACGCTGCATCAAACAGAGTGCGGCCGGTCGACGCGCCCGGGCCGGATGTCAGCACGTTGCGCTCGCGATGGGTCAATCGCTGACCATACTCCAGCTGCCGCAATTCGTCGGTGACCCCGACGAGGACGTTGGAGTCGGTTCCGACGCCGAAGCGTCCGCCGGCCTTGAGATAGTCGCGCGCCGGGAAGATGCCGTCGCCGAGGCTTGCTTCGGTGACCGGGCAGAGGCCCGCGACGGCGCCGTGGGCGGCGAGTGCGGCCGTCTCGTCCGGCGTCATGTGCGTCGCATGAATGAGGCACCAGCGCGCATCGACAGAGGCATGGTCGAGCAGCCATGCGACCGGGCGCTGGCCCGACCAAGCCAGGCAGTCCTCGACCTCCTTGACCTGCTCGGCAGCGTGGATATGCACCGGGCCGCCGTCTGAGAGGGGAACGAGTGCGCGCAACTCCTCCGGTGCCACCGCGCGCAGGCTGTGCGGCGCGATGCCGATATTGGCGCCGGCGAGCGTGCTGATCGCCCCGCGCGATGCCGTGAGAAGTTTTGCAAACTGATCGACATCGCAGAGGAAGCGCCGCTGCCCGTCATGCGGTGCCGCGCCGCCGAACCCACCATGGGCGTAGAAACTCGGAAGCAGCGTGAGGCCGATTCCAGAGCCAAGAGCTGCGCTCGCAATCCGGCCCGCCATCTCCGCGATGTCGGCGTAAGGTGCGCCATCGCGATCATGATGCAGGTAATGGAATTCGCCGACCCGCGTGAAGCCACGCTCCAGCATCTCGACATAGAGCAAGGTCGCGACCGCCTCGACATCGTCTGGGCTCATCGCCAGCGCGAAGCGATACATCGTCTCGCGCCAGGTCCAGAACGTATCGGTGGAATGGCCGCTGATCTCGGCGAGGCCCGCCATGCCGCGCTGGAAGGCGTGGCTGTGCAGGCTGGCGATGCCGGGCACTGCGACCTGATGCCGCTCGTCCGCGGCGCTCGGCGGGACGCCGGGCGTGACCGCCGCGATCCGCCCGTCGCTGACCGTGATCTGCACGTCATCGGCCCAGCCGGACGGCAGCAGCGCGGATGCAAGGTGCAGTGACGCCATGGTGAGGGCCCGCTGGGCTGGACTGTGGGTTGAGTTTATGTATAGACATATATCGCGTCAAGCGTCCGCGTGTTCGGGAGGGGGCGATGCCTCAGCAGTTCGATCGGATCTGGCACAATGCGTGTCTGGCCACCTTGCGCGAGGATCTCGCCGGGCTCGGTGCGATCGAGCGGGGGGTGGTCGCCGCACGGGACGGACGCATTGTCTTTGCCGGCGCGCAGTCCGAATTTCCGGCGGACGTCGATGCGCCCGATCGCATCGATTGCGAGGGACGCTGGATCACGCCGGGCCTCGTCGACTGCCACACCCACCTGGTCTATGGCGGCGACCGCGCCCAGGAGTTCGAGTTGCGCCTCGCGGGTGCGAGCTACGAGGAGATCGCGCGCGCCGGCGGCGGCATCGTCTCGACTGTCGCTGCGACACGCGCCGCGAGCGAGGACGTGCTGATCGCAAGCGCGCTGCCGCGGCTGGATACTTTGATCGCCGAGGGCGTCACCACGATCGAGATCAAGTCCGGCTATGGGCTGGAGACGGCGACCGAGCTGCGGCAATTGTCCGCAGCCCGTGCTCTCAGCCGTCAGCGTCCGGTCAGCGTGCGTACCAGTTTTCTCGGCGCGCATGCGCTGCCGCTCGAGGCCGATGGCGACAAGGATCGTTACATCGATCTCGTCTGCAATGAGATGCTGCCGGCGGTTGCGAGCTCCGGTCTGGCCGATGCAGTCGATGCGTTCACGGAAAACATCGCCTTCTCGGCCGCGCAGACCGCACGCGTGTTTGTTGCGGCGAGAGCGCTCGGCCTGCCGGTCAAGCTGCATGCCGATCAGCTCTCCAATCTCGGCGGCGCCGCGCTGGCGGCCGAGTTCGGCGCGCTCTCGGCCGATCATCTCGAGCATACCGACGAGGCCGGCGCTGCGGCGATGGCGCGGGCCGGCACGGTCGCGGTGCTGTTGCCCGGCGCGTACTACTTCATCCGCGAGACGCAGAAGCCGCCGGTCGAGCTGTTTCGCAGGCATAGCGTGAAGCTCGCGCTCGCGACCGACTGCAATCCCGGCTCGTCGCCGCTGACCTCGCTGCTGCTGACCATGAACATGGCCGCGACCTTGTTCCGGATGACTGTCGACGAATGTCTCGCTGCGGTGACGCGCGAAGGCGCCCGTGCGCTCGGCCTGCTGGCTGAGACCGGCACGCTCGAAGCCGGCAAATGGTGCGATCTCGCGATCTGGGACATCGGCCGTCCCGCGGAGCTGGTCTACCGCATGGGCTTCAATCCCTTGCATCAGCGCGTCTGGAGGGGCCAATGAGCGCGATAACAGCGGCGCCCGGCCGCGTCAGTCTCGACGACCTCGCGCAGGTCTACAATGGTGCGGCGCTCGCGCTTGATCCCGCTTACTGGCCCCGTGTGGAGGCCGCTGCCGCCATCGTGGCCAAGGCTGCGCAGGGCGCCGATCCCGTCTATGGCATCAACACCGGCTTCGGCAAGCTCGCGTCGAAGCGCATCCCGCCGGATCAGACCGCACAGCTCCAGCGCAATTTGATCGTCTCGCATTGCTGCGGCGTCGGTCCGGCGACGCCGGAGCCGATCGTGCGGCTGATGATGGCGCTCAAGATCATCTCGCTCGGCCGCGGCGCCTCCGGCGTGCGGCGTGACATCATCGATCAGTTGCAGGCGATGCTGGCGCACGACGTGTGCCCGTTCGTACCGCAGCAGGGTTCGGTCGGCGCCTCCGGCGATCTCGCGCCGCTCGCGCATATGACAGCTGTGATGATCGGCGAGGGCCAGGCCTTCCTCGACGGCCGGCTCGTCCCCGGGCGCGACGCGCTGGCGCGTGCGGGGCTCGCGCCGGTGACGCTCGGACCCAAGGAGGGGCTCGCGCTCATCAACGGCACGCAGTTCTCGACCGCTTACGCGCTCGCTGGCCTGCTCCGTGCGCAGGATCTCCTTAACGCCGCGCTGGTCACCGGTGCGCTGTCGGTCGATGCTGCGATGGCCTCGACCGCGCCGTTCCGCCCCGAGATCCAGGCGCTGCGCGGCCATCCCGGCCAGATCGCGGCCGGCCGCGTCCTGACCGAGCTGCTCGACGGCAGCGCCATTCGCTTGTCGCATCTCGAAGGCGACGAGCGCGTGCAGGATCCATATTGCCTGCGCTGCCAGCCGCAGGTCGCCGGCGCCGCGCTCGATCTGCTGACGCAGGCGGCGCGTACGCTGGTGACCGAGGCCAATGCGGTCACCGACAATCCGCTGGTGCTGGTCGAGACCGGCGAGATCATCTCCGGCGGCAATTTCCACGCCGAGCCGGTGGCGTTCGCTGCCGACCAGATCGCGCTGGCGCTGTCTGAGCTAGGCGCGATCAGCGAACGGCGGATCGCGACGCTGGTCGACCCTGCGCTGAACTTCGGCCTGCCGCCGTTCCTCACACCGGAGCCGGGCTTGAACTCCGGCTTCATGATTGCCGAGGTGACGGCGGCTGCGCTGTTCGCCGAGAACAAGCAGCGCGCGCTGCCGTGCTCGATCGACTCGACGCCGACCAGCGCCAACCAGGAAGATCATGTCTCCATGGCGGCGCATGCGGCGCGGCGGCTACACGACATGGCCGACAACCTCGCGCACATCATCGGCATCGAGCTGCTGGTCGCCGCACAAGGCATCGAGCTGCGTGCGCCGCACGGCACCAGCGCCGCGCTCTCGGCCGTGATCGGCGCCCTGCGCGCGCATGTGCCGGCCCTGGGGAACGACCGCTACATGGCCGATGACCTGGGGAAGGCGGCCGCGCTGGTGGCGGGCGGTGTGTTGGCCAAAGCTGCGGCCGGCGCACTCGGACGCGAGACATTTCCCAAGCTTGGATGAAAGGGACCAATCGTCATGAACCGACGCCTGGACAATGAGCGGGTGATCCGCGCGCCTGTTGGAAGCGACATCAGCGCCAAGAGCTGGCTCACCGAAGCGCCGCTGCGGATGCTGATGAACAATCTCGATCCTGATGTGGCGGAGAAGCCGAGCGAGCTGATCGTCTATGGCGGCATCGGCCGCGCCGCACGCGACTGGGACAGTTTTGATCGCATCGTCGCCTCTTTGCGCAAGCTGGAGGCGGACCAGACCCTGGTGGTGCAGTCGGGCAAGCCGGTCGGCATCTTCCGCACCCATCCTGATGCGCCGCGCGTGCTGATCGCCAACTCCAACATCGTGCCGCATTGGGCGACGCTCGATCACTTCAATGCGCTCGATAAAATGGGCCTGATGATGTACGGCCAGATGACGGCCGGCTCCTGGATCTATATCGGCAGCCAGGGCATCGTGCAGGGCACCTACGAGACCTTCGTCGAGATCGGCCGTCGTCACTACAATGGCGATCTCTCTGGCAAGTGGATCCTGACCGCCGGCCTCGGCGGCATGGGCGGTGCGCAGCCGCTGGCGGCGACGATGGCCGGCGCCTCGATGCTTGCGGTCGAATGCCAGCCGAGCCGCATCGAGATGCGGCTGCGCACCGGCTATCTCGATCGCCAGGCGGCCACGCTTGACGAGGCGCTGGCGCTGATGGCCGAGGCTGCCGTGACGAAGAAGGCGGTGTCGGTCGGCCTGCTCGGCAATGCGGCCGAGGTCTTCCCGGAACTCGTGCGCCGCGGTGTGCGCCCGGACATCGTCACCGATCAGACCAGCGCGCACGATCCGATCAACGGCTATCTGCCGAAGGGCTGGACGCTGGCTGAGTGGGAAGCCGGGCGCACGTCGGAGCCGAAAGCAGTCGAGCAGGCCGCGAAGAGCTCGATGGTCGGCCATGTCCAGGCAATGCTCGACTTCCACGCCATGGGCATCCCGACGCTCGACTACGGCAACAATATCCGCCAGATGGCGAAGGACATGGGCCTCGCCAACGCTTTCGATTTTCCAGGCTTCGTGCCGGCGTATATCCGTCCCTTGTTCTGTCGCGGCATCGGCCCGTTCCGTTGGGCTGCGCTGTCGGGCGATCCGCAGGACATCTACAAGACAGACGCCAAGGTGAAGGAGCTGCTGCCGGACAACAAGCACCTGCACAACTGGCTCGACATGGCGCGGCAGCGCATCAAGTTCCAGGGCCTGCCGGCGCGGATCTGCTGGGTCGGGCTCGGCGATCGCCATCGCCTCGGGCTCGCCTTCAACGAGATGGTGGCGCGCGGCGAATTGAAGGCGCCGATCGTGATCGGGCGCGATCATCTGGATTCCGGCTCGGTGGCGAGCCCCAATCGCGAGACCGAGGCAATGAAGGACGGCTCCGACGCGGTGTCGGACTGGCCGCTGCTGAACGCACTTCTGAACTGCGCGAGCGGCGCGACCTGGGTGTCGCTGCATCATGGCGGCGGCGTCGGTATCGGCTATTCGCAGCATGCCGGCATGGTGATCGTCGCCGACGGTACGCCGGATGCGGCGCGGCGGCTGGAGCGCGTGTTGTGGAACGATCCGGCCACCGGCGTGATGCGCCATGCCGACGCCGGATACGAGGACGCGATCGCCTGCGCCGAGGCCAGCGGCCTCGATCTGCCGAGCCTGGCACGCTGAGGGCGTCCATTCCTGATGGGTTGAAGAGCTGCCCCTGATTGTGGTCTCATGCTGACAACGCGACGGGAACTCGTCGCGGCGCAGGGGAAGCTCATGGGGATAGCATTTCCGTTCTCGGCCATCGTCGGCCAGGACGAGATGAAGCTGGCGCTGATGATCGCGGCCGTCGATCCGAAGGTCGGCGGCGTGCTGGCGTTCGGCGATCGCGGCGCCGGCAAGTCCACCGCGGTGCGCGCGCTTGCTGCGCTGCTGCCGCCGATGAGCGCCGTGGTCGGCTGTCCCTATCAATGCGATCCGGCCGATGCCGCCGCGCAATGCGCTGCGTGCCGCGCACGCTCCAAGCCCGGCGGCAAGGCGAAGAAGCCGGCCGCGCTGAAGGCGCATCAGGTGCCGGTGCCGGTCATCGACCTGCCGCTCGGCGCCACCGAGGACCGCGTCGTCGGCGCGCTCGATCTCGAGCGCGCGCTGGCCCATGGCGAGAAGTCGTTCGAGCCGGGTCTGCTGGCGCGCGCCAATCGCGGCTTTCTCTATATCGACGAGGTCAATCTGCTGGAGGATCATCTCGTCGACCTGCTGCTCGATGTCGCCGCCTCCGGCGAGAACGTCGTCGAGCGCGACGGACTGAGCATCCGTCATCCCGCGCGCATCGTGCTGGTGGGCACCGGCAATCCGGAGGAGGGCGAATTGCGGCCGCAGCTGCTCGATCGCTTCGGTCTCTCGGTCGAGGTCAAGACGCCCGGTGATCTGCCGACGCGCATCGAGGTCATCAAGCGACGCGACGCCTTCGAGACCGACCAGGCCGCTTTCGTTGCGCATTGGGACAAGGAGGAGGCCAAGCACCGCAAGCGCATCCTGGCCGCGCGCGAGCATATCGGTTCGGTCAAGGTCGCCGATCGCGAACTGGAGAAGACGGCGCGGCTGTGCATGGCGCTCGGCACCGACGGCCTGCGCGGCGAGTTGACCTTGATGCGGGCCGCGCGCGCTGCGGCGGCGCTCGATGGGGCCAAGGCGGTCGATGACAGCCATCTGAAGACCGTGGCGCCGATGGCGCTGCAGCATCGGCTGCGGCGCAATCCGCTCGACGATTCCGGCTCGTCGGTGCGGGTCGAGCGCGCGCTCAACGAGCTGTTCGCATCGTGAGCGACGGAGCCACGATCTGGGCAGATTCGATGATCGCGGCCGCGCTGGCTGCGATTGATCCCGTCGTGGCGTCGGTGCTGCTGCGCGCGGGCGCTGGGCCGGTGCGCGAGCATTGGCTCGACCTCGTGCGCGAGCTGATGCCGGCCTCCACTGTCATTCGCAAGCTGCCTCCGTCGATCTCCGATGACCGCCTGCTCGGCGGCCTCGATCTCGCCGCGACCCTGCAGTCGGGATGTCCGGTCCTGCAGCATGGGCTGCTCGCCGAGGCCGATGGTGGTGTGCTGATCGCGGTGATGGCCGAGCGCATCGCGCCGTCGACGATCGCGCATCTCACAGCCGCGCTCGACACCGGCACGGTCAGCATCGAGCGCGATGGCATGTCGCTGCGCGTGCCGTCGCGGTTCGGCCTGATTGCGCTCGATGAGGGCATCGGTGATGAACGCGTGTCGCCCGCGCTCGCCGATCGCCTGGCCTGCCATCTCGATCTCGGCACGGTCGCGCGCGCCGATCTCGGCGAGAGCCTGTTCAAATCGTCCGACATCGCTGCGGCGCGTGCGCTGCTGCCGCAGATTCGTCTGTCCGACGATGCGATTGCGGCGTTGACGACGACGGCCTGCGCGCTCGGCATCGATTCGCTGCGCGCGCCATTGCTCGCTTGTCGCGTCGCGCGCATCGCTGCGGCGCTGGATGGCGAGACTGATGTCGCCGAGCCGCACATCGCCTGCGCCGCGCGGCTGGTGTTGGCGCCGCGCGCAACCAGGCTGCCGGCCATGGAGGATGACAACGAGAGCAACGAGGCGCCGGAGTCGCAGAACGAGTCGGCCGAGAGCGAGCAGGACGATCGCAGCAACGACGGTCCGCTGGAGGATCGCGTGCTCGACGCGGCGCAGGCTGCCATTCCGGCTGATCTGCTGAAGCGTCTGCAGGACGAGCGTGCGATGCGCATGCGATCGAGCAGTGCCAGCAAGCAGGGCACCGCGCAGAAGGCGCCGAAGCGCGGCCGCCCCATTGGTTCGCGGCGCGGCGAGTGGCGGGCCGGCGCGCGGCTCAACGTGCTCGAGACCTTGCGTGCGGCGGCGCCGTGGCAGCCGCTGCGCCGGCGGACGCAACGCTCCGACAAGAGCGGCCGGCTGATCGTCCACAAGGACGACATCCGTATCACCCGCTTCAAGCAGCGCTCGGGCACCACGACGATCTTCGTCGTCGATGCCTCCGGCTCGTCGGCGCTGCAGCGGCTCGCGGAGGTCAAGGGCGCCGTCGAGCTGCTGCTCGCCGAATGCTACATCCGCCGCGACGAGGTGGCGCTGATCGCGTTTCGCGGCAAGAGTGCGGAGCTGCTGCTGCCGCCGACGCGATCCTTGACGCGGGCCAAGCGCAGCCTCGCGGCACTGCCGGGCGGCGGCGGCACACCGCTGTCGGCGGCGATCTTCGCCGCGACCGAGCTCGCGCTCGCCGTGAAGGCCAAGGGCCAGGCGCCGACCATCGTGCTGATGACCGACGGCCGCGCCAATGTCGCGCGTGACGGCGTCGGCGGCCGCGGCGAGGCCGAGGCGGAAGCGCTCGTCGCCGCAAGGCAACTCGCGCTCACCGGCATTCCCGTGGTGCTGGTCGATTCCTCGCCACGGCCGCAGGACAAGGCCGCGCAGCTCGCCGGTGCGATGCAGGCGCGTTACGTCGCGCTGCCTCATGCCGATGCCGCACGGTTGTCGCAGGCCGTCATGGCGCAAGCCGGCCGCGGCTGACAGCGCTGGAACCCCTGGCGTCAGGCGGCGTTCCCAACGGCGACTGACAAGCTGTCCGGTCATCGCTATGCTCGGGCACGGCAGCAAATGATCGCGCCGTTCGACATGAAGCCGTCACACAGGAGCACGTCATGCAGGTCGCCTCGACCACACAGAGTGATCATGCAGCGGCCCCGCGCGCCGTGACGATGCCGCCGCCGCTCGCCGCGCCGCGTTTCGAGCTCGCTGATTCGCGCTGCGGCCGCATCACTTGCTACGGCGACGGACCCACCGCGCCGACCGAGCAGCGGCCACTGCTCTTGATCCACAGCGTCAATGCCGCGGCGACGGCCTACGAGATGAAGCCGCTGTTCGAGCACTACCGCCACACGCGTCAGGTCTATGCGTTCGACCTGCCGGGCTTCGGCCTGTCGGACCGCGCCGACCGCATCTACACGCCGCGCATCATGACCGACGCGATCCTGCTGGCGGCGAAAGAAATTCGCCGCCGTCACGGCGATACGCCGATCGATGCCATCGCGCTGTCGCTGAGCTGCGAGTTCGCCGCACGCGCCGGCACCGAGGCGGCCAACCTGTTTCGAACGCTCGGGCTGATCAGCCCGACGGGCCTCGATCGCCGCGCGGAAGCGGCGGCCAAGAAGGGCGGCGACAAGGATGCGACCCGCGCCATGCCGTGGCTGCGCAACATCTTCACCGTGCCGCTGTGGAAACAGCGCTTCTTCTCGCTGCTGACGTCGCGGGCCAGCATCCGCTTCTTCCTGCGCAAGACCTTCGGTCGGAAGGACATCGACGAGGGGCTGCTGGAGTACGACTACATCACCACCCACCAGCCCGGTGCGGAGAACGCGCCGTACTCCTTCGTGTCCGGATACATGTTCAGCGTCCATGCGCTGAAGCTCTATCAGGCGCTGTCGATGCCGGTGTGGATGGTGCATGGCGTGCGCGGTGATTTCGTCGATTACCAGGGCAAGCATGCCGTGGAGGGGCTGCCGAACTGGCAGATCGAGGTGTTGCAGACCGGCGCGCTGCCGCAGTTCGAACAGCTTGATAAAGTCGTAGCCAGCTACGATGATTTCCAGACGCGCGCGGCCGGCGCGTGAGCCGCAACGCCGCTGGGCTGAGCGCAATCCGGATTGATCGTCGGCATGAACGACAAGCTGAACTGGAGCGTCAACGGCAGGGACTGGCCTCATCGCGCGGCCAGCCGCTTCATCGAGGCCGCCGGCCTGCGCTGGCATGTGCAGATCATGGGCGAGGGGCCGGTCGCGCTGCTCGCGCACGGCACCGGTGCTGCGACCCATTCCTGGCGCGACCTCGCGCCGCTGCTCGCCAAGCGTTTCACCGTGGTGGCCCCCGATCTCTCGGGGCACGGCTTCACCGCGACGCCGCGCTGGCAGCGGCTGTCGCTCGACGGTATGGCGCGCGACCTCGCGGGCCTGTGCGAGCGGCTTGCGATCAAGCCCGACATCGCGATCGGTCACTCGGCGGGCGCGGCGATCCTCACCCGGATGACGCTGGACGGCCTGATCGCGCCGAAGCTGATCGTCAGCCTCAACGGCGCCTATCTGCCGTTCGGCGGCATGGCCGCGCAATTCCTGTCGCCGCTTGCCAAGATGATGGCGCTCAACCCGCTGGTGCCGCGCTTGTTCGCCTGGCGGGGCCGCGACCCGGCCGCGGTGCATCGGCTGTTGAAGGGCACCGGCTCGACCATTGATGCCAACGGCGAGCGGCTCTACCTGCGGCTGGTCGGCAGTCCCGGCCATGTCGCCGCCGCGCTGGAGATGATGGCGAACTGGGACCTGCATCCCCTGCTGCGCGACCTGCCGCGGCTGAACACCGCGCTGCTGCTGATCGCGGCCACCCACGACCGCGCCATCCCGCCTGACGTGGCGTATCGGGTGCGCCAATTGGTGCCGCAGGCGCAGCTCGAACTCATTGATGGCCTTGGTCATTTGGCCCATGAGGAACAGCCGGCCCGGATCGCCGGCCTGATCGTCCAAGCCGCCGAGCGGGCCGGCGTGCTCGCAGTGCAGCAGAAAATGTCTAGTTAAGTTGACGTTTTTGACTGGCGAAAGCGTCAATTTCAATTTACGCTTTCGGTTATGCTCGACGTCTCCAACATCAAGGCCGCTGTTCCGGCTGCGCTCGGAGACCGGCCGCATGCGGTCGTGATCGGCTCCGGCTTCGGTGGCCTGGCCGCGGCGGTCCGGCTCGGTGCGCGCGGCTATCGCGTCACCGTCTACGAGCAGCTCGATGCGCCCGGCGGCCGCGCCTACGTGAATCGCCAGGACGGCTTCACCTTTGATGCCGGCCCGACCATCGTCACCGCGCCGTTCCTGTTCGAGGAGCTGTGGCAGCTGTGCGGGCGGAAGATGTCCGACGACGTCACGCTCAAGCCGATCTCGCCTTTCTATCGCATCCGGTTCGACGACGGCACGGTGTTCGATTGCTCGGGCGACGCGGCGGCGATGCGCGCCGAGGTGGCCCGGATCGCACCCGGCGACGTCGACGGTTACGAGCGCTTCATGAAGGCGAGCGAGGCGATCTTCAAGATCGGCTTCGAGGAGCTTGGCGACGTGCCGTTCCTGTCGTTCATGGACATGGCGAAGATCGCGCCCGCGATGATCAAGCTGCAGAGCTTTCGCTCGGTCTACGGCCTCGTCTCGCACTATGTCCGGGACGAGCGGCTGCGCGTCATCCTCAGCTTCCATCCGCTGCTGATCGGCGGCAATCCGTTCACGACGACGTCGATCTACTGCCTGATCGCCTATCTCGAGCGGCGCTGGGGCGTGCACTTTGCGATGGGCGGCACCGGCGCGCTCGTCGAGGGACTCGTCGGCCTGATCGAGGGGCAGGGCGGTGCGGTGCGTTGCTCGACCCCGGTCACCGAGATCACGACCAAGAATGGCGTCGCCACCGGCGTGCGGCTCGCGTCCGGGGAGACGATCGCGGCCGATGTCGTCGTGTCCAATGGCTGCGCGGCCTGGACCTACAAGCATCTGCTGCCGAGCGTGTCGCGGCGGCGCTGGACCGATGCGCGCATCGACCGCGCGCGCTATTCGATGAGCCTGTTCGTCTGGTATTTCGGCACGAAGCGCCGCTACGACGACGTCGCGCATCACACCATCCTGCTCGGCCCGCGCTATCGCGGCCTGCTCGACGACATCTTCCGCCGCAAGGTGCTGGCGGATGATTTCAGCCTCTATCTGCACCGGCCGACCGCGACCGATCCGTCGCTGGCGCCCGATGGCTGCGATGCCTTCTACGTGCTGTCGCCGGTGCCGCATCAGGAGAGCGGCATCGACTGGGCGGCCACGGCCGAGCCGTTCCGCAAGCGGATCGAGACCGCGCTGAGCGAGACGCTGCTGCCGGACCTTGCCGGCCAGCTCGTCACATCGCGGCTGCTGACGCCGGATGATTTCGAGCATCGCCTGTTGTCCTATCGCGGCGCCGCCTTCGGGCTCGAGCCGGTGCTGATGCAGAGCGCCTGGTTCCGGCCGCACAACAAGAGTGAAGAGGTCGAGCGGCTCTATCTGGTCGGCGCGGGCACGCATCCCGGCGCCGGCCTGCCGGGCGTGCTGTCCTCGGCGCGCGTGCTCGACGATCTCGTGCCCGCGCCGCATGAGCTGGAGCGCCGATGAGCTGGCAAACGGACATTGCGATCTGTCGGCGGATGTTGCGGGGCGGATCGAAGACGTTCTTTGCCGCCTCGAAAGTGTTGCCCCGTGCGGTCGGCGATCCCGCCGTCGCGCTCTACGCGTTCTGCCGCGAGGCCGATGATGCGATCGACGGGCCCGGCCGCCGCGTCGACGCCGTCGAGGTGCTGCACGAGCGGCTCGACCGGATCTATCATGGCTCGCCGGACAACAGTCCCGTCGATCGCGCGCTGGCCGGCATCGTGGCGCATTTCGCGATCCCACGCGCGCTGCCGGAGGCGCTGCTCGAAGGTCTCGCCTGGGATGCCCAGGGCCGTCGCTACGAGACATTGAGCGACGTGCTCGCCTATGCCGTGCGCGTCGCCGGCACCGTCGGCGTGATGATGTCGCTGCTGATGCACCGGCGTGACACCGAGACGGTCGGACGCGCCTGCGACCTCGGCATCGCGATGCAGCTCACCAACATCGCCCGCGACGTCGGCGAGGATGCGCGCGCCGGCCGGCTCTATCTGCCGCGGCAATGGCTGCGCGAGGCCGGGCTCGACGTCGAGACCTGGCGCGCCGCGCCGTTCTTCGACGATCGGATCGGGCGGGTCACCGCGCGGCTGCTCGCGGTCGCCGACGTGTTCTATGCGCGTGCCGCGGCCGGGATCGCCGATCTGCCATGGAGCTGCCGGCCCGGCATCCACGCCGCGCGGCTGATCTATGCTGAGATCGGCCGCGAGGTCGCGCGCGCCGAGTTCGATTCGCTGTCGCAGCGCGCGTTCGTCTCGATGTCGCGCAAGCTGCAGCTGCTCGGCAAGGCGGCGGTGGTGTCGCTCGTCCAGGAGCAGCCCTCGCTGGCGCCGTTGCGGTCGGAGGCGCGTATCCTGATCGATGCCGTCGTCGCGGCGGATGCGCAGCGCCCGCACGCGATCGCGCCACCGCGCCGGACCGCCCACGACCGCGCGCTGTGGGTGATCGACCTGTTCGAGCGGCTGGAACGGCGCGATCAATTGTCGCGCCTGGGGCGGATGTCGTGACGAGGCAAGGTCGTGCGCCATCACGGGTGAAACAGCTACGCGCGACGGCATGAGAGCCGCGTCGCGGCTGCGATGTCCCGGTTCCGAAGTCTTGACCGCAACATCATGGACGAAACGCCATGAGTGACACGCCATGAGCGAGATGGGCGGCCTGCTCGAATTCGTCATCGTCGCGCTGTGCGTCGCCGGCTGGCTGGTGCTGGAATGGCAAGGCCGCCGCCTCGACCGCCAGCGCGCCGAGCGCGAGGCCAGGGAGCGCGAGGCTGAGAAGCCGTAGGGCGGGCAAAGGCGCGCGGCGACGCTGCTTCCGCGTGTGAAGAAAGGCGTGCGCGCCGTGCCCACCGTCGCACGCGCGATGCAGAGTGGTGGGCACGGCGCGTACGCGGCGTATCGCCGCGTACGCGCCTTTGCCCACCCTACGGCAGCATGCTTCGGAGTTGTCGATCTTATCGCAACGCCTGAACAATGCCGCTGTCGTCCCGGCCTTCCGGGACGACAGCGGTGGGAGAGGCGGATTCACGATTCAAACAACGATCGACATGGCTTTGCGTTCTCGCAGCAGATGTTGCCCGAGGTCTGTGATCAGTCTGTCCCTCGCAAACAGTGCAGAGGGCGCAGGGAATGCCGGGTGAAGGCCTCACCCATGGCCCGCCTGCTCAAAAAAAATGCAGGCGGCAGGTACCACAGGTGGTGCCGATCAACCGGCATTCCCTGCGCGACGGTCTTCACGCTTATACGCAGTCTCCCTGGTGCGCCGGGCTTGTTGGCCACCATGGCGACAATGCGCTTGCACGCATTGCGCTGGACACCAGCATCGGGGTGTCAGGACGCTGCGACTTCGCGTCCGCAAGACGCCGTTCGTCCGCATGCTCGTTCAAGAGCCTGCTGCGACCTCTCGCGGCCATCGCTCCCCGCCTCGCGTGTCGTGACGATCGCGCGCAACGCCCCTTCTGCTTGAGGCGGGATGCGAGGATACAATCATGATTTCCGAAAAAGCGCAATATATTTATTTTATTCAGAAGACGTCGCACTGCCTTCCGGTGTCGTCCCGGGCTTGACCCGGGACCCATACCCCCAGGGAGCGGTTTGAGGCATGCTGGTGATTGGCTTTTTGCCCATCACGTCCGCCGCGGCGTATGGGTCCCGGATCGGCGCCACGATGCGCTGGCGCGCATCGTGGCTTGTCCGGGACGACACCGGTTGTTGTCGCGCAGCCATGGGCAAATCGGCTGCGTTCGTCAACGAGCGCAGTCGATGTTGGCTCCTTCTGGACCTCACCATCGCGGCATCCGGAACGGCAGCATTGCCTGGACGATCGGCATCTGGAAGCGGTCGAGGGACAGGCTCTCGTGCATGATCGCAACGTCCTCGCCGCGCACGCGGGCGGCGAGATGGGAGCGGGCGTAGAATGGGGCGTCCTCCAGGGTGCTGATGACACGCACAGGTGCATCGACGTCCGCGCGGGCGCTGCGGTCGATGCGCCACAGCGTCTTGCGCAAGGGCGCCTCGGCGAGCGGCGCAATGCGTTCGAGCCGCGCGGCGGGATCGACGTGCAGTGCGATCGTCTTGTCGGCGCCGTCCCGTGCTATCGTGTCGTAGGAGATCACGGTGCCGGTGCGCGTCGCCGCGCGCGACCATTGCCAGCTCTGGAAGTCGCGCTCCAGCGGCGCATCGCCATGGTTGATGTCGAAATAGCCGTCGCCGCGCCAGTGCAGATCCGGATGATCGAAATCGACCGACACGCGGCAGCATGGCGCGATCGGCTGCCAGCGGTGGCGTCCCTCCGCATCCAGCGTGAACGCGAACTCGTTCAGCGCTGTCGGCACCACGCGCACCTTGCCGCGCAGCGGCAGCGGCCAGGGCACTGAGACCTCGCTGATCTCGATTGTGAGCTCGCGGCCGGTCCAGGCCAGGCGGCTCGGGCCGATCGCAAGGCTCTCTTCGTCGCGTGTAATGGCGCGCCGGCCGCGCTCGGTCATGGCCCAGCGCTTCGCGCGCTCGCCATACAGCGCGACGTTGAGCGCGCAATGATTTTCAGGATCGGCCGGGCCGCGGCGGCGCGCCCAGGCGTAGTAGGGCGAGAACACGCTGCCGACGAAGGCGATGAGCGTAATGCCGAAGCGGCCGTCGTCGCTCAGCGCGTCGACATACCACCACGCATAACCGTCCGGCGCGACGGCGCGGTCGAAGCGAGGTCCGCGATCGCGCGCGCGGCCGCCATCCGCCCCGACAGCGCCGCCATCGGCACGCCCGGCCCCGGATGCGCGCTGCCCCCCGCTACATAAAGTCCCGGCAGCTTGGTCGGCGCGCCCGGCCGCTGGAACGATGCCATCCAGCCGTGCGAGCTGCGACCGTACAGCGCGCCCCCCGTGCCCGGAAACATCCGGTTGAAATCCGCCGGCGTCGTCACGCGGGTCTTTTCCGGCGTCGTCGCGATGCTGAGGCCGCAGCGCTGCAACAGGTCGAAGGTCTGGCGGGCACATTGGCTGATCTCCGATGAATCGAAGCGGTGATGGTCGCCGGTCGCAGGCGCGTTGATCAGCACGAACAGCGGCTCGTTGCTGCCGGCATCGCGCGGCTGGTCGTCGCGGTCCTGCGCGCAGACATAGACGGTGGGCTCCTGCGGCATCGCCCGGCGGTCGACCAGCTGATCGAACTCGGCGCGGGAGCTGCGCGAGAAGAACACGTTGTGACGGAGCAGCGGAAAGCCGTCGGCGCGCGCCATGCAGCTCCAGGTCATGGCCGAGAGCGAGCGGGCGGAGGCCGGGATCGCGGGCAGCGCCCGCGCGGCGTCGGCGCCGAACAGGCCCTGCGCCAGCGCGGCGACATCGGCCGTCGCGATCACGGCGTCGGCTGCGATCTGCTCGCCATCGGCGAGGCGCACGCCGGTGGCGCGGCCGGATCGCGTGACGATGCCTGAGACTTCGCTGTCGTAGCTAATCGTCACGCCGTGGCGCCGCGCCAGCGCCGCCAGACACGCGGCGAGCTCATGCATGCCGCCATCGATCAGCCAGACGCCGGCCTGCTCGACATGCGCCACCAGCATCAAGGTCGCCGGCGCATGGAACGGCGACGAGCCGCAATAGGTCGCGTAGCGGCCGAACAGCTGCTGCAGACGGGCATCGCGGAAGTAGCCGCCGAGCGCCTTCCATAGCGTCTGGAACGGGCGGATCGCGGTGAGGTCGCGAAAGCCAGCATTGCGCAGCAGGTGCGTCATGCTCGGCGCCGGCGTGCGGATGAACGGATCGCGCAGCACCTCGAAGATGCGGCGGGCATCGCGGCAGAAGGCGCGATAGCCGTCGGCATCGCTGCATCCGGCGAGCCGGCCGATTGCGTCGGCCGATCGCTCCTCGTCGGCGAACAGATCGAGCCGGCTGCGGTCGGTCCAGGCGTGGCGGGCGAGAATGTCAAGCGGCGTCAAAGTGAGATGATCGTCGAGCGCGGTGCCGATCTCGGCGAACAGCTCGTCGAACACCCAGCGCATCGTGAACACGGTCGGCCCGGAGTCGATGCGCGCAGGTCCGATCGCGATCTGGCGCATCTTGCCGCCAGGCGCGGGCGCGCGCTCCAGCACCGTCACCTCGGCGCCGCGCGCGGCGAGGGTGAGCGCAGCGGCTAGGCCAGCGATGCCGGCGCCAACCACGATCACGCGGTGATCGGCCATTCCTCGCACCTCCCGTCCCCTGACCTGACACAGGAAATGTCTAGCATGATTTACACTATGGGTGTAAGTTGTAATTTACATACGCGGTGACCGGGTGGGCATCGCGGCAGGGGAGGCGGACATGGACGTGATGGCCCGGATCGAGAAATCCCTCGTCGCAGCGGTCGGACTGGCCGAACGGCCCGGATGTCCGCCCCGCCTCTCGGCCGCGATGCAGGCCGCCGTCTTTCCCAAGGGCGCGCGGGTTCGTCCGCGTCTCTGTCATGCGGTCGCCAGCGCGTGCGGCGATGACGAGCCTGCGGCGACCGACGCGGCCGGATCTGCGATCGAGTTGCTGCACTGCGCCTCGCTGGTTCATGACGATCTGCCGTGCTTCGACAACGCCGCGCTGCGGCGCGGGCGGCCCTCGGTGCATGCGGCGTTCGGCGAGCCGCTCGCCGTGCTCGCCGGCGATGCGCTGATCGTGCTCGCGTTCCAGACGCTGGCCAAGTCGCGCTGCTCGCCGCTGCGGCTGGCGCAGCTGATCGCGACCATCGGCGATGCCGTCGGCGTGCCGCATGGCATCTCGGCGGGACAAGCCTGGGAATGCGAGCCGCAGATCGACCTGTCGCGCTATCACCGCTCCAAGACCGGGGCGCTGTTTGCGGCCGCGACCGTTTCGGGCGCCGCTGCGGCGGGGCACGAGAACGCGGAGGCGTGGCGCACGCTGGGCGAGACCATCGGCGAGGCCTATCAGGTCGCCGACGACATTCGCGACGCCGCCAGCGATGAGGAAGAGGCGGGCAAGCCGGTCGGGCAGGATGCTGCGCTGGGGCGGCCCAATGCGGTGCTGCTCTATGGGCTCACCGGTGCGGTCAGCTATCTGCACGATCTCGTCGCCGACGGCATCCGCACCATGCCGCCCTGCGCCCACGCGCACGAGCTGCGCATGCTGATGGAGCAGGAAGCCAAGCGCCTGGTGCCGCGCCGCCTGGCGCAGTCGGCGGCGTGACCTTTCGGCCGCGTTGGATGGCACTGCTTTTTCCAGGCGCACCGTGCTTACCTCTCCCCGCTTGCGGGGAGAGGTCGCATTGCATCGAAGATGCAATCCGGGTGAGGGGGGACAGGTCTAACGACGCGCCTCACTGGGTGTGGCTGCCCCTCACCCCGACCCTCTCCCCGCGAGCGAAGCTCGTCGCGCCCCCGCATCCGCCTTCGCTCTTCGAGCTACGGCGGACAAGAGCGGGGCGAGGGGGCGCACTGCCCGCGACGCTCGCTCCCGACTCTCACTTGCAGAGGCGTGGGTCTGCACTGTCGCTCATGCCTGAGCGGATAGATTCGCGATCGGTGGAGAACTGCATCCCGGCATTGGAGCTCTGACGGCCATGCCGAGCGTCGTCCGCTATGACACGTCGGCTGCCACGAGCCTCAGTGATCGCTGGCGCGGGTGGCGTGACTCGCTGCTGGCGAGTGCGGCGTTTCAGCGCTGGGCGGCGGCGTGTCCGTTGACGCGGCCGATCGCGCGCAAGCGTGCCGCGGAGCTGTTCGATCTCTGCGTCGGCTTCGTCTATTCGCAGACCTTGGCAGCCTGCGTGCAGCTCGAACTGTTCGAGGGATTGCGGGCCGGCCCCTGCGATGTCGCGACGCTGGCCTCGCGCGCGGCGATGTCCCCTGACGCGATGGTCAGCCTGTGCGAGGCCGCATCCGCGCTGCAATTGCTGGAGCGCCGCGGCGCGGCGCGCTACGGGCTCGGGCCGCTCGGTGCCGCGCTGCTCGGCAATCCCGGCATCGCCGCTATGGTTCGGCATCACGCCGCGCTCTATGCCGATCTCACCGATCCCGTGGCGCTGCTGCGCGGACAAGACAGCGAGCGCCGGCTTGCGCAGTACTGGCCGTATGCGCTGGACAAGACCGGCGATGCGCTGACGCGCGACAGCGTCGCGCCCTACACGGCGCTGATGGCGGTGTCGCAGCCGATGATCGCGGACGTCGTCCTCGCCGCCTATCCGCTTTCGGGCCATCGCTGCCTGCTCGATGTCGGCGGCGGCGACGGCAGTTTTCTCATGGCTGCTGCCCGGCAGGCGCCGCAGCTGCGGCTGCAGCTGTTCGATCTGCCCGGGGTCGTCGCGATCGCGCAGGAGCGTCTCGCCAAGGCCGGCCTCGCCGATCGCGTCACGATCACGCCGGGCAGCTTCTACGATGACCTGCTCCCCACGGGCGCCGACGTGATCTCGCTGATTCGTGTCGTGCACGATCACGACGACGACGCGGTGGCGCGGTTGCTCGCGAAGGTGCGCGCCGCCTTGCCTGACAATGGCGTGCTGCTGCTCGGCGAGCCGATGCGCGAGGCGGCCGGCGGGGCCGACGGCGTCAGTGCCTATTTCGAGATCTATCTCCGCGCGATGGGGCAGGGACGGCCGCGCAGTGCCGCCCGCTTGCGCGATCTGCTCCATGCGGCGGGTTTTTCGCAGGTGCGAGTGCTCCGCACCCGGATCCCGCTGGTCGCGAGCGTGATTGTCGCGAAAAGCTGACACTTGGAATGTAAATATATATTGACACTTCTTTCAGTCGGACTAACCTGACACCCGTAACTAAGCGGGCGTCGCCGGGGAGTTTGGGCTATGGACGCGATCGCCGTTGTTCTGGGGAGGCCAAGGGAATTGTCGCTGCAGCAGCTGCTGCTGGCGGATGCCCCGGACTGCCTGACCGTCGACATCGAATGGAGCGCGATCAGCACCGGCACCGAGCGGCTGCTGTACGAAGGCCGCATGCCGCAATTTCCGGGCATGGGCTATCCGCTCGTGCCGGGCTACGAGGCGGTCGGCCGGATCGCGCATGCCGCACCTCATTCTGGTTTTCGAAAAGGCGAGCGCGTGTTCGTGCCGGGCGCGGCGCGCTGCTTCGGCGAGGTGAAGAGCCTGTTCGGCGCCGCCGCCTCGCGTCTCAACGTTCCTCCGCAGCGCGTGGTCGCGATCGATGACTCCATCGGCGAGCGCGGCGTGCTGCTGGCGCTGGCGGCGACCGCCTATCATGCGCTTGCGATCGGCGGCGACGGCCGCGCCGAATGCGTGGTCGGCCATGGCGTGCTCGGGCGCCTGTTGGCGCGGCTGATCATGGCGATGGGTGGCGACCCGCCGGTGGTGTGGGAAAGCAATCCGGAGCGCGCGGTTGGCGCGATGGGCTATAGCGTCATCGATCCAGCGCAGGATAGCAAGCGCGACTATCGCCTGATCTTCGATGCCAGCGGCGATGCCGGCCTGCTCGACAGCCTCATTGCTCGCCTGGCGCCCCGGGGCGAGATCATCCTCGCCGGCTTCTACAGCGCGCCGCTCACCTTCTCCTATCCGCCGGCCTTCATGCGCGAGGCGGCGATCCGCGTCGCCGCCGAATGGAAGCACGAGGACCTGCTCGCGGTACGCAACCTCATCGATGCCGGCCGGCTGTCGCTGGACGGGCTGATCACGCATCACGCGGCCGCATCGTCCGCGGAAAGCGCCTACCGGACCGCGTTCGACGATCCGTCATGTCTCAAGATGGTCTTGGACTGGAGAGCTGCAGCATGAATGCCCCGACCAAGATCAGTGAGATGACCGATGCCCTGCGCGCCGAGGCCGCGATCGAGCCGGATGCGCCGGTCACGGCTGCGCCGAAGAAAACCACGCAGATCATCGCGATCTACGGCAAGGGCGGCATCGGCAAGAGTTTCACGCTCGCCAACCTGTCCTACATGATGGCGCAGCAGGGCAAGAAGGTGCTTCTGATCGGCTGCGATCCGAAGAGCGATACCACGTCGCTGCTGTTTGGCGGCCGCGCCTGCCCGACCATTCTGGAGACCTCATCGAAGAAGAAGCTCGCCGGTGAAGAGGTCAAGATCGGCGACGTCTGCTTCAAGCGCGACGGCGTGTTCGCGATGGAGCTCGGCGGTCCCGAAGTCGGCCGCGGCTGCGGCGGACGCGGCATCATCCACGGCTTCGAGCTGATCGAGAAGCTCGGCTTCCACGACTGGGGCTTCGACTACGTGCTGCTCGACTTCCTCGGCGACGTCGTCTGCGGCGGCTTCGGCCTGCCGATCGCGCGCGACATGTGCCAGAAGGTGATCATCGTCGGCTCCAATGACCTGCAGTCGCTGTACGTCGCCAACAATGTCTGCTCGGCGGTGGAGTATTTCCGCAAGCTCGGCGGCAATGTCGGCGTCGCCGGCATCGTCATCAACAAGGACGACGGCACCGGCGAGGCCGCCGCCTTCGCCGACGCCGCCGGCATTCCGGTGCTGGCCTCGATCCCGGCCGACGACGACATCCGCCGCAAGAGCGCGAGCTATCAGATCATCGGCCGGCCCGGCACGCCCTGGGCGCCGTTGTTCGAGCACCTCGCTGCCAACGTCGCCGAGGCGCCGCCGCAGCATCCGCATCCGCTGACCCATGACGGCCTGCTCGGCCTGTTCAAGGCCTCGGAGGTCGGCCGCGACGTCGTGCTCGAAAAGGCGACGCTCGAGGACATGTGCGGCAGCACGGTGGTGACCAGGCCGTCGCTCGAAGTGATCTACGACAATGTGTGATGGGATCGGCTGACGAGCGGAATGTAATGCAATGAGCGATCCTGTGATCCATCAGGCGATGAGCGCGCAGAGCGGCGCAGAGGCAGGCCTTCTGCCGGCGCAGCCCGAGGCGCTCGGCTGCCACGCCGGCAAGGCCGAGCTCAAGAAGGCGGCCGATGCCGCGGGCAAGAGCGAGGTGCTGGCGCGCTATGCCGCCGATTATCCGGCAGGGCCGCACGACCAGCCGCAGAGCATGTGTCCGGCGTTCGGCTCGCTGCGTGTCGGCCTGCGCATGCGCCGCACCGCGACCGTGCTGTCGGGCTCGGCCTGCTGCGTCTATGGCCTCACCTTCACCTCGCACTTCTACGGCGCGCGGCGCAGTGTCGGCTATGTCCCGTTCAATTCGGAGACGCTGGTCACCGGAAAACTGTTCGAGGACATCCGCGAGGCGGTGTTCAAGCTCGCCGATCCCGCCAACTACGACTGCGTCGTCATCATCAATCTCTGCGTCCCCACCGCCTCGGGCGTGCCGCTGCAGATCCTGCCGAAGGAGATCAACGGCGTCCGAATCATCGGCATCGACGTGCCGGGTTTTGGCGTGCCGACCCATGCCGAGGCCAAGGACGTGCTCGCCGGCGCCATGCTCAACTACGCGCGCCGTGAAGCCGAGCAGGGGCCGGTGCAGGCGCCGCGCGCGCCGCGCAGCGACAAGCCGACCATCACTCTGTTAGGTGAGATGTTTCCCGCCGATCCCGTCGGCATCGGCATGATGCTGGCGCCGCTCGGCCTCGCCGCCGGTCCCACCGTGCCGACGCGGGAATGGCGCGAGCTCTATGGCGCGCTCGATTGCGCGGCAGTGGCTGCAATCCATCCGTTCTACACGGCTTCGATCCGCGAGTTCGAGGCGGCCGGGCGGCCGATCATCGGCTCGGCGCCGGTCGGCTGCGACGGCACGGCGGATTGGCTGGAGGCTGTAGGCAAAACTTGCGGCGTCGGCCGCGCGCAGATCGATGCGGCCAAGAACGCGGTGCTGCCGGCGATCCGCGCGGCGCTCGCGGCGAGCCCTATCAGTGGCCGCATCACGCTGTCGGGCTATGAGGGATCGGAGCTGCTGGTCGGGCGTCTGCTGGTCGAGAGCGGCGCTGATCTGCGCTATGTCGGCACGGCGTGCCCGCGCACGCGCTGGTCGGAGGCCGACTGCGCCTGGCTCGAGAGCCACGGCGTGCGCGTGCAGTATCGCGCTTCACTGGAGCAGGATCTCGCGGCGATGGAGGAATTCGCTCCGGATCTCGCCATCGGCACCACGCCGGTGGTGCAGAAGGCCAAGGCGTGCGCGATCCCGTCGCTCTACTTCACCAATCTGATCTCGGCGCGGCCGCTGTTCGGCGTGTCCGGCGCCGGCTCGCTGGCTCAGGTCGTCAATGCGGCGATATCAGGCAAGGCGCGCTTCGACGAGATGCGCGACTTCTTCGAAGGTGTCGGTGAGGGCGACAATGCCGGCGTCTGGCAGGGCACGCCGGTCGAACGTCCCGAGTTCCGCGACAAGTTCCGCAAGGCGGTCGCGGCGCAGGCCAAGAAGCGCAAGTCCGAGGAGATGGTGTGATGCTGATCCTCGACCACGATCGCGCCGGCGGCTATTGGGGGGCGGTCTACGCGTTCACCGCGATCAAGGGCCTGCAGGTCATCATCGACGGCCCGGTCGGCTGCGAGAACCTGCCGGTCACCTCGGTGCTGCACTATACCGACGGTTTGCCGCCGCATGAACTGCCGATCGTCGTCACGGGCCTCGGCGAGGACGAGCTCGGCCAGAAGGGCACCGAGCAGGCGATGAAGCGCGCGCGCCGCGCGCTCGATCCCGACCTGCCGGCGGTCGTCGTCACCGGCTCGATCGCCGAGATGATCGGCGGCGGCGTGACGCCCGAAGGCTCCAACATCAAGCGCTTCCTGCCGCGTACCATCGACGAGGACCAGTGGCAGAGCGCCAACCGCGCCTTGAGCTGGCTGTGGAGCGAATACGGCCTGCGCAAGATCCCCGAGCGCAAGCCGCGCAAGGACGGTGAGAAGCCCAGGGTCAACATCATCGGGCCGATCTACGGCACCTTCAACATGCCCTCGGATGTCGCCGAGATCCGCCGTCTGGTCGAAGGCATCGGCGCCGAGATCAACATGGTGTTTCCGCTCGGCAGCCATCTGGCCGATGTCGGAAAGCTGGTCGACGCCGACGTCAACGTCTGCATGTACCGCGAGTTCGGCCGGCTGCTGTGCGAGACGCTTGAGCGGCCCTATCTGCAGGCGCCGATCGGGCTGCACTCGACGACCAAATTCCTGCGCACGCTGGGCGAGATGCTCGGGCTCGATCCCGAGCCGTTCATCGTCCGTGAGAAGCACACCACGATCAAGCCGCTGTGGGATCTGTGGCGCTCGGTGACCCAGGATTTCTTCGGCACCGCTAGCTTCGGCATCGTCGCATCCGAGACCTACGCGCGGGGCCTGCGCAATTTCCTGGAGACCGAGCTCGGGCTGCCCTGCAGCTTCGCGATCTCGCGCTGCGCCGGCGCCAAGACCGACAATGATGCCATCCGCAAGGCCATCCACGAGCGGCCGCCGCTGGTGCTGTTCGGCAGCTATAACGAGCGCATGTATGCGGCGGAAGCCGGCAACCGCGCGATCTACATCCCGGCTTCGTTCCCGGGCACCGTGATCCGCCGCCACACCGGCACGCCCTTCATGGGTTATGCGGGCGCGACCTATGTGGTGCAGGAGGTCTGCAACGCGCTGTTCGATGCGTTGTTCAACATCCTGCCGCTGGCCACCCAACTGGATCAGATCGCAGCGACGCCGCCGCGGCTCGACCGCGAGTTGCCATGGGATGACGGGGCCAAGCTCGCGCTGGATCAGATCATCGAGACGCAGCCCGTGCTGGTGCGGATTTCCGCGGCCAAGCGGCTGCGCGACGCAGCCGAGCGCGGCGCGCGCCAGGCCGGACTAGACAAGGTGACGGAAGACGTTCTCGCGCGCGTGCGGCTGCAGCTCGCAACGGGGCAGGCCGCATGACCGCGATGGGGATGAGCGAAGGGAGAGGGACGATGTCGTTGTACGTACGCATGGATCGTGACCTCGCGCCGAGATCGCGCGAGCGGATCGACTATCTCCTGGTCTACGCGGTGTGCTTTGCCGTGCTGATGGTCGAGGGCGTGCTGCGCCGGATCGGCTCCATCATCACAGGCCACCGGCCTGCGCCGCTCGGCGCGATCTTTGGTGAAGCGAGGCTCAAGGCCGCGAACTGCGCGACCTCGTCCTTCATGGGACTGTGAGTTTTGAGGCTCTGAGTTCGGCCTCGCGACGATTGCAAGGAATTCGTGCGGCTCGCCGCATGAATGTCATCCCGGCGACGGGATGACGCTTCGACGCCGCTCGCGACAGTGAGCGGCATCCGGCCGAAAGGCCAACACCAGGAGGTACCACCATGGTGGACGTACCAAACAAGGGAGGCTCTCTGTCGGGGCTGACCGAAGCGGAGGCGAGGGAATTCCATAGCATCTTCATGACGAGCTTTGTGGTCTTCACGGCGGTTGCGATCGTCGCCCACATTCTCGCATGGATGTGGCGGCCTTGGCTGCCCGGGCCGGCTGGCTACAAGGCGGCGATGGATGGGGCGACCCACTACGCCAATATCGTGCTCTCCTACCTGACCTGACCGAAAGGAGAAAACTATGTGGCGCTTGTGGTTGTTGTTCGATCCCCGCAGGGTTCTTGTAGCTCTCGGCGTTTTCCTGTTCGGGCTGGCATTGGTGATTCACTTCATCCTGCTCAGCACGAACCGGTTCAACTGGCTGGAGGGACCGCGTGCTGCGAAGACGTCGTCGATCTCCGAGCCGGCGACTCCGCTGAAGCTCACTTAAGGCTACGGCAAGACCAATGGGAAGCGGACGAACGCTCGGCGGCAGACCTTGCTCGCCCGCTTCCCACTCTACACCGCTCACGACATTCAAGACCGTACGACACGGCACGTAGCATATCGAGCGACGGGCAGCGGAGGCAGACCGATGGCAATGCTCAGCTTTGAACGAAAATACCGCGTCCGCGGCGGAACGCTGATCGGCGGTGATCTCTTCGATTTCTGGATCGGGCCGTTCTACGTCGGCTTCTTCGGCGTGACGACCATCTTCTTCACCTTCGTCGGTGTGGCGCTGATCCTCTACGCGGCGGCGCTCGGGCCGACCTGGAATCTCTGGCAGATCAGCATCAATCCGCCGGACGCCAAATATGGTCTCTCCTTCGCGCCGCTGACCGAGGGCGGCTTCTGGCAGCTCATCACGGTGTGCGCGCTCGGAGCATTCGTCTCGTGGGCGCTGCGCGAGGTCGAGATCTGCCGCAAGCTCGCGATCGGTTATCACGTGCCGTTCGCGTTCGCCTTTGCGATCTTCGCCTATTTCACGCTGGAGGTGATCCGTCCGGTGCTGATGGGCTCGTGGAGCTACGCCTTCCCCTACGGCATCATCACACATCTCGATTGGGTGTCGAACACCGGCTATCAGTTCGGCAACTTTCACTACAATCCCGCGCACATGATCGCGATCACGTTCTTCTTCACGACGTGCCTCGCGCTCGCGCTGCACGGCTCGCTGATCCTGTCGGCCAGTAATCCGGGGCGGGGCGAGGAGATGAAATCGCCGGAGCACGAGAACACGATGTTCCGAGACCTCATCGGCTACTCCATCGGCACCCTCGGCATCCACCGGCTCGGCCTGTTCCTGGCGCTGGCCGCCGTGTTCTTCAGCGCCGTCTGCATCGTCATCTCCGGTCCCGCCTGGCTGCTGCCGGAAGGCAATGCCTGGTCGGATTGGTGGGAGTGGTGGCGCAGGGTCCCGATCTGGTCGCCGCAATGAGCTCAAGGAGAGGTCGACATGGCCCAATACCAGAACATCTTCACGCAGATCCAAGTTCGTAGTGCGATCTATCCGGGCATCCCGATCGAGCCCGGCGTCTGGGAGCGGCTCGGCAAGGGCAGCTTCAACTACTGGCTCGGCAAGGTCGGTGACGCCCAGGTCGGCCCGGTCTATCTCGGCTTCCTCGGGCTTGCTTCGCTGATGTCAGGTTTCGTTGCGATCGAGATCATCGGTCTCAACATGCTGGCGTCAGTGAACTGGAGCCCGCTGGAGTTCATCCGGCAATTCCCGTGGCTGTCGCTGCAGCCGCCGGCGCCGGAATACGGCCTGCAGATCTTCCCGCCGCTGCAGGAGGGCGGCTGGTGGCTGATGGCGGGCTTCTTCCTGACGTCGTCGATCCTGCTGTGGTGGGCGCGCACCTATCGCCGCGCGCGGGCGCTGGGCCTCGGCACGCATGTGTCATGGGCGTTCGCCGCGGCGATCTGGCTCTATCTGGTGCTCGGCTTCATCCGGCCGATCTTCATGGGCAGCTGGAGCGAGGCGGTGCCGTTCGGCATCTTCCCGCATCTCGACTGGACCAACAACTTCTCCATCACCCACGGCAATCTGTTCTATAACCCGTTCCACATGCTCTCGATTGCCTTCCTGTACGGATCGGCGCTGTTGTTCGCAATGCATGGCGCGACGGTGCTCGCCATCAGCCGCTATGGCGGCGAGCGCGAGCTCGAGCAGATCGTCGATCGCGGCACGGCCTTCGAACGCGGTGCATTGTTCTGGCGCTGGACGATGGGCTTCAATGCGACCGCCGAATCGATCCATCGGTGGGCGTGGTGGTTCGCCGTGCTTTGTCCCTTGACCGGTGGCATCGGTATCCTACTGTCGGGCACCGTCGTCGACAATTGGTTCGACTGGGGCGTGAAACATGGGCTGGCGCCGCTGCGCTAGGTCTTTCAGGTCGAGACATGTTGGACAGAGTTGAATCTGATCATATCGAGATGGCCGGGCGCAGCACGCGTCCGGCCAGTCTCTTGGACGCCATGCGGGAGCGCACCAGGACGCTGCACGTGACCGCGGAGCGGACCGGCATCGTCGCCGAGCTGCTGCGCGGCCGCGGGACGCGGCGAGCCTATGCGCTGCTGTTGCGCAATCTGCTCCCGGTCTACGAAGCGCTTGAGTCCGAGCTGCTTCGTCATGAAGGAACGCGGGCGGTGGGTCTCATCGTGCGGCCGGAGCTGCACCGCAGTGCTGCGATCAGAGCTGATCTGGCGCAGCTCGATGTGGCCGGTCTGCCTGTGCTGCCAGAAGCCATCGCCTATGTCAGCGCGATCCAGGAGGCCGGCGCCGGAGCGGGGCACCCTCTGCTGGCCCACGCCTATACGCGCTATCTGGGCGACCTCAGCGGCGGCCAGATCATCAAGAAAATTCTCGCGCGCTCGCTCGATCTGCGTCCCGAGAGCCTGTCGTTCTACGAGTTTCCTGATATCGCCGATCTTCAGCGCTTCAAGAATGATTATCGTAATGCGTTGGAGCAGGCGGGCGCGGCGATGGTCGAGCATGGCGCGGTCGTCGAGGAGGCCGCCCTCGCGTTCATGCTGAACATCGCGCTGTCTGAAGCGTTGCAGGCGGCCGCCGGCTTCGGGGCCTGAAATTTAGGTGCCATGTTCTCTCCACGCGTCATTCCGGGGCGCGCGGAGATCAAGGCCGACGCATGTCGGCCTCGAGTCGTGGCGCGAGCCGGGAATCCATAACCACAGTCGGTCATGAGGACGCGAGATGCGCGTGGCGCCTTGTCTTCGACGCACGACGTCTCGTGGCTATTGATTCCGGGCTCATTCGCGCTGCTCCAAAACGGCTTCGCCGTTTTGCGCGCGAATGCCCCGGAATGACCGCGTGGAGACAGCGCGAACAGCCCGCATGACAGGGTTGTCCGATGAAGCGTGAGGGGCGCATAGGCGAAACGCGGCGCGTCACTCCTCGCTCTGCGAGCGATACCACACCAGGTGTTCGATGATCTCCAGCGTGCGCGCCGTCGAATTGCGGATGCTTTCCAGCATCTCGGGCATGCTGCTGGCCTGCGCGCCGTGCGTCACCTCGAGCGCGGCGAGTTGCGCGTTCTCCATGGTCGAGGCCGCCAACTCCTTGTAGATCAGGCTCGCGCTCTGATCGAGCCGCAGGCTCGGGCGCCGTGCGCTGTCGATCTCCTCCTGGAAGCGCGCCCGCGCGGCTTCGGCGGTCTTGCGCTCGGTCAGGTCGGAGAAGATCAGCACGAAGCCGAGCACGCGGTCGTGCGGCGCGATCACGGGATCGGCGCGCACCATCAGCGGCCGCGGCGGCGAGGCGCCGCCGGTGAGTGTCAGCTCGCCTCGCCAGCTGCGCTTGTTGCGCATGAGGTCGTCGAGATTGGTACGGAATTCCGCCGGTGCCGCGAAGTAGCTGCCGAGATCGCGCAGATGCGGAATGTGCGGATGCGTCGTACGCAGCTGCTGCTCGAACGCCTCGTTCAGGAGCAGGATGCGACCCTCGACGTCGGCGATGATGACCGGCTGCTCCGAGCGCAGCACCTGGCCGCTGATCGTGGCGAGCTGATCCTGCGCAATCACCATGCGCACCGAGCGAAGCTGGAGCGCGACGTCGGCGACGGTCTCGCTGATCAGCCTGGCCGAGGCCAGCTCCGCCACGGACCATGGCTCGGACTTGCCTTCGACCAGCTGGTGCCATTGCGCAAAGGAGCGTCGCGGTGACAGATCGGAGGGGTCGTCTCCGATGATGACCGCCTTGAGCGGATCGCCACCCCAGGTCACCGTTCTGATCTGCTCCGGCCGGAACCACAGCAGGTACTCGCCATCGCTCGCCGACAGCGGCGCCGCAATCAGTCCGCTCGCGCTTGCGCGGAGGTCCATGAAGCCGGGCTCATCGAGCGTCAGCGAACTGGTCGCGGTCAGCCCCTGCGGAGAAGCGCCTGCGGCCGTCCGGCTACGGTCGAGCCAGCCTGCGAGATCGCGGATGCGCTGCGTCGACGGGACGTCGCCTGCGGTGGTGACCTGGCCCTCGAACAGCAGCGCCGCCCCGCTCGCGCCGAGCGGCTGCAGCAGTGATTGCGACCCGTCGAACAGCGCGGCCTGCCAGTCGCCGTCGCGCGACACGGCCTCGACCAACCGCTGCTCCAGCCGGCGGACGACCAGCTCCGAATGGCTCTGCGCGAAGCTCTCCAGCGCGGCGATCCGGATCGCGCAGGTTTCGGCCAGCGCCTCGCAGGCGGCGCGGATGTCGAACGGCACGAAGCGCGGCTCGTAATGGTGGCAGGCGATCAGCCCCCACAGCCTGCCGCTGACCATCAGCGAGCACACCAGCGTCGCGCCGACGCCCATGTTCTGCAGATATTTCTGGTGGATCGGCGACATGCTGCGCAGGCAGCTCAAGGACATGTCGAGGTCGCGGCCGTTGAACGGCGAGATGCGCGGCTGCAGCGGCACCGGCGTGTAGTTGACGTCGACCAGCAGGCGCACGCGGTTGCGCTCGTAGAGCCGGCGCGCGATCTGCGGAATGTCGGAGGCTGGATAGCGGTTGCCGAGAAAGGCTTCGAGCTCCGGGCGCCGCCGTTCCGAGAGCACCTCGCCGTGGCCCTCTTCGTCGAAGCGATAGACCATGACGCGGTCGTAGCCGGTGATCTCCTTGAAGATCGTCGCCGTCTCGTCGCACAGGCCGAGCAGTGAGGAGGACGAGGTGATGCGGTGGAAGGCGCCGTCCAGGGCCGGCGCAATGTTGGTCGTCGTCGTTGCCGGCTCCAGCTCGACGATCAATCCGCCGTTCGAGGGGCGATGGATCGTGCAGTCGACGCGCCGCGCCGGCGATCCGACCGTGCATCGCAGTGTCATCGGCGCCAAATGCAGCGGACCGTTGAGATGGGGCAGGATCTGGAGCGCCAGGTCGCCGCCGAGATCGCGCAGCGGCCGTCCGACCACGGCGCCGGTGTCGAGGAAGGCGCCGGCGTTGGTGCTGGCTTGGATGATCGTGTTGTCGGGCTCCCTGACAGCCAGCAGGATGCCGTGCGGCTGAATCGAGCCCGCGAGATGAATCTGTTCGCGCTCGCAATCCGCAAGAGTAGCGTGGCCAAACGCCGGCGTTGTCAGCGAAACTGGCAACTAGCTCCCCTTTTCGGTTTCCTCGTCGTCGCTTTCTTCTGGTTGACTGAGATTATACCGATCGAGCTTGGCGTAAAGGCTCTGGCGGCTGAGACCGAGAATTTCGGCAGCCGATGTCCGGTTCCCGTTGGCGAGCTCGAGTGCGGCGCGGACGTAATGCTGTTCGACGACTTCGACCGTGCTCTTCACCAGCTTGCGCAGCGGCGTCTTGCCGACCGATTCGTTCAAGGCGGCGAGCGCAACCCGCAGATTGTCGTGCTCCCCATTCGGCGACAACCTTCTGGCGATGTTGCGCAGGACGAGGCCGATCCGGCGATGGCTGTCCAGACCATAGGCTGCAGCCGAAATCTCGACCTCCGTCTCGGTGCCGAGCTCGCCCTGGATGGTGGTCGACAACAGCCGAACGGCGCCGTGGCGCTCGACGTTGGAGATCAGGACCGAAAGGTCGGCGCCGGGGCGCGTCAACCAGCGGCTCAGCTTCTCGCCGATCAATGCCTCTTTCGATCCGATTTCGACCAGTTCCAGGAACGCGCGATTCGCGCGCTTGATCGCGCCTGTGACGTCGATGCTGATGACGGCATCGGGCAGATTGTCGATCAGCGCTTCGGGATCGTCAGGCACGGGGCCGGGCTGCACCGCCTTGCCGATCGGCGCCATCTGCAGCAGGAACATCGGCGCGGTCTCGCTGGTCATCAGCGATCCCCTGAGCATCCAGGGGGCGGCCTCTTCGCCGAGATGGACCACGATGCCGGGCGCCTTGCCCTGGTCGCGGACGCGCCTCAGCATCAGTTCCACCAGTTCGCGGTCCTTGGGCGGAATCTCCTGCAGGAACTCGCGGCCGACCAGATTGTCTCGGCGGCGGCCGGATGCCCCCAGCGCCGAGGTCGCGGTCCGGTTGGCTTCGATGATCCGCAGATCCGAGACCTTCGTCAGCAGCACGGCCTCGTTGGAATCCTCGATCACCAGCCGGTAGCGCGTCTCGATCTCGCGCAGCTTCCAATAGTCGCGCTCGATGGTCTGTTGGGCCGAGATCAGCCGCGCCTGCAGCTCGGCCACGGCCTGCAGGTTCTTGCCGATCGCGAGCATGCCGGCGCGACCGCCGAGCAGCACCGTCGTGAACTCCATCGGCAGTTCGAGGCCGCTGGGGAAGCGCTGCGTGATCTGGCGGAACGCGGAAATGCCGGTCCGCTTGGTGTCCTGCATGATGCGTTCGATCTTCTCGCTCGCATCGTCGACGATCTCCGACCAGGGACGGCCAAGCCACGCGTCGACATTTTCGGACGCCATGTTGGGTGACAGCGTTGCCTCCCGGATCACGCCGTCCATGTCGAGCAGCAATGTCACGTCGGCTCGTGGACCGTGAAACTCGGCCATGGTCTTTGGCACCCGTTGGAGACGCTCACAGGATCGCGCGGCCGTGCGGTTGGCGCGCATTTTGAAGGTGCTACGTCACATCCCGCTAACGTATTGAGAGGCTTGACAATGTTTTTAGTCCACGCAGCGCCCTCAGTGTCAAGGCTTATTTACAAGTTGGCTTCGTTCGACGGTATCCCTGCGCCTGTTGCATGTTCGAACTGCGACTTAACCGCCCATTTTCACCGACCTATGACATGACAAGTAAGCATGACATTTGTATTTGTAAGGGAGAACTGCGCGGATTCACCAAGCAGACAATCGGGAGAACGCAGGATGTTCAGAGCGGGTGTGGTTGCAATGGTCGGGCTGGCGATTTCGGCCGGCGCCGGGGTCGCGCTGGAGGGCGGTGATCCGGCCAAGGGCGAGCAGGTCTTCAAGCAATGCATGACCTGTCATCGCATTGGACCCGATGCCAAGAATGCCGTCGGCCCGGTTCTGACCGGCGTGATCGGGCGGCAGCCCGGAACCTATCCCGCATTCGCCTATTCAGAGCTCAACAAGCATGCCGGCGAGGCCGGCCTGGTCTGGAGCGAGGACACGATCTTCGAATATCTCGTCGACCCCAGCGCGTTCCTGAAGAAGTTCCTGACCGACAAGGGCAAGGCAGACCAGGCGACCGGCTCGACCAAGATGGTGTTCAAGCTCGCCAACGAGCAGCAGCGCAAGGACGTCATCGCCTATCTCAAGACGTTCTCACCCGACAAGAAGTGATCGGCCTCGCGCGGACGATCATCGCCAGCGCTGCCTGAGATCGGCGGCGTTGGCGAGACCGGCCGCCGTCAGGCACGACGCAAGCCAGAACCACGGCGCATCCGCCAGCGCACAACGCAGCGCGAGCAGCAGGAAGGCGCCGGCGAGCAAATTGGGCAGCAGCGCGCGCGGACTGATGCCGCGGCGGCACCGCCGCCAGACCAGCGCACCGGCTGCGAACTCGGCCGCGATGATGGCGAGGATCAGGTCGATCAAATGCGGGCTTCGCAACAACTCGCCCATGTCCGCGAACCCGGTCAAGCCGCCCGTGCCAGCCCGGTCAGATGCGCGATGTTCTTGAAGAAGATCCGCACATGCGACAGCGGCTTGGCGCGCACCAGCGCCTTGTTCATGTAGGCGTCCCAGGTCAACTGCTGCACGTCGGGATCGCGGCAGATCGCGACGAAGCGTTCGCGACGGGCGTCGTTCGAGTACCAGTAGCGCTGCATCAGGCCGAGGATGAAGAACACCGCGCCGTGCTGGCGCATGAAGCTGCGCCGCGCCGAGGCGAGCGCCGCGGCGTCACCGGTCTTCAGGAACAGGGCGACCGCGTCGGCCGCTGCGCGGCCGCCCGCCATGGCGTAGTAGATGCCTTCGCCTGAGGCCGGGGCCACCACGCCGGCCGCATCGCCGGCGAGCAGGATGTCGCGGCCGTTGTCCCAGCGCGACAGCGGCTTCAGCGGGATCGGCGCGCCTTCGCGGCGGAGGGTCTCGAGGTGGTCGAGCGCCGCTGCCTTGCGAAATTGCGCAACCGAGCCGCGCAGCGAGAAGCCCTTGCAGGCGCTTCCCGTCCCGATGCTGGTGGTCGGTCCGTGCGGAAACACCCAGCTGTAGAAGTCCGGCGACAGCTGGCCGCGATAGACGACGTCGCACCGGGTCGCGTCGAAAACCGGATGGTTGCGATCGGGCGAGCGGATGATCTCGTGATAGGCGAACACGTAGCGCATCTCGCAGGCTTCGGGAATGCATTGGCGCGCAACCGCCGACACCGCGCCGTCGGCGCCGATCACCGTGCGCGCCCGCACGCTGTCCAGCCTCAAGCTGCCATCGTCCATGCGTCTCTCGTAGTGCACCACGGCGGTGCCGTCGTCGTCGCGGGCGAGCTCGCTGAAGGTGCCGGTGCGCCTGATCGCGCCGGCTGCCGCCGCGCGCGTACGCAGCCATTTGTCGAAATGCTCGCGGTCGACCATGCCGACGAAGCCGCCGTCGATCGGCATGTCGACGTCCCTGTTGCTCGGCGACACCATGCGCGCCGCGGAAATCCGCGCCACCAGCAGATCGCCGGGGATTTCGAACTCGGCGATCAGCCGCGGCGGAATGGCGCCGCCGCACGGCTTGATCCGGCCGGCGCGGTCGAGCAGCAGGACGCTGTGGCCCTGGCGGGCGAGATCATTGGCGGCGGTTGCGCCGGCCGGGCCGCCGCCGACGACCACGACGTCGAACGTCTCCTGGCTGCAAGAGGGGATCATCGCGCTAGGCTCCCTGGTTGGCCGGCTGCACCGCCAGCGTCGATGCCTGCTCGCGCGGGCGCTTGATCCAGATCGCGAGCCAGGCGGAGAGGACGAACAAGGCAGCCTCGGCCGCGAACACCGCCGCATAGGCTGAGGCCGTCGACGGCAGCAGCTGGCGGGCAGCGTCAGCCGCCGCGGTGCCGACGAAGCCGCCGATGCCGAACGAGATCGCCTGCGAGGCGCCCCACAGGCCCATCCGCGTGCCCTCGCGATTGTCGCGGCCTTCGCTCACCATGTTCATCATCGCGCCGATCGCGGCGATGGCGTAGACGCCGTTGGTGAGGCCGAGCAGCAGCACGGAGGCGCGCAGCGGCCAGGCCGGACCAACGGTTGCGGCACCGACGAGGCCGAGCAGCGCCAGCGCCGAGGCCAGGCAGCCGCCGACGATCCACGGCTGCGGCCGCGTCCGCCAGTCGCTGCGAAGGCTCGCCAGCGCCGGCATCAGGATCATGCCGATCAGCGCGCCCATGTGTTGCACCGAGGACAGCTGCGTGGTCTGGCCCGGTGTCATGCCGAAGACGCTGCCGGCGAACGGCTCCAGGATCAGGTCCTGCGCGCTGTAGGCCAGCATCGACACGAAGATGAAAATCGCGAAACGCCGCGCCTGCGGCTCCCGGTAGATCTCGCGGAAATCCTCCATAAAGCTGTTGCGCGCGGGGGCGGAGGTCGGCGTCACGGCCATTTCAGGCTGCTCGATGCCCCAAACGCCCAAGAGCGTCAACACCATGGCGATCGCCGAGACGGTGCCGGACACCATCATGAGCCGCTCGCCCGAGAACGGATCGAGCGCCTTGCCGGCGACGGCCGTCGTGACGATGAAGCCTGCGATCATCATGATCCAGGCGATCGACGCGGCGGCGCTGCGCCGCTCCGGCGCAGTGCGTTTGGCCAGCAGCACCAGCAGCGAGGTGCCGGCGGCGCCGACGCCGATGCCGATCATGATGAAGGCGGTCACTGCCAGGATCAGGCCGAGAATGAGCTGGCTCGCCATCAGCGCAGTGGCGGCTGCCGCGAGCAGGCCGCCCGTTGCAAGCACCGCCATGCCGCCCACGATCCAGGCGAAGCGGCGGCCGCCGACATCGGAGCCGTGACCGAGCCATGGCCGCAGCACCTGCATCGCGTAGTGGATCGCGACCAGCATCCCCGGGATCATGGCCGGCAAGGCGAGCTCGATCACCATCACGCGATTCAATGTCGACGTCGTCAGCACGACGACGGCGCCGAGCGCGGTCTGCACCAGGCCGAGCCGGACGATGCCGAACCAGGAGAGGGGAGCAGGCGAGGCTGAGTTCATCGGCGTCATGCTGCCATTCCCGCCAGCGCAAAGGCCGTCACCAGCATGCCCAGCACATAGAGCAGCACGCCCGTCCCGTTGTACCAGGGCGCCAGTTCGCGCGGCCGCAGCAGCAGCCGCCGCATCAGCACCAGTTGGGCCGCGATCAGGGCGGCCACGATCGCGGCATGCGCCGGGCGGCTCCAGACCACCAGCAGCGCGAGCACGGCGAACTGCGCCAGCGCCATCGTGATGCAGGCCAGGCGCGCGGCCTTGTCGGCGCCGAGCATCACCGGCAGCGAGTTGACGCCGCTGACGCGATCGCCCGCGATCGACTTGAAGTCGTTCAATGTCATGATGCCGTGGGCGCCGAGGCTGTAGAGCAGCGCGATCAGCAGCACCTGCCAGGACGGCGCCTGTGCGCTCATGATCGCCGCCGCCGTGATCCAGGGCAGGCCCTCGTAGCAGAGGCCGACCGCGCTGTTGCCCCACCAGCCGTTCTGCTTCAGCCGGATCGGCGGCGCGCTGTAGGCCCAGGCCAGCACGAGGCCCAGCGCCGCCGCGGCAAACCCCCATGTGCCGAGCAGCGTTGCGACCGCGAGCGACAGCACTGTCCAGATCATCGCGATGGTGAGACCCCAGCGCCCGGGAATGCGGCCCGAGGGAATCGGGCGGTTCGGCTCGTTGAGCGCATCGACATGGCGGTCGAACCAGTCGTTGACGGCCTGGCTGGTGGCGCACACCATCGGCCCGGCCAGCACGAGGCCCGCGATCACGGTGGGCCAGCGCGGCGCCAGCGGCGCGCCTGATGACACCACGCCGCAGCCGAACGCCCAGATCGGCGGAAACCAGGTGATCGGCTTCAGCAGCTCGAGCACGGCGAGCGGCTGCAGGCGGGTGGTGAGCGGGGCGGGCGCGATGTCGGTCATGGCACTCTATTCCAACTGGCTGTCGTCTTCGGTCGGCTCGGCCATGCCGTAACGCCGCAGCTTGACGTAGAGGCTCTGGCGGCTGAGGCCGAGCATCTCAGCGGCGGTGGCGCGGTTGTCACCGGTGAGCTTGAGCGCGGTTTCGATGCACATCCGCTCGATCACGTCGGTGGTCTCGCGCACCAGCTCCTTGAGCGGCACGCGGCCGATCAGCTCGGCGAGCTGCTCGCGCGAGCGGGGAATGTAGCCGTGGTCGCCGCTGTCGGAGGTGATGCGCGGGCCGACGTTGCGGATCGTGAAGCCGAGCCTGGCCTGGCCGGACGCACCCACCGTGGCGGCGGAGATCTCGACGTCCACCGGCGAGCCGTGCTCGCCGCGGACCACGCTGGAGAACAGCTTGACGCTGCCATGCTGGCGCAGATTGCTCAGCATGATCGAGAAATCGATCGCCGATTTTCCGATCCAGCGGTCGATCGTCTCGCCGAGGATCTGATGCAGGTTCTCGACCTGGGCCAGCTGGAGGAAGGTGGCGTTGGCATGCAGCAGCCGGCCCTCCATGTCGGTGATGACGAAGCCGTCGGGCGCGGATTCGACGAATTGCACCAGCTGCGTGCTGACATCGGACCGCTGCGCGATCGCGGGCTGTGCGGTCAGCGGCGAGAAGCGCAGAAGGAACAGCGCCGACGTATCCTGTCGGAAGAAGGTGCCGTCGAGCAGATAGTCCCTTCCGCCCTCGAGCCTGACCTTGGCGCGCTCGATCTTGCCCTGCGAGCGGATCGCCAGCGCCAGCGACTGCGACGTCGCCAAATCGTCCATCAGCAGGACGTCCGGAAACAGCTTGCCGATCAGGTTGGCCGCGCCGTGGTCGAGCAGGGCGGCCGCGGCCGGGTTGGCGTCGACGATCCGGTGGCTCACGGAATCGATGATCAGCACCGGCTCGGCCGTGATCTGAAACAGGATGCGGTAGCGCGACTCGGCGCTGCGCATGCGCGAATAGTCGCGCTCGATCGCCACCTGGGCCTCGATCAGCTTCTGCTGAAGCGCAGCCGTGGCGCGGACGTCGCGGCCGACCGCGATGAAGCGGGCCGGGCCCTTGATCGCCACCACCGCGAACAGGATCGGGATGTCCGGTCCGCGTGCGGCCGGATAGCGGACCTCGCGCCAGCGCGACACCTTGCGCTGGGAGGCCTCGGCGAGCAGCAGCTCTGGCTTGGTCTGGCTTTCCTCGGACACTGTTGCTTGCCAGGATCGGCCGATCCACTCGTCTGTGTTTCTCAATTCAAGCGGCAGCCCGGCTTGCTGGAAAGCCAGATCCTGAATGTTGCCTTCGGCGTCGAGCGCGAGCGCAATGTCGGACGCAGCGGCCACCACCATGGCCGCGACATCTGCATTGAGATCGCCAAGCGACTCTTTCGGAGCTCTGAACGCCCTCACCAACGACGTTGTCCTCCCAGTCAAGGAGCCTTCGCGCGGCGAGTCTCGTTCCAGCATTCATCTTCACGTCACCCTCAGCTATCGCCGTTCGGTCAGAAGACTGACGACGTGCCGGGCTTGCGAAGCCTCTCTGCTCGGGTCGGAGACGACACCGTCGCCGCCGACCAGGAGTACGAGTTCAGGCCGTTCAGTAAACGCAGGACCGCAGACCAGCACGCCGATGTCCTGGTTGGAGGACTCGCGCCGCGCCATCCTTATGTTCGAGGCGAGATCGTCGAGCTTCTTGTCGCTGTTGGCGAAGAACTCGACGACGTTGAACCATTGCGTGCGGAGCGCGTGGAGGAAGCCGCGATCCGCCGTGTCTGGCTCGATCCAGGTGTCCCAGCCGTCGCGGCGAAAGAACTCGCCCGCCAGCACGAGGCCGAACATCATGTGCCCCATCTCGCGCCGGTCACCCGGCGCGGTCGTCAGCAGCCCGCGCAGGCCGGTGGGGACTGCCGCAAGCTCGGCGCAGAAGGCCGGGCTGAAATGCCGCAGCAGCTGCTGCAGCCGCCACAGCGCCAGCGTGACGTCGGCGAAGTCGCGCTCGTCGTCGGCCCACAGATGGCGAAGATGGTTCGCAGTCGGCACCAGCAGCTCGAGATAGATCCGCTCCAGCGTTTCGCCGTGATCGCGATGCGCCTGGATGCAGGCCACCGCCCGATCGTCGTCCGCACCCAGCACGAGCTCGGCGAAATCGGCCGCTTCCTGTTCGGTGGCGGCGATGATGGCCGGCATGCGTTCGAGCGCCGGCGCATGGGCCATCACGAGCCGCGGAATGATCTCGGCCTCGATCGTGGCGTTGAGTTCGGGATGGCGGGCGTTCCGCATGGGAACGCTGAGGCGCGGCGCCGCGGGCGGATGAAACACCGCCTGACCACGCTTCGTCCGAAAGCGGGTTCGTGGGAATCGGACTGTCTCATTGAGCTCGGTCATCAGCGCCTCCCCTCCATATGAGCGCACGTCACTCGTTGCGTCAATATCATTTGACGTCAATTTTGATTGACACTCTTCGTGCCCGGGTCTAGCTTTTCCCCATCGGGCCCGCACTCCAGGGATTTGCGATGCGCCACCTGCAAACTGCACAACGTCACGTTGATCAGATCGAGTGCGGTGCACCAGAAATGTCCCTGTTGTTGCCGTCATCGCATCACTGGGCACCGATGTTGTCAAATCATCTTTACACATCGTGTGACGCGCAATTCACATCTGCCGCTGATCCATCGCTCTGGGGGCAACTCTGCTTCACGCCGGGGACGACGTCGCGTGCAAAGCGGCAACCGCTTTATACGGCTGAGGAAAAGCGCAGGCGGGACGCCACGCCCTGGACCCTGGTGCAGGGCATCCTGGCGCCGCTGCAGTTTTTTGCCTTTCTGATCAGCCTTGCACTGGTGTCGCGCTATCTCGCGACCGGCGAGGGCCTTTGGCTCGCCACCGTCTCGGTCGTTCTGAAGACGGCGCTGCTCTACACCATCATGATCACCGGCTCGATCTGGGAGCGCGTCGTGTTCGGGCGCTATCTGTTCGCGCCCGCCTTCTTCTGGGAAGATGTCTTCTCGATGCTGGTGATCGCGCTGCATACGGCCTATCTCGCCGCGATCATCGGTCATATCGGAACGGCGCAGCAGCAGATGCTGCTGGTGCTCGCGGCCTACGCGTCCTACGCGATCAACGCGGCGCAGTTTCTGCTCAAGCTGCGCGCCGCGCGTCTGCAGGACGAAGCGATGGCGCGGGCCAGCGTGACGAGTGTGGAGCGCGCGTCATGACCATTCACGCGCAGGCCTGCGCTGTTCCATCAACATCTTCTCCGGACGGCGTGCTGCGCCAGCGCGGCCAGCGCGAGGTGTTCTGCGGCCTGACCGGCATCGTCTGGCTGCATCGCAAGATCCAGGACGCGTTCTTCCTCGTCGTGGGCTCGCGCACCTGCGCGCATCTGATCCAGTCGGCGGCGGGCGTGATGATCTTCGCCGAGCCGCGCTTTGCCACGGCCATCATGGAGGAGCGCGATCTCGCCGGGCTCGTCGACGCCAATGACGAGCTCGATCGCATCGTCGCCCAGCTGCTGGCGCGCCGGCCCGATATCAAGCTGCTGTTTCTCGTCGGCTCCTGTCCGTCGGAGGTGATCAAGCTCGATCTGTCGCGCGCCGCGCTGCGGCTGTCGCAGCGTTTCGCGCCCGGCGTGCGCGTGCTCAATTATTCCGGCAGCGGCATCGAAACGACGTTCACGCAAGGCGAGGACGCCTGCCTCGCGTCGCTGGTGCCGGTGCTGCCCGTAGCCGATCGTGCTTCTGGACCGTCGCTGCTCGTGGTCGGCGCGCTCGCCGACGTGGTGGAAGACCAGTTCAGGCGCATCTTTGTCTCGCTCGGCATCGACCAGGTTGCATTCCTGCCGCCGCGGCGCTCGTCGGAGCTGCCGGCGATCGGTCTCGAGACGCGCGTGCTGCTGGCGCAGCCGTTCCTTGGCGACACCGCACGCGCGCTGGAGGAGCGGGGCTGCCGCCGCATCGCCGCGCCATTCCCGCTCGGCGGCGAGGGCACGGCGCTGTGGCTCGCGGCGGCCGCCGATGCCTTCGGTGTCTCGCGCGCCCATGTCGATCGCACGCTGGCGCCGCTCCAGGCGCGCGCCGAGCGCGCGCTGGCGCGCTACCGCGCGCAATTGGCCGGCAGGCGCGTCTTCCTATTCCCGGACTCGCAGATCGAGATCCCGCTGGCGCGCTTTCTTGCCCGCGAGATCGGCATGGAGCTGGTCGAGGTCGGCACGCCCTATCTGCACCGCGAGCATCTCGCCTCCGAGCTGAAGCTGCTGCCGCAGGGCGTCCTGCTCAGCGAAGGCCAGGACGTCGAGCGCCAGCTCGACCGTTGTCGCGCCGCGCGGCCGGACCTCGTCGTCTGCGGCCTTGGTCTCGCCAATCCGCTGGAGGCCGAGGGCCTCACGACCAAATGGTCGATCGAGCTGATCTTCACGCCGATCCAGGGCTTCGAGCAGGCCGGCGATCTCGCCGAGCTGTTCGCGCGGCCGCTGCTGCGCCAGACCAGATTGGCGGTGTGAGATGCAGCTGTCAGTCTGGACCTACGAAGGACCCCCGCACATCGGTGCGATGCGTATCGCCACCGCGATGCGCGACGTGCACTACGTGCTGCATGCGCCGCAGGGCGACACCTACGCCGATCTCCTGTTCACGATGATCGAGCGCCGCGACCGCCGCCCGCCGGTCACCTACACGACGTTCCAGGCGCGTGATCTCGGCGGCGACACGGCGGATCTGCTGCAGAGCGCGGTGCGCGCGGCCTATGACCGCTTCCAGCCGCAGGCGATGCTGGTCGGCGCCTCGTGCACCGCCGAGCTGATCCAGGATGATCCCGGCGGGCTCGCGCAGGCGCTCAAGCTTCCGATTCCGGTGATCCCGCTCGAGCTCCCGGCCTATCAGCGCAAGGAGAACTGGGGCGCATCGGAAACGTTCTACCGGATTGTACGGGCGTTGGCTGCGTCTTCCGCGAACGGCTCCCCCCGCCGTCCAAGGGAGGCAGGCGCTCGTCCAGTCTGCAACCTGCTTGGTCCGACGGCTCTCGGCTTCCGTCATCGCGACGACCTCGCGGAAGTGACCAGGCAGGTTGTGGAGCTCGGCATCGAGATCAACGTCGTCGCGCCGTGGAATGCGACGCCGGCCGATCTCGCCCGTCTTCCCCAAGCCGATTTCAACATCGTGCTGTATCCCGAGATCGCCGCGACCGCGGCGCAGTGGCTGCAGCGCCAGTTCGGCCAGCCCTCCACCCGCACGATCCCGATCGGCGTCACCGCGACGCGCGAGTTCATCGCGGAAGTGGCGGCGCTCGCGGGCGTCGATGCGTCGCCCGTGCTGGCGCGCAGCGAGAGCCGGCTGCCGTGGTATTCGCGCTCGGTCGATTCGACCTATCTCACCGGCAAGCGCGTCTTCATCTTCGGCGATGCGACCCACGCGGTGGCCGCCGCACGTGTCGCGACCCAGGAACTCGGCTTCGAGGTCGTCGGCCTCGGCACCTATGCCCGCGAATTCGCCCGCGAGATCCGCGAAGCGGCTGCGATCTACGGCGTCGAGCCTGTGATTACCGACGATTATCTGGAAGTCGAGGCCCGCGTCAGCGAGCTGCGCCCCGAGCTCGTGCTCGGAACGCAGATGGAGCGCCACATCGCCAAGCGCCTCGGCATTCCCTGTGCGGTGATCTCGGCGCCGTGCCACGTGCAGGATTTCCCGGCGCGCTACTCGCCGCAGATGGGCTTCGAAGGCGCCAACGTACTGTTCGATACCTGGGTGCATCCGCTGATGATGGGCCTGGAAGAGCATCTGCTCGGCATGTTCCGCGAGGACCACGAATTCGCCGATCATGCACCGTCGCATCTCGGCGCCGCGCCCGCCCGGCCGTCCGAGGCAGTGCGCAGTGCCGAGCCTGCTGCAGTCGCTGTGTCGAGCGCGGCTCTGTCCTGGGCGACCGACGCCGAGCGCGAGCTGACCAAGATTCCCTTCTTCGTTCGCGGCAAGGCGCGCCGCAACACCGAACGTTTTGCGCGCGAGCGCAACGTCAACCTGATCACACTCGAGACCTTGTACGATGCCAAAGCGCATTTCGGTCGCTGACAACACACCCATCCGGGTGGTGATCGTGACGATGGACAGCCATCTCGCCTCGGCTGCCCTGCGCGCGCGCGCCGCACTCCAGGCCGAGCTGCCGGGCCTCGATCTCAAGGTCCATGCCGCGGACGAGTGGGGCTGCCATCCGGACGCCCTGCAGCGCTGCAACGACGACATCGCGACCGGTGACATCATCGTCGCCACCATGCTGTTCATGGAAGATCACATCCAGCCGGTGCTGCCGGCGCTGACGGCGCGGCGCGACCATTGCGATGCGATGATCGGCTGCCTGTCGGCGGGCGAGGTCGTGCGTCTGACCCGGCTCGGCAAGCTCACGATGTCCGGCTCGGCCACCGGCGTTCTCGGCCTGTTGAAGCGCTTGCGCGGCAGCAGCCGCCCCGGTGGAGCCGCCAGCGGCCAGGGCCAGATGAAGATGCTGCAGCGGATGCCGCGGCTGTTGCGCTACATCCCCGGCACCGCGCAGGATCTGCGCGCCTATTTCCTCACCCTGCAATATTGGCTGGCGGGCTCCGAGCAGAACTTCGCCAACATGGTGCGCTATCTCGTCGGCCGCTATGCCGACGGCTCGCGCGCCTCGCTGCGCGGCAAGCTCAACGCGGCTGAGCCGGTGACCTATCCGGATGTCGGGCTCTACCATCCGCGTCTGGCGCAACGGATCATCGACCGTGCCGACGAGCTGCCGGCGGTGCCGAAGGCGGTCGGCCGCGTCGGCGTGATCCTGATGCGCTCCTATCTTCTCGCCGCCAACACCGCGCATTATGATGGTGTGATCTCGTCGCTGGAAGCGCGCGGGCTTGCGGTCGTGCCGGTGTTCGCCTGCGGGCTCGACTCGCGCCCAGCCATCGAGCGCTACTTCCAGAAGGACGGCGTGGCGACGGTCGATGCCGTTGTCTCGCTCACCGGCTTCTCGCTGGTCGGCGGCCCCGCCTACAACGATGCGCGCGCGGCCGAGGAAGTCATGGCGTCGCTCGACGTGCCGCTGATCGCGGCGCATCCGCTGGAGTTCCAGACCGTCGAGCAGTGGCACGACGATGCGCGCGGACTGACGCCGGTCGAGGCCACCATGATGGTCGCAATCCCCGAGCTCGACGGCGCCGTCGGTCCCACCGTGTTCGGCGGCCGCTCGTCGATGGGCGATGCCGGGCGCGACATGGCCTCTCTGCCGGAGCGTGCCGCGCAACTCGCCGCTCGCGTCGGCAAGCTGGTCGAGCTGCGGCGGTCGGCGCGCGCTTCGCGGCGCCTCGCGGTGGTGCTGTTCAACTTCCCGCCGAACGGCGGCGCAGCCGGCACGGCGGCCTATCTGTCGGTGTTCGAGTCGCTGCACAATGTGATGAATTCGCTGCGCGCGGCAGGCTACACAATCGACGTGCCGGCGACAGTCGACGAACTACGGGCGCGCGTGCTGAAGGGCAATGCCGAACGGTTCGGTACTGCGGCCAACGTCGCGGCGCGCATTCCGGTCGATCAGCATGTGCGGCGCGAGCGACATCTTGCCGAGATCGAGAAGCAGTGGGGACCGGCGCCCGGCCGCCACCAGACCGACGGCGCGAGCCTGCTGGTGCTCGGCGAGCAGTTCGGCAATGTCTTTGTCGGCCTGCAGCCCGCCTTCGGCTACGAGGGCGATCCGATGCGGCTGCTGTTTGAGCGCAGCTTCGCGCCGACGCACGCCTTCGCAGCGTTCTATCGCTGGATGCGCGAGGACTTCCGCGCCCACGCCGTGCTGCATTTCGGCACCCATGGCGCGCTGGAATTCATGCCGGGCAAGCAGGCCGGGCTCTCGGCCGAGTGCTGGCCGGAGCGGCTGATCGGCGACCTGCCGAACTTCTATATCTACGCGTCGAACAATCCGTCCGAAGGCGCGCTCGCCAAGCGCCGCGGCGGCGCCACGCTGATCAGCTATCTCACGCCATCGATCACGCGGGCCGGCCTGTATAAGGGGCTCGCCGATCTGAAGTCCTCGCTCGATGCCTGGCGCAACCTGTCACCGGATGCGACCGCGCAGGTCAGGGCCGATAGCGTGGCGCTGATCCAGGCGCAGGCGGCGGCCGTCGATCTCGCATCTGCCGAGCCGGCCTGGGACGGCGAGCGCGACGCGCGCATCGCAGCGCTCGCCACCAGTGTGCTGGAGCTGGAATATTCGCTGATCCCGCATGGTCTTCACGTGGTCGGCGCATCGCCGCCCGAAGCGCAGCGCAACGAGCTGCTCGAACTCGCCGGCATCGCCGATGCCGCCAAGCGCGCCGAGCTCGACCGGCTGCTCGCCACCGACAGCGAGACACCTGCGATCCTGCACGCGCTCGACGGCGGTTACATCCGCCCGGTGCCGGGCGGCGATCTCCTGCGCAACACCGACGTGCTGCCGACGGGGCGCAACCTGCATGGCTTCGATCCGTTCCGCATCCCCAGCGCGTTCGCGCTCAAGGATGCCGAGCGCCAGGTCGCGCGGCTGCTCGCACGTCATGCCGGCGAAGGGCACGGACTGCCCGAGACGATCGCGCTGGTGCTGTGGGGCACCGACAATCTCAAGACCGAGGGCGGGCCGATCGCACAGGCGCTGTGGCTGATGGGTGCCGAGCCGCGCCACGACAGCTATGGGCGGCTGTGCGGCGCAAACCTGATCCCGCTGGAGCGGCTGGGCCGTCCGCGCATCGATGTCGTCATCACGCTCTCGGGCATCTTCCGCGATCTGATGCCGCTGCAGACCAAGCTGCTCGCGGAAGCGGCGCTACTCGCGGCCGCAGCCGACGAGCCGGCCGAGATGAACTACGTGCGCAAGCATGCGCTTGCCTTCCAGGCCGCGCATGGCGGCGAGCTTGCGGACGCTGCGCTGCGCGTCTTCGGCAATGCCGAGGGTGCCTATGGCGCCAACGTCAACCAGCTGATCGATTGCGGGGCCTGGACTGACGAGGACGAGCTCGCTGATGTCTATACGCGCCGCAAAGGCTTTGCTTACGGCACCGACGGCCGGCCGGTCCGGCGCGACGCGCTGCTCGGGCACGTGCTGGCCGGGGTCGATGCGGCGTATCAAAACGTCGACTCGGTCGAGCTCGGCGTCACCACCATCGATCATTACTTCGACACGCTCGGTGGCATCAGCCGCGCCGTGCGCCGCGCCAAGGGCGAGGCCGCGCCGGTCTATATCGGCGACCAGACCCGCGGCGAGGGCACGGTGCGGACCCTGTCGGAGCAGGTCGCGCTGGAGACGCGCACGCGCACGCTCAATCCGAAATGGTACGAGGCGCTGCTCGCCCATGGCTACGAAGGTGTGCGCCAGATCGAGTCGCACGTCACCAACACCATGGGCTGGTCGGCGACCACGGGGCAGGTCGCGCCGTGGGTCTATCAGCAGATCACGACGACGTTCGTGCTCGACGAAGCGATGCGCGAGCGCCTCGCCTCGCTCAATCCGGCCGCGTCGGCGAAGATCGCCAACCGCCTGATTGAGGCGCATGAGCGGAACTACTGGACCCCGGATCCGGCCATGCTCGATGTGCTGCGCAAGGCCGGCGAAGAGCTCGAAGATCGCCTCGAAGGCGTGGGAGTTGCCGCATGAACGTGACCTTGAGACCGCCGCTCGCATCGACACCGATGCGCCGGCCCGATGACGCCGGCAGCGTCCAGGTGCAGATGGATCCAAGCGTCGTCATCGGCACCGCGAAGGTGTTCTCGGTGTACGGCAAGGGAGGCATCGGCAAGAGCACCACCTCGTCCAACCTCTCTGTCGCGCTGTCCAAGCTCGGCAAGCGCGTGCTGCAGATCGGCTGCGATCCCAAGCACGACTCCACCTTCACCTTGACCAAGCGGCTGGTGCCGACCGTCATCGACATTCTCGAGCAGGTCAATTTCCACGCCGAGGAGCTGCGCCCGGAGGACTTCGTCTACCAGGGCTACAACGGCGTGATGTGCGTGGAGGCGGGCGGGCCGCCGGCCGGCACCGGCTGCGGCGGTTATGTCGTCGGCCAGACGGTGAAGCTGCTCAAGGAGCACCATCTGCTGGAGGACACCGACGTCGTGATCTTCGACGTGCTCGGCGACGTCGTCTGCGGCGGCTTCGCAGCACCCTTGCAGCATGCCGACCGGGCGCTGATCGTGGCCGCCAATGATTTCGACTCGATCTTCGCGATGAACCGCATCGTCGCCGCGATCCAGGCCAAGTCGCGCAACTATCCGGTGCGGCTCGGGGGCGTGATCGCCAATCGCAGCGCCGCCACCGACCAGATCGACAAGTTCAACGAGCGCGCCGGTCTGAAGACGGTCGCGCACTTCCCCGATCTCGACGTGATCAGAAAGAGCCGGCTCAAGAAGTGCACGCTGTTCGAGATGGAGGCCTCGCCGGACGTCGAGCGCGCCCAGAACGAATATCTGCGCCTCGCGGCCTCGATGCTCGCCGGCAGCGAGCCGATGCAGGCGGTTCCGCTCAAGGATCGCGACATCTTCGATCTCTTGGGTTTCGATTGATTGGGCTTCGATTGAGCAGGGCTGGCCGATGACATCTGCGCAATATCTGACCCGACGTAGTGAAGTGGAGACCTATTTCGACCGCACCGCGGTCGCCGCCTGGACGCGGCTGACCTCGGATGCGCCGGTGGGACGCATCCGCGCCACGGTCCGTGCCGGCCGTGACGAGATGCGGCGCACGCTGCTGTCCTGGCTGCCGCTCGACCTGCGCGGCGCGCGGCTGCTCGATGCCGGCTGCGGCACCGGCAGCTTCGCGATCGAGGCGGCGCGCCGCGGTGCCGAGGTCGTGGCCGTCGACATCTCGCCGACCCTGATCGAGATCGCCCAGCGCCGGCTGCCCGACGACGTCAGCCGACAAGCGATCCGCTTCGTCGCCGGCGACATGCTCGATCCCCGGCACGGCGGCTTCAACTTCGTGGTGGCGATGGATTCCTTCATCCACTACCGCACCGAGGATGCCGTGCGCATCGTCGCCGGCCTTGCGGCGCGCACCTCCGAGGCGATCCTGATGACCTACGCGCCGCGGACGCCGCTGTTGGCCGTCATGCATGCGGTCGGCCGGGTGTTCCCGCGCGGCAATCGTGCGCCGGCGATCGAGCCGGTCACCGAGCAGCGGTTGTATCGCTTGATCGCCGATCATCCCGATCTCGCCGACTGGCGCTGCGCCCGCAACTGCCGCATCGCCAACGGCTTCTATACCTCGCAGGCGCTGGAGCTGAGGGCGTGATGAGCGGGCGCGGACCATCGATCCTGCAAGTCTGGACGCGGCTGTCGTCGCGCTACCTGCCGTTTGCCGATGCCGCGTCGATCGAGTTGCCCTTGCCGCGCCTGATGCGGCTGTCGCTGTTCCAGGTCTCGGTTGGCATCTCGGTGGTGCTGCTCAACGGCACGCTCAACCGCGTCATGATCGTCGAGCTCGGCGTGCCGAGCTGGCTGGTTGCGACCATGGTGGCGCTGCCGCTGGTGTTCGCGCCCTTGCGCGTGCTGATCGGCTTCAAGTCCGACCACCATCGCTCCGTGCTCGGCTGGCGCCGTGTGCCCTATATCTGGATGGGCACGCTGCTGCAGTTCGGCGGGCTCGCCATCATGCCGTTCGCGCTGCTGGTGCTGTCGGGCGATGCGCCGGGGCAGGTGATCGCGGGGCGCATCGGCGCAGCGCTCGCCTTCCTGCTGGTCGGTGCCGGGCTGCACACGACGCAGACCGCGGGCCTGTCATTGGCGACCGACCTTGCACCGGAGCAGGCACGGCCCCGCGTGGTGGCCTTCCTCTACGTGATGCTGATGTTCGGCATGATGGCGAGCGCACTGACCTTCGGCGGACTGCTCGCCGAGTTCAGCGAGATGCGGCTGATCCAGGTGATCCAGGGCGCGGCGCTGACCGAGATGGTGCTCAACGTCATCGCGCTGTGGAAGCAGGAAGCGCGTGATCCGTCGCGCACCTCGGCAACGCGGGAACGGCCGCGCTTCGGCGATTCCTGGCGACACTTCCGTGAGGCAGGCGGCTCAGCACGCGTGCTGCTCGCGGTCGGGCTCGGCACCGCCGGCTTCACGATGCAGGACATCCTGCTCGAGCCCTATGGTGCGGAGATCCTGCATCTCACCGTCGGCGAGACCACCGCGCTGACCGCCTTGCTCGCGGCGGGGACGCTGGCCGGCTTCGGCCTCTCCGCGCGCCGCCTCGGCAAGGGCTCCGACCCCTATCGGATTGCGGCGCTCGGTGGGATCGTCGGACTGTTTGCTTTCTCGGCCGTCATCTTCTCGGCGCCGCTCGCCTCGCCGCTGTTGTTCCGGATCGGCACGGCGCTGATCGGCTTCGGCGGCGGCCTGTTCGCCGTGGGCACGCTGACGGCCGCGATGGCGCTGGTGCAGAACGGCGAGAGCGGTCTCGCGCTCGGTGCCTGGGGCGCCGTGCAGGCCACGGCCGCAGGTCTCGCAATCGCCGGCGGCGGCGCCATTCGCGATGTGATGTCACAGCTCGCGCTGGACGGACGACTCGGCGTGGCGCTCGCAGGTCCCGCGACCGGCTACAGCATCGTCTACCATTTCGAGATCGCGCTGTTGTTCGTCACACTGGCGGTGATCGGGCCGCTGGTGCGCCGGCGGGCGCAGCCACAGCAACTCCAATTCGGAATCGTTGAATTTCCAGGTTAGCCCAGTCGGGGAGGAAGCCATGCAGACGTCATTCACGAGCTACATCGATGTCGCCCAGGTCGTGCTTTACGGCTTCTGGGTGTTCTTCGCGGCCCTGATCTTCTATCTGCGCACCGAGGACAAGCGCGAAGGCTACCCGCTCCAGTTCGAAGGCCGTGTCGGCCGCCAGAGCGGTCACGGCTTCCCGACGCCTCCGGGACCGAAGACCTATCACATGCATGGCGGGCGCACCGCGACCCTGCCGAACTGGGACAACGACCGCTCCGACGCGCCGGTGACGCCGATGTATCCCTGGCCGGGCTCGCCTTATCTGCCAACCGGCAATCCAATGCACGACGGCGTCGGCCCGGCCTCGTTCGCCGCACGCAGGGACGAGCCCGAGCTGACGATGGACAACATCCCGGCGATCGTGCCGCTGCGCGTCGACGGCAGCATCTTCATCGCCTCGGAAGATCCGGATCCACGCGGCATGCCGGTGATCGGCGCCGACGGCAAGGTCGGCGGCAAGGTCCGCGAGGTCTGGGTCGATCGCGCGGAGATGCTGATCCGCTACCTCGAAGTCGAGGTCGACGGCATCGTCGGACGTCACGTGCTGCTGCCGATGACCATGGCCATCGTCGACAGGTCCCGCAAGGCGGTGCTGGTCGATGCCATCCTGTCCTCGCAGTTCGCCAACGTGCCCGGCCTCGCCAAGCCTGACCAGGTCACCAAGCTCGAGGAAGACAAGATCGTCGGCTACTACGGCGGCGGGCATCTCTATGCCACCGCCTCCCGCCAGGAGCCGCTGCTGTGAGGACGCGTCGGGAGCAAGATACGCTGATGCTGCCGGCCGGCGAGCGGCTGCTCTGGCAGGGACAGCCGACGGTGAAGGCGCTGCTGTTGCGGGTGTTCCACCTGCGCCTCGTGCTCGCCTATTTCGCGGCGCTGTTCGGCGCGCGCGTGCTGGCGGGCGCACTCGATCATCAGCCGCTCGCAGCCTCGGTCGCCAGCGCATCGTCGCTGGTGACACCCGTGGCGCTGGCGACGCTGCTGCTCACCGGGCTCGCGGTGCTCTACAGCCGTACGACGCGCTACACCATCACCAGCCGGCGCGTGCTGCTGCAGTTCGGTGCCGTGCTGCCGATGACCTTGAACGTGCCGTTCAAGCAGGTCGGCCGCGCCGATCTGAAGCTCCATTCCGACGGCTCCGGCGACCTGCCGCTCGGTGTCATCGCCGAGCAGCGGCTATCCTATCTGCTGCTGTGGCCGCATTCGAGGCCGTGGCGGCTGAACGAGGTCGAGCCGATGCTGCGCGGCGTGCCGGACGCCCGCAACGTGGCCGAGATTCTCGCCAACGCGCTGGTCGCCGTATCGGACGGCGCCGTCGCGGCGCAGCCGTTGCCTGCAGCCGATGGCCAGCCGCAAGGCGCACCGCCGGCGGCGATCGCCAGCGCAGCGTGAGTCGAAGGAGGGCGCCATGAGCCACGCCGAAAGTCACGCCGAGGCCGAGATCATGATCCCGAAGGGCGCGCTTCGCGCGGCCTTCGCCCTGGTCGCCTTTGCCTTGCTCGCGGCCGGCGTCGGTCGCGTCACGGGTCTCGGCACGGTGCGCAACGACCACGTCGCGGCCGTGCAGTCGACGGCGCTGCGGTTCGAGGACCGCGCCGATGGCGGCATCGCTGTGGTGTCGCCCGCCAGCGGCAAGCTCGTGACGGTGGTCGCGGCCGGCGGCGACGGTTTCCTGCGCACCGTGCTGCGCAGCATGGCCTTCGACCGCCAGCGTCACGCGATCGGGTCGGGCCCGGCCTTCACGATCAACCGCTGGTCGGATGGTCATCTGACCCTGGACGATCCCGCCACCGGTCGGCAGATCGATCTCGCGCCGTTCGGTGCCGACAACATGCGCCGGTTCACGGGCTTGATGGCGATGGGAGAGCAGCAATGAGAGGGCTATGGACCACCGCGCCGCGCCGCTTCGACATCGGCTGCAGCATCGAGATCGAGCGCACCGGCGAGAGCCTGCATGCGCACGTCACGCTCGACCGCGACGTCGGCATCCGTCCGGGCGACGAGGTGCTGATCCAGGGCGAGCCGATCACGGTGAAGTTCGGCGAGCAGCTGAACCTGCGCCGCACCGCGACCGTGGTGCGGGCCAGTCCCTGGAAGCGGATGGGCATGCATCTCGCCGGCTATCTCGAGCTCACCGAATTGTACGACGTCAGTTTTTCAGATGGGAGGGTCAGATGATCGCGATGGAAGGCGGAGCCGGAAGCACCTCGACCACGGACATGGCCCGCGAGGACACGATCCTCACGCCGCGCTTCTACACCACCGATTTCGCGGCGATGGACCGGCTCAACGTCGAGCTGGTGCGCCGGGAATGGGATGCGGTCATGGCCGAGCTGCGCGCCGACCACAACCGCAAGCACTTCGTGCGCACGCCCGAATTCGACAAGGATCTGAACGAGCTGCCGGAGGCGCTTCGCGTGGAGTTCAAGGATTTTTTGGTGTCGTCGCTGACGGCGGAGTTCTCCGGCTGCGTGCTCTATGCCGAGATCAAGAGACGGATCACCAATCCGGATATCCGCGAGCTGTTCTCCTATATGAGCCGCGACGAGGCCCGCCACGCGGGCTTCATCAACGAGATTCTCAAGGACCACGGCATCGGCGTCGACCTCGGCTTCCTCACGAAAGTGAAGAAGTACACCTACTTCAAGCCGAAGTTCATCTTCTACGCGACCTACCTGTCGGAGAAGATCGGCTATGCCCGCTACATCACCATCTATCGCCAGATGGAGCAGCATCCGGAGCGCCAGTTCCACCCGATCTTCAAATGGTTCGAGAAGTGGTGCAACGACGAGTTCCGGCACGGCGAGGCGTTCGCGCTGCTGATGCGCGCCGATCCGTCGCTGCTGCAGGGCCGCAACAAGCTGTGGATCAAGTTCTTCCTGCTCGCGGTGTTCGCCACCATGCATGTGCGCGACCACATGCGTCCGGCCTTCTACGAGGCGCTGGGCATGTCGCCCGACGATTACGACATGCACGTGTTCCGCATCACCTCGGAGATCTCGCGCCAGGTCTTCCCGGTCATGCTCGACATCGACAATCCGCGCTTCTGGGCCGGCTTGAAGCAGCTGCGCGAGGTGTCGGAGGCGATTGCCGATGCCAAGGCGCAGGGCGGCTTCATGGGGGCGGTCAAGCGTGCGGTGCTGCCGCTGAAGGCCGCTCTGACCTTCGGCCGGCTCTACATGCTGCCGGCCAAGAGCAACGAGCTGCCGCGGGAGATCACGCTGCAACCCGCCTGGTGAGAAGGAGCCCGCCATGGGCGCGACCGCGATTGCCATTCCCTATGTCGTGTTCGTCTGGTGGTTCTCGACCGGCGCCGTGCTGCTGCTGGTCGGGCTCGCCGCCCGCCATCCGGCCGCGTTCAAATGGGGAACGGCCGCGGCCTTCGTCGCGGCCCTGTCCGGCGTCGCCGTGTCGAGCCAGGCCGCCGAGGACGCCGACGCCTATTGCGCCTTCACCTGCGCGATCCTGCTGTGGGGCACGGTCGAGATGTCGCTGCTCGCCGGCTGGATCACCGGCCCGCGTCCCGAACCCTGCCCGCGCGACTGCACGCCGCTCGGACGCGTCGGCTTTGCCTTGCAGGCGATCGCCTATCACGAGCTGGCGCTGATCGCGACCGCGGGTCTCGTGTTCGCGGTGACCTCCGGCGCGCCCAACCGTCTCAGCTGGTGGACCTTCGCGGCGCTGCTGGTGCTCCGGCAGAGCGCCAAGATCAACCTGTTCCTGGGCGTGCGCACGCTGAACGACGAGCTGCTGCCGCAGCAGGTGCGGTTCATGCGCAGCTATTTCTCGCGCAAGCAGATCAACGCGCTGTTTCCGTTCTCGATCGTGGCCGCAGTGGGAGCCACCGTGCTGGTCGCGGCCGGCGCGCTCAATGCGGCGTCGTCCTTCGACGGCGTGGCGCTGTCGCTGCTTGCATCGCTGATCGCGCTCGGGGCGCTCGAACACGGCTTCATGGCGCTGCCGATGCCGGTCATCAATCTGTGGCGCTGGAGTTCGCACCCGGAGCCGGTCGCGGTGACCGTGCCTGCCGCCGCCGTTCCGGTGCCGCTGCGCTTAGCGCCGCTGCCGCCCTTCGCGCGGCCCGTGCTCGCCGTCGTGCCAGACGGCGCCGTGCCGGCAGAACGGCCGGTGTCGGCCAAGACTGCGGCGGCCGCGGCGCGGCAACGGCTCGAGGAACAATTCCGGCAGGCCTATCGCCAGGCCCGCGCCGACGCACAATCGCAAACCATCACCGGACTGACCGCGGCCTCGATCCCGACGACGGTCGATCCGAGCACATCAGCACAGGGGGGAGTACCATGAACTACGAAGACTATTTCCGCCGCCAACTCGATGGTCTTCGCCGGGAAGGACGTTACCGCGTGTTCGCCGACCTCGAACGCAAGGCGGGTGCGTTTCCCCTGGCGACCTATCGCGGCCCCAATGGCGCACGCGACGTGTCGGTGTGGTGCTCCAACGACTATCTCGGCATGGGCCAGCACCCCAAGGTGCTGGAGGCGATGCACGAGGCGCTCGACCGTTGCGGCGCAGGCGCCGGCGGCACCCGCAACATCAGCGGCACCAACCACTATCACATCCTGCTCGAAGAGGAGCTCGCCGACCTCCACGGCAAGCAGGCCGCGCTCTTGTTCAACTCCGGCTACGTCTCGAACTGGACCTCGCTGTCGACCTTGGCGGCGCGCATGCCCGGCTGCGTGATCCTGTCGGACGAGCTCAACCACGCCTCGATGATCGAGGGCATCCGCCACAGCCGCTGCGAAACCCGGATCTGGCGTCACAACGACGTCGCCGATCTTCGCGACAAGCTGTCCGACCTCGATCCGAAGGTGCCGAAGCTGATCGCGTTCGAGAGTGTCTATTCGATGGACGGCGACATCTCGCCGATCTCGGACATCTGCGACGTCGCCGATGAGTACAACGCGATGACCTATCTCGATGAGGTCCATGCCGTCGGCCTCTACGGCCCGCGCGGCGGCGGCATCTCCGAGCGCGACGGCGTTGCTGACCGCCTGACCGTCATCGAGGGCACGCTGGCCAAGGCGTTCGGCGTCATCGGCGGCTACATCACCGCCTCCAACACCGTCTGCGACTTCGTCCGCAGCTTCGCCTCCGGCTTCATCTTCTCCAGCTCGCTGCCGCCGGCGGTGGCTGCTGGTGCACTCACCAGCATCCGCCATCTCAAGGCCAGCAGCATCGAGCGCGCGCGCCACCAGGACCGCGTGGCGCGGCTGCGCCGCCGGCTCGACGAAGCCGGTGTCAGCCATCTCGACAATCCGAGCCACATCGTGCCGGTGATGGTGCGCGATCCCGTGCGCTGCAAACAGATCAGCGACATCCTGCTCGACCGCTACGGCATCTATGTTCAGCCGATCAACTACCCGACGGTACCGCGCGGCACCGAGCGGCTGCGCATCACGCCGTCGCCCCATCACTCCGACGAGGACATCGATCGCCTGGTGTCGGCATTGTCGGAGATCTGGGCCGAGATGGGGCTGGCGCAGGCCGCGTGAGGTCGGGGGCGCGCGTACATCGACGTGCGCGCGCACGGTGCGACCACGCCGGTTCCTCGCCGCGCGGTCAGCGCGGCAGGAACCGAGCGCCCTCCTTGCCGAGAAAGTCCAGCATGGCCTGCGCCGGCGGTAGCAGCAGCTTGTCGGCGCGCCGTACCGCATGCCATTGGCGGATCACGGGCATTCCGGGCACCTTCAAGGTGACCAGGCGGCCCTCGCCGAGCTCGTGCGACACCGTATGCTGCGAGATGAAGGCGATGCCGAGCCCCGCGATGACGGCCTGCTTGATGGTCTCGTTGCTGTCCATCTCCATGCTGGTCTTGGGATGCAGACCGTGCTTCTCCAGGAAGGTCTCCATCAGCATGCGGGTTCCTGAGCCGCTCTCACGCGTGATGAACACCTCGCCGGCGAGATCTGCAGCCGCGATCCGTTTTCGGCGCGCGAGCCGGTGTCCCGCCGGCGCGACGATGACATGCGGATGCTTGCCCATCGGCCGCATGTCGACGGGAATGTCCGCCGGCGGCCGTCCCATGATGGCGATGTCGAGATCGTAGCCTCTGAGCGCTTCGCGGATGGTGTCGCGATTGCCGATCCGCAGGGTGACGTCGATCTTGGGAAACCGTCGCGAGAATTCCGCGATGGCGAACGGGACGAAGTATTTTGCCGTGCTGACCGCGCCGATCGCGACCCTGCCGCCGCTGCGCCCCGCCAGAATGTCGAGCGCCTGCTCGCAATCCTGCAGCGCGGCCTCGACGCGTTCGGCCAGCGCCAGCACGCTGCGGCCGGCTTCGGTGAGGATCATGCCGTCGGTGGTGCGCTGGATCAGCGGCAGGCCGGCGAGCTCCTGAAGGTTGCGAATTTGCAGCGTGACCGCGGGCTGCGTCAGGTGAAGACGGCCGGCCGCGGAGGTGACCGACCCGGTCTCCTGTACGGCTGCAAGCGCGCGCAGCTGGCGAATGGTGAGGTCGCGGGCGAAGCGCCGGCTCATGAAACCCTCGATATAAGGAAAACTTTTGTCGAGCCAAAGATAAACAAATTTCCCTAATCACGCAAACCGAGCGTTGATGGGGGTGCGGCACGACCCCTTCGTGCCGCACGCATCAAGCTCTCCAAAGAATGGGCTGATGGCAAGGGAGTGGCCCATGAATCATCCTCAGATAGATCATCCTCAGATGGATCATCATCAGACATTGCAAGCCCATCTCGCATCGCAAGGTGCGGACGCGGACTGCGCCGCCGTCATCGAGGCGCTGGCCGAGGCTGCACGCGATCTGGCGCGGCAGATCGCGATTGCGCCGATTTCGGGCGTCGACGAAGGCGCAGCAACCGTGAATGCCGACGGCGACGTGCAGAAGGCGCTCGATCTCGTCGCCGACAACCTGATGCGGGATGCGCTGCGCCGGGCGCCGGTCGCCGGCATCCTCTCCGAGGAGGTCGACCGGCCTGAAACGGTCAATGCTGCTGCCCCACTCTGCGTGGCGATCGATCCGCTCGACGGTTCCTCGAACCTGCAGAACAACATCTCGGTCGGCACCATCTTCTCGATCCGGCCGCGCGGCCGCGATGTCCTCTCCAGCTTCTTCGAGCCTGGCACGGCGCAGCGCGCCGCCGGCTTCTTCGTCTATGGACCGCAGACCTGTCTCGTGCTCGCGATCGATCATCGCGTCGACCTGTATGTGCTGCATCCGTCGCTGCGCGAGTTCGTGCTCGCCAAGTCGGGCTTGCGCATCCCGCAGGATACGCCGGAGTTCGCGATCAATACCTCGAACCGGCGGCACTGGAGCGGGACCGTCCGCAACTATGTCGACGAGTGTCTCGCGGGCGCGGCCGGTCCGCGCGGTCGCGACTTCAACATGCGCTGGATCGCCTCGCTGGTCGCCGAGGCCTATCGCATCCTGATGCGCGGCGGCGTGTTCCTCTATCCGGCCGACGCGCGCCCCGGCTATCGCGAGGGCCGGCTGCGGCTGATCTACGAGGCGCATCCGATGGCGCTGATCATGGAGTGGGCCGGCGGGTCGGCGTCGAGCGGCCGCGCGCGCATCCTCGAATTGTCGGCCCGCTCACCGCATCAGCGCGCGCCGCTGATCATGGGCGATGTCCGCCTCGTCCGCGATATCGACCAGTTGCTTGAGGGCGTCGAGCCGCTGTTCGAAACCAGCGATGCGCCCCTGTTCGCGCGGCGCGGCCTGTTCCGCTGAGCCAGCCTTGCTGAGCGAGCCTTCCGGAGAAATTTCATGTCACGTCGTCATCCCATCATCTCGATCACGGGCTCGTCGGGCGCCGGCACCACGTCGGTCAAGAAGACCTTCGAGAACATCTTCCGCCGCGAGAACGTCAAGGCGGCCTATATCGAGGGCGATGCCTTCCATCGCTACAATCGCGAAGAGATGCGCGGCAGGATGGTCGAGGAGGCCGAGCGCGGCAACAAGCACTTCAGCCATTTCAGCCCCGACACTAATCTGTTCGAGGAGCTCGAGAAGACGTTCCGCGACTATTCCGAGACCGGCACCGGCAAGACCCGCCACTACGTGCACGACGAGGAGGAGGCGCGGCTCTACGATACCAGGCCCGGCAACTTCACCGACTGGACGCAGCTGCCCGAGGAGTCCGACCTTCTGTTCTACGAAGGCCTTCATGGCGCCGTCGTCACCGAAACGGTCAACATCGCCCAGCATGCGGACCTGAAGATCGGCGTGGTGCCGGTCATCAACCTGGAATGGATCCAGAAGCTGCATCGCGACCGCGCCTCGCGCGGTTACACCACCGAGGCGGTGACGGACACGATCCTGCGGCGCATGCCGGACTACGTGAACTACATCATTCCACAGTTCTCGGAGACCGATATCAACTTCCAGCGCGTGCCGACGGTCGATACGTCGAACCCGTTCATCGCCCGCTGGATCCCGACGCCCGATGAATCGATGGTCGTGATCCGCCTGAAGAATCCGCGCGGCATCGATTTCCCCTATCTGCTCTCCATGATTCAGGGGAGCTTCATGTCGCGCGCCAATTCGATCGTGATCCACGGCTCGAAGCTGGACATCGCGATGCAACTGATTCTGACCCCCATGATCATGCAACTGATGGACCGAAAGAGGCGCACGATATGACAGCGACCGCCGTGCAAACGCTGGGCCCGAAGACCGATCCCGGTCATGCCGAGATGGCGAATGCGATCCGCTTCCTGGCGATCGACGCCGTCGAGAAGGCGAAGTCTGGCCACCCCGGCATGCCGATGGGCATGGCCGACGTTGCGACCGTATTGTATCAGCGCTTCCTGAAGTTCGATCCCGCCGATCCGGCGTGGCCCGATCGCGATCGCTTCGTGCTGTCGGCCGGCCACGGCTCGATGCTGCTCTATGCGCTGCTGCATCTGACCGGCTACGAGGCGGTCACGATCGACGAGCTGAAGAGGTTCCGGCAATGGGGCGCCAAGACGCCGGGACATCCGGAATATGGTCATACGCCCGGCGTCGAGACCACCACCGGTCCGCTCGGGCAGGGCATCGCCACCGCCGTCGGCATGGCGCTCGCCGAGCGCCTGATGAACGCGCGTTTTGGCGACGATCTGGTCGATCATTATACTTATGTGATCGCCGGCGACGGCTGCCTGATGGAGGGCATCAGCCACGAGGCAATCTCGCTCGCCGGCCATCTCCGGCTCAATCGCCTGATCGTGCTGTTCGACGACAACGGCATCTCCATCGACGGCTCGACCGGGCTCGCCTGCTCTGACGATCAGCTGGCGCGCTTCACGGCCTCCGGCTGGGCGACGAGCCGCATCGACGGCCATGATCCGGAAGCGATCGCTGCGGCGATCGCCGCGGCGCGACAGAGCGATCGTCCCAGCATGATCGCGTGCCGGACCACGATCGGCTTCGGCTCGCCCGGACGGCAGGGCACGGAGAAGGCGCATGGCGCGCCGCTCGGGCCGGAGGAGGTCGAGAAGACCCGTGCCGCCCTGCATTGGCCGCACCGGCCGTTCGAGGTTCCGGCCGATGTGCTGGTGAGCTGGCGCGAGATCGGCGCGCGCGGTCGCAGTGTGCGCCAGGCCTGGAAGGAGCGGGCGCGGAAGCTCGGCACCTCGGACCGGTCGCCCTGTCATGACGCGCTGAACAGGAAATTGCCGGCCGCCTACACCGAGCGCATGGCGCAGTTCATCAGCGAGCTCACCGCCGAGCGGCCGAAGATCGCCACGCGCCAGGCCTCGCAGAACGTCATCGATGTGATCGCGCAGGTGCTGCCCAATCTGCTCGGCGGCTCGGCGGATCTCACTCACTCCAACCTGACCAAAGCAAAGACCCACAAATCCGTCACGCCCGCCACCATGGACGGCAACTACATCCACTATGGCGTGCGCGAGCACGCGATGGCGGCGGCCATGAACGGAATCGCGCTGCATGGCGGCTTCATCCCTTATGGCGGCACCTTCCTTGCGTTCGCCGATTACAACCGGCCGGCGATCCGACTCGGCGCCCTGATGGGCATCCGCGTCATCCATGTCATGACGCACGACTCGATCGGCCTCGGTGAGGACGGACCGACGCATCAGCCGGTCGAGCAAGTCGCCAGCCTGCGCGTCATTCCCAATCTGCTCGTGTTCCGTCCGGCGGACGCGGTGGAGACGGCGGAAGCCTGGGATTGCGCGCTGCGCGCCGAAAGCTCGCCATCGGTGCTGTGCTTGTCGCGTCAGGCGCTGCCGGCCTTCCGGACCGACGCGTCTGACCACAACCAGGTCGCGCTCGGCGCCTATGTCGTCGTCGAGCCCGAAGGCGGCCGCGACGTTACCCTGATCGCGACCGGTTCGGAGGTGGCGATTGCGCTGGAGGCGGCGAAGCTGCTGGCAGCCGAGAAAGTCCGCGCGGCCGTGGTGTCGGCGCCATGCTTCGAATTGTTTCGCCAGCAGGCGCCGGACTATCGCGCCAAGGTGCTCGGCGATGCGCCGCGCATCGGCGTGGAAGCGGCGATCGAGGGCGACTGGGCGCGTTGGCTCGGCGACGCCGGCGAGTTCGTCGGCATGCACGGCTTTGGCGCCTCGGCGCCGGCGGAGGTGCTGTATCGCGAATTCGGCATCACGCCTGCCGCGGTCGCCGATGCCGCCATGCGCAACATCATTCGCGCGCGGACTTCCTGACAGAACGCAGCACAGAACGCAGACGCAGAAGAGGGACGGAGACGAACATGGCGCGGATCACGCTCAGACAATTGCTGGACCATGCCGCCGAGCGCGGCTACGGCGTGCCGGCTTTCAACATCAACAACATGGAGCAGGGGCTCGCGATCATGGAGGCGGCCGCGGCCGTCGACGCGCCCGTCATCATCCAGGCCTCGCGCGGCGCGCGCTCCTATGCCGGCGACATCATGCTGGCGAAGATGATCGATGCGCTGGAGGAGATGTATCCGCAGATTCCGCTCTGCCTGCACCAGGACCACGGCAACGACGAGGCGACCTGCGCGACCGCCATCAAATACGGCTTCACCTCGGTCATGATGGACGGCTCGCTCAAGGCCGACGCCAAGACCGCGGCCGACTACGACTATAATGTCGACATCACCCGCCGCGTCACGGACATGGCGCACTGGGTCGGCGCCTCTGTCGAGGGTGAGCTCGGCGTGCTCGGCTCGCTCGAGCATGGCGGCGGCGAGCAGGAGGACGGTCACGGCCTCGAAGGCAAAGTCAGCCGCGATCAGCTGCTGACCGATCCCGACCAGGCGGTCGATTTCGTGCGCGCCACCAAGGTCGACGCGCTCGCGATCGCGATGGGCACCTCGCACGGCGCCTACAAGTTCTCGCGCCAGCCGGACGGCGACATCCTCGCCATGAACGTGATCGAGGAGATCCATCGCCGGCTGCCCAACACCCATCTGGTCATGCACGGCTCGTCCTCGGTGCCGCAGGCGCTGCAGGACGTGTTCAATCAGTTCGGCGGCGAGATGCCGCAGACCTGGGGCGTGCCGGTCGAGGAGATCGTGCGCGGCATCCGCCACGGTGTGCGCAAGGTCAACATCGACACCGACTGCCGGCTGGCGATGACCGCGATCTTCCGAAAAGTGGGCGCCCAGTCGAAGGTCGAGTTCGACCCGCGCAAGTTCCTGAAGCCGGCGATGGATTCGATGCGCGAGCTATGCCGCGAGCGGTTCGAGCAATTCGGCGCTGCCGGCAATGCATCCAGGATCAAGGTCATTCCGCTCGCCGAAATGGCCAAGCGCTACCGCTCCGGTGCGCTCGATCCGCGAGTTGGGGGAATGACTGAAGCTGCGTGACGTCCACGGCCATAACGAACATTCAGGAGGAATACATGAACGACCAATCGATTACGGTGCGCGGCAAGGATCGCTACAAGTCCGGCGTCATGGAATACAAGCGCATGGGCTATTGGGAGCCGTCCTATCAGCCCAAGGATACCGACGTGATCGCGCTGTTCCGCGTCACGCCGCAGGATGGCGTCGATCCCACCGAGGCCTGCGCGGCCGTGGCGGGCGAATCCTCGACCGCGACCTGGACGGTGGTGTGGACCGACCGGCTGACGGCGGCGGAGAAGTATCGCGCCAAATGCTACCGCGTCGAGCCGGTGCCGAGCTCGCCCGGCAGCTATTTCGCCTATATCGCCTATGACCTCGACCTGTTCGAGCCGGGCTCGATCTCCAATCTCACGGCGTCGATCATCGGCAACGTGTTCGGCTTCAAGCCGCTCAAGGCATTGCGGCTGGAGGACATGCGGCTGCCGGTCGCCTACATCAAGACGTTCCAGGGCCCGGCGACCGGGATCGTCGTCGAGCGCGAGCGGCTCGACAAGTTCGGCCGGCCGCTGCTGGGAGCCACCGTCAAGCCGAAGCTCGGCCTGTCCGGCCGCAACTATGGCCGCGTGGTCTACGAGGCGCTGAAGGGCGGTCTCGACTTCACCAAGGACGACGAGAACATCAACTCGCAGCCGTTCATGCACTGGCGCGAACGTTTCCTCTACTGCATGGAGGCGGTCAACAAGGCGCAGGCGGCGAGCGGCGAGATCAAGGGCACCTATCTCAACGTGACCGCCGCGACGATGGAAGACATGTATGAGCGCGCCGAGTTCGCCAAGGAGCTCGGCTCCACCATCATCATGATCGATCTCGTGATCGGCTACACGGCGATCCAGTCGATGGCGAAGTGGGCCCGCCGGAACGACATGATCTTGCACCTGCACCGCGCCGGCCACTCGACCTATACGCGGCAGCGCGCGCATGGCGTGTCGTTCCGCGTCATCGCCAAGTGGATGCGGCTCGCCGGCGTCGATCACATCCATGCCGGCACCGTGGTCGGAAAGCTTGAGGGCGATCCCAACACGACGCGCGGCTATTACGACATCTGCCGCGAGGACTTCAATCCGATGCGGCTCGAGCATGGCGTGTTCTTCGACCAGCCCTGGGCGAGCCTGAACAAGCTGATGCCAGTGGCGTCCGGTGGCATCCATGCCGGCCAGATGCACCAGCTGCTCGACCTGCTCGGCGAGGACGTCGTGCTGCAGTTCGGCGGCGGCACCATCGGCCATCCGCGCGGCATCGCCGCCGGTGCGACCGCCAACCGCGTCGCGCTGGAAGCGATGATCCTCGCCCGCAACGAGGGCCGCGACTACGTGCATGAGGGTCCGGAGATCCTGGCCAAGGCGGCGCAGACCTGCACGCCGCTGCGCGAGGCGCTGGAGATCTGGAAGGACGTCACCTTCAATTACGAATCGACCGACTCGCCGGACTTCGTGCCGACTGTCACCCCCGCCGCCTAGCCATCGTTCGATGCGCCGCCGCGATGCGGGCCGGACACCGGCTCGCCCGTATCAGCCAATCAGGAGACGTCAACATGCGTGTGACACAAGGCTGCTTTTCCTTCCTGCCCGATCTGACCGACGAGCAGATCACGGCTCAGATCCAGTACTGCCTCGACAAGGGATGGGCCGTGAACCTCGAGTTCACCGACGATCCGCATCCCCGCAACACCTATTGGGAGATGTGGGGGCTGCCGATGTTCGACCTGCGCGACGCCGCCGGCATCGTGCGGGAGCTTTCCGAGTGCCGGAAGATCTACGGCGATCGCTACATCCGCATCTCGGCGTTCGATTCCAGCCATGGCTGGGAGTCGACACGGCTGTCGTTCATCGTCAACCGGCCGAAGCATGAGCCCGGCTTCCGGCTCGACCGTCAGGAAACCGTCGGGCGCAATCAGCGTTATTCCACGCGGTCGTACGCGGCCGAGCGTCCCGAAGGCGAACGCTACTAGTCGCATCGAGCCGACGTCTCCGGTCGATTCCGGGGACGTCGGCGCCGGCGACGCTGCGATCATCGATCTGTTGGCCGCGTCTCTGTTTGCCGACGTTCGCAGACGAAGGTGCGGCAACACGATACGAACTTCGTAAAACGGAGCACGAGCCAATGATGCAGGCCACGCAGGCGGATGCCACCGAGGCGACCCCGGTCGACACGATCGACCTGCGCCGCGAATTCGAGGACGTAGACATCGCGTCCGTGCTGGCGCAGCTCGACCGCGAGCTGGTCGGGCTCGCCCCGGTGAAGACGCGGATCCGCGAGATCGCCTCGCTGCTGATGATGGAGCGGATCCGCCGGAAGATGGGGCTTGCGACGACGTTTCCGACCCTGCACATGTCGTTCACCGGCAATCCCGGCACCGGCAAGACCACCGTCGCGCTGCGCATGGCGGGCATCCTGCATCGGCTCGGCTTCGTCCGCCGCGGCCACGTCATCAGCGTCACGCGCGACGACCTCGTCGGCCAATACATCGGCCATACCGCGCCGAAGACCAAGGAGGTCTTGAAGAAGGCGATGGGCGGCGTCCTCTTCATCGACGAGGCCTACTATCTCTACCGACCCGAGAACGAGCGTGACTACGGCCAGGAGTCGATCGAGATCCTGCTGCAGATCATGGAGTCCCAGCGCGAGGATCTGGTGGTGATCCTCGCCGGCTATGCGGACCGGATGGAGAAGTTCTTCCAGAGCAACCCCGGATTCCGCTCGCGCATCGCCCATCACATCGATTTTCCGGATTATTCGGAGGGCGAGCTGCTGACGATCGCCGATCTGATGCTGGACGGCCAGAACTACCGCTTCACGCCGGACGCCCGTGCGGCATTCGAGAAGTACATCGCGGTTCGCCGCACGCAACCGTTGTTTTCCAATGCGCGCTCGATCCGCAATGCGCTGGATCGCATCCGCCTGCGCCAGGCCAACCGGCTGGTCTCGCGGCTCGACCGCGTGCTGACGTCCGAGGACGTGATGTCGATCGAGGCCAGTGACGTGCTGGCGAGCCGGGTGTTTGCCAAGGGGGAAGTCAGGGCGGAAGTCAAGGCGGGGGAGGCCCAGCCATGAGTCTCGCGCTGGTCAAGAACTCAGCGTTCGACGACATCAGGCGCCGGATCGCCGATGCCGGGGCCCTGATCTTCGATGTCGACGGCACCCTGGCGGAGACCGAGGAGATTCATCGCGAGGCCTTCAATGAAGCCTTCGTAGCGACCGCCATCGACTGGCACTGGGGCCGCAGGATCTACAAGGAGTTGCTGCGCGTCGCCGGCGGCAAGGAGCGCATCCGGGCCTTCGACCAGATGCGCCGCTCCGGCCCGCCCTTGAGCGATGCGGTCATCGCCAGGGTTCATCGGGTCAAGACCGAACGTTTTGCCGCGCTGATGGCCGACAAGGGATGCCCGTTGCGGCCGGGCGTCAGAGCGGTGCTCGATGCAGCGCGGAGCCGCGAGCAGCGGCTTGCGATCGCTACGACGACCACGCGGGGCAATATCGATGCACTGCTCGCACCCGTGCTGGGCGAGCAGTGGGAGACGATGTTCGCCGCCGTCGTCGCCGCCGACGATGTCGCGCGCAAGAAGCCCGCGCCCGACGTCTATCTGGAGGTGCTGTCGCAGCTCGATCTGCCGGCTGCGAGCTGCATCGCGATCGAGGATTCCGGCAATGGGCTGATGGCGGCGACCCGCGCGGGTGTCCCGGTGCTCATCACCCGCAGCCTGTATTTTCATGATGACAGTTTTGATGGCGCGCTCGCGGTGCTCGATGATCTCACCGAGATCGCCTCGTGACGAGATCCTGTGACTGACGTGTATTCCCGATTATGTACGCCACCGTGCGCATGGCTGCTCCTGAGCTCTCGTTCTATTGCTGTGCCGACAAGAACGTGTAATTCCTTGGCGGCATACCGTCATGTCGAGTCGAGGTCGTGGAGTATGGCCCGCACGCAGGCCAAGGTGAAACGTACGGAGGTCGCCCGCACGGAAATGTTGCGCGGGCGGGTGGGGCGGCCGCCTAAGGCGTTGGCCGGCGACATCGAAGAACGGATTATCGGCGCGGCGCGCGCGGTGTTTCTCGAGCGCGGCTTCGATGGCGCCAGCATCGACGAGATCGCCGAACGGGCGCCGGCGAGCAAGCCTACGATCTATGCGCGCTACTCGGGCAAGCCCGCTTTGTTCGCCGCCGTTGTGGGGCAGTCCGTCAACGAGCTGATGAATTTCGATTCGTATGCGCCGCCGGCGGGAACGGTCCAGGAGAAGCTGGTCGGCCTTGCGATCAGCATCGTCGATCGGGCGCTGAAGGAGTCGCTCGGACTGTTGCGGGTCACGATCGGCGAGGCCTATCGTTTTCCGGATCTCAGCCGCCAGCTGCATGAGGTCTCGCGCAAGCAGGCAACCCATGCCGTGGCGATGCTGCTGGCCGAGACGACCGGCGCGTCCGGCATGTCCGTCCGGCGCGCGCCATCGAAGGCGTCGGCTGCCTTGGCCGAAATCTTCATCGATTTGATCGTGCTGCCGATGATCATGCGCTCCTTGATGGGCGCCAGCGAAAGGACCATCCGCAAGGAGCTGCCCGGCTTCGTTCGTGAACGCGTCAAGACGTTCCTGGCGCTGCAGTCCAAGTCGTAGTCGCGAGCTCAGCGCCGCCGCAGCGCGGCCGGTTCGAGGGTCACCTGCTTCAGATCCTTGCCGCTCACGACGACGATGATGAAAGCGAGCTTGCCATCCTTGCTGATCAGGCCGCCGCTGATGGCCCTGCCGGCCGCGGATCGTTCGGCGATGCGGACCGCATCCGACATCTTGAGTCGCATGGCGTTGAGTGCGGTCAGGCTGTCGCGGTCACTGTCGTTCAGCGCCTGCACCGTCGAGAACAGCACGCTGTTGCGCACTTTCGCTGTCGTGCCGTCGATGTCGGACTCCCAAATCTGCCCACTCTGCAGGGTGCGGACCTTGTAGACGGGGACGTCGAGCCCGCCCTCGAAGCTGATGTCGGCGGTTTTCGAACCGGGATGGATCCGCTCGGCGATTCGCAAGGCCTGGTGCAGCGACACCTCTGTCCGGCGGAACCTGTCGAGCTCGCGATCGATTGCCTCCTGGCTCAGCGCCGGATCATTGGCGTTGGAGGATTGTGGATCCATGGGGACCTGCGCCCCGCTGGTCGCGGCATCGGCAACAGCGTGCGCAAGGGGCGTCCATGACAACAGGATGAAGGTAAAAAGTATGATCCGTCTCATGTGGTGCCTGCTGTCTCCGACATCGGTCGGTGCTTGTAGAGCATTCCCGGCAAAACGGTTGTGTTAAAACGAAACTGTATCGTTCTATAATTACGCTCCACCGGTTTGTCAAGATCACGGCACCGGTGGTGTCTGGATCCAGAGGCGCGCCGAACGCGCGGTGTCGTAACCGAACGCATAGAGCGAGCGCATGTAGTCGGTATCGAAGCCCACTCCCTGGCCCTCGGGAATGGAGGGGTCGATCGCGGTCATGTTGAAGGCCAGCCCGTTGTGCTTGGCAAACTGGTAGGTCGCCTGCAGATAGCTCTGAATCTCGCGCTTGCTCTTCATCCCGAGCGAGCGGATCGCGATCGCCTTGGCGCTGTTCTCGACCGGCTGGAACTCGGTCGAGATCCGGCCATTCATGATGACATAGACCGCCGGCCCCGGCGACGCCATGCGTCGCGATGAGCCAGGCTGCATCAGCAGGCGGTCCGGAAAGGTGAAGACCTGCGTGGAGACGCCGCCGTCGACATGCATCTCCTCGATGGCTTTGCCGTCCGCGGAGGCAGCGATCAGCGACGGCGGAAACGCGACGGGAACACTGGCCGACGCCGTGAGCACCTGCCGGAACAGTGCAAGCGCGTGTGGCGTTCGCACCGACGCGATCTCGCCCATGTTCCACAGCACAGGACGGGCTGCGTCCAGATCCGTGGTCACGACGAAGAGCCGGCGCCCCTTGGCGTGTTCCCTGGCGATCGCCTCCAGCAGCTCCGGCGTCGTATAATGGCTGATCGCGTCGCGCAGCGGCTGGCCGTCGAAGATCGATGAGCCGAACACGGCACGCAGGGCGTTGGGAGAGGCAGCGAACGAGCTGGCGAGCCCACTCGTATACATCTCCTTCAGCGTCGGATCGTAGGCCTGCCCGAGGAAGGCGAAGGGGGCGATCAGGGCGCCGGTGCTGACACCCGACACGATCGTGAATTCCGGACGCGCGCCGCTTTCGCTCCAGCCGTTGAGAATGCCGGCGCCGAACGCGCCGTCGCCGCCGCCTCCGGAAAGGGCAAGATAGGCGAACGGCCGGCTCGGCTGCGGTTTCGGCTTGAACGATGCAACGTCGAAGCTCTCGGCAGGCGCGTCGGCCCACATCCGCACGGAGCCGAAGCCGTCGATCGTGGCGCGCTTGGCATCATCAGCCGAATAGGTTGCGCGCTGAACGGATGCGCAGGCCGAGAGCAAGAGTGCAAGCGTGCAGACTGCGGCGGTCACGCCGCCCGCTTGCCTTGGACAAGGTCGCACGTCTTACACTCCACACTAAGAAACGATACCGTTTGGTATTGTTTCTGCCGATGATCAAGCTCCGAGACGTCCGATCGTTCGCTCGCCTCATCACGATTCCCGGAGCCGCGCGCCGGGCGGCGACCGGCGAAGCGGGATTGGCTCATGCGACGGGGATCGCGCGTCGCAGCCGTTGATGGAACCAGCCGGCCTCGGTTGGTGCCGGCAGCTATGACTTCGTTGCCATTTCCGGTAGGTTCGCGCCCGTTCGACCAGCGCGGCACCCACAGCCGATGCAAAATCCGCAAAGCCGCGGGCGCAGATTCATGAGCCGCTCAGGGATGTCGTGAGCGCCATGCAGGAGGAGAGGACGGCGGAATGACCAAGGGCCAAGCCATGATCAGAACGGCTGTGACTGCAATGACGCTGCTTGCAGGCCTGGGCGGAGCCCATGCGGCGCAGTGCGGCAGCTCGCCCGCGGGCTTCGAGGCGTGGAAGCGCGAGTTCGGCGAGGAGGCCCGCACCAAGGGAATCGGCGGCACCGCGGTCGCAGCGCTGATGCAGACCAACTACGCGTCGGCGACGATTGCCGCCGACCGCGGCCAGCGCAGCTTCGGCCTGTCGCTCGATCAGTTCCTCGCCAAGCGCGGCGCGGCGGCGATCGTCGCGCGCGGGCGCCAGCTCAAGCAGTCGCAGGCCGCGATGTTCGCTTCCATCGAGCAGCGTTACGGCGTCCCGCCCGGGCCGCTGATCGCGATCTGGGGCATGGAGAGCGGCTTCGGCAGCCAGCGCGGCAATCAGCACATGCTCTCGTCGATCGCGACGCTCGCCTATGACTGCCGCCGTCCGGAGTTCTTCACCGAGCAGCTCTATGCCGCGCTCAAGCTGATCGATCGCGGCGTGCTGTCGGGCTCGTCCCGCGGCTCGATGCATGGCGAGGTCGGACAGACCCAGTTCATGCCGAAGAACATCCTCGCCTACGGCATCGGCAATCTCGACGTCGCCGCCAACGCGCTGGCCTCGACCGCGAATTTCCTGCGCGCCAATGGCTGGAAGGCAGGCGCCGGCTATCAGCCGGGCGAGCCGAACTTCGCCGCCATCGAGGCCTGGAACGCGGCCGGCGTCTATCAGAAGGCGATCGCGCTGATGGGCCGTCAGATCGACGGCGGCGGCTCGGCCGCGGAGCGGTGAGACGCTCGCACCACCAACAAGACGTCTGCAAATAAGAAAAGCGGCGCTTCATCACTGAAGCGCCGCTTCCTTTTACTCAGTCCGTTGATCGCCTCAGGCCTTCAGCTCGAAGCGGTCGAGGTTCGTCACCTTGGTCCAGGCGGCGACGAAGTCCTTGACGAACTTCTGCTTGGCGTCCGAGCTCGCATAGACTTCGGCGAGCGCGCGCAGCTGCGCGTGCGAACCGAAGATCAGGTCGGCGCGGGTGGCCGTCCACTTGACCGCGCCGGACTTGCGGTCGCGGCCCTCGAAGGTGTGCTCGCCCTGGTCGACCGGCCGCCATACGACGCCCATATCGAGCAGGTTGGCGAAGAAGTCGTTCGAGAGCGTCTCCGTCTGCGCTGTGAACACGCCGTGCTTGGCGCCGTTGGCGTTGGCGCCGAGCACGCGCAGGCCGCCGACCAGAACGGTCAGCTCCGGCGCGCTCAGCGTCAGCAGCTGGGCCTTGTCGACCAGCAGCTCCTCGGCCGACAGAAACTGCTTGCCGCTGATGTAGTTGCGGAAGCCGTCATGGGTCGGTTCGAGCACCGCGAACGATTCGACGTCGGTCTGCTCCTGGGAGGCGTCGGTGCGGCCGGGCGCGAACGGCACGGTCACCTCGACGCCGGCTTTCTTGGCCGCCGCCTCGACGCCGGCATTGCCGGCCAGCACGATCAGGTCGGCGAGCGAGATCTTCTTGCCGCCGGCGGCCGCCGTGTTGAACTCCGTCTGGATGCCTTCGAGCGAGGAGAGCACCTTGGCGAGCTCGGCCGGGTTGTTGACCGCCCAGTCCTTTTGCGGAGCGAGACGGATACGCGCGCCGTTGGCGCCGCCGCGCTTGTCCGAGCCGCGGAAGGTCGAGGCCGAGGCCCAGGCTGTCGACACCAGCTGCGACACAGACAGCCCCGAGGCGAGGATCTTCGCCTTGAGCGCCGCGACGTCCTTGTCGTCGACCAGGGGGTGATCGACCGGCGGCAGCGGATCCTGCCAGATCAGCTCCTCCTTCGGCACCAGCGGACCGAGATAGCGCACCTTCGGACCCATGTCGCGATGGGTCAGCTTGAACCAGGCGCGGGCGAAGGCGTCGGCGAACTGATCCGGGTTCTCGAGGAAGCGGCGCGAGATCTTCTCGTAGGCCGGATCCATGCGCAGCGCGAGGTCGGTGGTCAGCATCGACGGCGCGTGGCGCTTGGACTTGTCATGCGCATCCGGCACGGTGTCGGCGCCGGCGCCATGCTTCGGCTTCCACTGATGCGCGCCGGCCGGACTCTTGGTCAGCTCCCATTCGTAGCCGAACAGGTTCCAGAAGAAGTTGTTGCTCCATTTGGTCGGCGTCGTGGTCCAGATCACCTCGAGACCGGAGGTGATGGCATCGCCGCCCTTGCCCGAGGCATATTTGCTCGCCCAGCCGAGACCCTGCTGCGCGATGTCGGCGCCTTCCGGCTCGGCACCGACCAGCGAGGCGTCACCGGCGCCGTGGGTCTTACCGAAGGTGTGGCCGCCGGCGATCAGCGCCACGGTCTCTTCGTCGTCCATCGCCATGCGGGCGAAGGTCTCGCGGATGTCGCGCGCGGAAGCCAGCGGGTCGGGATTGCCGTTCGGGCCTTCCGGGTTGACGTAGATGAGGCCCATCTGCACGGCGGCGAGCGAGCCGGCGAGCTCGCGGTCGCCGCTGTAGCGCTCGTCGGCGAGCCACTTGCCCTCGGGACCCCAATAGATGTCCTGCTCCGGCTCCCAGGTGTCGGCGCGGCCGCCGCCGAAGCCGAAGGTCTTGAAGCCCATCGATTCCAGCGCGACGTTGCCGGTCAGCACGAACAGGTCGGCCCAGGAGATCTTCTGGCCGTATTTCTGCTTGATCGGCCACAACAGGCGGCGTGCCTTGTCGAGGTTGGCGTTGTCGGGCCAGCTGTTCAGCGGCGCGAAGCGCTGCTGCCCGGCGCCGGCGCCGCCGCGGCCGTCACCGATGCGGTAGGTGCCGGCGGCGTGCCAGGCCATGCGGATGAACAGCGGGCCGTAATGACCGAAATCGGCCGGCCACCAGTCCTGCGAATCCGTCATCAAAGCGTGCAGGTCCTTGACCAGCGCGTCGAGATCGAGGCTCTTGAATTCCTTGGTATAATCGAACGCCTCGCCGAGCGGATCGGTAAGCTTCGAGTGCTGATGCAGGATCGACAGATTGAGCTGGTTCGGCCACCAATCCTTGTTCGAAAATCCCTTCAAGCCGCCCGAAAACGGGCACTTGCTGACGTCATCCATGTTTCTCTCCTGACGTGATCGTCATGGTTCCCCCCTGGGGTGGGTGGCGGGACCCTACGCGGCTACTTCGATCAGGGGAAATTGAGTTTGGTGATTGTCACGATAAGATTATCTGATCGAAGTGTGAAACTGGGGTGATGCCGGCGTCCGGGTCCCGAGACGTCATTCGAGGACCGGAAGCGCGGGCTGCGGCCTGGCCTCGGCGCCGCAATGCCCGCAACCATCACCGACCGCCAGCGAGCGGACGCCGCATTATTGCCGGTCAAAACCTCAGAGGCACGTTCCAGAACCGCGCGAACCGGAGCACGGCAGCTGCTTGGACAGGTGATCCACCTTCTGCTTGAGCGAGGCCTGGGCCACCAGGTCGAACACGCTCCGCGGCGTCAGGGCCATGGCGTGACGGAAGTCGGCGGTGGCCCGGGCGGTGTCGTTGCGGGCCTCATAGGCCTGGCCGCGCCCGATATAGTTCTCGATGGTCTCGTGCTTGGCCAGGGCCTGGCCGAAATCGGCAATCGCCTGCTGATAGTCCTTGGTGGCGTTGTGCAGCAGACCGCGCACGGTCAGGTACTCCGCGTCGTCGGGCCGGACGACCCCGACCTGATCGATGTCGGCGGTGGCATGGGCCAGGTCGTGCTGGGCCAGATAGGTGCGGGCGCGCAGCAGCCGCGCGGCGCTGTCGTCGGCGGTCTTGCCGATGATCTGGTTGAGCGCGACGATGGCGCGGTCGAGCTGCCCCGTGGTCATCAGGGCAAGGCCTCGCCCGAGCAGGGCGATCTGGTTGTTGGGATCATGCTCGAGGACGATGTTGAGGTCGGACAGGCTTTCGCCGGCATTGCCCCTCAACAGCAGCGCAAGAGCGCGCGCGGCGCGCGCATCGTCGTCGCGCGGATTGAGCGCCAGCGCCTGGTCGAAATCGACGACGGACTTGTCGGCCTCGTTCATGGCGATGCGGGTCAGGCCGCGCTGCGTGAAGGAGGCGCCGTCCTTCGGATTGAGCGCGATTGCGCGATCGAGATCGGCGATGGCCGCGGGAAAGTTGCGCTGCAGCCGGTTGATCATGCCGCGATAGGCGCGGGGGAGTGGGTGGTTCGGCTGGAGATCCAGGGCATGCTGGATGTCGGTACGCGCGAGCTCGAGCTGGCGCGCGGCGATAAGGGCCAACCCGCGCAGGGACAGCGAGACGACGTCGTCGGGCTTGATCCGCAGCGCCCGGTCGAGATCGCTGCGGGCCTCGGCCGCGCGGTTGAGGCGCAGCAGGGCGAGCGCGCGGTATTGCAGAGCAGCCGCATCGTCCGGCTTCTGTGCCAGCGTCCGGTCGAGACTCTGGACCACCTCCTGCCATTTGCCCTGGGCCGCGAGCGGCTTGACCGATTCGAGCCAGCCTTGCGGCGTCGCCGGTGCGTTCGTTGCCACGCTGGGGCGCGGCGCGTTCGCCTCCGCCGGGCGATCTTGCGACGGCGTGGCCGAATTTCCGACTTCGGCCTGCATCGCCTCGGCCGACTTCACCAACTCCTTCGCTTCCGGATTGTCCGGCGCGATCGCGAGCGCGGCCTTGAAGTCCGCGGCGGCCTTCGGATAGTCGCCCTTGGCCAGCAGCAGCCGGCCGCGCGCGAGCAAGGGGTTGATCTCGCGGCCGCCGCTCTGCGCGATCGCCCGCGAAAAATCCTCGATCCCATGCTGCGTGTCGCCCTTGCGACGATAGATCTGGCCACGCCAGAAATAAGCGATGCCATTGATCGGGGCCGCGGCGATGGCGAGGTTCATCTCGTTCATCGCGCCATCGAGATCGCCGGTTTCCAGCAGCGCCCGGCCGCGTCCGACATGGGCCGGCGGCGAATCCTGCGCAAGACGGAGGGCCGCATCGAAATCGCTCAGGGCTTCCGGAAAGCTCCTGGTCTGCAAGCGCAGATTTCCGCGCGACAGATAGCCGCCGATGGCCTTGGGATCGATGTCGACGGCGCGATCGAAATCGGCCCGCGCGGCATCGAGCGAATTCTTCCGCAGTAGGATCTGACCACGCGCGAGCAGGGCGGGCACGGAGCGGCCGTCCAGCCGCAGCGCCGCTTCGGCGTCGGCAAGCCCGAGCTCGAGCTGGGCCTGGTTGGTGTAGACGCGGGCGCGATTGACGTAGGCCTGGACGTGATCGCCGTCGGGGCGGGTCTGGTCATCGATGATGGTCGTGCAGGCCGCGATCGTCTTCGCGGTCGGACGCGGGCTGCAGTCATCCGATTCGCCGGCGCGGGCCGTGCCCGCTCCGGCGCCAAGTACGATGCCAAGTACGATGCTAAGCACGATGGCCGCGCAGGCGAGCGCGACGGCCGTTGCTCCGCTGTGCCGCCGGAAAGGCGAGATCGTCGGGATGCCGAGATCGGTCGTCGACGTCTTCATCATCTTCACCTGCGATCTTCGATCCGGGCTGGCCTGTCGCTGCGCTCTCGCCTGGGTGACGATAGCGCAGAGCATTTTCGGCGACCACAAAGGGAACAGTCAGATTCGCAGCATTTTTTTCGCAGGCCGGGACGGTGCGTGACGTCGCTGCAGCCGCGGGTTGCAGCAGCCCTGCCTTAGGAAAAATTGACTTCCCGGCGAGGATCGATAAGTTAATCTGATGATACATCTGACGATGCGGCAGCTTCGCTATTTCGATGCGCTGGCGCGTCTCGGCCATTTTGGCCGCGCCGCCGAGGCCTGCGCGATCTCGCAGCCGGCGCTCTCGATGCAGATCAAGGAGATGGAGGAGGCGCTCGGCGGCGTCCTCTTGGAGCGGAGCGCGCGGCAGGTCGTGCTGACCCGGTTCGGCGAGCAGCTCGCCGAGCGCGTGCGCGACATCCTGCGTTCTGTCGACGAGCTCGGCGATTTCGCTCGCGCCTCGCGCGACAAGCTGACCGGGCGGCTGCGGCTGGGCATGATCCCGACGGTCGCGCCCTATCTGCTGCCCAAGGTGATCGGGAACCTGACGCGCAAGCATCCCGAGATCGACATCCACGTGCGCGAATCCAAGACGCCGAAACTGATCGAGGAGCTGGTCGAGGGCCGGCTCGATGCCGCGATCGTCGCACTTCCGGTCTCCGAGCCGTCGTTGACCGAGGTCGCGCTGTTCTCGGAGAATTTCCTGCTGGTGCGACCGCCCGAATATGAAGGCGCTGATGTGCCGAGCAGCGAGATGCTGCGCGAGATGCGGCTGCTGCTGCTGGAGGAGGGGCACTGCTTTCGCGATCAGGCGCTGACGTTCTGCAACATGCAGGCGCCCCGCGAGATGCTCGATGCGAGCTCGCTGTCGACCCTGGTGCAGATGGTCGGCGCCGGCATGGGCGTGACCTTGATTCCGGAGATGGCGGTCGGCGTCGAGACGCGCTCGGCCGCGGTGTCGCTGGCGCGCTTCGCCGAGCCGCAGCCACAGCGCTCCATCGGCATGGTCTGGCGCAAGACCAGCCCGCTCGCCAAGCAGCTGCTGCAGATATCGGAGGTGGTGGCCGGCGCGGCCGAGGGCTTGCGCAAGCAGGCCGCGGCCGGGCAGGGCCGCAAGCGGCGCGGGTGAGGGGATGTTGCGGCGTCGACGATGCAGATGCCTTGAGACAAGGAGCTCAGGCGCGCCGCCAGTGATCAGGCAAGAGTCTGCTGTGCCGGGCGGCTGGGCGCTTCGTCGATCATCTCGCGCAACAAATTGGCGATCAGGTGAATCGTTGCGTGCCAACTGGAAGGCCTGCGCCCTGACGCAGACTTCGACGTTCTCAACAAGGCGGCTTCCCGCGCATCGATGATGACATGTTCGCCGACTAATTTCGACAGCCTCAAAGGATCACCCGCCAACAAGACGGGCAGTACGAGCGCCTCGTCCTGGACGCTGCTCCGCTCCAGAAATTGATTGAGCTCCTTCACCGCGAAGTCGGACTCGAAATATCGCGGAGTGACGAGCATGAGCATGATCTTGGAACGCGAGACCGCATCACGGATCTCATCTCGCCAATGATCTCCAGCTACCACCTCGCTGACGTCGAGATACAGGCGTGTCTCTTCACCGCGCATCGAAGACAATTCGCGTTTCAAGGCATCGGCAATCTCGATCGCGGCCTCGGTCGACGACCTGTCGTGGCTGACGAAAACGTCGTACTCGAAGACGTCCTCGCGGCGAGGAGCCTCGCGAAAGACCGAACGCTGCGAATGCCGCTTGCGGACGATGGGGGGCCGCGCGGTCTCAGGAACAGCCGGGTCGATTCCGGTCAGCGTCCGGACGTCCCGCAGATCGCTGGCGAGGAACGCCGCGACCTTGTCGTAGACGAACCCCATGCCGGTGGGGTCGCTGGTGCCCTGCTCCTGCACGGCGAGCCGCTCGCCGAAGCCGAAATAGGAGTGATGCGGGATCTTGATCGTCTCGACCACCTGGCGCGGGTCGATCGAGACCGGCAGCCAGTCCGCATAGAATTCCCGGACACCCTCGACGACGCGGTCGAGCCAGACCTGGGTCTCCTGGAATTCCTGCACGCCCCAGCGCGACGGCAAGGGCAGGATCGACAGCGGCATGCGGTCATAGGCGAGCGACTGCCGCGCGCGCTGCGCCAGCCGCATCACGTCGCGCACGCCATACAGGCTCTGATGGTTGGCCGTGAACATCGCCACCACGACATCCGGCAACTGGATGGTACAGATGCCGCCGGTGTCGCTCAGGCCGGTGCGGCTATCGATCAGGACGATGTCATATTCGCTGCGCCAGCGGTTGCGCAGTTCCTCGAACAATACGCCGCCGCCATGGGCGAAGAATTTTCCCCAGTCGAAGGATTCCAGATTGGCGGAATAGGCGTCGTCCTGCTCGCGTCCGCTCGGCAGCAAGGTCAGCGGATGCGACCCTCCGCATTGAACCGACAGCGTGAAGGCGTTCTCGTCGATCTCGCCCATGTCACGCGCCTCGACCAGCATGCGCAGCAGGCCGGTACCGCGTCCCGTGATCTCGTAGTAGCTGAAATAGCGCTCCAGTCCCGGCGCTTCGAGATCCCAGTCGACGGCCAGCACCTTCAGGCCGCGCCGCGACAGCAGCACCGCGATGTTGGCCAGCGCCATGCTGCGGCCGACGCCGCCCTTGTAGGAATAGAAGGTGACGATGCTGCTCATGGCGCCGTGAACCGCGGCACTGTCGTCTGCACCGGCCCGGCTCGCTCATGAAACTTCTGGTACATCTTCGCGATGGCCGCCTGTGGCCAGGATTTCCGGAAGGCTGGCGCATGCTCGATGCAGGCGGCGATTGCCGGCGCCTGCGCGGTCAGTACGGCATCGAGCTCTTCGGCGCGAGGACTGTTGGAGGCCATCCGCACGTTGAAGCACTGCTGGATTTCGAAACGCTGCATATAGCTCAACTCGGCAGGAAACCGGTTGCCGTCATGGATGAATGCCGGGATCACGACGCCATGCGGGCGCTGCGCGGTCCGCAATTGCGCCTCCTGCTCGCGCGCCACCATGTGGCTGAGCTCGGTCGAGCACCAGACGCTCGACAGGTAGTTTCCGGTCCACAGCGCGATCAGGGTTCGGGAGCAGCCCAGGGCTGTTCCGAGCGATTGAGGCCATGAGGTGCCGGTCTCGACCTGTTCGTCGATGAACACGGTCGGCGCGCGGCCCAGCTCCATGTCGACCCGCAACGTCAACAGCGGCAGGAAATGCTGCCTGATCCAGGCGAGCGTCTCGGGGTTGCGCCGGTAACTGATGAAAATGTCGTGCGTATAGCTCACAGCGGCCGCCAGCGTGAAAATCGGTCGATCTCAATCATGCAACTATAAACAGAAGAGAAGCTCCGCCGCAATGTTGCGGCGCAGCGGCTGTCCCGCTGAGCCCGGGCATCGTCGGAGGGACTGGACCGTCGGCGGACGGACAGCGCGCGCGAAGGCTGAGCCGCCCTGAGCTTGACCATGGCACAGCTCTTGTATGGCCAACCGACGACGGCTGCATGCGCATTCGCCACGGCGCGGCGATCCGCGGATATCGATCTCCGTCAGTTCAATCCGCGGCGCGCGCCGATTGCGATCGAGACCGCGTGCTTGGAGAACGGCTATGTCTGGGCCACCACACACTCGGGAGTTTTGGCAAGGCAGGATTGTCGATTGGCTGCGCGAGAATGCCGGTCTCAGGAAAGAACGCATCGATCTGACGCGGAAGTTCACCCAGGAGCCGTACAATCTCAGCGCCGTCCGGGTCCTGACCATGATGGACGAGTTCGTCGCGCTTCATAACGCCGCGAACGGGACCAGGCTCGTGCTCTCCCAGAACTGGCGGCTGGCGCAGCGAAGTGCCACGGTCGGCGACTTCATCGCGGCGTTCCTCCGCCTGGTGCATCCCGACGACAGCAGCGCCGCGCAAGACGCCGCGAAGGACAATGGCGCGTCGCCATCCGGCCAAATGTCGCAAAGCCGACAGGGCGGGATGCAGAATCAGCGCATCGCTGCACTGCGGGCCAATCCCGGCGGCGACTGGAAGCCGGTCGATCTCGAGATCATCGCGTCACAACATGCGATGAAGTTTCGCAAGATCACCGGCACCCACGAGGTGTTCCTGCATCCCTCGGTCCCACATTGCGTGACCGTTCCTCTCAAGTCGAAGATCAGGGCGCCGCATATCCGGGCCTTCGTTGCGATGATCGACCACATGGATGAGGCCGTGCGATGATCGACCCGCACTCTTATGTCTACGACGTGACGGAGCTCGGTGCCGAGGATGGCGGCGGCTTTCTCGTCACCTTTCCCGATATTCCCGGTGTCATCGGCATCGGTGGGAATGCCCAGCAGGCCATTACGGACGGTCAGCATGCGATGTTTGCGTGCCTCGATGCGTTCAAGGCGGTCGACCGGGACCCTCCTGCCCCTCGGGCGGCGCCGGACGCCGCGCCGCTGGCGTGATTCTTGATGTGATGTCGGGGACTCCAACGCGACGGGACAGACCATGCCACTGACAGAGGACGCCATCCAGGTCGGCAAATGCTACAAGACCAGGATCGCGGAGAGCTACAAGGTGCTGTCGATCACGCGCGGCATCGTCACCTATCAGACCCTGACCTCGCCCTTGCGCATCAACACCGGCATCAAGGCGTTCGCCGACGCGGTCTACAAGGAGATCACCTGCCCGGGGCAGAGCTAGTGCGGCACCCAGGCGGTGGCCGGACCGTGTGGCACTCGGAGGGGGAAGGCAGACAAGAGAGTGCACCATCTCTCCTCCGTCATTGCGAGCCAACGGGTCCGCGCGAACGCGCGGCCCGATGACAGGCTCCGCGAAGCAATCCAGGATGATTCCGCGGCGCGACTCTGGATTGCTTCCACCTACGCCCTTCGGGCTTCGGCGGACACGTCGCTGCGCTCGCAATGACGCGGAAATAGCTCGTCGTATTCACCGGCACGGAGGAGATTCGGATGAAACTCGAAGAGCGCGAACAGGGCGTGCTGGCGTTCGTCGACGACGATGGCCGCATCTGGGCGCAATGCGCCAGGCCATCCCCGAACCCGGCCGATACGGACTATGTGATCGAGGGACCCTTGAGCGGCTTCGTGTATGACGAGGGAACGTTCACGGCGGATAGCGAGCAGGCGTTTCGCGCCTGGCTCGACGACCGTCTGATCAGCGATGACATCTTCCACGTCCGGGACAAGGAGACGGCCTTGACGCTGGCCAAGCGCATCGCGTCGGCGGCCCGCCAGATCCTGAAGGACCGGACTTGACCGCCGCTTCGCAACCGTCGGCCGCTCATTTTTCTCTTTCGTTTTTCCGGAAATCATGCTTATATCCCTGCCAACCCGCCTCGTGCAGAGGGACGTACGCGTCGTCACGAAACGTTGAGGTGGGCTGCGATGGACGTGATGGCTGTGCCGACGAGCGCAGTAGTTACGTACGGCGAAGTCGTGTGGTCCTGGCCTCTCGACGCTGAGGTCAAGTTCGCGAGTGATGCTTTGACGGCTCGCGCGGGCGATGGGGGCAAGAAAGCCGATCCCCAGGGAGAGCACGAAGGACACCGTTAAAACCGTTGCGCGGGGAAGGCCGGGATGTCCCAGCCGAACCTGTGGTACCTGCCGCCTGCATTTCTTTCTGCAGGCGGGCCATGGGGGCGGCAGGCTCCCGGCCTTCTCCGCGCCCTCTCGTATTTCAGGAGGGACATGACGAATGCATGACCCGGGCATGACGTGCCGCGGGATCTAAGCACGTGCCTAGATGATGCATGTCGCCATCTTGTTGCGGTTGATGAAGGTGCCAACCAGCTCCTCACTGTCATCCCAGACAAGCGCGCGGTACGCGCGCGCAGATCCGGGATCCATAACCCCAGGGAGACGTTTGAGGCACGATGGTCGACCGATCTCGCCCAGCCACATCCGCCGCGGCGTATGGATCCCGGGTCGGCGTCCGCCAACGCTGCGCGTTGCCGGACTTGCCCGGGACGACACCGCTTGTGTGGCGCGTGTTGTGGGCCAACGGCGCGTTCATTGATGACGACCAAGCCGCCACCGGCGTTCGCCTCACATTCAATGTCGTCCCGGACAAGCGCGCGGCACGCGCGCGCCGATCCGGGGTCCATAACCCCAGGGAAACGTTTGAGGCACGATGGCCGACCGTTCTCGCCCAGCCACATCCGCCGCTGCGTATGGATCCCGGGTCGGCGTCCGTCAACGCTGCGCGTTGCCGGGCTTGCCCGGGACGACACTGAAATTGGGGCGCAAGCCGTGCCATACCCGCCGCCGTCATGCCCGCGCAGGCGGGCATCCAGTACACCGCGGTGTCGCGGTTGATCACTGCCGCAGGTGGAATACTGGTTCGCCCCGCCCCTCGCGGGCGATGACAGCGGTGATGGTCTTTTCCTGGGTGAGCGACGCTCGCACAAGGGCGAGGCGCCGCGGCCCGCGGCAACGTGTCGGTTGGCCCGTAAAAATTCGGGTCTCTTCTGGAAAATCAATTGTTTTCAACGGCTTGTTACTGTCATCCGAGTGTCATCGAACCTTTATAAAAGCGGCATCGAGGCCCCTTAAAGCGGCCGGGGAAGCGCAATCGGGCGCATATGGCGCTTCGCTTCCCAAGCATGGAGACCAGCTATGAATTTCGTCAAAGCTATCGTCGCTGCCGGCTTGGTCGCCGCATCGACGTCGGCCTTCGCTGCCGACATCACCGGAGCGGGCGCGACGTTCCCGTTCCCGATCTATTCCAAGTGGGCTGACGCCTACAAGAAGGAGACCGGCAACGGTCTGAACTATCAGTCGATCGGCTCCGGCGGCGGCATCAAGCAGATCCAGGCCAAGACCGTGACCTTCGGTGCGACCGACGCGCCGCTGAAGGCCGAGCAGCTGGAAAAGGACGGTCTCGTGCAGTGGCCGCAGGTGATGGGCGGCATCGTGCCGGTCGTCAACCTCGAGGGCGTGAAGCCGGGCGAGATGGTGCTGGACGGCGAGACGCTCGCCAACATCTATCTCGGCAAGATCACCAAGTGGGATGACGCCGCGATCAAGAAGCTCAACCCGAGCGTCAAGCTGCCGTCCGACGCGATCGCGGTGGTTCGCCGCTCCGACGGTTCGGGCACCACCTTCAACTTCACCTACTACCTCTCGGAAGTGAGCGCCGACTGGAAGAGCAAGGTTGGTTCCAACACCGCCGTCGAATGGCCGGTCGGTGTCGGCGCCAAGGGCAATGAGGGTGTGTCCGGCAACATCGGCCAGACCAAGAACTCGATCGGCTATGTCGAGTATGCCTATGCCAAGCAGAACAAGCTGACCTACACCGGTCTCGTCAACAAGGCCGGCAAGACCGTGCAGCCGACCGTCGAAGCCTTCCAGGCCGCTGCGGCGAATGCCGACTGGGCCAAGGCCCCCGGCTACTACGTCATCCTGGCCAACCAGCCCGGTGACAAGTCCTGGCCGATCACGGCTGCGACCTTCATCCTGATGCACAAGGAGCCCACCGACAAGGCAGCCTCTGGCGAGGCCATCAAGTTCTTCAAGTGGGCGTTCGCCAAGGGTGACAAGATGGCCGAGGAGCTCGATTACATCCCGATGCCCGACAGCGTCGTGAAGCTGATCGAGAAGACCTGGTCGTCCGACATCAAGAGCTAAGTCGGGCTCGACGACAACGCGGCTCCTCTCCCTCGTGGAGGGGGAGGGGCCACCTCAGGGCGCGCCTTAAGTGACAGAAAAACAGGGGACTGGCGTGGCAGACATGGCCGTTCAGAGCGACGCGAGCGAGATTGCGGACGCCGTCGGACCCTACGATCGCGCGCGGGCGCTCAACGCCTTCAAGGTCGGCGACGTCACCTTCTACTGGATCACCCGGATCAGCGCGATCTCGGTGCTGCTGATCCTCGGCGGCATCATCCTGTCGCTGATCGTCGGCGCCTGGCCGGCCATGAAGCAATTCGGCTTCGAGTTTCTGTGGACGCGGCGCTGGGCGCCCTCGGCCGATCCGCCGGTGCTCGGCGCGCTGGGACCGATCTACGGCACGCTGGTCACCTCCTTCGTCGCAATGCTGATCGCCATTCCGGTCGGTCTCGGCATCGCGATCTTCCTCACTGAACTGTGCCCGCAATGGCTGCGCCGTCCGATCGGCATCGCGATCGAACTGCTCGCCGGCATTCCCTCGATCATTTACGGCATGTGGGGCTTCTTCGTGCTGGGCCCGTTCCTGGCCTACACGTTCCAGCCGTTCATGATCAATCTGTGCGCCGGCATCCCGGTGCTGCAGGACATCTTCGCCGGTCCGCCGTCCTATCTCAGCCTGTTCAACGCCGCGCTGATCCTGGCCATCATGGTGCTGCCCTTCATCACCGCGATCTCGGTCGACGTGTTCAAGACGGTGCCGCCGGTGCTCAAGGAGGCCGCCTATGGCGTCGGCTGCACCACCTGGGAGGTGGTGCGCAGCGTCGTGATCCCCTACACGCGGGTCGGCGTCATCGGCGGCATCATGCTGGCGCTGGGCCGCGCGCTCGGCGAAACCATGGCCGTCACCTTCATCATCGGCAACTCGTTCCGGATCTCGTCCTCGATCTTTGCGCCGGGCACGACCATCTCGGCCGCGATCGCCTCGGAATTCCAGGAGAGCGACGGACTGCACCAGTCGAGCCTGATCCTGCTCGGCCTGCTGCTGTTCGTGCTGACATTCTTCGTGCTCGCGGCGGCGCGTCTGATGCTGATGCGGCTCGAAACCAAGGCGGGGAAATAGCACATGTCCGCGGTCGACTTGCAGGCCAATCCCGTCAATCCGATCTACGCGCGCCGGCGCCGCTGGGACATCGTGATCCGCGGCCTGTGCATGGCCGCCGCCTTGTTCGGCGTGACCTGGCTTGCCCTGATCCTGTTCACGCTGTTCGTCAACGGCCTGGCCGGTCTCAGCCTGCAGGTCTTCAGCGCCGACACGCCGCCGCCCGGCTCCGCGGAAGGCGGCCTGCGCAACGCGATCGTCGGATCCATCATCATGACCGTGATCGGGGTCGGCATCGGCGCGCCGCTCGGCCTGTTCGCGGGAACGTACCTCGCCGAGTATGGCCGCAACGACCGGCTGACCTCGGTGATCCGCTTCATCAACGACATCCTGCTGTCGGCGCCGTCGATCATCATCGGCCTGTTCGTCTACGGTGCCGTGGTGGTGCCGATGGGCGGCTTCTCGGCGCTCGCAGGCTCGCTCGCGCTCGCCGTGATCGTGATCCCGGTCGTGCTGCGCACCACCGAGGACATGCTGCTGCTGGTGCCCAACCCGTTGCGTGAGGCGGCCTCCGCCCTTGGTCTGCCGCGCTCGCTGGTGATCAAGCGGATCGCCTACCGGGCCGCGCGCTCCGGCCTCATCACCGGCGTCCTGCTTGCGACCGCCCGTGTCGCCGGCGAGACCGCGCCCTTGCTGTTCACCGCGCTGTCGAACCAGTTCTGGAGCCTGAACCTCAGCAAGACCATGGCCAACCTGCCGGTGACCATCAACAATTTCGTCCAGAGCCCCTATGCCTATTGGAAGCAGCTGGCCTGGAGCGGCGCCCTTCTGATCACCTTGACCGTGCTGGCCCTGAACATCGGCGCGCGCATTCTCGGCGCCGAGAGGAGCTCGAAATGACCGATATGTCCGTATCCGTGAGCAGCCCGACGGCCGCCATTCCCTCCAAGTCGCTGCCGGACGCCCCGGCCAAGGTGATCGCGCGCAATCTCAATTTCTATTATGGCGAGCACCAGGCGCTGAAGAACATCAACCTGTCGCTCGGCACCAACCGCGTGACCGCCTTCATCGGCCCGTCCGGCTGCGGCAAGTCCACGCTGCTGCGCATCTTCAACCGGATGTACGATCTCTATCCGGGCCAGCGCGCGACCGGCCAGCTGATGCTCGACAACACCAACATCCTCGATCCCAAGCTCGATCTGAACCTGCTGCGCGCCCGGGTCGGCATGGTGTTCCAGAAGCCGACGCCGTTCCCGATGACGATCTACGAAAACATTGCCTTCGGCATCCGCCTCTACGAGAAGATCTCGAAGTCGGAGATGGACGACCGCGTCGAGAAGGCGCTGCGCGGTGGCGCGCTGTGGAACGAGGTCAAGGACAAGCTGAACGCGTCCGGCCTGTCGCTGTCGGGCGGCCAGCAGCAGCGGCTATGCATCGCGCGCACCGTGGCCGTCAGGCCGGAGGTGATCCTGTTCGACGAGCCGTGCTCGGCGCTCGACCCGATCTCGACTGCCAAGGTCGAGGAGCTGATCCAGGAGCTGTCCGATAACTACACGATCGCGATCGTCACCCACAACATGCAGCAGGCGGCGCGCGTCTCCGACAAGACCGCCTTCATGTATCTCGGCGAGCTGATCGAGTTCGATGAGACCAGCAAGATCTTCACCTCGCCGAGCGATCGGCGGACCCAGGACTACATCACCGGCCGGTTCGGCTGACGCCGGACAGCATCATTGCCTCTAGGAGATCATCATGGCCAGTGAACATACCGCCAAGGCGTTCGACAGCGATCTGCAGGACCTGACGCGGCTGGTATCGGAAATGGGCGGCCTCGCCGAGCGGCTGATCGTCGATTCCGTCGATGCGCTGGTGCGGCGCGACGTGGCGCTCGGGCAGAAGGTGGTCGCCACCGATGCCGAGGTCGACAAGCTGCAGCGCGTCATCGAGGAACGTGCCGTGCTCACGATCGCCCGGCGCCAGCCGATGGCGGTCGACCTGCGCGAGATCGTCGGCGCGATGCGCGTGGCGACCGATCTGGAGCGCATCGGCGACCTCGCCAAGAACATCGGCAAGCGTGTCGCGGCGCTGGAGAGCGATTTCCACCCGCTCAAGCTGATCCGCGGGCTCGAGCACATGACCGATCTCGTGCAGTCGCAGGTCAAGACCGTGCTCGATGCCTATGCCGCGCATGATCTGCCGGCGGCGATGACGGTGTGGAAGGGCGACGAGGAAGTCGACGCCATCTGCACGTCCTTGTTCCGCGAGCTCCTGACCTACATGATGGAGGATCCGCGCAACATCTCGTTCTGCATCCATCTGATGTTCTGCGCCAAGAACATCGAGCGGATCGGCGATCACGCGACCAACATCGCGGAGACGGTGTTCTACATGATCGAGGGCCAGCAGATCACGGACAAGCGCCCCAAGGGCGACATGACGAGCTTTGCGACCACGATTCCCGGCAACTGAGAGAGACGCTTGAGACATGGCTGCGCGCATTCTGGTGGTGGAAGATGAGGAAGCGCTGACCACGCTGCTGCGCTACAATTTCGAGACCGAGGGCTACGAGGTCGAGACCGTGGCGCGCGGCGACGAGGCCGACACGCGGCTGAAGGAGCGTATTCCGGATCTCGTCGTGCTCGACTGGATGCTGCCGGGCCTCTCCGGCATCGAGCTGTGCCGGCGGCTGCGGGCGCGGCCGGAGACGAGGCAGCTGCCGATCATCATGCTGACCGCGCGCGGCGAGGAGAGTGAGCGCGTGCGCGGGCTCGCGACCGGCGCCGACGACTACATCGTCAAGCCGTTCTCGGTGCCCGAGCTGCTGGCCCGCGTGAAGGGTCTGCTGCGGCGCGCCAGCCCCGAGCGGCTCGCCACCGTGCTCACCTATGGCGACATCGAGCTCGACCGCGAGAAGCGCCGCGTGGCGCGCTCCGGCAGGCCGATCGATCTCGGCCCGACCGAGTACCGGCTGCTCGAATTCTTCCTGGAGCATCCGGGCCGCGTGTTCAGCCGCGAGCAGCTGCTCGACAGCGTCTGGGGCCGCGACATCTACATCGACGAGCGGACCGTGGACGTTCACATCGGGCGCTTGCGCAAGCTGCTCAATCCCGGGCGTGAGCAGGATCCGATCCGCACCGTGCGCGGGGCCGGCTACGCCCTGGACGATCGCTTTGCCAAGATCGAGCAGGCCTGATTAAGGAGGCGGCGGACTGCTTTCCGCCACGCCGATGCCGTCTTGATCATTTTGGGTGGGCGCCTCATCAGAAGTGTCTTCGGTCCCAGCGGACGCCCTTGATCAAGACGATCATCATATGTCTCGCCATGGTGCTCGGCGCCGTGGTGGGCGCCTCGGCCGCCGAGCTCGACGAAGCGGTTGCCGCCGCCGGCAGCGGCGAGCATGCGGCGGCGCTGCGTCGGCTCACGCCGCTGGCGCGGAAGGGCGATGCGCGGGCGCAGTTCGATCTCGGCTTCATGTCCGCGTTCGGCTGGGGCCAGCCGCGCAACCCCGCCGAGGCGCTGGCCTGGTATCGCAAGGCCGCGGATCAGGGGCTTGCCGTCGCCCAGCATTATCTCGGCATCGCCTACGTCAATGGTGAGGGCGTTGCCTGTGATTACGGCGAGGCCGCACGCTGGTTCACCCGCGCGGCTGCGCAGGGCTTCGCCCAGTCGCAGTACATGCTCGGGCTGATGATGCTCGACGGCCGATCGGTGCAGCAGGATCCGGTTCAGGGCTACGCCTGGCTGGTGATGGCCGGCCGCAACGGGGTGAGGTCGGCCGGCCGCGACGTGCAGCGGGTCAAGCTGAGCGAAGCGCAGCGGCGGCAGGCTGAGACCATCATCGCCAACTGGAAGCCGAAATTCGAATCGGCCGACGCCGGCATCGCCAGCCCCAGGCCGGGAGAGTTGCTCGGGCTCGATCGGCACATCGGCGAGGTCGTCGATCCCACATCCTGGCCGGCGTCGTCGATCGGCGTGGTCACCGTCGCGCAATACAGCACCGGCGGCTGGTGCACCGGCACGTTGGTGGCTCCGCGCGTCGTGCTCACCGCCGCACACTGCGTGTTCAACGGGGTCGCGCAGGTCAGCCCCGGCAACGTCCGCTTCCTGGCCGGCATGAACAGGGGCACGCCAGCCGCGTCCTCGGTCGCAGACCGCCTGATCGTGGCCCCGGACTTCGTCCCGACCCAGCACGACAAATGGTCGCTCGATCGCTCGCCGTCAGACTGGGCGCTCATCGTGCTGAAGGACGATCTGCCGTCGAGGCCGGTGGCGGTGAAGGCGCTCACGCGCGACGATCTCGCGGCAGCGACCAAGGCAGGCACGATCTCGGAGATCGGCTACGGCCAGGAGCGGCGCTATTCGCCGACCGGACAGCGCAACTGCCGCGCCGACATGACCAGGGACGCCCGGCTGCTGACCGTCCATTGCCTGGCGAATTTCGGCTATTCGGGCTCGCCGATCCTGGCCGAGGTCGGCGGCGAGCCGGCCGTGGTCGGTATCTTCTCGGCCTTCCACGAGGAGACGCGATTGATGTTCGCCGCACCCGCGAGCCAGTTCGAGGCGGCGGTTCGGAGTGAGATCGTGGCGGAGAGGAGGGCATCTGCACGTTGACGATGCGTGATCAAGGCGTGCGGCTGGTCATTGTCTGCGCGTGACCGGATAGCGGCTTGCCAATCGAGGACGCCGATCCGCGATCGAAGGCCCTGCTCCCCTTGATTCCGCGCGGCTTTCGGCCTGGAGGCTGGGCCCACGGCGAACTGGCGCGTCTCTTGCTCTCTCCAGCGTATGACGATTGTTCCAATTGATCATCCCCACGGCCCGCGGCCCGCGCTGTTCCGGCGGCGGGGGCAGGCGCAGGGGAATGCGGTCCTGGCTGTGGGGCTGGTGGCGGCCAACGGCCTTGCCTGGGCCTGGGCGGTCGCCCTCTATGCGGACCGTCCGGCCATTGTCGGCACCGCCATGCTGGCCTGGCTGCTCGGATTGCGCCATGCGGTCGATGCCGACCACATTGCGGCGATCGACAATGTGGTGAGAAAGCTCGTGCAGGACGGCGACGCGCCGCGCGCTGCCGGTCTTTACTTCGCGCTCGGTCATTCCAGCGTCGTCGTCATTGCGACGGTCGTGTTGAGCCTCGTCGCCGGCGCCGGGCTGATGAATGACGAAAGCGCCGTCAGGGTGATCGGCGGGGTGATCGGCACAGCCGTATCATCGGTCTTCCTGCTGCTGATCGCCTGCGCCAATCTCGTTCTGCTCATCAATCTCTGGCGTCGGTCCGCGCAGCCGCATGCCGAACAGCCGTCGCAAGGTGATGCCGACAAGGCCGGGCGCGCGGGAGGCGGCCTCCTGATCCGCCTGCTGCGTCCGCTGTTGCGCATGGTCGGCCGTGCCTGGCACATGTATCCGCTCGGCGTCCTGTTCGGCCTCGGCTTCGATACCGCGAGCGAGATTGGTCTGTTGAGCCTGTCGGCCACCGAGGCCGCGCGGGGCGCCAGTCTCGCTCACGTGCTGGTGTTCCCGGCGCTGTTCGCCGCCGCGATGGCCACTGTGGATACCGCTGACAGCATGCTGATGGCCGGGGCCTACCGCTGGGCGCTCACCGATCCCGTGCGCAAGCTCCGTTATAATCTCGTGATCACCGGCGCATCGGTCGCCATCGCTCTGGTGATCGGCAGCGCCGAGGCCTTCAGTCTTGTCGGGCCGCAACTCGGCCTCTCGGGCGGGCCTTGGGATACGGCGGCCGCGCTGAATGGCTATCTGGCCAATCTCGGTATCGTGGTGGCGTGTCTGTTTCCCGCCGCCTGGATCGGTGCCATCATCGTCATGCGCCGTCAGCGCAAGCCATCGCCTTCGGTTGCGGCGCGCTTGCCGGCGTTTCCGCTGAAGGGCTAAATCGGCCGGCCCGACGGAACGCGACAGGCCGAGATTGGGATGGAACGCTCACGATGGACGGCTCCGGTACGATGACGCGGATGCTGTGGTTGCAGGGCGCGAGCTGCGGCGGCTGCACCATGTCGATCCTGGAAAGCGGCGCCTCCGGCTGGTTCGACGAGCTGCGCCAGTCCGGCATCGATCTGGTATGGCACCCCTCGGTCAGCGAGCAGACCGGCGACGAAGTCGTCGACCTGCTTGAGGCGATCCGGGACGGCCGCGAGCGACTCGACCTGCTCGTGCTCGAAGGTTCGGTGGCACGCGGGCCGGGCCTGACTGGCCGCTTCAACATGCTCGCAGGCACCAACCGCTCGATCTATCACTGGCTGCTCGATCTTGCGCCGCTGGCGGACTATGTCGTCGCCGTCGGCAGCTGTGCTGCCTATGGCGGGATTCCCGCGGCCGGTGTCAACCCGACAGACGCCGTCGGGCTGCAGTTCGAGGGCAGCGACGTCGGCGGCGCGCTCGGCGCCAGCTTCCGTTCGAAGCGTGGGCTGCCGGTGATCAATGTCGCAGGGTGTGCCCCGCATCCGGGCTGGATGATGGAAAGCCTGCTCGCCCTCACCAACGGCGACCTCACCGCGAGAGAGCTCGATGGTTTCGGCCGGCCGACATTCATCGCCAATCACCTCGCCCATCACGGCTGCTCGCGCAACGAGTTCTATGAATTCAAGGCAAGCGCGGAGACGATGTCGGAGCGGGGCTGCCTGATGGAGCATCTCGGCTGTCGTGCCACCCAGGCCGTCGGCGATTGCAATCAGCGCTCGTGGAACGGCGGCGGCTCCTGCACCAAGGGCGGCTATGCCTGCATCGCCTGCACCTCGCCCGGCTTCGAGAGTGCGCAGAACTATCTGCAGACCGCGAAGCTTGCGGGCATTCCCGTCGGCCTGCCGACCGACATGCCCAAGGCCTGGTTCGTGGCGCTCGCGGCGCTGTCGAAGTCCGCGACGCCGCGGCGCGTCCGCGTCAACGCGACGGCCGACCACGTCGTGGTGCCGCCGAGCCGCTCGGGCGACAAGCGCAGCTCATGACGCGGATCACGGTCGGCCCGTTCAACCGCGTCGAAGGAGATCTCGAGGTCCGGCTGGACATCGAGCAAGGCCGCGTGGCGCGCGCGGAAGTCACCGCGCCGCTCTATCGCGGCTTCGAGCAGATCCTGGAGGGGCGTCCGCCGCTCGATGCCCTGGTGATCGCACCGCGCATCTGCGGCATCTGCTCGGTGTCGCAGTCGATCGCAGCGGCAGGCGCGTTGCGCCAGGCCATGGGCGTCGCGACCGCGCCGAACGGCGTGCTCGCAACCAACATCGCCCATGCGGCCGAGAACGCGGCGGATCACCTGACGCATTTCTATATCTTCTTCATGCCAGACTTCGCCCGCGAGGCCTATGCGTCGCAGGCTTGGCATGGCGCTGCGGCCGAGCGCTTTACCGCGACCAAAGGAAGTGCGGCGCGTGAGGCGCTGCCGGCGCGGGCGCGGCTGCTGGAGATCATGGGCGTGATCGCCGGAAAATGGCCGCATAGCCTTGCGTTCCAGCCGGGCGGGACCACGCGCGCGATCGAGCTTGGCGAGCGCATCCGGCTGAATGCGATCGCGGCATCGTTTCGCGGCTTCCTCGAACGCGTGATGTTCGCCGACAAGCTCGAGAACGTGGTTGCCTTGTCGACACCGGACGAGCTCGACCGCTGGCGCGACGGTCGCGGTGGCGACTTTGCGCATTTCCTCGCTGTCGCCGATGCGCTGTCTCTCGCCGATCTCGGCAAGGGTCCGGGCCTGTTGATGAGTTTCGGCGCCTACCACGATTCGGACGGCGCTCGTTTTCGCGCCGGTATTCGCGCGAGCAACGGAGAGGTCGAAGCTCTGCCGTCGGACCGGATCACCGAGGACGTCTCGCACGCCTGGATGCGCGAGACCTCGCTCGATCCGGCCGAGAGCCGCACCGTGCCGGATGCCGACAAGGCGGACGCCTACAGCTGGTGCAAGGCGCCGCGCCTGGCCGGTCAGCCCGTCGAGGTTGGCGCACTAGCGAGACAGGCGGTGGACGGTCAGCCGCTGATCACGGCGCTGCTCGCCGCTGACGGCAGCAATGTCCGCAATCGCGTGATTGCCCGGCTGATCGAGACGGCGCAGCTTGCGCTTTCGATCGAAGGCTGGATCAAGGCGCTGCGTCTCAACGAGCCGTTCTGCCTGAATAGCGGCGACACGGCGGATGGCAACTTCGTTGGTCTCGTAGAGGCGGCGCGGGGCAGCCTCGGCCATTGGCTCGCGGTGCGCTCCGGCCGCATCGAGCGCTATCAGATCATCGCGCCGACCAGTTGGAATTTTTCGCCGCGCGATGCCGGCGGCATCGCAGGTCCGCTCGAGCAGGCGCTCGTCGGCACCGAGGTCGGCGCGGCCGGTGCGCGCGCTGTCGGCATCCAGCATGTCGTCAGATCGTTCGATCCGTGCATGGTGTGCACCGCGCATTGAACGCACTGCAAACAGCCGAGCAACAGGCGGTAACAAACTTGTCGGGTGCAAAGCGCGTGATTTCCGATCGTCACGTCAGACCGGGTCGTATTTGTCCTGTCGCGTCGATGTGTTCGCTCCAAGCATCTGGAATCATTGTGATTCAAATCCGGCTTTGATGCTGGCCTGCTTCTTGCTGTCTCCTCCTGTCAGATAGCGACCATAACGGTTGCCAAGGTGATCATAGGGGGAGGACTCATGGGCGCGGCGACGGAAACGTTCTACAGCGTCATCAGGCGTCAGGGCATCACGCGACGCAGCTTTCACAAGTTCTGCAGTCTGACCGCGACGAGCCTCGGCCTCGGCCCGCTCGCCGCCAGCCGCATCGCCAATGCGCTCGAGACCAAGCCGCGCACGCCCGTCATCTGGATGCATGGGCTCGAATGCACCTGCTGCTCCGAGAGCTTCATTCGCTCGGCGCATCCTCTGGTGAAGGATGCCGTGCTGTCGATGATCTCGCTCGACTATGACGACACCATCATGGCGGCGGCCGGCCATCAGGCGGAGGCCATCCTCGAAGAGACGCGCGCGAAGTACAAGGGCCAGTACATTCTCGCGGTCGAGGGCAACCCGCCGCTGAACGAGGGCGGCATGTTCTGCATCGACGGCGGCAAGCCGTTCGTTGAGAAGCTGAAGCTGATGGCCGAGGACGCGATGGCGATCATCGCCTGGGGCGCCTGCGCGTCCTGGGGCTGCGTCCAGGCGGCGAAGCCGAATCCGACGCAGGCCACGCCGATCGACAAGGTGATCACCAACAAGCCCATCATCAAGGTGCCGGGCTGTCCGCCAATCGCGGAAGTGATGACCGGCGTCGTCACCTTCATCACCACCTTCGGCAAGCTACCCGAGCTCGACCGCCAGGGCCGGCCGAAGATGTTCTACTCGCAGCGCATCCACGACAAGTGCTATCGCCGCCCGCATTTCGACGCCGGCCAGTTCGTCGAGGAGTGGGACGACGAGGCCGCGCGCAAGGGCTACTGCCTCTACAAGATGGGCTGCAAGGGCCCGACCACCTATAACGCCTGCTCGACGGTGCGCTGGAACGGCGGCGTGTCGTTCCCGATCCAGTCGGGCCACGGATGCATCGGCTGCTCCGAGGACGGCTTCTGGGACAAGGGCTCGTTCTACGACCGCCTCACCAACATCAAGCAGTTTGGTATCGAGCGCAACGCCGACCAGGTCGGCATGGTTGCCGCCGGCACGGTGGGCGCGGCAGTCGCGGCGCATGCAGCGGTGACGGCCGTCAAACGGCTAGCCACCAAGCGCGACGACGCCAAACAAGATCATTAATCGAATTCAGGGCAGGCAACGATGGGCATCCAGACCCCTAACGGCTTCAATCTTGACAATTCCGGTAAGCGCATTGTCGTCGATCCCGTCACCCGCATCGAGGGACACATGCGGGTCGAGGTCAATGTCGACTCCGACAATGTCATCCGCAATGCGGTTTCCACCGGCACAATGTGGCGCGGCATCGAGGTGATCCTCAGGAACCGTGATCCGCGTGACGCCTGGGCCTTCACCGAGCGGATCTGCGGCGTCTGCACCGGAACGCACGCGCTCACATCGGTGCGCGCCGTCGAGAACGCGCTCGGCATCACCATCCCGGAAAATGCCAACTCGATCCGCAACCTCATGCAGCTTGCGCTGCAGGTGCACGATCACGTCGTGCATTTCTATCATCTGCACGCGCTCGACTGGGTCGATGTGGTGTCGGCGCTCTCGGCCGATCCGAAGGCCACCTCGACGCTGGCGCAGTCGATCTCGAGCTGGCCGCTGTCGTCGCCCGGCTATTTCAGGGACCTGCAGACCCGCCTCAGGAAGTTCGTCGAGTCGGGGCAGCTCGGCCCGTTCAAGAATGGATATTGGGGTAGCAAGGCCTACAAGCTGCCGCCCGAAGCCAATCTGATGGCGGTGGCCCACTATCTCGAGGCGCTCGATTTCCAGAAGGAGATCGTCAAGATCCACACCATCTTCGGCGGCAAGAACCCGCACCCGAACTGGCTGGTGGGCGGCGTGCCATGTCCGATCAACATCGACGGCACCGGAGCTGTCGGAGCCATCAACATCGAGCGGCTGAACCTCGTCTCCTCGATCATCGATCGCCTGATCGAGTTCAACGAGATGGTCTATCTTCCCGACGTCGCGGCGATCGGCTCGTTCTACAAGGATTGGCTCTATGGCGGTGGCCTGTCCGGCAAGAGCGTCCTCGCCTATGGCGACGTACCCGAGCATGCGAACGACTATTCCGCGAAGAGCCTGAAGCTGCCGCGGGGCGCGATCATCAACGGCAATCTGTCCGAGGTATTTCCGGTCGATCACGCCAATCCCGACGAGATCCAGGAGTTCGTGGTTCACTCCTGGTACAAATACCCCGACGAGACCAAGGGGCTGCATCCCTGGGACGGCATCACCGAGCCGAACTACGTGCTCGGTCCCAATGCCAAGGGCACCAAGACCGACATCAAGGAGCTCGACGAGGGCGGCAAATATTCCTGGATCAAGGCGCCGCGCTGGCGGGGGCATGCGATGGAGGTCGGTCCGCTCGCGCGTTGGGTGGTCGGCTATGCGCAGAACAAGGCGGAGTTCAAGGATCCCGTCGACAAGTTCCTGAGGGATCTCGACCTGCCTTTGACGGCGCTGTTCTCGACGCTCGGCCGCACCGCGGCGCGTGCGCTGGAATCGGTCTGGGCCGGACGGCAGATGCGCTACTTCCAGGACAAGCTGATCGCCAACATCAAGGCCGGCGACAGCTCGACTGCGAATGTCGACAAATGGAAGCCCGAGAGCTGGCCGAAGGAGGCCAAGGGCGTCGGCTTCACCGAGGCGCCGCGCGGCGCGCTCGCGCACTGGATCAAGATCAAGGACACCAAGATCGACAACTACCAGTGCGTCGTGCCGACGACCTGGAACGGTTCGCCGCGCGATCCGAAGGGCAACATCGGCGCTTTCGAGGCGTCGCTGATGAACACCCCGATGGCCAATCCCGAGCAGCCGCTGGAGATCCTGCGCACGATCCATTCCTTCGATCCGTGCCTGGCCTGCTCGACGCACGTCATGAGTCCGGATGGCCAGGAACTGGCCAAGGTCAAGGTCAGGTAGCACGGGAGAAGGGTCATGATGGATGCAGTTGCACGACCGCCCGAGTCGGGGACGGACATCGCCGCGATCGCGGCCGACGGCGCCGGCGAGCATGCGGTCGGCCGGCCCACGGTCTATGTCTACGAAGCGCCGGTGCGCATCTGCCACTGGGTCAACGCGTTCGCGATCATTGTTCTGATGGTGACCGGCTATCTGATCGGGACGCCGCTGCCGACGGTGTCGGGGGAGGCGTCGGCGAACTTCGTGATGGGCTATATCCGCTTTGCCCATTTTGCGGCCGGACAGGTGCTGGCGGTGTTCTTCCTCGCCCGCATCTTCTGGGCCTTCGTCGGCAACCACCACTCCCGGCAGATCTTCTACATCCCGGTGCATCGCAAGCAGTTCTGGAAGGAAGTGCTGCACGAGATCCGCTGGTATGCCTTCCTGGAGCGTGAGCCGAAGATGTATGTCGGCCACAATCCTTTGGCGCAGACGGCGATGTTCACCGGCTTCACGCTGTTCGTGTCCTTCATGATCGTCACCGGCTTTGCCCTCTATTCGGAAGGCGAGGGCATCGACAGCTGGCAGCACAAACTGTTCGGCTGGGTGTTTGCGATCTGGCCGAACAGCCAGGATGTCCATACCTGGCATCATCTCGGGATGTGGGCGCTGGTCACGTTCGTGATGGTGCACGTCTATGCCGCCATTCGCGAAGACATCATGTCACGCCAGAGCATCATCTCCTCGATGATCTCGGGCGAGCGGCAGTTCCGCGACTAACAGGGGGCCGGCATGGTCGATGAGAGCGGGCACGACCGCATCCTGGTGCTCGGGATCGGCAACATTCTGTGGGCCGACGAAGGCTTCGGCGTGCGGGTGGTGGAGGAATTCCACCGCCGCTTCACCGTGCCCGACAACGTCACGATCCTCGACGGCGGCACGCAGGGGCTTTACCTCGTCAACTATGTCGAGGAGGCCGACGGCCTGATCGTGTTCGACGCCATCGACTACGGCCTCGTGCCGGGCGAGCTCAAGCTCGTCCGTGACGAGGAGGTGCCGCGCTTCACCGGTGCCAAGAAGATGAGCCTGCACCAGACCGGCTTCCAGGAAGTGCTGAGCGCCGCCGATTTGCTCGGCCGCTATCCGCGTCGCCTCGCGTTGATCGGCTGCCAGCCGCTCGACCTCGAGGACTGGGGCGGACCGCTCACCGCGCCGGTCCGTGCCCAGATCGCGCCGGCGATCGAGCAGGCCTGCACTTTGCTGGCGGAATGGGGGGCGCCGGCCGTGCTGCGGCGCGAGCCGCTCGCCGGCGACGAGCGGCTGCTTGCCAACGACATCGATCATCACAGCTACGAGATGCGGGCGCGCGCGGCCGAGTGACCGCCGGCGCTGCGAGGGGAGTCCGTCATGTGCCTGGGCCTGCCGATGACGATCGTGGAGACCGATGGCGTCTCCGCGCTGTGCAGCTTCGCCGGCGAAGAGCGCCGCGTCTCGGTGATGCTGCTCGACAAGCCGCCGGTCGGCGCCAAGGTGCTGGTCTATCTCGATGACGCCGTTCGTCTGCTCGATGACGAAGAGGCCAGGCTGATCGCCGAAGCGCTGCGGGGGCTGCAGGCCGCGATGAACGGTAATTCTTGCGACGAGTTCTTCGCCGACCTGATCGGGCGTGAGCCGGAATTGCCGGACCACCTGCGATAGTCCGCCGCCCGTTACCTGCTGTGCCTATCGGAAACGAACTTTCCATACGGAAATAAAATTACCAGGCCTCGACTGGAAATTAACTTTTCGATTTCCGGTGCGGCTTTCGGACCTCTAAAATACTGCTGAAATTACAGTCGGTTGTTTGGGGCGATCAAAGCCGCCTCATCTGGCACGTTGATTGCTGTTCATTCAGAACCCGGTAACAATAACTGGTCAGGAAGGAACGTCCATGGAAATGCAGCAGCGTGGTCCCGCACGCATGCGAGGCGGTCTGCCGGAGGTCGATGTCGGCACCGTCGATGGTCTTCTCGCCGAAACCCACCGTGCCGGTGCGGTCGCGGTGCTGCTGTCGGCCGGCGACCCCTTGCGCTTCCCGGAGGCGCTCGACGTCGCCGTCGTCCTGCCTGAGCTGATCGCGGCCTTTCAAGACCGGCTGCGCGGCGCCGTGATCGCGCGCGAGGCGGAGGCCGAACTCGGGACGCGGTTCGGCGTGCGCGTGCAGCCAAGCCTGATCCTGTGTCGCGGAGCCGATACGCTCGGCCTGATCGCGAAGATCCAGGACTGGTCTGTTTATGTCGATCGCATCTCGCGGCTGATCGACCGACCGCTGGGCGCGACTGCGACGGTCGTCGCCAGCATCGTCCCAGTTCACCAGTCTGCGGGAGCCGAGCGATGAAGCCGGGATTCTGGATTGCGCCGGAAGGAGCCGAGCAGCCCGTCAACATTTTCCCGATCGGGGAGGAGGCGCTTGATAGCTCCCATAAGGGGCTGACCGCCTCGGGGGCGCTGGCCAAGCTGGCCTCGCTGGACTCGGAAGCGCTGGCGCGCAGCTGCCCGCGCGCGGTCGAGCTGCTGTCGACGATTGCATCGGCCATCGCAACGCAGACGGTCGACGCGCCGACGCAATTGTTCCGGCTCGCGGGCCTCAACGATCTCGAGCGTCGGCTGATCGACGACGTGCTGGGCGAGGGCGAGGTCGCCGGCGTCGTGGCGCTGCCCGACGGGACGCTCGCTCAGATCCAGGAGTCGGTGCTGGCCGGCATCTGGCGGGTGCGGCTGGAAGCGGACGAGCGTCACGACTACGTCGAGATCGGCTCCATTCCGGAGATCGTCGCGCGCGCGGCGGCCGATCTGACCGCCACCGACATCGTCATCGGTCCCGCGCCCGAGGGCACGATGAACGCGCTGCCGGTGCTTGCCGAGATCCGCGAGCGCGCGCTCGCCTGGCGGCCTGGCGTGCGGGCGCAGACCATCAATTTCACGCTGTTGCCGATGAGCGCCGCGGACATGAGCTTCCTCCAGGAGACCCTCGGCAACGGCCCGATCCAGTTGATGTCGCGTGGTTACGGCACCTGCCGCGTGCTTGCGACCGGCATCCGCCATGTCTGGTCGGTGCAGTTCTTCAATGCGATGGACACGATCATCCTCGATACGCTCGAAGTCGGCGGCGTGCCGGTGGTCGCGCTCGCCGCCGCCGAGGACTTCGAGGATTCCGCCGAGCGGCTGCAGCAGATCATCGAGGCCTATTTCGCATGACCGGAGGCTTCGAGAATTTCGGTGTCCGCAGCGATCTCGCTGACGACGTGCTGTTGGAGTGCGGGATCTGCTGGACGCGCTATGACCCGGCCGAGGGCGATGTGGTGGCGCAGATCGCGCCGGGCACCCCGTTCTCCGCGCTGCCGGACGAGTGGCATTGCCCGAACTGCGACGCGCCGAAGGCGAAGTTCATGGTGATCGAGTCATGAGCGAGCTCGCGGCCGCGCACAGCACGCCGGATGCGGCCGCGGCCGCCTGGGGGCAACAACTGGCCGTCGCCTATCGCGACATCGGCGAGCGCGTCATGCGTGAGCTGCCGATCTACCACGACGCGCTCGAGGTCGAGCCGGTCGGATTTGCGGAGTTTCGCGGCCGCATGATGGGGATCATGATCACGCCCTGGTTCATGAACGTGGTCGTGCCGGCCGATGCGGCGACAGCGGCTGGGTCCCTGATCGTAGACCTGCCCGCCGGCGCATTCGAATTCACGCTCGGCGACGTCGCCGGCATCGGGCGCATCGCCAGCTGCTCATTGTTTTCGCCGATGTTCGAGTTCGAGGACATGGCGGCCGCGCGTGTCGCTGCCGAAGCGGCGCTCAATGCGCTGGTCACGCCGCCCAGCGAAGAGCCGGAGCCGACGCAGGCGGGGAAGGTGTCGAGCGCCATCGATCGTCGCGCCTTCCTGCGCGGCACGCTCACCGAGAGCCGGGCATGACGATCGCCTTTCGCAACCGGATCGACCTCACGCTGTCCGTCGCGGATCGGGCGATCGTGAGCGTCGGCATCCAGCCGCGGACGAGGCCGCCGATCGGCAGGCTGTTCGCCGGCAAGCCGGCCGAAACGCTGCTCACGACCTTGCCGCGGCTGTTCTCGCTCTGCGGCGTCGCGCACCAGGTCGCGTGTCTTTCCGCGATCGAAGCAGCGCACGGCGAGCAGGCCATGCCGGCGCCGCGCCGGCGCCGCGCCGCGGCGGTGGCCTTCGAGCGCTTTGCGGAATTGCTGCGCGGCCTCGTGCTCGGACGGTTTGCCGGGGATCGCGACACGTTGCAGGTGGCACAGAATCTGTTGCGGGCGCTCGCGCCGCTGCAGGCCGAATTCGCGCGCGGGCGGGCTCGCTCCGAAACCTTGTCTCAGATCAAGATGGGCCTGGAGGCTCTGGGCATAGGCTCGGCAGCGGAGCCGGTCTTGCCGGGGACGCCGCTCGCAGCAACGATGGCGTCGGCCCGGAGAGCTGCTGATGACGGAGGATGGAGACACATGCCGGCTGATCCGTGCTTCCTGTCGGCGGCCGACGATCGCGCGATCGTCACCCTGCTGATCGACGCCGGCGCCGCATTCGCGCAAGTCCCCGAACTCGACGGCCGGTTTCCGGAGACAGGGGTCTGGGCACGCCGTGCGGTAGGCCATGGCGTGACCCGAGCCGATCCTGCTGCGCGCCTGTCTGCCAGGATTGCCGAAATAGCAGCGCTGCTGCGCTGGATCGAGGCCGGCGAGACGGAGAACGACATGGTCGAAGCCGTTGCAAGCTATGCGCTCGGTCCGCGACGTGGCGCCGCAGCGGTCGAATGCGCGCGCGGCCGGCTTCATCACGTGATCGAACTGGACGAACAAGGGCGCGTCGCAGGATTCGAATTTCTCGCGCCGACGGAATGGAATTTTCACCCGCGGGGTCCGGTCGTGAAGAGCCTGATCGGGGCTGCGTTACGCGGCGCCGCAGATCGCGACGCCGTCGACGCCATGGTCGGTTCGTTCGATCCTTGCGTCGGCTACCACCTGGCGTTCCAGGAGATGGCCGATGCATGAGATGGCGCTGTGCGAGGGCATCGTCGAGATCGTCGAGCAGGAGGCACGCAAGGGCGCCTTCGCCAAGGTGAAGACCGTGTGGCTCGAGATCGGTGCGCTCAGCCATGTCGCGCCGGACGCGCTGCGGTTCTGTTTCGAGGCGGTGACGGCAAAGACCCTGTTGCAGGGGGCTGCGCTCGAGATCATCGAACAGCCGGGCACGGCGTGGTGCCTCGGCTGCTCGCGCAGCGTCGGCATCAGCCAACGCTACGCGCCATGTCCAGCCTGCGGCAGTCATCAGCTGCAGGTCACGGGCGGGGAAGACATGCGGGTCAAGGAGCTGGAGGTCGAGTAATGTGCACGGTGTGTGGCTGCAGTGACGGCAAGTCCTCCATCGAGGATGGCGATCATCATCACGATCACGGCGAGCATCATCATGCGCACGGACATGATCACAGTCATGATCAGTCCGGACACCATCACCATCATGGCGACCATCATCACGACCACGATCACGGTCACCATCATCATGGCCATGACGACCATGATCACGGCCATGCGCATGATCATCATCACGACCACGCCGCCGTCGACCGCATCGACTGCTCGGTGAACCCCGCGGGCCAGGAAATCGCCGGTCTCTCCAGCGGGCGCATCATCCAGATCGAGCGCGACATTCTCGGCAAGAACAACCGTCTCGCGGCCGAGAACCGCGCACGTTTCGCCGCCCACGACGTGCTGGCGTTCAACTTGGTTTCCAGCCCCGGCGCCGGCAAGACCTCGCTGCTGGTTCGCGCCGTCTCCGATCTCAAGCAGAGCCGGCCCGTCGCGGTGATCGAAGGTGACCAGCAGACCTCCAACGATGCCGAGCGCATCCGGGCCACTGGCGTGCCGGCGATCCAGATCAACACCGGCAAGGGCTGCCATCTCGATGCGGCCATGGTCGGCGAGGCCTATGGCCGGTTGCCGCCGCTGCGCGGCGGGCTGCTGTTCATCGAGAATGTCGGCAATCTCGTGTGCCCGGCCGCGTTCGATCTCGGCGAAGCCTGCAAGATCGTCGTATTTTCGACGACGGAAGGCGAGGACAAGCCGCTCAAATATCCAGATATGTTCGCAGCCTCGGCGCTGATGCTGATCAACAAGATCGATCTGGCGCCGGTGCTCGATTTCAACCTGGCGCAGACGATCGAATATGCCCGCCGCGTCAATCCGAAGATCGAGGTGCTGACGATCTCGGCCAGGACGGGCGAAGGCCTCTCGGCCTTCTATGCCTGGATCAGGAAGCAGGCGGACAAGATGCGGGCGGGCGCGCTGGGCGCGGTGCAGGGATGAGCGCGCCCGGCCAGACATTGGCGGCGAAACACACGCGCCTCAGGCTCCGCGTCCGCGGCGCCGTGCAGGGCGTGGGCTTTCGTCCCTATGTCCATGGCCTGGCGACGCGCTATCGGCTCGGCGGCTTCGTCGCCAATGATGCTGATGGCGTCGTCATTGAGGTCGAGGGCGAGGAGGTCGCTGAGTTCGTCGAGGCTCTGCCGCAGCAGACACCACCACTGGCGCGCATCGACGACATCGCGGTCGAGCCGATGGTGGCCGATTCCTGCACGGGCTTCCGGATCGCCGAGAGCGTGGGCGGGCGCGTCACGACGCGGATCGTGCCGGACGCAGCCACCTGTGCAGCCTGCCTGGCCGAGCTGTTCGATCCGACCAGCCGCTTCCATCTCTATCCTTTCGTCAACTGCACCCATTGCGGTCCGCGTTTCACCATTGCCGAACGTCTGCCTTACGACCGCGCGACCACGGCGATGAAGCGCTTTCCGATGTGTGAGGCGTGCCGCGCCGACTACGAAGATCCGAGCGGCCGCCGCTTTCATGCCGAGGCGATCTCGTGCGCGCGTTGCGGGCCGCGGCTCAGCCATGGAGTGGACGAGGTCGCGGCCGCGCTTGCCGAGGGCAAGATCGTCGCCATCAAGGGGCTTGGTGGCTACCAGCTGCTGTGCGATTGCAGCCGCGATGACGTCGTCCAGCGCCTGCGCGCGCGCAAGCAGCGCGACGGCAAGCCCTTCGCCGTGATGCTGGCCTCGGCCGATGCCGCCGCCGATCTCGCCGAGATCGATGCGCCTGCGCGCGCGTTGCTGGAGCAGGTGGCGCGGCCGATCGTGCTGCTGAGATCGCGCCATCATGTCGCGCCATCCGTTGCGCCGGGTCTTGCGAAGATCGGCGTGATGCTGCCCGTCGCGCCGCTGCATCATCTGATCTTTCACGCGCTCGCTGCGCGCGGCGGAGCCGCGGGTGAGAGGGGCTGGGCGCTGGTCTGCACCAGCGCCAATCCGAGCGGCGAGCCGCTCTTGACCGACAACGACGAGGCGCTGGCCGCGCTGGCTGATATCGCGGACCTGATTGTCACGCACGATCGCGACATCGTCATTCGTGCCGACGATTCCGTGGTCGCCATGGTCGCCGGCGGTCCCCGTTTCATTCGGCGCGCCCGCGGCTATGTGCCGGAACCGATCCGTCTTGCGCGGTCCATGCCGCCAATACTTGCGGTCGGCGCTCATCTGAAGGCGACGGTGACGGTGACGCGCGGCGACGAGGCGTTCGTGTCCCAGCACATCGGCGATCTCGACACCGCACAGGCCGTCCGCTTCTTCGAGGAGACGATCCGTCACCTCACCTCCATTCTCGATGTCGAACCGGTCGCGATCGCGCATGACATGCATCCCGACATGGCTTCGACGCGGTTCGCACAAGGCCGCGGTCTCCCTATGGTGCCCGTGCAGCATCATCATGCACATGCGGCGTCCGTCATCGCCGAGCATGGGGTAGCCGGTCCTGCGCTCGGCCTCGTGCTCGATGGCTACGGTTATGGCAGCGACGGCGGCGCGTGGGGCGGCGAGCTCCTGCTGTGCGACGGCGCAGGCTTCCGTCGCCTCGGCCATCTCGCGCCATTGAAGATGCCGGGTGGCGATCGCGCCGCGCGCGAGCCGTGGCGCATGGCCGCGGCGCTGCTGCATGACATCGGGCGGGGCGGGGACATTGCGTCGTGCTTCGCCGGCCAGCCCCAGGCTCGGCATCTGCCCATGCTGCTGGATCGCGCGGACACGCCGGTCACGACCAGCGCCGGTCGCCTGTTCGACGCCGTCGCCGGCCTGCTCGGTGTGAGCATGGTCCAGAGCTATGAAGGCGAGGCGGCCATGAAGCTCGAGGCGCTGGTACGTGAACCGGCGGTACTGGCGCGGGGCTGGACGGTCATCGAGGGCGTGCTGTCGCTGCGGCCTCTGCTCGCGCATCTGGCCGCGCGCGATCTCGATGCGGTCGAAGCCGCCGGCCTGTTTCACGGCACCTTGGCCGCGGCCTGCGTCGACTGGGTTGCGGATGCTTCGCGTGCGACCGGCATCGGCACCGTCGTGCTGAGCGGCGGCTGCTTCCTCAATGCGCATCTGGCAGAACAGATCGTGCGCGGCTGCCGAGCGGCCGGCCTCGATGCGCTGCTGCCGCGCCAACTGCCGGTCAATGACGGCGGCTTGAGCCTCGGGCAGGCCTGGGTCGCCGGACTGCAGATTACTCAACAGGGTCTAACTTCCGGAGGGTTCGTCTGATGTGCCTGGCCATTCCTGCCGAGGTGATCAAGCTCCTGCCTGACGACATGGCGATCGTCTCGATCGATGGCGTCAGCAAGGAAGTCTCGGTCGCGCTGATCGAGGAGATCACCGTCGGCGACTACGTCATCCTTCATGTCGGCCATGCGCTGGCCAAGATCAATCCGGAGGAGGCGCGCGAGACGCTCGACCTGCTCCGGCAGATGGGAGTGGAACCCGTGGAGGCGCGGCCATGAAATATGCTGATGAATATCGCGACAAGGAGCTCGCGATGGGCCTTGCGCGCGCGATCCGCGCCAAGGCAGAGTCCGGCAAAGCCTATCGCTTCATGGAGTTCTGTGGCGGGCATACCCATGCGATCGCCCGCTATGGTCTCGAAGACATGCTGCCGGACAACGTGCGCATGATCCACGGGCCGGGCTGCCCCGTCTGCGTGCTGCCGGCCGGGCGCATCGACATGGCGATCGCGCTCGCCGAACGGTCCGAGGTCGTCCTCTGCGTCTATGGTGATCTCATGCGCGTGCCGGGCTCGCGCGGATCCTCGCTGCTGCGGGCCAAGGCCCGTGGCGCCGACGTCCGCATGGTCTATTCGACGCTGGATGCGATCGCGCTGGCCGAGCAGAACCCGGGGCGCGAAGTCGTGTTCTTCGCCATCGGCTTCGAGACCACGACGCCGCCGACGGCTGTGATGGTCAGGCTCGCCGACAAGAAGCAGCTGGCGAATTTCAGTGTGTTCTGCAACCACGTGCTGACGCCGCCGGCGATGCGGGCGATCCTCGACAGCGAAAACCCCGTCGAGATCGACGGCTTCGTCGGCCCTGCGCATGTTTCCACGGTGATCGGCACCGCGCCCTATGAGCCGTTCGCGCGCGACGACGGCAAGCCGGTCGTGATCGCGGGCTTCGAGCCGCTCGACATGATGCAGGCGATCCTGATGTTGATCGAGCAGGTCAATGACGGCCGTCACGAGGTCGAGAACCAGTATCGCCGCGCTGTTACCGGCAGCGGCAACCGGCGCGCCATCGACGAGATGGCCGAGATCTTCGAACTGCGCGATCAGTTCGAATGGCGCGGCCTCGGCAGCATTCCGTCGAGCGCATTGAAGTTGCGGCCCGCCTTTGCGCATCTCGACGCCGAGCTGCGCTTCGCCATGTCCGAGTTGGTCGTGGCCGACAATCCGGCCTGCGAATGTCCGGCGATCCTGCGCGGCGTGAAGAAGCCGGTGGACTGCCGGCTGTTTGGCAACGCGTGCACGCCGGAGACGCCGGTCGGCTCCTGCATGGTGTCGTCGGAGGGCGCCTGCGCGGCGCATTGGACCTATGGCCGCTTCCGCGACCATCAGCGGAGGCTCGCGTCATGACCATGCATCAGCGCCAGCTCGACCTGCGAAGCGGCTGCGTCGATCTCTCGCACGGCGCCGGCGGCCGCGCGATGGCGCAGTTGATCTCCGGCCTGTTCCATGAGGCGTTCGGCAACGGATGGCTGGCGCGCGGCAACGATCAATCGGCTTTTGACGTGGCGGCCGGCCGCATGGTGATGACGACCGACGGCTACGTGGTGTCGCCGCTGTTCTTCCCCGGCGGCGATATCGGTTCGCTCGCGGTGCACGGCACCGTCAACGACATCGCCATGGCCGGCGCCCGGCCGCTGTATCTCTCGGCCAGCTTCATCATCGAGGAGGGCTTCCGCTTCGCGGACCTGAAGCGGATCGCCGACTCGATGGGCGAGGCGGCGCGCGCAGCGGGAGTCCCGATCATCACCGGCGACACCAAGGTGGTCGAGCGCGGCAAGGCGGATGGCGTCTTCATCTCCACGGCGGGCGTCGGCGTGCTTCCGGACGGCCTGGACCTGTCGGCGGACAAAGCGAGGCCCGGCGACCGCGTGTTGTTGTCGGGCAGCCTCGGCGATCACGGCGTCGCGATCATGTCGAAGCGGCAGAATCTCACCTTCGATACCGAGATCGTGTCCGACTCGGCGTCTCTGCACGGTCTCGTTGCCGACATGGTCGCAGCCGGCGGTCACGGCCTGCGCCTGATGCGCGATCCCACCCGCGGCGGGCTTGCGGCGACCATGAATGAGATCGCCCAGCAGTCCAATCTCGGCTTTCGGCTGCAGGAGGACGCCATTCCCGTGAAGCCTGCCGTCGCGGCGGCCTGCGAGCTGCTCGGCCTCGATCCGCTCAATGTTGCCAACGAGGGCAAGCTGATTGCGGTGGTTTCGCCTGATGTGGCCGGCGCCGTGCTCGCTGCCATGAAGGCGCATCCGCTCGGGCGCGACGCCGCCGACATCGGCGAAGCCGTTGCCGACGATCATCGCTTCGTGCAGATGGCGACGAGCTTCGGCGGTGGCCGCATCGTCGACTGGCTGTCGGGCGAGCAGCTGCCGCGGATCTGCTGAGACATGTGATGGGAATACAGGGAACGATACTGGTCGTGGATGACGAGATCCGGTCGCAGGAGGCGCTGCGGCGTGTCCTCAACCAGGATTTCGAGGTCTTGTGCGCCGGCAACACGGCCGATGCCGAGAAGCTGCTCGAAGGCGAGATCGTGCATGCCGTGATCTGCGATCAGCGCATGCCGCAGGAATCCGGCGTGAGTTTCCTGAAGCGTGTCCGCGAGATGTGGCCGGACCCGGTGCGCATGATCATTTCCGGCTATTCGGATTCGGAGGACATCATCGCCGGACTCAACGAGGCCGGCATCTATCAGTACATCACAAAGCCCTGGCAGCCGGATCGCCTCATCGAGATCGTGCGCGAAGCGATCCAACTGTACCGGCTGCAGAAGGAGACCGAAACCGCCGGTGTCGACGTCAAGGCGACGCCGGCGCACATCAAGAAGGTCGTCTCGGTCAAGCGCGGCGCCGCCAAGCAGCTCTATGATTTCGACCGCATCGTGCACTCGGCGGCGAGTCCGATGCGCAATGTGATCGAGCTCGGCCGCCGCGCCGCAGACTATGACATCTCGGTCCTCATCACCGGCGAGTCCGGCACCGGCAAGGAGTTGCTGGCGCGCGCGATTCACTACGGCTCGGCCCGCGCCAACCAGGCCTTCGTGGTCGAGAACTGCGGCGCGCTGCCGGACGAGCTGCTGGAGAGCGAGCTGTTCGGCTGCAAGAAGGGCGCCTTCACCGGCGCCTATCAGGACCGCATCGGCCTGTTCGAGGTCGCCGACGGCGGCACCATCTTTCTCGACGAGATCGGCGAGACCTCGCCGGCGTTCCAGGTCAAGCTGTTGCGCGTGCTGCAGGAAAGCGAGATCCGGCCGCTGGGTGCGCAGCGCGTCCGCAAGGTCGACGTGCGCGTCGTCGCCGCGACCAACCGGGATCTCGAAGCCGAGGTCGAGGCCGGCCGCTTCCGTCGTGACCTCTACTACAGGCTCGCCGCGTTCCCGGTGCACATGCCGTCGCTGCGCGAGCGCCCGATGGACATTCCGTTGATCGCCGAAGGCGTGCTGTCGGCCGTGAAGACGTCGTTCAACCGGCCGCATCTGCGCTTCGCGCCGCCGGCGATTGAGGAGTTTTCCAGATATCACTGGCCTGGTAATGTCCGCGAACTGCAGAACGAGATCCAGCGCATGGCCGTGCTGGCCGATGCCGATGAGTTGCGCTGCCCGCCCTTCGCAGCCCGCCGCAACGGCCGCCGCGCCGCACCCGCGGTCGGCAATGGCAAGCTGAACGGTTCCGGCAGCTTGAAGGACAGGGTCGAGGACCTCGAAAAGAGCGTCATCGTCGGCTGCCTCGAGAAATACGACGGCAACATCAGCCGTGTCGCGAGCGAGCTCGGCCTGTCGAGGGTCGGCCTGCGAAACAAATTGTCCAGATATGATTTGAGAAAAAATGGCAAAGGCCACTCACTCTCCTGAACCGTCCGGAGCTGATACGCTTCTGAAGCTCATCGCAAGCAGCAGTACGCTCGAATTCGACAGCGAGCGCGAGGGTGTCTGGATCGAAGTGATCCGCAAGATGGACGAGGTCTATTCGGACCTGCTTCGCTATGAGGTCGATCTCGAAAGCAAGAATGCCGAGCTCGAGGAGGCGCAGGCCTTCGTCACCAATGTCATCGAGTCCGTCTCCGACATTCTCGTCGTCTGCGACGCCAGGGGCACGGTGCAGCAGGCCAACTCCGCGTTCCAGCAGACGTCGGGCCTGGCCTTGGCGGAGATCGCGGGGCGCAATATCGCCGACATGATCGACTTCGATCACAGGACCAAGCTGCCGCCGCTGCTCGCGCCACGCAGTGGAACCGAAGTGGTGGATGGCGAGCTGCGATTCCGCGCCACCGGCGGCAGCTCGGACCTGTTCGCGATCAACAGCTCGCCGCGGCATGACCATCGCGGCCGCTTCATCGGCGTGGTGCTGACCGGCAGGCCGATCGGTGAGCTCCGCCGCGCCTATGAGGCGCTGCACAAGGCGCACCGCGAGCTACAGCGCGCGCAGCGGCAGCTGGTCGAGCAGGAGAAGATGGCGAGCCTCGGCCGCCTCGTCGCCGGCGTCGCCCACGAGCTGAACAATCCGATCAGCTTCGTCTACGGCAACGTCCACACCCTGATGCGCTATCGGACGTCGCTGGTCGGCTATCTCGACGCGATCCATGAGCAGCCGGTCGGCGATGACATCGCCGCGCTGCGTTCGGATCTCCGGATCGATGCCATCCTGGACGATTTTGGCCCGCTGATCGAAGGCACCTTGGAAGGCGCGGTGCGGATCAGCGAGATCGTCAAGAACCTCCGCCGCCTGTCGTTCTCCAAGCTCGGCGAAGTCGAACGCGTCAACATCGAGCGGCTGATCAACACCGCAGTGCTGTGGGCGGGGCGGACCAAGCAGCATCGTGTGGACATTCAGATCGAGGTCGAGCCTGACCTGTGGATCTCGGGCAATGAAGGCCAGCTGCACCAGGTGATCGTCAACCTGGTCGAAAACGCGATCGATGCGATGCGCGTGACCGAGCTGCCGCGCCTCCTGGTCGGGGCGGCGCGCCAGGGCGGCGAGATCGCGTTCAGGATCACCGACAACGGTCCGGGCATCGACAAGGATCATCTGAGCCACATCTTCGAGCCGTTCTTCACGACCAAGCGCGTCGGCGAGGGGACCGGACTCGGACTATGGATCAGCTACGGCATCGTCCGCGAGCATGGCGGCGAACTCTCCGCGACCAACGAGCCGCAGGGAGGCGCCACCTTCGCGTTCGCCCTTCCGGCCGCGTGAGCGCCGGCTGACAAGAAGCCGCCGTCCGTCAGGTCTGGGCCGGAACGGCGCTACGCTCGCGCTGCTTCGTCATGCGCGCAAGCAGCACGCCGGCCGTCCGGGTGATGTGCTGCCGGGCAAGCAGCTCGGCCCTCTGCGCGTCGCCCGCGATCACGGCTTGCAGAATCTCTTCGTGCTGATCCCAGATCCGCCGCGGCGTCTCGTCGCGCATCAGCACCTCGCCCATCAGGCGTCGCAGATGCAGCCAATGCGGCTGGGTCGTGTCCTGGATCACGGAGTTGCCGGAGATCTCGTAGAGGAATTCGTGGAATTTGACATCGGCCTCGATCAGCTTCTCGACCGAATGTTCGCGCTCGGCGCGACGGCCTTCCTCGATCAGCTTCGGGCCTTCGTGGGCTGCGCGCTCGGCGCCGCGCGTTGCAGCGAGCCCGCAGGCGAGCCCTTCGGCGACGGCACGGATCTCGTAGAGATTGCGGATGAAGTCGGTGTCGATCGGCGCGACTTCGAGGCCACGTCCCGGTGCATCGCGCACGAAGCCCTGATTGCGCAACAGCAGCAGCGCCTGCTGCACCGGCTGGCGCGACACGCCGAGGTCGTGCGCCAGGTCATCCTGGATCAGGCGCGCCGATTCCGGCAGCTCGCCGCCGACGATGTCGGAGAGAATGCGCTGGTAGACGCGTTCCGTCAGGTTGGGCTGTGTCTTGAGCGGCGCCACCGGCCTCGTATCCATCTTGCTCATGGCGAGAGTTTTCTCGCCGAGAGCGTTCGCCGCAGCTTCGGCCGCCTGTCCAGCTGCGCTTCGAGGTGACGGATGAAGACGCTTGCCGCGCGCGAGATGTGTTCGCGGCTCAGCGCTTCGGCGTCGGCGGCGCGGCCTTCGATCACGGCGGCGAGAATGTCCTTGTGTTCGTCCCAGACCGTCTGGGACATGCCTTCCTCCTTCTGCAGCACGTCGGACATGACGCGCTTCAGGCAGGGCCAATGCGGCGCCATCGTCTCGCTGATCAGCGTGTTGCCGGACAGGTTGCTCAGGAAGTGGTGGAAGGCGATGTCCGTCTCGATCTTGCGGTTCACGAGCCCGCTTCTGACCGCCTCGTAGCCGGCAGCGATGTAGGCCGGACCCTCGAGCGCGGCCCGATGGTTCGCGCGTTCGGCCGCGAGCCGCGCCGCCAGCCCTTCGAGGACGGCGCGCATCTCATAGAGATCCCGGACGAAGCCCGGGTCGAGCGGCGCCACGATCAGGCCGCGGCCCGGCGCGCTCTGCACCAGCCCGCACCCGCGCAACAGCATCATCGCCTGCTGAACGGGCTGGCGCGACACGCCATAGGCCTGTGCCAGGTCATCCTGGATCAGCCGCGAGCCGGACGTGAGCACGCCGCTGACGATCTCGTCAGTGATCGCTTCGACAACCTGGTCGACGAGGGAGGGGGCAGAGGTCACGATTCGCATGGGACATCAAATTTTGGCGGACATTAGCACGTCAAGAGCAAAAATCCATTTGCGACGAATTCGAATTCAGAGTACGAATTCAAAAAAAGGCGCTCATTAAACCAAGTTAAAAAACGGCGCCACAGGGAGGACTCCCGTTGTCGGAACATCCGGCTCGTCTGGAGCGCGATCAGATTTGGTCCGCGCCCTCGGAGGGTAGCGTGCAAACCGGGGGAAATTCAACTGATCGTTGGCGAGGACCGGCCTCGCCGCCGAGGATCGTCAGCGAGGCGGTCGCGCGACGACGTGATGCCTGCCGGAAGATCGCGGCGAGCGGGCTCCTGGTGGCGCTGGCTGCCCTGATCTTGCCCACCGCGCGGAGTCTCGCAGCTTCGGGGGAAGGGCTCACGCTCTCCGAAGCCTGGGTGCCTGCAACGCCCGAGGTGGGCCGCGATATCCCGTTGCTGGTCACGATCAGGAACGACACCACTGCGCCCGAAGCGCTGATGCGCGTCCGTTGCCCGGTCGCCAATTTCTCCGAACGACATACCGTCGATCGCGGCGAAGGCGCGCCCGCGATGCGTTCCATCCCGTCGATTCCGATTCCTGCCGGCAGCACCCTGGTGCTGCAGCCGACCGCCTATCACGTGATGCTGCTGCAGACACGCGAACCGCTCGAACCCGGCAAGCGCTTCAGCTGCACGATCGTCTTCCAGAAGGCAGGATCCATCGAAACGGAGGTCGAGATACGTAAATCGCCTTGAGCTTGCTTGTCGCCTGCTGCCCCTTCGCCGCGAGCGGCGAGGCGGTGTCCAACAAACACACATAAAATCATAGTGGGAGAAGGAAACGATGAGGAATCACGTCAGGTCCACGTTACGGGCGGTGCTGCTGGCCAGCGCGGCCTTCGCCTGTTTCCACCTTGTATCTCCGGCGCAGGCCGCGGACGAGATGACGGCGGATCGTCTGCTGAATGCGGACAAGGAAGCCGGCAACTGGCTGCATCATCACAAGAACTACTCGGGCACGCGCTTCTCGACGCTGAAGGACATCAACAAGGACAACGTCAAGAACTTGAAGGTCGCCTGGACGATGCATCTCGGCGGCGTCGAGGGGGGCGGCATCTGGAGCCATGGCGGCCTCGAAGGCACCCCGATCGTCGAGAACGGCATGATCTACGTGACCGACGGCTGGGGCTCGGTCTACAAGATCGATGCGCGCGGCGGCAAGGGAACGCTGGTCTGGAAGATGGATCCGAAGACGGATCACGACTGGGCCGGCGCCGTCGCCTGCTGCGGCGTCGACAATCGCGGTGTTGCGCTGTGGGGCAATCTCGTCATCTCCCATACGCTTGATGGGCGCCTGATTGCGACCAACAAGGAGACCGGACAGGTCGCATGGCAGCGCCAGGTCGCCGATCCCGACAAGGGCGAGGTCATCACCGGCGCACCGCTGATCGTGAAGAACATGGCGGTCTCCGGCGTCGCCGGCGCCGAATACGGCATCCGCGGCTGGGTCGCCGCGACCGATCTGTCGACGCAGAAGGAAGTCTGGCGCACCCACACCATTCCGGCCAAGGGCGAGCCCGGCAGCGAGACCTGGAAGGACAGCAACGACGCGGCAGCGGCCGGCGGCGGTTCGACCTGGGTGACGGGGACCTACGATCCGGCCACCGACACCATCATCTGGGGCGTCGGCAATCCCGGTCCGGACTGGGACAATGCCTACCGCCCGGGCGACAACCACTACACCGACAGCTCGCTGGCGCTCGACGCTTCGACCGGCAAGATCAAGTGGCACTACCAGCACACGCCCAACGACCCCTACGACTACGACAGCGTGGCTGAAAACGTGCTGGTCGACGTTCCCGCGCCGAACGGATCGACCTTGAAGCTCGCGCTCGAAGCCGACCGCAACGGCTTCGCCTATGCGATCGACCGCACCACCGGCAAGTTCATCTGGGGTCTGCCCTTCGTCAAGAAGGTCACCTGGACCAAGGGGCTCGACGCCGAAACGGGCAAGCCGATCGAGTACGATCCGAAGAATCCGGTGCAGCGCTACAACGCCGCGGTCACGCCAAGCCGCGACAACAAGGTCGCGGACATCTGCCCCGGCAACATGGGCGGCAAGAACTGGCCTCCGACGGCCTACAATCCGGACCTGAAGCTCTGGTACATTCCGGTCATCGAGAGCTGCAACCGCATCACCGTCGAGGAATCGACCAAGGACAAGCTGAAGGCTCGCGAGTTCTGGACCGGCGGCGGACCGAGCCAGCCGTTCAAGATCACCGGGAGCGTAACCGCGATCGACGTCACCACCGGTAAGATCGCCGGCAAGATGGAGACGCCGTTCCCGAATCTCGGCGGCATGCTGGCCACGCCCGATCTCGTCTTCTCCGGTCAGCCCTCGGGCGAGGTGATGGCGCTCGACGGCAAGACGCTGCAGAAGCTGTGGGAGTTCAACACCGGTGGCGGAGTCAACGCGCCTCCTGTGACGTTCTCGGTCGACGGCAAGCAATATGTCGCGATCCTGGTCGGTCTCGGCGGCGCCTGGGACAAGTGGTTCATCGAGGCTACGCCCGAGCTGAAGAAGATCCAGCCCGGCTCGATGCTCTACGTCTTCTCGCTGTGATCCCGACAAGGAGCGGAGGCATCGCCTCCGCTCCTCCCGTTGTCACGTTTCACAAGAACATCACATGAAACTCAGTGCGATCACGTCTGCCGCGGCGTTGGCCTTCGTTCTCATTCCGGTTTCGCTCGCGTCGGCGCAGTCGGCGGCGCCAGCGGATCCGACCGAGGCCGGCAAGGCGGTGTTCAAGCGCGCGAACTGCGTCGGCTGCCACAAATGGCACGGCAATGGCGGTGGGGGTTACGGCGGCGACGCGCTGTCGCTGCGCAAGACCCAGCTCACGCGCGAGCACATCATCGAGACCGTGACCTGCGGCCGGCCCGGGACGGGCATGCCCTATTTCGCGCGCGGCTCGTACGACACCGCCAAGTGCTACGACATGAGCCGCCAGGACGTCGGCGAGCGCATGCCGCCCGAGGGCGGCACGTTTCTTCGACCCAACGACATCGAGGCGGTCGCGGACTACGTGCTCGCTCACATCAAGGGCCGGGGCGAGCCGAACTACGACGAGTGCACCGCCTTCTTCGGCAACACCTCGCGCGTCTGCGACATCTACAAGGCGGGCGACGCCAAGCCAGCAAGCGAGCCATCGAAATGAGACGATCAACCTGCGCCGCGATCTTCACCGCGTTGCTTCTGCCGTTCGTAGTACATGCGGCCTCGGCCCAGGCCGTGCCGGCATATGATCTGCGTGACATCACCGTCGGCATGCCGGTCGGCGATCTGCCCGATGCCGGCTATGTCAATCTGACCTGCGCCAAGGATCCGGAGCGCAAGCTCAGCGCCTGGTCGGGCTGGCGCGACTGTCCGGCCGACGCGCAGGCGATGCGCGCCGTGCGCTTCGACTTCGATCCGGAGACCAGCCAGGACGGCACCAAGGTCGCCGGTCATCCGGTGCTGCTGACCGCTCTGGTCGACGACAAGGGCACCGTCACCGGCCTGACCATCGAGACCGATCCGAAGGCGCGGCTTTACATTCGCAAGAAGGCCTTCCTGCTCGGCAATCAGGTGAAGTCGCGCTACGGCGCTGAAGGCTGGGATTGCAAGGAATTGCAGCCGACGGCGGGCGAGCAGCCGGTCGGCGGCGTATTCCTTCGCGAGGTCTGCAGCAAGGCCGTTCCGGGCCGGACCCTGACGGTCGAGCGCGAGCTGTTCCGCAAGCCGGATCAAGACGCCAAGAGCTTCGTCGACCAGACACTGGTTCGGATCACGAAGGCTACCAACTAGTCCGTCGCCGACCGTCATCGCGCTCCGCTGGAGGCGTGCGCCAGTCGGCGTCGTAAACCCGGCTGCCGGAGGGAACGACGATGAGGGATCTCTTGAATTTCGGGCAGATGCTGTCGGCCCATGCCCGCATGTCACCGGACCGTACCGGCGCCCGTGATCTCGAGCGTGAGATGAGCTTTGCGCTGTGGAACGAGCGCGCCTGCCGGCTCGCCAATGCGCTGCTCGGGCTCGGCCTCGCCAAGGGCGATCGCGTCGCGATCCTTGCCTATAACTGTGTCGAATGGTGCGAGATCTATGCCGCCACCGCCAAGGCGGGCCTTGTGGCGCTGCCGATCAATTTCCGCCTCACCGCGCCCGAGGTGCAGTTCATCGTCCAGAACGCCGAAGCGGCCGCCATGATCGTGCAGGACGAGCTCACGGATCTCGTCGAGGAGGCCCGCAAGGATCTCGGCATCGCCGACGACCGCTTCATCCATTTCGGTACCAAGCCGCGGCCTGCGGGTTATCGCGGCTATGAGGACATCATCGCATCGGCTGCGGATCGCGAGCCGGACCAGCAGGTCACGCTGTCCGATCCCTGGACCTTGATGTACACCTCGGGCACGACGGGCAAGCCGAAGGGCGTGCTGCGCAGCCACCGCAGTGCTGTCTTGCTGTCGATGGTCACCGAGATCGAGCTGAAGCTGAGCCGCAACGACGGCGCGCTGCTGGTGATGCCGATGTGTCACGCCAACTCGCTCAACTTCTTCGGCGCCTTCGGCTATATCGGCGGCGTCAATTCGATCTATTCGCGCAAGAGTTTTGATCCCGAACACGCGGTGACGACGCTCGCCGACGGCGGCTCGACCTTCACCTCGCTGGTCCCGACCCACTACATCATGATGCTCGATTTGCCGCGCGCGCTGCGCGCGCAGCACGATTTCAGCGCGGTGACCAAGCTGATGATCTCCTCGGCGCCGGCGCGCCCCGAGACCAAGCGCGAGGTGATGGAGATGTTTCCGAAGTCCGGGCTCTACGAGCTCTATGGCGCGACCGAGACCGGCTGGGTCACCATGCTGCATCCGCATGAGCAGTTCACCAAGCTCGGCTCCGTGGGCCGCGAATGCGTCGGCGCAGCACCCATCCGCATCCTGGACGAGGCCGGCAATGAGGTGCCGGACGGCGAGGCGGGCGAGCTTTATTCCAGCAACGCCCACACCTTCGACTGCTATTGGCGCCTACCTGAGAAGACGAAGGAGGCGTTCCGCGGCGACTACTGCTCGGTCGGCGACATGGCGCGGCGCGATGCCGACGGCTACATCCAACTCGCGGACCGCAAGAGCAACATGATCATCTCCGGCGGCGAGAACATCTATCCGTCCGAAGTCGAGGCGCTGGTCGGCGCCCATCCTGGTGTCAAGGATATCGCTGTGATCGGCCTGCCCGACGCCAAATGGGGCGAGCGCGTCCACGCCGTGATCGTGCCGCGCGACGGCATGGCCGTGAATGAACGCGAGCTGGCCGAATGGGCGAGGGAGCGTCTTGCCGGCTTCAAGCGGCCGCGCACCTACGCCTTCATCACCGACAGCGAAATGCCGCGCAATGCGACCGGCAAGATCCTGCATCGCGAGCTGAAGCAGAGATTCTCGCAGTGACGTGGCTGCCCTTCGCTCCAGTCTGATATGTAGCTGCGATGCAGGCCGTCCTCAATTCCGCTCTTCCCATCTTCGCGCTGATCCTGACCGGGTTCCTGTGCGGCTGGTTCGGTGTGTTCGATCGCACCGCGACCGACAACCTGAATCGTTTCGCCGTCTATCTGGCGCTGCCGGCGCTGATCTTCACGGCGATGTCCAGGATTGGAGTCGAGCAGGTCAGCCAGTTCGGCTTCATCGGCGCCTTCTGCGGCGGCATTGCCGCGACCTTCGCGACCGGCTTCGTGATCAGCAGGCTGCGCGGCCGCCGAATCGCCAATGCCAGCATCGAGGGCCTCGATGCCGGCTACAGCAATGTCGGCTTCATGGGCATTCCGATGTGCCTGCTGGTGTTCGGCCCGGACAGCGCGCCGGCCTCGATCATCGCCACTTTGTTCACGGCCTGCGTGCTGTTCCTGTTCGCGATCGTCGTCGTCGAGATGGATCTGCAGAAGGGGGCCTCGTTGGGTGCGACGGTCGCCAAGGTCGCACGCTCGCTGTTGACCAGCCCGTTGTTCATCGCACCCGTCGCCGGGCTCGAGGTGGGCCTGAGCGGCTTCGCGCTGCCCGCGCCGTTGCTGAGCTTCACGACCCTGCTCGGCGGCGCCGCGTCGCCGGCCGCATTGGTCTGCATCGGCCTGTTCCTGGCGCAGGAGCGGGTGGTCACGCACGATGCAGCCTCGATCGGCATCCTTGTCTCGCTGAAGCTCGTGATGCAGCCGGCAGTGACCGCGCTGCTCGCCTTTCACGTGTTCTCGATGCCGCCGCTGTGGTCGCATTCGGCCGTGATCCTGAGCGCGCTGCCGATCGGCTCCGGTCCGTTCACGATCGCCAAGCTCTACGGCCTCGAGGCCGGCGTCACCTCGGGCGCGATTCTCGTCTCGCACATCTTCGCCGTTCTCACCGTCTCGCTGCTCGTGGCCTGGCTCGCGCCGGGCTGATCACACTCACATTCGCCGGAGTCGTCAGATGAATATCTCTCCCGACAGTGCCGCCGATCTGATCGCCCGTCTGCTCAAGCGCCGCGGCGTGAGCCGCGTGTTCGCGCTGTGCGGCGGCCACATCATGCCGATCTGGATGCGGCTCGATGCGGCAGGCATTCGCATCGTCGACGTGCGTGATGAGCGCGCGGCCGTGCATATGGCGCAGGCGCATGCGGAGCTCACCGGCGAGCTCGGCGTTGCGCTGGTCACGGCAGGGCCCGGCATGACCAATGCGATCACCGGCATCGCCAACGCCCATGTCTCGCGCGCGCCGGTGCTGGTGATCTCAGGCGGCAATCCGCGGCCGCAGGAGAACCGCGGCGGGCTGCAGGACATGGACCATACCCAGCTGGTGCGCTCGATCACGCGCTATGCGCGCACCGTGCGCGAGCCGTCGCTGGTGCTGCAGGAGCTCGACGAGGCGATTTCGCGGGCGTTCGGCGAGGGCGGAGAGCCCGGTCCATCCTTCATCGACTTCCCGGTCGATACGCTGCGTGGCCTCGTACCGAAAGCGCTGCAGCTGGAGGAGCATCTTGCGCCGAAGCCACGCGTGGCGACGCGGCCGGATCCGGCCGAGGTCGAGAAGGCGGTCGAGCTGTTGTGGTCGGCGCGGCGCGTGCTCGTGATTTCCGGCCGCGGCGCGCGGGGCGCCGGCCCTGAGCTGATCGCGCTGCTCGACCGGCTCGGTGCCGTCTATCTCGACACCGGCGAGAGCAGGGGACTCGTGCCCGACGATCATCCCTCCGTGGTCGGCGCAATGCGCGGTGCTGTCATGGGCGATGCCGATGTCGTGCTGACGGTCGGCCGCCGGCTCGATTTCCAGCTCGCCTATGGCTCGCCGGCCGTGTTCAAGGAGGCCACATTCGTGCGCATCAGCGACACGGCATCGGAGCTGCGCGACAACCGACGCGGCGCCGCCGAGATCCTGGCCTCACCCGCCGAGACTCTGCGCGCGATCGTGGCGCTGGCGGGCAATCGCGAATCCGCTGTCGATCGGCAATGGGCGGGCAAGCTGCGCGCCGTGCATCAGGAGCGCGCGGCCAAGCTGAAGCAGAGCATGGCAACGGCGCCTGCCGGCTCCGACGGACGGCTGCATCCGAACCGCGTGCTCTCGGCGCTGCAGGACGCCATCGGCAATGACGCCGTTGTCATCACCGATGGCGGCGATTTCCTGTCCTTTGCCCGCGTCGGCTTGAGCGCGCCGCTGATGCTCGATCCCGGCCCGTTCGGCTGTATCGGCGTCGGCGTGCCCTATGGCATCGCCGCAAGCCTCGCCTTCCCCGACAGGCCCGTGGTGGTCGCGACCGGCGACGGCGCCTTCGGCTTCAACGCGATCGAGGTCGACACGGCCGTGCGCCACAAGGCGCCGGTGCTGATCGTCGTCGCCAACAACGGCGCCTGGCAGATCGAGGTGCACGACCAGACCGTGACGCATGGAAAAGTCGTCGGCACGAAGCTGCAATTTGCAGATCATGCCGCGATGGCACGTGCGTTCGGCATGCATGCCGAGCGGGTGGAGACCGAGGAGCAGCTTGCGCCCGCGATCGCCCGCGCGCTCGCCAACCGCCCGGCGCTGCTCGACATGGTTGTTACACCTGAAGCTGTCTCGTCCGATGCCAAGACCGGGCTCGCCTGGGTGCCGGACCTGCAACCGCTCGCGGCCTGGGACGAGGCCGAGCGCAAGTGGCGCGGGGAGTCAACGGACTGAACAGCGGAGCGGTTGCTGTGGCCGCCAAAGCAGCAACTTGGGGCAGGTTCGCTAGTGGTCGGCGCGGAACGTCGCGGCCACGTCCGCGTCCAATGCGGCCAGCGGCCACAGATGCACCCGGCCGGCTTCCGTGCCTGCGGCCAGCCATGAGCCATCGGGCGAGAGTGCCAGTGCGTTCACCTCACCGGGGCCGGTCGTAAACCGGAAGATCGGTTCGGCTCTTCCAGGCGTTCCGACCGCAATCGAGCCATCGTCCAGTGCTGCGGCGACCAGCTTTCCGTCGGCCGCCAAGGCCGAGCGCCGGATCCGGCCGGCGGTTTCGAGCGACGTCCATTCGACCTGGCCATCGCGGGACACCGCCTTGATCGATGTGCTGGAGGAGACGACGAATGCGCCCGAAGAGGTTGTCCCGAGAACGGCATCCGCAGAGGGCAGCGTGACCGGGCTCGACTTGCACGATCTGGTATCGACCATGTTCAGATTGATCTGGGCTCCGTCCTTCCCGGCTTGCGAGAAAAAAGCTGCGCTGGCTCCGCGATCGAAGAGCTGAACCTTCGCGCTGCCCTCGACAGCAACAACCGATCTGCAGAGATCCGTTTCCGTCGTGCTTCCTCCCGGAAGCGACCAGCCCCAAATTCCGGGTTTCGTGAGTTCTCGCCTCACGATGATGGTGTGCTGCTTGGGATCGACCAGGACAGTGACGCCGCGTTGGCTTTCTGCCCCGACCGTCACCTCGAACGCCGAGCCGCCATCGGTCGCGCGCCACGCCTTCACGGTGGTCGACTTGCCTGCTCTGCAAGCCTGCCAGAGCGTGCCGGCGTCGCCGCTCCAGCCGCTGCCGACCTCGAATTCGCAGCTGGCAAACGGCTTGAAGACCGTACGGCTGACCTGCTTGGTCCCGAGCGTGTAGGTCGTGATTTCGTTGGAGGCGCTGCGGAAGCGGATCTCCTGATCATCCGGCGTGAACGTCAGGCTCGAGATGCTCGATCCGTCCGCACTGGTCGGAACATCGACCGCCTCGCACGTGGCTGTGGTCCAGACCTTGAGGACCTCGCCATCGAAGGCGGCGAAGTGAGCCCCGGACGAGCTGAGCGCAATCGCTTGATTGCGCGGTTGCACGACGCTCTTGGGGCTGCACCGGCTGCCTCCAATGGTCCAGAACGTCATCTGTCCAGTCCTTGACCGCTCGACGATGGCCTTGCCCCGCACGACCATGTCGGAATTGATGCGGCCGTCGTCCGACTTGGCATAGGGACCGGACAGGAGCGCCCCATCGGAAAGCGCGCGAAGACTGACATCCTCGGTGTCGAGCAGCGCAAAACCATCACCCAGGCTGACGGGAAGAAGAGCCTCGTTGGGGTCGTCCTTGCGATGGGTCTCGACGGTGGCGCCATCGGTCAGGGCGATCACGTCCAACGATGTCGAGCTGTCCGTACTTCTGAACGCCATGCGCTGACCCGCATCGTCGAACACGGCCTTCAATCCGAACATACTCGTCCGCTCAATCGTCCGTTGCCACAGCAGGTTTCCCTTAATGTCCAGCGCCTCAAGCAGAGTGATGTTGCGTTCGCCCGCGGCCACCACCCGGTCATCGTCTGCGTTCAATTGCCGGTACCAGCGGCTGAAATTGTTGTCCGACAACACCTGTGCCGAACCGGAATCCACCTGCCAGCATAGGATGGCAGAGAGCCGGGCTCCGCACACCGACCCGTTCAAGCCGGAAAAGGCCAGGCTTTCGACTCCTGACGGGAACTCACCATTCGTCGCCAACGGCCTGTGCATCCTGGCTTCACGCGCCGAGATATTCAGGACATAGGGCATTCCGCCATATTCCGTGGCAACTCCCAGCATCGTTCCCTGGGGCCCGAATACGACATCCCTGATGCTTCGCTGGCGCCCAATGTTGGACCTCGCCCAGAAGCCGCGATCGACCGGCGGCAGCCACTGCCATTGCTTGGCTCCAACCACGATGCGGTCTTGACTGGTCCATTCCAAAACCGACGAGTTGAATGCCTGTGTCGTTCCCGCATGCGGGGCGGTGCCGACCACCTCATTCGTCTCCGTCTCGACGACGACAAGATTGTCCTTCTCGTCCATCGCTGCAACCCATCGGCCGTCGGGCGAAACGGCGGTCAGCATGGCCTGGTCCGAGAAAGGACGTGACTGGAGTGCAGCCACCGGGCCGTTGGTCGGGGACAGATCCCAGGCGAGAATCGAGCCTGCGTTTCCAGCGGCAGCGATGTAGCGTCCGGACGCGCTGAAGGAAATGCGCCCGGCTGAAGCTGACCAATGTCCGAGGCTGGCCGTCTCGACCCGGAACGACCAAAGCGTTTTTCCGGTCCGGCTCTCGAAAACTTCCAAGGTCTGATCGGCAAGGCCGAACCCCTGCCGCATCACTCCAACCATGGCGCCATCCGGTGAAAGACGCAGCGAATCTGCCTCGGACGCCACCAACGGCCAGGCGGCCTGCGCCGCTCCATCGCGCTCGACCGCAATGATGAACTTGTCCTTCTCCGCCGCCGGGCGCAGCGTCGCCTTGGTTGTCCCGACCTGATCGACGAGCGGGTCTCCGGGCTTGAGGGAGGGAGGCTCGCTGACACCCTGCCGTTCGCTCAACTCGCGCAGTCCGGGGCGCTGCAGGCAATCGACGAGGGCCGTCCTCAGATCGTCGCCAGGCCTGATCTTGGCTGCCTCCTGCAGCGCCTGGATGCCCGTGTCCCTGGCCCCGACCGTGACGTCACGACAGGCAACCCTCGCCGTCTGCAGCCGCGACGTCCGAAGCGAGTTGTTGCTCTCAGCCTCGGCGTTTCTGGCGTCGATGTAGAAGCTGATCGCAACGGCTGCCGCGGCCAGGGCGCCGCCGGCAAAGCCTCCGACGATCAGGCGTTGACGGCGAAGCCGCGTCAGCTCGCGGTCGCGTTCAGCAAGGTCCTTTCGATGTTGCTCCTCGACCGCTTTCGTCGATGCTACGAGGAAGCTTGCCGATTTGTCGGTGGCGCCGATGCGTTGGGTGGCAAGGAGACGCTTGGCGCGATCGAGCCGCGCCTCGGCCCAGAGATACTCGGGACGCCGGCCGCTGCTTTCCCACAACGCGGCGTCCGTCTGCGCCTCCGTGCGGACCATCAGCGCGGCGCGCGCTTCCTTGACCCAGTCCGCGAGCCGGTTCCAGGCGCCGAACAGAGCCTCGTGGGCAGGCTCGACGAAATCGCCATCAGCAACGAGCAGGCGGGCCGCTTCGAGCGCGTCGATTCCCCGCGTCGATTGTGCAGGGAGGCCGGACCGCAAGGCCTGCCGCTTGAGGATGGAGCCGTCGGTGGAGATCTGGATCATTTCCAGCAGCGCAATCCGGAGCGCCTCCGCGTCCGCGGGATTGTCGATCACCGACTTCGTCGCCGCTTCTGCCGCTCGCTTCACCGCGCCTTCGATCCGGCCGAGATCGGTGACATAGCTCGCGGTGAGCAACCGCCCTTCGGCTGAGCGGCGTTCCCATAATTCACGGAGAGCAAAGGCAAGGAGCGGCAATGCCTGGCGTGCACGCACGTCCTGCAGCAGCTCCTGTGCCAAATCCGGATCGAGCTGTAGCCCGGCGGTCTCCGCAGGCGCCGTGATGGTGCGCAACAGTTCGCTTTCGCTGAGCGGAGCGATCGTGACCAAGCGCCCCCGCATCAGCAGCGGGACGGTCTTTTCGACCGAGGCGACGCGGTCCGACCGCAATGATCCAAGCACGACGAGACGCGGATGGTCGATGTCGAGCACGTTGAGCAGCCACGCCGGCAGCCCTTCCTCGGCGGCGGGAGATGCCAGCTCCTCCAGCTGATCGATCATGACGACGATCGTGGTATCCGCATCGTCGGCGACGAGGGCACGCAGCGTCGCGCGAAGTTCGTCCTGCGACTTGAAGTCCTCGCTGACCTGGCCCGGAGTCCGTGGCCGCGGCGACGTCGCAAGCAGGGCCGAGATCGTTTCCGCAAGCTTCGACAGCGGCTCCAGCGACGGCCTGACAGGCGGGAGCACCAGCCAGCGGCGGGGATCCAGCCGCAGCCTTGGCAGAATGCCTGCCCGAAGCAGCGACGACTTGCCGGTGCCGGAGGCTCCGAGCACGATCAGTGCACGCGGGGCGGAGCCAAACGTCGCCAGATCGTGAATGCGATCGAGAATGGCGCGGATGTCCTTCTCGCGTCCGAAGTAGACGCCGGCGTCGTCGGCGTCGAAGGCGGACAGACCAGGGTAGGGCGGCCGCGTCGGATTCCAGGCCATGCTGTCGTTGGCGCGAATGCCGATGGCCTCGAGCCCGGCCAGGAGCCTCGTGAGCATACTCTGCCGGTCGATCGTCGCAGACTGAAACTGGGCATAGCGAAGGATCGGCGGCAGCTCGGCATCATCGAGCAGCAGGGGGATGATCGGACGGCCCAGGGCCTTGGCATGAGTCAGCTCGGCGAAGCACCATTTCGAATCGTTGAAGTGCTGGCTGACGAGCGCGATGACTGCCGCGCACGACCGGAGCTTCTGATAGAGCAGGGTTTCCCACTGCTGCCCGGGAAGAATTGAATGATTGTCAATGAAGACGTCGCGAAAACCAGCCTCACGCAGCTCATCGCGCAGGTGTTCGGCGTCGGTCTTGTCCTTCGAACTATGACTTATGAAAATAACCGGCATGTCACCGCTCCCAAGCAACTTTAGCTCAAGAGTCGGTGCAAGTCACCGGAGGTTGTCATCTCGAGATGGGCACGGCAGGCGGTGCCAGGGCCTGCGACGCGACCTCTGACCGTCTGATGAGACGTATCGTCGCCTTGTCCGGCAGGATCCCGCCGCTCCCTACACCTGCTGCAATTGCCGCGGTGCGCTGAGCCACAGCGCGAGCAGGGTGCAGATCGCGCCCGACAGCAGATAGCCGCCGGCCGAGATCAGGCCGAGATTGGCGGCCAGCACCAGTGCTGCGAGCGGCGCGAAGCCGGCACCGAACAGCCAGGCGAGGTCGGCCGTCAAGGCCGAGGCGGTATAGCGAAAGGTCGGTGCGAAGTTCGAGGCGATGGCGCCGGAGGATTGGCCGAACGACAGGCCGAGCAGGATGAAGCCGAGCACCATGTAGATGGTCTCGCCGACCGGGCCGGCGTCGAGCAGCTGCGGCGCAAAGCCCGAGAACACGGCGATCGCGATCGCAGATCCAATCAGCAGCGACTTGCGCCCGATCCGGTCGGCGAGCATCCCGGAGGCTATGATCGCGACCACGCCGAACACGGCGCCGACGGCTTCGATCATCAGGAAGCGCGCCGGCGTCTCCTTGGTGAACAGGAACACCCAGGACAGCGGAAACACCGTGACCATGTGGAACAGCGCGAAGCTCGCCAGCGGCGCAAACGCGCCGATGACGATGTTGCGGCCTTCATGCCGGATCGTGTTGACGACACTGGCGGGCTGCAGCTCGCGAGACTGGAACAGCTCGTCATATTCCGGGGTGACCACCATGCGCAGCCGGGCGAACAGCGCCACGACGTTGATGGCGAACGCCACGAAGAACGGGTAGCGCCAGCCCCAGTCGAAGAAGTCAGCGGCCGAGAGATAACCGACGAAGAAGGCGAACAGCACGCTGGCGACGATCAATCCGAGCGGCGCGCCGAGCTGCGGGATCATCGCATACCAGCCGCGCTGGTTCTGCGGCGCGTTCATGGCCAGCAGCGACGCCAGGCCGTCCCAGGCGCCGCCCCAGGCGAGGCCCTGGCCGATTCGCGCCAGCGCAAGCAGCCAGATCGCGGCAGTGCCGACCGTATGATAGCTCGGTAGGAAGGCGATCGCGACCGTCGAGGTGCCCAGCAGGAACAGCGCGGTGATGAGCTTGGCACTTTTCCCATAGCGGCGGTCGACCGCCATGAAGATCACGCTGCCGAACGGGCGGGCAAGGAAGGCGAGCGCGAACAGCGCGAAGGAATAGAGCGTCTGGGTCAGATCGTCGGCGAACGGAAACACCAGCCGCGGAAACACGATCACGGATGCGATGGCATAGACGAAGAAGTCGAAGAATTCGGACGTGCGGCCGATGACGACGCCAATCGCGATCTCGCCCGGATGCGCCTCATGCGTGCGGGAGAGGTTGGTTTCGCCGTCGGCGGTCGCCGCTGCCTGTGTCATCGCGCTGCCTGCAATCCCTTTACGCCTTTATCCGCACCCGTAATTGTCTGCCCCGGCGCCGCACCGGTATTGGACAAATTGTCCAATGTCGGGCACGTCGTCTCGCCGCTACCTCAGGCCTCGTTCAGAAATCCGCCTTCGAGGTCGAGCGTGCGTTACTGGAAATTCTTGGCTCTGCTGCCGCTGGGGCTCGCACTCGGCGGCTGCAATCTGGTCGTGCTCGCGCCTGCCGGCGACGTCGCCGCCCAGCAGCGCGATCTGGTGATCATCGCCACCGTGCTGATGCTGCTGATCGTGGTGCCGGTCATGGCGATGACCGCCATCGTGGCCTGGCGCTACCGCCAGTCGAATCATTCGGCGACCTACACGCCGGACTGGGATCATTCGACCCAACTCGAGCTCGTGATCTGGGCGGCGCCGCTGCTCATCATCATCTGCCTCGGCGCGGTCACCTGGATGGGCACGCATCTGCTCGATCCCTACCGCACGCTCGGCCGGATCGCGGCCGATCGGCCCGTGACGCCGCAGGACAAGCCGCTCGAGGTCAATGTCGTCGCGCTCGATTGGAAGTGGCTGTTCATCTACCCGGAATACGGCATCGCCAGCGTCAACGAGTTGGCCGCGCCGGTGAACCGGCCGCTCGATTTCAAGATCACGGCGTCCTCGGTGATGAATTCGTTCTACGTCCCGGCACTGGCCGGCCAGATCTATGCAATGCCGGGCATGCAGAGCCGGCTGCACGCTGTCATCAACAAGCCCGGTCTCTATCGCGGCTTCTCGGCGAACTACAGCGGCTCCGGCTTCTCCGGCATGCGCTTCGCGTTCCAGGGCCTGTCGGATGCGGATTTCGCCGGCTGGATCGAGAAGGCGAAAGCGAGCGGCAGCCAGCTCAGCCGGGAGGGCTATCTCGCGTTGGAGCGCCCCAGCGCGAACGAGCCTGTCCGCTACTACGCCTCCGTGGACGGCGACCTGTTCCGGGCGATCCTCAACATGTGCGTCGAGACCGGCAAGATGTGCATGAGCGAGATGATGGCGATCGACGCCAAGGGCGGGATGGGGGTGGCCGGCATCCGCAACACGCTGCCGCTGACCTACGACAAGCTCGCCGGCCGCGGCGCCGTGTTCGGCGCGGAGCCGAGCTTCGTTGCCGGCGGAGTCTGCCTGCCGGGCGACCAGACTGTCCAGATGTCGGATGATTCGTCGCGCACCGTCATGGCGCCGCTCGACTGGACGCCGCTGCAGGGCCGCGGGCTGGAGCGGCCCGGCCTGATGCGGCCGTCGAAGGCATCATTCATCACGGGGCCCACCTCCAAGTCGGATTCGTGAGGGTACGATCATGTTCGACACGTCAGATCTCACCAGGTTCATCTTCGGCCGGCTGACGCTGGACCAGCTGCCGCTGCATGAGCCGATCATCATCGGCACCTTCGCGATGGTCGCGCTCGGCGGAGCGGCCCTGTTCGGCGCCATCACCTATTTTCGCCTGTGGGGCTATCTGTGGAAGGAGTGGTTCACCACCGTCGACCACAAGCGCATCGGCATCATGTACATGGTGCTCGGCATCGTCATGCTGCTGCGCGGCTTTGCCGATGCGCTGATGATGCGGCTGCAGCAGGCGATCGCCTTCAACGGATCGGAAGGTTATCTCAACTCGCATCACTACGATCAGGTCTTCACCGCCCACGGCGTGATCATGATCTTCTTCGTGGCGATGCCGCTGGTCACCGGCCTGATGAACTATGTCGTTCCGCTGCAGATCGGCGCCCGCGACGTGTCGTTTCCGTTCCTCAACAATTTCAGCTTCTGGATGACCACGGCCGGCGCCGTGCTGGTGATGTGCTCGCTGTTCGTCGGCGAGTTCGCCCGCACCGGGTGGCTGGCCTATCCGCCGCTGTCGAATATCTCCTACAGTCCGGATGTCGGTGTCGACTATTACATCTGGGCGCTGCAGGTCGCGGGCGTCGGTACGTTGCTGTCGGGCGTCAACCTGATCTGCACCATCGTGAAGATGCGCGCGCCCGGCATGACGATGATGAAGATGCCGGTGTTCACCTGGACCTCGCTGTGCACCAACGTGCTGATCGTCGCCTCCTTCCCGGTGCTGACGGCCGTGCTGGCGCTGCTGTCGCTCGACCGCTACGTCGGCACCAACTTCTTCACCAACGACTTTGGTGGCGATCCGATGATGTATGTGAACCTCATCTGGATCTGGGGCCATCCGGAGGTCTACATCCTGGTTCTTCCGGTGTTCGGCGTCTTCTCCGAGGTCACCTCGACCTTTTCGGGCAAGCGCCTGTTCGGCTACACCTCGATGGTCTATGCCACCGTCGTCATCACGATCCTGTCCTACCTCGTATGGTTGCACCATTTCTTTACGATGGGCTCGGGCGCCAGCGTGAACTCCTTCTTCGGCATCACCACCATGATCATCTCGATCCCGACGGGCGCGAAGATGTTCAACTGGCTGTTTACGATGTATCGCGGCCGCATCCGCTTCGAGCTGCCGATGATGTGGACCATCGCTTTCATGCTGACCTTCGTGATCGGCGGCATGACCGGCGTACTGCTCGCGGTGCCGCCGGCCGACTTCGTGCTGCACAACAGCCTGTTTCTGGTCGCCCACTTCCACAACGTGATCATCGGCGGCGTTGTGTTCGGCGCGTTCGCCGGCATGGCCTACTGGTTCCCGAAGGCGTTCGGATTCAAGCTCGACCCGTTCTGGGGCAAGCTGTCGTTCTGGTTCTGGACATCAGGCTTCTACTTCGCCTTCATGCCACTCTATGTGCTCGGCCTGATGGGCGTGACCCGGCGACTGCGCACCTTCGACGATCCAAGTTTGCAGATCTGGTTCGTGATCGCGAGCATCGGCGCGGTCCTGATCCTGCTGGGCATCGCGAGCTTCATCGTCCAGATCGCGGTCAGCATTCTCAGGCGCGAGCAGCTCGCCGACGTCACCGGCGACCCCTGGGACGCGCGGACGCTGGAATGGGCGACCTCCTCGCCGCCGCCGGCCTATAATTTCGCGTTCACGCCGGTCGTACACGACAACGACGCCTGGTGGGACATGAAGCGCCGCGGCTACACACGCCCGCTCGGCGGCTTCAAGGCGATCCACATGCCGAGCAACACCGGCACCGGTGTGATCCTGGCCGGGCTCAGCACGACCATGGCGTTCGGCCTGATCTGGTACATGTGGTGGCTCGCGGCCGGAAGCTTCATCGCGCTGCTCGCGGTCGCGATCACCCACACCTTCAACTATCACCGCAGCTTCCACATCGCGGCCGATGAGGTCGTGGGCGTCGAGCGCGCCCGCACCGAATTGCTCGCGGCAGGAGCCAAGTCATGACCGTTGCGATGGGCACCCTGAAGGCCGGCGAGCCGGTGTTCTACGTCGTCGACGAGCACGAGCACGCCGAAGGCGACAGCACGATGCTCGGCTTCTGGCTCTATCTGATGAGCGACTGCCTCATCTTCGCGATCCTGTTTGCGGTCTACGGCGTGCTCGGCGCCAGATACGCCGCAGGGCCGGCGCCGAAGGACCTGTTCGACCTGTCGCTGGTCGCAGTCAACACCTCGTTCCTGTTGCTGTCGTCGCTCACCTACGGCTTCGCGATGCTGTCGATGCAGCAGAACCGCGTCGGTGCGATGCAGGGCTGGCTGGTGGTGACCGGCCTGTTCGGCCTCGCCTTTCTCGGCATCGAGCTCAGCGAATTCGCCCACATGATCCATGAGGGCGCGACGCCGCAGCGCAGCGCGTTCCTGTCGTCGTTCTTCACCCTGGTTGGGACGCACGGCCTGCACGTGACCTTCGGTCTCGTCTGGCTGATGACCTTGATGGTGCAGGTCCGCACGCGCGGGCTGATCGAGGCCAACCGGCGCCGGCTGATCTGCCTCAGCATGTTCTGGCACTTCCTCGACGTGATCTGGATCGGCGTCTTCACCTTCGTCTATCTGATGGGAATGCTTCGATGAGCTCGCACGCCCACCTTCCAGTCGACCATCATGCCGCCGATGCCCATGCCGGCACCCGCTCCGGCCAGCTGATCGGCTTCGCGGCCTCCGTCGTCCTGACGGCCGTGCCGTTCCTGCTGGTGATGAACGGCTCGCTCGACAAGCAGGCCACGGCGCTGATCATCATGGCGCTGGCCGCCGTCCAGGTCGTCGTCCACATGATCTTCTTCCTGCACATGAACACGCGCAGCGAGGGCGGCTGGACCATGATGGCGCTGATCTTCACCATCGTCATGGTGGTGATCGCGCTCAGCGGCTCGCTGTGGGTGATGCATCACCTGACCACCAACATGATGCCGGCGCACGAGATGGGCCAGACGCCTTGACCCGCCGTCCGGTTGCGGGCGGTTCGCCGGCCGTATCCGTTCGGCCGCGGCTGATCACGATCGGTGTCGTCTGGGCGACCTGTGTCGCGGTCCTGCTTGCGCTCGGCATCTGGCAGGTCGAGCGGCGCGCCTGGAAGCTCGACCTGATCGACCGCGTCGAGCGCCGCGTCCACACCGAGGCGGTGCCGGTTCCCGGTCCGGCGTCGTGGCCCGGGACCAACCGGTCCGACGATGAGTACAGGCGCGTCGCCGCGAGCGGCCGCTTCCTGCATGACCGCGAGACGCTGGTGCAGGCCGTGACGGTCGAGGGCCCCGGCTATTGGGTCGTGACACCGTTGCAGACTGCCGAAGGCGTCGTGCTCGTGAACCGCGGCTTCGTCCCCGCTGACCGCCGTGATCCCGAGAGCCGCAAGGCCGGGAACCCGGCGGACGAGGTTCGGGTGACCGGCCTGCTGCGATTGTCCGAGCCCGGCGGCGGTTTCCTGCGCCACAATGATCCCTCAGGCAATCGCTGGTATTCACGTGACGTTGTCGCCATCGCGGCCGCCCGCGGCCTCGCCCATGCCGCACCGTTCTTCGTCGATGCGGATGCCACGCCCAATCCGGGCGGTTTTCCGGTCGGCGGGCTCACGGTGATCTCCTTTGCGAACAACCATCTGGTCTACGCGCTGACGTGGTTTACATTGGCTTTGATGCTGGCCGGCGCCGGGCTGCAGCGGCTGCGCCGCGCCTATGGCGGTCTTGGTTCGTCAGCAGCGCAGGGCTTGGAATGGGATCATCGGCAAGCGGACATCCGCAGACACGAGGCGTCAGCCTCTTGAGCAAACGGGCCCGGCCAGCGGCGCTTCCGGATGTGTCGGAGTCGGAAGACCGGCGATGAACGAGGCGCCGAATCTGCCGCTGGGGGCGGTGGCTGCGATCGCCACACCGGAGATCAGCGCGCCGCTGCCGACCAGGGACGCGACCAACCGCAAGAACATGGTGCTCCTGATCCAGCTGCGCTGGATCGCGGTCGTCGGCCAGATCGTGACCGTCGCCTTCGTCACCTTCTGGTTCGGCATCGCGCTGCCGCTGCTGCCGATGGCGGCCGTGGTCTGCGCGCTGGTGGCGCTGAACGTCGGCAGCCACATCTGGCTGCGCCGTCGGGTCGACGTCGGCAACCGTCACCTGCTGATCGCCTTGATGCTCGACGTCATCGCGCTGACGTCGGAGCTCTATCTCACCGGCGGCGCCGCCAATCCGTTCACCTGCCTCTATCTGCTGCAAGTCACGTTAGGGGCCGTGCTGCTCGATGCGCGCTCGTCGTGGTCGCTGGTCGCGCTCACCGTGATCAGCTTCATCTGGCTCACCATCTCCTATTGGCCGCTTGAACTGCCGCATCGGCACGTCAGCGATCCCTTCAGCCTGCACATCACCGGCATGTTCGTCGGCTTCATGCTCGACGCCGTGCTGCTCGTCGTGTTCGTGACGCGCATCAACCGGAACCTGCGCGAGCGCGACACCAAGCTCGCCGACCTGCGCCAGCATGCCGTCGAGCAGGACCACATCATCCGCATGGGCCTGCTCGCGTCGGGGGCTGCGCACGAGCTCGGCACGCCCCTGGCGTCGCTGTCGGTCATCCTGAACGATTGGCGGCGCATGACGGCGATTGCAGCCGACCCGGCGCTCGCGGATGACTTCGCGGAGATGGAAGCCGCGGTGCAGCGCTGCAAGTCGATCGTCACCGACATCCTGGTCTCGGCCGGGCAGGCGCGCGGCGAGGGGTCGGCGCCGACGACGTTGAAAGCGTTCCTGACCACGCTGGTCGCCGAGTGGAGCGCCGCGCGATCAGCCCGCAACCTGATGGTCCGCAACGAGTTCGGTTCCGATCCGGCGATCGTCTCCGACGTCGCGCTGAAGCAGGCCATCGTCAACGTGCTCGACAACGCCTTCGAAGTCTCGCGCGACTGGGTGGAGTTCCTGGCCGAACGCGACGGCGATATGCTGCTGCTCACGGTCAGCGACCGCGGCCCCGGTTTCGAGCCGAACATTCTGGCCCAGCTCGGGCGGCCCTATCAGTCCAGCAAGGGGCGTCCGGGCGGCGGGCTCGGCCTGTTCCTGGTCGTCAACGTGATCCGCAAGCTCGGCGGCAGCGTTTCAGCCTGGAATCACCGGGGGCGTGGGGCGACCGTGCGGCTATCCTTGCCGCTGTCGATGCTTGCGATTGGAGAGCCCCGTGGAGAGTGAGCGGTCCCTGTTGATCGTCGAGGACGACGATGGCTTCGCGCGCACCTTGAAGCGCTCGTTCGAACGGCGCGGCTACGACGCTGTGATCGCGGCCTCGCTCGAGCAGGTCGATGAGGTCCTGAAAGCGCAGTCGCCCGGCTATGCCGTCGTGGACCTGAAGCTCGGCGGCGCCTCCGGTCTCGTCTGCGTCGAGAAGCTGCATGCGCACGATCCGGACATGCTGATCGTGGTGCTCACCGGCTTTGCCAGCATCGCGACCGCGGTCGAGGCCATCAAGCTCGGCGCCTGCCACTATCTCGCCAAGCCGTCGAACACCGACGACATCGAGGAGGCGTTCCGCAAGGCCCAAGGCAAGGTCCAAGGCAATGCCCAGGTCGCGCTGGCCGAACGCTCGACCTCGATCAAGACGCTGGAATGGGAGCGCATCCACCAGACCCTGATCGAGACCGACTTCAACATCTCCGAAGCCGCGCGGCGGCTCGGCATGCATCGCCGTACCCTGGCGCGCAAGCTGGAGAAGCGGCCGGTGAAGTAGCTCGTGATCCGATGGGCTTGCGGCGACTGGTCAGATCGGATGATGCGACATGTAGGCCGCCGTCTTCAGGGCGACCAGCAAGGTCAGGACGCCGCCGGCCACGGTCAGCGCCAGCACGAAGCGGGCGAGCCGTCCGAGCAGGGCGCGTGCTCTGCTGTCGGTGCGTCGTTCTGCCGGACGCAGCCATGATGCGCGGAAATCCTGTTCACGGTGAGCGGTCAGAAGCGACATTCCGGCTTTCCCTTGAGCGAGCCAGGCCGGCGCAGGACCAGCCTCCATTGTAACGGAGGATGCACCCGGGCCGCATAGGAATGCGAGACGGCGCCCGGGACCAGCTTATAGGCGCGCCATAAAATTCGCCGCCGTATCCGGTTGCCATTCGGGGCGTCGGGCTCGCATCGTCGGCTTGTCTTCGTCTTCAGGTTGTGTTTCGCTGACGAAGCTGCGACGAGGGCCGGCCATGTCCATCGAGCCGATGCGGGTCTATGTGCTGTGGGCGCCGGCGCGGCCGGATCCGTCCGAGGATCCCGGCGGCCGTCTTGCCGATACGCTGCATAGGCAGCTCGATGCGCTCGGCATGATGCGCGATGGAATCGGCTTCCGCATTCCCGTACGCAAGCGCAGCGCGAACTGGCGCGACACCGGCAGGCCGCAGCCGATCGACTGGGCGGCGGCGCGCTCCAACATCGTCATCCTCGTGATCGACGACGTGATGCGCAACCGCGAGGGTGAGTGGGGCGATTACGTCGCCGACATCGAGCGGCACATCCGAGATAGCAGCGTCGCCGACATGCTGTTGCCCGTGATCACGTCGCGTGGTCAGGGCGTGTCGGCATTCGATGCGCTCGCGACCCAGGGCATCGTCGCGCCCGCTCCGCAAGCGGAGCAAGGCTGGGAGCGCTGGACCCGGCGCATCACGATGTATGTGATGGGCGCGGTGTGGGCGCACCAGCGCAATGTGCAGCGTGCCATGAACCGGACCATGATCGAACAGAGCGCGACCGGGCAGGCCACTTCCGCCGAGGAGTTGCGCCGGATCGGGATCTTTCTCAGCCATGCGAAGATGGACGGCGAGGGCGTCGCGCTGTTGCTGGAGCGCTTCAGGGACTCCAGACCGAACCCGACGCCGGATGAGGTCCGCGTCAACAGCGTCGAGATGTTCTTCGACGCCAGCGACACGGTGGCCGGCGGTGCCTATGCCAAGCAGTTCGAGCAGGCGATCAAGCGCGGCGCGCTGCTCGGCATCCTCACCGACGCCTATCACGGCCGTCCCTGGTGCATGTGGGAGCTCCTGACGGCCAAGAAGTTCGGCAGCCCGATCGTGCTGTGGGATCTGTCGCATCGCGGAACGCTGCGCAGCTTTCCCTATCTGGGCAACGTGCCGGTGATCCGCACGCCGGACGTCCGCTATCAGCCGGACGGCGGAATGGAGCGGCTGGACGTGACCAGCATCAGCGACGCCGACATCGAGCATGTGCTGCTGGCGCTGCTGTCGGAAGCGATGCGAATGGAGGTGTGGGCGGCGGACGCACAGGATCGCGTCAACAGTCATCCCGCGCCCGGTGGTGAGATCGTCGTCTGCGCCCGGCCGCCGGAGCTCGCCGAGCTGGTGCATCACTGTATGCACGGCCCGATCCGGTTGGTGTATCCCGACCCGCCGATATGCCTGCACGAGAAGGAGCTGATCGAGACCGCGTTTCCGCAGGTCAGCCTGATCGCCCTCAGCGAGCTGTCGTCATGAGCGCGACGAGCCGGAGCAAGGGGTGGACCCTCGCATTGTCGGTGTCGGATACGCCGGATCTCGACGCCCTCGGCATGTTCGAGAACGACGACAAGCGCGTGCTCAGCGCGGTGCTGACGCCGCTGGTCTATCACGGCGCCAGGATCGCCTATGGCGGCCGCATCGAGCCGCCGACCGAGACCAACTTCACCCAGGAGATCTCGACGCAGTTGGGCGCTGCCTATCGCGCCAGCGGCGAGGCGCTGAAGAGCCGTCCCTTCATCCATTATCTGCGCGCCAATGATCTTCAGCGCGAAGGCAAGGACAAGGTCTGGGCGCATGCGCTGCGGCTCGGCGCCTTCAGCGAGATCAAGCTGCTGTCCGACGAGACCACCGTTGCGACGCTGCTGCCGTCGGGAACGATGGCCGACGTCTATGTCGGCAGCAGCCGGACCGCAACGGTCCAGAAGGCGGACGAACTTGGCGCCGTTCCTCAGATCGTGCCGCTGTTTATGACGCCGCCGACCGGCGATCCGCTGGCCGGCATGCGGCGCTCGATGGCGAAGGAGACCGACGCGCGGATCATGATGGGCGGGCGCGCCGGCGTGAGCAAGCACCCCGACGGCAGCTACTGGGGCGACGGCAAGTCCGGCATCGCCGCCGAGGCTGTGGCGACATTGGAGGCCAACAAGCCGCTGATCGTGATCGGCGGCATCGGCGGTGCCAGCCGCGATGTCGCCGGGGCGCTCGGATTGATCGGCGATGAGGACCTGGTTCCGCGCCCTCAGCCGGCAGATCCGACAGAGCAGGCCATGCTCGCGAACTACTGGGCCTCGATCGACAAGGTGCGTCCGTTCGCCGCCGACTACCAGGCGCGGCTCACAGCGGCGAACCTCCTCAAGGAGGCAAGGCGCCTCGCCGTTTCCGACAGCTACACTGAGATCGCCGAGCTGGTCATGACGATGCTGACGCGGCTCATCCCGTCGGCCTGAGATCTATTCAGCCGCTTCACTGCTGACGTTGCCCTCGCCTTCGATCAGCAGGATGTCGAGGCTCTCGATCTCCTGCATGGCGCGGCCGGCGATGCCCTGGAGATCGCCATAGAGGCCTGCGGTGGAATCGAGCACGCCACGCAGCTGCTCCTCACGCTTGGCCCACAGCCGCATCATCGTTTTGCGCTCGCGGTCGAGATCCGACTGCATCTCGGTGAAGCGCTCGACGATCGCATCGATGCGGTGGCGGAAGCGCGGACCGGTCAGATAGGCGTAGACCATCTCCATCTTGGTCTGCTGGCCTTCCTGGGCGAGCTTGCTGCCGGCGACGTCGATCAGCGACTGCCGCAGCGCGAGCGACAGCGGCAGCGCAAAGCGCGGCTCGGCGACCCAGACGCCGTCGATCAGGTCGAAGCCGTCGACGCCCTTGGGCAGCGCGGTCGAGACGATCAGCGCGATGTCGGCTTTGGCCGCGCGCTGGTCGTCGCGCAGCTTGACCAGCCAGCCGTCGCTCCAGTTCTTGGTGCGCTTGGACTCCCACAGGATCGTGCCGCAGACCTGGCCGCCGGGGCCGACCACCCGATGCAGCACGTCGCCGCCGAACTCGCCCTTCGGCACCGGCTCGACCAGGTCGCGCGGAAACCGCGCGCGCAACTGCGATTCCAGCTCGATCTCGAGTGCCTCGCCCTGCAGCTGCTGCGAGCCCTGTTCGGCCTTGCGCCGGAGCTCCTCGATCTGCCGCTGCATGCCGGCGATCTGGGTCTCCTTCTCGGCGACCTTGGCCTTCAGCGACTCCTCGCCTTCGAGCCGAGCCTTGTCACGCACGGCGACGAGGCTCTCCTGCACCTTCTTCTCGATCGTGAGATCGAGCTCGCGACGGGCCTCGTCGAGCTCGCGCTGCTTGCGCATCATCTCGGCCTGCGCCTTCTGGGCATCGGCCAGCTTGGCGTCCTTGGCGGCGAGAATCTCGTGCAGCTCGGTGAGCTTCTGCTCGCCGCGGCCGATTTCTTCCGCCAGCGCGGCACGCGCGCGCGCAGCCTCGGCCTGCGCGATCGCCGCGCGCTCGGTCTTCAGCTTCGCCGCGACCTGCTGGTCGATCGCCGCGCGGGCCTGCGCGATCTGCTCCTGAGCCGCCTTCAGCTGCGTCTCGCGGCGGCCGAAATCAGCCTCCTTGGCGGCAAGCTGCTTCTCGAACTGCCGGCGGGTCTCCGCAATCAAGGGCGCGGCGAGCTGCTCGGTGAGCCTGATCTCGGTGCGGCAGGAGGGGCAGACGATCTGAGGATCGGTCATGATTCGCATCCTTCGCTCATGGAGGCCGAATCTAACCGGCCGCCGCGTGGCGTTTAACCCACGCGGACGGCTTATCCCACGCAATTATCTGCGATTCCCGGCCGTTCGGCGCCTCACGCGCCGTGCGGCGTGGCCTCGGGAGCCGCGGTGCTGTCCGGCGCCTTGATGCGGAACCAGGCGACATAGAGCGCCGGCAGGAACAGCAGGGTCAGCACGGTGCCGACGATGATGCCGCCCATCATCGCATAGGCCATCGGGCCCCAGAAGACCTCGCGCGCGATCGGGATCAGCGCGAGCGAGGCGGCGGCCGCGGTCAGCATGATTGGTCGCATGCGGTGCTCGGTCGCCTCCATGACCGCCTCCCAGGGCGGCCGTCCTTCGTCGCGCAGATGCTCGATCTGCACGATCAGGATGACGGAGTTGCGGATCAGGATGCCGATCAGCGCGAGCACGCCGAGGATGGCGACGAAGCCGAGCGGCGCGCCGCTGGGCAACAGCGCCGCCACCACGCCGATCAGGGCCAACGGCGCCACGGCGAACACCAGGAACAGCCTATGGAAGCTCTGCAGCTGCAGCATCAGGATCGTGGCCATGGTGAACAGCATGATCGGCACGACGGCGATGATCGGTGCCTGGCTCTTGGCGCTTTCCTCGACTGAGCCGCCGGTGACGACGTTGTAGCCGACCGGAAGCTTGGCGTTGAAGGCTGCGATCTCGGGCTTGAGCTGATCGACCACCGTGTTTGGCTGCACCTGATCGACCACGCTGGCCTTCAAGGTCAGCGTCGGTTGCCGCGAGCGCCGCCAGATCTCCGGCTGCTCGATCTGGTAGCGCAAGGTCGCCAGCGCGGCGAGCGGGATCGACTGGCCGTTCGATCCCGATAGCTGCAGGTCGCGCAGCGTCTCCAGCGATTGCCGTTCCTTGGCATTGGCGCGGCCGCGGACGTCGATCAGGTAGATGTCGTCGCGCACCTGCGTGATCGAGGTGCCGTCGAGCACGCTGTTCAGCGCGTTGGCGATGTCCTCCGAGGTGACGCCGAGCTGGCGCGCCTTGTCCTGCAGCACGTCGACCTTCACCACGCGCGCCGGCTCCATCCAGTCGAACACGACGGCGCCGAGATGAGAGTTGCTCCGCATGATGCCGGCGACCTGCTGCGCGATCTCGCGCGCCTTGGCCACGTCGGGGCCGCTGACGCGGTACTGCACCGGACGGCCGACCGGCGGGCCGATGTCGAGCAGATGCACATAGGCATCGGTGCCGGGGAAGGTCTTGGTGAGATAGGCCTGCAGCTTGGCCCGGGCGCGATCGCGCACCTCGAGGTTCTTGGTCACGATGATGATCTGCCCGAACGACAAGTCGGCAGGCTGTACGTCGAACGACAGCACGAAGCGCTGCGCACCCGAGCCGACATAGGTCGACCAATGGTCGATGTCGGGATTGTCCTTCAGCGCCTCCTGCTCGAACTTCGCCATCTGCGCGTTGGTCTCCGCGATCGAGGAGTTCTGCGGCAGGTTGAAGTCGATGATGAGCTCGTTGCGGTCGGAGGAGGGGAAGAACTGCTGCTGCACGAAGCCCATGCCGACCACCGACAGCCCGAACACGAGGACGGTGACGATGATCGTGCTCCAGCGATGCTGCATGCAGGCGCCGAGCACTGCGCGGAACATGCGCGCCAGCCGGCCAGCCTCGGCGTGATGGTTGGGCAGAGAGGCGGGCAGGATGGTGACGCCGAGCAATGGCGTGAACAGCACCGCCACGATCCACGACACCACCAGCGACACCGCGATCACGACGAACAGCGTGAAGGTGAACTCGCCGGCGGCGCTGTTGTTGAGACCGATCGGAATGAAGCCGGCGACCGTGACCAGCGTGCCCGTCAGCATCGGGAAGGCGGTGGAGGTGTAGACGTAGGTCGCGGCCTTGCGCAGCGAGTCTCCGACCTCGAGCCGCGCCACCATCATCTCGACCGCGATCATGGCGTCGTCGACCAAGAGGCCGAGCGCGATGATCAGTGCGCCCAACGAGATGCGCTGCAACGAGATGCCGGTATAGGCCATGACCAGGAAGGTGATGGCGAGCACCAGCGGGATCGAGATCGCGACCACCAGCCCGGCGCGCACGCCAAGGCTGATGAAGCTGATCGCGAGCACGATGATGACGGCTTCGTAGAGCGCCTTGGTGAAGCCGCCGACCGCCTCCTCGACGATCTTCGGCTGGTCGGAGACCAGGTGCACGCCGACGCCGACCGGCAGATCGGCTATGACCTTGGTCATCTCCTGCTTCAGGGCATCACCGAACTCCAGCAGATTGGCGCCGGCCTTCATGCCGATGGCGAGCCCGATCGCGGGCTGGCCGTTGAAGCGGAACAGCGACGTCGGCGGATCCTCGTAGCCGCGGCTGATGGTGGCGACGTCGGTCAACGGGAAGAAGCGGTCGTTGATGCGCAGATTGATTGCCTTGAGGCTCTCTTCCGAGGTGAACTGGCCGGAGACACGCACGGCGACCCGCTCGGGCCCCGCCTGCAGCACGCCGGAGGGCGACACCGCATTCTGCGCCTGTAGCGCGGTCAGGATGGTGCGCTGGTCGATGCCGAGCGCGGCCACCTTGCGCGGCGAGAATTCCAGATAGATCACCTCGTTCTGGGCGCCGACGATATCGACGCGGCCGACATTGGGCACGGTCAACACCTTGGCGCGGACCTCTTCGACCCGGTCGCGCAGCTGGCGCTGGCTGAGCCCGTCGCTGGTGAAGGCGTAAATGTTGCCGAACACGTCGCCGAAGCGGTCGTTGAATCCCGGCCCGACCACGCCCGACGGGAAGTCGCCCTTGATGTCGTTGATGAGGTTGCGCACCTGCAGCCAGGTCGGCACCACGTCGCGCGCCTTGGTCGTATCGCGCAAATTGACGAACACGGTGGTCTGGCCGGGAACGGTCAGGCTCTTGGTGTAGTCGAGTGCCGGCAGCTCCTCGAGCTTCTTCTCGATCCGGTCCGTGACCTGGCGCGTCATCTCCTCGGCGGAGGCGCCGGGCCATTTCGCCTGGATCAGCATCGTCTTGATCGTGAAGGCGGGATCCTCCTCACGGCCGAGATGCAGATAGGAAAACAGACCTGCGGCCATGAAGGCGATCATGAAATACCAGACGAGCGAGCGATGCTCGAGCGCCCAGTCGGAGAGATTGAAGGACTTCACGGCTGCGATTCCTGATCGATGCGGACGGGCTGGCCATCCTTGAGACTGTGCACGCCGGCGGTGACGACGCGCTGCCCGGCTTCGAGGCCGGTGGTGACGCGGATGCTGCCGTCCTCGTTGCGGGCGATCGTGATTTCCTGCTGCTTGACCGTCTTGCTGGCGGTATCGACCAGCCAGACGAAGCTCTTGTCGTTCTGCTCGAGGACAGCCGAGCGCGGCAGCCTGATGACCGTCTTCTGTTCGGTATCCAGCGTCGCGGTCACCGTGGTGCCGAGGCGCATGATCTCCGGCGGATTGTCGAGCGTGATCCGGATGCGGCGCGTGCGGGTCGTCGCATCGGCCCGCGGCCCGATCTCGCGCACCTTGCCGGTGGTGCTGATCCGGGGATCGACCTGCAGCCTCACCGTAAACGGCGTGTCGGCCTGCAGGCTGCCCGCAACGTCCTCGCCGACATCGATGACGGCGTCGCGGACGTCGGGCCGCGCGACGGTGACGACGCTGACGCCCGGCGAAACGACCTGGCCGACTTCGGCGCCGACGGCCGTGACGATGCCGGCGAAGTCTGCCTTCAGTTGTGCGTAGCCGAGCTGCTCGCGCGCCTTGGCGAGGTTGGACTGCGCCTTGACGACGGAGGCCTGGGCGGCCGCGCGCGACTGCTCGGCGCTCTCCAGCGTCGCCTTCGTCGTGGCGTCGGTTTCCAGCAAGGTGCGCTGCCGGCCTTCGGTGCCGGTCGCGTTGGTCAGCTGCGCCTGGCTGCGCGAGACCTCAGCGGCCGACGCGCGCATCGCAAGCTCGAGCGCGGCGGGATCGATCGCCGCCACCACCTGGTCCTGCTTGACCATGTCGCCGACGAACACCGGCCGCGCGATCAGTCGTCCCAACACCCGGAAGCTCAGATCGGCCTTGTAGCGCGGCTCGATCGTGCCGCTGACGGCCGAGCCATTGGCCGCCTGCGGCTCGACCTTCATCGACAGCACCGGCCGGACCGGCTCGGGAGCCGCGGCTTTCTCGTTGCAGCCGGCGAGCAGAGCGAGCGCGCCGAGCGGAACGACACAACGTATCGGCATCATCACGACCGCGCCTCCTCGTTGAATGTGATCTTTTGTCCGACGCTCAGCAGCTTGCCGCCCTCGGTGACGACGCGATCGCCGGGCTTGAGCCCGGTGGAGACGACGAACGCTCCGGTCTCATAGTCCTCGATCGTGATCGGCTTGAGCGAGACCGACTTGTCGGCGGCATCGACCAGCCACACCGCGGGTGTTTTGCCTGCCGCGGTGAGCGCGCTCCAGGGCAGCACGATGCGCTGCTCCGGCTTGATGAAGCCGGTGACGGTCACGGCGCTGCCGAGGGTCATCTCGGGCGGCGGATTCTCGATCGCCATCTTGACACGGACTGTCCCGGATTTGGGATCGATGGTCGGCGAGACCTCGCGCACTTGTCCCTTGGCGGTCACCGAGGGATCCGAGAGCAGCGCCAGCGCCGCCTTGCTGCCGTCGAACTTCAACGACAGCGCCGCCTCGTAGACGTCGATCACGGCGTCGCGGTCGCCGTCATGCGCCAGCGTGAACACAGACTGCGCCGCCTGCGCGACCTGACCGACCTCGACGTTACGCGCGGTGATGGTGCCGTCGGCGTCGGCGCGCAGCTCGGTGAAGGTGAGTGCGTCCTTGGCGGTGTCGCGCTGGGCCTTGGCGGATTCCAGCGAACCTTCAGCCGTCCGCAACGTCTCCTGAGCCTGATCGAAGGTCGCGCGCGTCGTGAAGCCGCTGGTCAGCAAGGTCTGCTGCCGGTTGAAATTGGAGGTCGCGACCTTGACCTGCGACTCCGCAGCCGTCACGGCGGCCTCGGCGGAGTCGAGATCGGCCTGCTGCTCGGCCGGATCGATCTTGGCGAGCAACTGCCCGGCCTTGACGTGCGCACCGACCTCGACGAGCCGCTCGGTGACGCGGCCGCTGACCCGGAACGACAGGTCTGCAAGCACGCGCGCCTGGACGTCGCCGGTGAGCGTGATCGATTGCCGCCGCTCGGACAGTTTCACGATCTCGGTCCGGACCAGCCGGGACGGCTGCGCCGTCACTGCGGTCTTCTGATTGCAGCCGGCGAGCAACAGCCCGATTGCGGCACAGCCGGCTGCCGCCAGCAGGCGCGAGCCGGACCCGCGCGGGGGAGATGAAGGTCGCCTGAGGAAGGTCATGGTTGCACGTTCGAGCCCAAGGAAATGGTTGACGGTCGCTGATCCGGCCGGAGGTCGAGGACCATCGGTCGTCTCTTTCGTCCGGAGGTGTAGGACGTGTGGTCGCAGTCACAGCCAATGTACCCCAACCAGCGGTTGTCCGTTGGAGGGAGTACGGCGTTCGGGGTCAAGCTGAGCATCATCCCCTTGACAGCGAGTGAATTAGACAATCATGTCTAGAATAAATTGTCTAGTAAAATTCCCGTTTGGGCGTAAAATGTCGTATCGAAGGAAAGGGAAGGGGAGAGCCGGCCGGTTCGAAAGCCACGGGAGGGCCATCCCGGCGCCCCGCCTGCCCCGGACGATCAGAACGAAAGCTCGAACGAGACGTGCGACGAAAAGATGTGACGAAACCGGAGGAATCTGTGCGAACGACGCCGCGCGCGCCGCGGCAGGCGCGCGGGCGCGAGCGCCGCGAGCAGCTGCTCGATGCGGCCGCGGCCCTGATTGCGGAGTCCGGTCTCGATGCCGTCAGCATGCATGCGGCGGCCCAGCGTGCCGGCGCGTCGATCGGCTCGGTTTATCATTTCTTCCGCGACAAGGATCAGATGCTCGATGCGCTGGCCGAGCGTCATGATGCCGAGCTGCAGCCGGCCTTCGATCGCGTGCTGCAGCGAAGCGATGCCGAATGGGCCTCGCTGTCGCCTGCCGACGTGATCGAGCAGCTGATCGGCTGGGCGATCCGCTACTTCGTGCGCCATCCCGATGCGCTGGCAACGCTCGATCTGCACGACCAGACCATGCATGCCGAGTTCAGGACGGTGATAGACCGGGTGATGCGCGCCAGGCTCGGCCAGGAGCTGGGCTCGCAGGCAGCCACCACCTTCGATGCGGTCGTGCTCGGCACGCTGCTGTTTACCCGCGAGCAGGACCCGCGCAGCCGCGACGTCGTGGTCGCCGCCCTGCCGGAGATGATGGCCACATATCTGATCGCGCTGGAGGCGAAGCGGACGCGGGCGAAGGGATGAGGCGCAGGCGGCGCGTTGACGCGATCAGCGCGGGTCCTTGAAAAGCCATTCGTTCTTTTTCCGATAGATCGCAACTGAGCGCGGCGACCCCGTGTCGCCGATTGATTTGGCCGATACGACGATCTGATCCTCGCCGTCCCAGTGTTCGAATTCGTAGCTCCATTTGCTATCGTCGGGCGCGCGATAGTGCCATTCCTTCACTGCCCGATCCCGTTTCGCCGGGACGACATCGATGCCGTCCGGCGGTCCCGCAGGGCCCAGGCTGGATGCGACCGACACGAGCCAGCGCTTCTCCGGCGAATAATGGGGCGGCGCCACGATTGCAATTTCGTCTCCGGTGTCGGCGCGCACGAGAAGCCAGTCGACGCCCTCCCAGTGCCCGCGCTCGAGCAATATGAGGTCATGGTCGGGGAAAAATCCCGTCAGCTGAAACTTGACGCAGCCCTTGGCGTCACCGTCGGCGCACTTGGCATCCTGGTTTCGATAGATCCGCGTGCGGCCGTTGCGAAATGTCAGCTTCAGTCCGGAGCCGTTGCGTTGCGCGACGTCCGGAATCTGCGCCAGGCAGGCCGTCTCCGATCGATCGAGATCGCCCGTTCCGGCATCGTCGATGCAGCGCCCGTCCTGAGATGGGTGGTCGACGACCGCGAAGGGAGGCCGCTCAGCGCAGGCGACGGCGCTGCTGATTAGACAGACGAACGACGCCAGTGCGGCCGCACGCATCCTCCTCATCACATGCGCCCCGCTGCCGACGGCGTGTCGACGTGATCCACTGTTGGGACCGACAGCCGCCGAGAGTCTTCGATGAGAGCGGAGCAGCGGCGGCGACGCCCGAGCCGTCTCTCGCTGCCCCGGTAGCGCTTGCTCGCGAGCCTTTCCACCAGCCAGGCGACGACGCCGACGATGGCAAAGCTGACGAGCAGAGAGATGCACAGGAGCCCCAGATAGAGCTTCAAGACCGAGCTTGCGAAGCAGGCAAGCACGATGAGCGCGACAATGGCCAGTCGGCCTTTGACGGAGATCGACATTGAGGGGCGTTTCGCTGAGAGCTGGTTTGTTCGTACCACTCTAGCGCCATCTTCTCTGCCGCCAAGCCGCGTGCAGATGGGTGGTAAATTTTACTGCAAGGTCATGACGACAATCGAACGCGCTCCAGCGCGATCGGAGTTGAGTGCATCGGAACTCAACTTTGCGTTGCGCTGATGCGGTTGTCTTGCCATGGGCTTCACGCATTCGTAGCGAGAACCGGGCGCGCCGTTTGAAACGTCACTCTCTCCACATCGTCATTGCGAGCGAAGCGACGCAATCCAGTCGGTGGTCTGGGCAAGACTCTGGATGGCGTCGGCGCAACAGCGCCTCGCATTGGCGTCGACTCGTGTTTCGCGGCGCGGAGGCCGCGCTGATGCTCTCAGCTGTCGTCCCGGCCAAGCGGCCGGCAACGCGAAGCGTTGTCCGGTGGCGCCGAGCCGGGACCCATAGCCACCGAACGCTATTTGACGGACGACTGCCAGCTCGGATCGATTGCGAGATCACGCGGTATGTATCCCGGCTCCGCGCACCAACAGCGCATTGCGCTGTCGGTGCTTGGCCGGGACGACAGCGGAGTGTTCGTCGGCGGCGCCGCGCAACACGGCGCCCCGCTGAATCGCATGCGCCAAACAACGAATTTCGCAAATCCTTTCAAGCTGATTTGGCCTGTCCAGTCCCTCGGCGAAAAATATTCCGCTTTCGTTTTTTCGGAAAATGTGGTTGTCTCTCGCCATCCCGCCTCGTGAAGAGGGGCGTACGCGTCGTCACGATACGTGAGGTGGGGAGCGGTGGCTGCGAGCGGCGGTGCGCGACGAGCGCTGTCCGGCGCAGACGTGAAATCGCGTGGTCCTGGCGCCCCGACGCTGGCGCTAAGTCTTTGGGGGATGATGATCCCGAAGGCGACGGTGGCTAAAGAGCCCGGACACCGGGGAGAGCGCGACATAAGCGTGAAGACCATCGCGCAGGGAGGGCCGGGTCGTTCCGGCTGTACCTGTGGTTCCTGCCCCGTGCATTTTTCTCGCACGGGGGCCACGGGCCTCAGCCGAGGCCCGGCCTTCCCTGCGCCCTCTCGTTTGATGGAGGGCGGACATGACGCACAACCCGGGCCGATCACGCCGCGGTAACGCAGCGGCACGCCCTCTTCCTACCAACGAAATGATTGAAACAGTCGACACTTGTCGGAGCGCGGGAGTTCGTTGTGACGAATGGTCTCGAAGCGACCGCTGTTTGACATGTGAGGCAGGGGACGAAATTCTGCAGCTATTGCGACGCGCCCGCCCACGCCGCCAGCACGGCGCGCTCCTCACCGGTGATCTCGGTGATGTTGCCGGGCGGCATCGCGCTGGACCACGCCGCGTTGCGGGCGATCAATCGCGCATTGCGCTGGATGTTGTCGGCGTTGTCGAGCAGCACGCCCTTCGGCGCCGTGACGATGCCGTCCCAGACCGGCTCAGCGGCATGGCACATGCTGCAGCGGGAGGTCACGATCTCCTCGACCTGCGCGAAGCTCGGCTGCGCGGCGGCGGCTGCCTTGGCGTCGCGCGGGCCGGCCGCCGACAACAGCAGGATCGCGATCATGCCCGCGGCGGCCACGCCCCACACCCACCAGGGCGACGGATTGCCCTTGTGACGCTCGTTGAAGAAGTGGCGGATCACCGGGCCGAGCGCCAGCACGATGGCGACGATCGCCCAGTTGTAGCGGGTGCCGAACAGCAGCGGATAGTGATTGCTGATCATCAGCACGACGACCGGCAGGGTCAAATAGTTGTTGTGGACCGAACGCTCCTTGCCGGCCTTGCCGAGCTTGGGATCGGGCGCTTGCCCTGCGAGCAGCGCGGCGACGATCTTCTTCTGGTTGGGAATGATCACCGCGAACACGTTGGCGACCATGATGGTGCCGATGATGGCGCCGATCTGGTTGAAGGCGCCGCGGCCGCTCAGCACGTGGGTGAAGGCGAAGGTGAGCGCGACCAGGAAGACGTAGCCGCCGATCGCGAACGGCAGCTCATGCTTCGCAAGCCCGCTGCGGCAGGCGGCCTCGTAGAGCAGCCAGGCCAGCGCCAGCGAGCCGAAGCTGAACAGGCCGGCCTGAAGAGGCGTGAGATCGAGGATCGACTTGTCGACCAGGAACAGGTCGGCATTGAGATAGTACACCACGATCATCAGCACGAAGCCGGACAGCCAGGTGGTGTAGGCCTCCCATTTGAACCAGGTCAGCTCGCTCGGCATCTGCGCCGGCGCCACCAGATATTTGACGATGTGATAGAAGCCGCCGCCATGGACCTGCCAGGCCTCGCCCATCACGCCTTTCGGCAGGCCTTCGCGCGGCTTCAGGCTGAGGTCGAGCGCAATGAAGTAGAACGAGCTGCCGATCCAGGCCACCGCCGCGATCACGTGCAGCCAGCGGAAGATCAGGCTCAGCCATTCCGATATGATCGAAGCCCACATCGCGCGCTCATCTCCTCTCGTCGTTCGTTCGAGCCCACACCGCACGGCTTGCGCGGTGCTTGCCTCTCCCCGCTTGCGGGGAGAGGTCGGATTGCATCGCCAGATGCAATCCGGGTGAGGGGGTACAGGTCCAACAACGCAGAATACCCGTGCGTCTGCCCCTCACCCCAACCCGCTCAGCGCGAGCGAAGCTCGTCGCGGCGCCGTAAGAACGGGGAGAGGGAGCCCACCTTCCGTGCGCGACGGCTCGAACCTCTCGTCGATAGATGTGAGCACGTACTATCCCTCTGCGAGGCGCGCCCGAGCACGATCGCCCGCATCTCATCTGTGGCATCGATCGGGTGCGATTCCCAGCGCATCGCGGTGGTAGGCCATGCACGGGAGACAGGCCGTCAGGCGCGCCTGACGAGGTGGACTTCCGCGACGCGATTGCGTTCAATGTGGCCGATAGCGAAGCGAGGCGGGTGCGATGAAGAGACTGGGTCTGATCATGCTGGTGGTGGCGCAGCCCGGCCTGGTGCCAGCCGCGCAGGCGCAGACGGCGCCCGCGCCAAAGCCCGCCATCGCCAAACGCGCCGACGCCTGCGCCCCGATCGGGCGCACCGAGGACGGCAAGCTGGTCTATTCGATGAAGTGCGAGAGCATTCCGAAGCCGGTCGCGCCCGCTGCACCGCAGGCTGCCGCCCAGCCGACTCAGCCCGCCCCGGCGGCGGAGCCGGAGCCCGAGACGGAGCGGAGCGGTCTGTTGGGCTGGTCCTACGACCGCCGGCCGAAGTAGGCGCGCAGCCATCCGTCACCTCAGACGTGCTGCGCGGAGGACGCTGCCGCGGCGGCGTCAGCCTCCGCGGTCCGGCCGCTGCCGAGCCCGTTGAAGAACGCATTCAGCAGCACGGCGACGACCGCGCACAACAGGATGCCGGATTCGAGCAGCGGCTGCAGTTCGCGCGGCAGGTTGTGGAAGAAGCCGGGCGCCGCCAGCGGGATCAGGCCGAAGCCGACCGAGATCGCGACGATGAACAGGTTGAAGCGGTTGGTCTTGAAGTCGACATTGGCGAGGATGCGCGCGCCGGTCGCCGCCACCATGCCGAACATCACGAGGCCGGCGCCGCCGAGCACGACCTGCGGCACGGCCTCGACGAGCGCGGCCATTTTCGGCAGCAGGCCGAGCAGCAGCATGATGCAGCCGCCGGTGATCGTGACCCAGCGCGAGCGCACGCCGGTGACCGAGACCAGCCCGACATTCTGCGAGAACGAGGTGTAGGGGAAGGTGTTGAACAGACCGCCGAGCAGGGTGCCGACGCCGTCGGCGCGCAGGCCGCGCGACAGCGCCTCGCGATCGACGGTCTTGCCGGTCATCTCGCCGAGCGCGAGGAACATGCCGAGCGACTCGATCATGACCACGATCATCACGACGCACATCGTGATGATCGGCACGAGCTGGAATTGCGGCACGCCGAAGCGGAACGGGACCACCAGCGCGCCCCAGGAGGCGGCGCCGACCTTTTCAAAATGCATGACGCCCAGCACGGTCGCGAGCACGGCGCCGGCAACGATGCCGAGCAGCACCGAGACGTTGGCGATGAAGCCGGTGCCCCATTTGATCAGGCCGAGGATGAACAGCAGCACGAACAGCGCGATGCCGAGCCCCTGCAGCTGGCCGTAGTTCGGATTGGGAAAGGCGCCGGCGGCGCCGTCGACGACCTTGGTGATTGTCGGCAGGCCGCCGCCGGCCCAGTTGATGCCGACCCGCATCAGGGAGATGCCGATGATGAGGATGATGGTGCCGGTGACGACCGGCGGGAACAGCGGCAGCAGCCGGCTGACGAAGGGCGCGACGATGATGCCGAACAGGCCGGCGGCGATCACCGAGCCGTAGATGCCGAGCAGCCCGATCTCAGGCGAAGCGGCCATCGACAGCATCGGACCGACGGAGGCGAAGGTGACGCCCATCATCACCGGCAGGCGAATGCCGACGCCGGGAAAGCCGATGCATTGCACGAGAGTGGCGAGGCCGCAGGCGAACAGGTCGGCGCTGATCAGAAAGGCGACGTCCTCGGGCGGCAGCTTCAGGGCGCGGCCGATGATCAGCGGCACGGCGACGGCGCCCGCATACATCACCAGCACGTGCTGCAGCCCGAGCGCCAGCAGTTTCGGGACCGGCAGCATCTCGTCGACCGGATCTACTTTATCGCTCATGTCTCCCCCCAGATCGTCGCCATGATTGCCTCAGTCGCCGAACGTCTCCTGCAACTGCGGAAACAGCCGGTCCGGCTTGAACGGCACCGCCGTGAAGCGGATGCCGGTTGCCGCGCGCAAGGCGTTGCCGAGCGCGGCCGCCACCGGATTGTACGGACTCTCGCTCATCGACTTCGCCCCCAGCGGGCCGATGGCATCGTTGGTCTCCGCAAACAGCACCTCGGTGCGCGGCACGTCGGCGTAGGAGGGCAGGTGGTAGTCGCGGAAGCGCGGATTGATCACGCCGCCGGTGGCGTCGATGACGATCTCCTCGTAGAGCGCGGCGCCCAGCGCTTGCGCGACGCCGCCCTCGACCTGGCCGCGGCACTGCATCGGATTGGCGACACGGCCGGCGTCGGCCGCCTGCACGCTCCTGAGAATCTTGATCGCGCCGGTGTGCTTGTTCACGGCGACGCGGAAGCCCTGGACGTTGAAGGCGACCGAGCGCGGCGTCCCTTGCGAGTTGCCGCCGGCGGAGAGTTGCGATCCGCTTGGGCCGGCGATCTCGGCGAACGAGAGACGCTGCGCGCCGCAGATGATCGCATCATCCGCGATCCGGCACTCGGCCGTGTCGACGTTCCAGTGACCGGCGGCGAAGCGCCTGATCTTGTCAGCAAGAGCCTCGGCCGCGGCCTGCGTGGCACGGCCCGCGACGAAGGTGCCCGTCGAGCCATAGGCGCCGGTGTCGTGGCCGCCATGGGCCGTGTCGGACTGCTTGAGGGCAATGCGGTCGACCCCGGTGCTCAGCACGGTCGCGGCGATCTGGCGATGCACGGTGCTGGTGCCGTTGCCGAACTCGGCGGTGCCGACGGTGAGCGTGAAGCCGCCGTCGTCGCGCAGGCTGATCACGGCATCGGCGAAGTGGCCATCGGGCGGCACGGTGTCGATCATCGTCAGTGCGATGCCGTCTCCCTCGAGCCATTCGGCCGACAGCTCCGGGGTCGGCGTTTCCTCGGCCATCGCGCGTTCGACCAGATCGATGCACTGGTCGAGCCCGTAGGAGCCGTACAGCACGTCGCTGTGCTCGGAGCCCGGCGGCGACAGCATCGGATCGCCAGGCTTGACGACGTTGCGACGGCGTATCTCGAACGGGTCGATGCCGAGCTGGATCGCGAGCTCGTCGATGGCGGCTTCGACAGCGAAGGTGGTCTGCGGCAGGCCGTAGCCGCGATAGGCGCCGGCCGGCACCGTGTTGGTGTAGGCCGCGACCGCGTCGACCTTCTTGTTCGGACAATTGTAGACCGAGATCGACTCGGCGCAGGCGTGGAACAGCACGGGCCCGGCGTGATTGCCATAGGCGCCGGTGTTGGAGAGCACGTCGAGCTGAAGCGCGGTGAGCTTGCCGTTTCTGTCGGCGCCCGCTTTGACCGTGACGCACATCGGATGCCGCGTCGAGGTGGCGATGAACTGCTCCTCGCGGGTGAATTCGAGCTTGACCGGCCGCTTCGTCTTCAGCGCTGCCAGCGCCAGGATGTCCTCGACGAACATCTCCTGCTTGCCGCCGAAGCCGCCGCCGACGCGCTCGCAGAAGACGCGGACCTTGTCGGAGGGAAGCTCGAAGATCTCGCACAGCGCCCGCCGCGTCAGGAACGGCACCTGCGTGCTGGAGCGCACGGTGAGAACGCCGGCCTCGTCGAGCCAGGCGAGCCCGCCGTGAGTCTCCAGCGCGGCATGCTGGACGCGTTGCGTCGTGAAGGTACCTTCATAGGTCGCGGCGGCGGTTCGCAGCGCTGCAGCGACGTCGCCGAATTCGCCGTGGCTCTCGGCGACGACGTTGCGGCTGACATCGGCAATGCGATGCTCGGCCGTGCGGCCGGCGTGAATGATGGGCGCGCCGGGCGCGATCGCCTCTTCGGGATCGACCACCGCGGGCAGGACCTCGTAATCGACGCGGAGGCGGCGGCAGCCTTCCTCCGCCGCGGCTTCGCTCTCCGCCACCACGGCGGCCACCTTCTGGCCGATGAAGCGGACGACGTCGTCAAGTACGCGGGTGTCGGCCGGATCCATCCAGGCCTGTTCGTGGCGCGCCGTCGAGAACAGAATGGCTGGCGCATCCTCATGCGTCAGCACCGCATGCACGCCGGGCACCGCCAGCGCCGCGGATCTGTCGATCCTGGTGATCCGAGCATGCGCATGCGGCGATCGCAACAGCTTGACGTGCAGCAGGCCTTCGATGGCGGTGTCGAACGTGTAGCGCGCCCGGCCCTGGACGACATCCGGTCCGGCAGGCGCGGGCAGGCTGCGGCCGAAGGCTTCGCCGGCGGCGACGTCCTCGACATTGGTGCGGCCGAGCAGCGCATCCTCGATCGCGCGATAACCGGTGCAGCGGCACAGATTGCCCTTCAGGGCCGCGTCGAGATCCTGCTTCTGCGCCTGGTTCAGCGAGGCGCAGGTGACGATCATGCCGGCGGTGCAGAAGCCGCATTGAAACGCCTGGGCGTCGAGGAAGGCCTGCTGCATCGGATGCAGACCCTCGTCAGTTGCCAGCCCCTCGATCGTCGTGACCGCGTGACCATCGGCGCGAAAGGCCGGGATCAGGCAGCTGTGCACCGGCTCGCCGTCGAGCAGCACGGTGCAGGCGCCGCAGTCGCCGGCATCGCAGCCCTTCTTGACGCCGAAATGGCCGGTGTCGCGCAGAAACGTGCGCAGGCATTGGCCGGGGCGGGGCGCGGGGGCGACCGCTTTGCCATTGACGATCACGCTCATGGCCGCGCGCCGTCTGCGAGTTCGCTGCGGATCTCCTCGGCGAGGCGCAAGGTCATGGCCTTGCGCCAGGCGGGCTTGCCGTGGAGATCGTCATGATAAAGCACGTCGGGAATATCGCGCTGGATTGTCGCGCGCAGCAGGGCTGCGTCCGGCATCGCGGCAAAGCGCAGCGGCAGCGGTCTGACGGTCGATGCCGTGACGGTCAGCAGCAGGTCGCCATCGCGTCCCATCGTGCCGATGACGAGCGCACCGGAGCGGCCGACAGGTGTCAGTGCGATCTGGCGAAAGGCCGTGCGCCGCTTCAGCGCGGTGAGCGGGATGTCGATCTGGCGCAGCAGATCGCCGGGCGCGAGCACGTTGCTGTTGTTGCCGGTGACGAAGTCGGCGACCGCAATCCGCTGCTCGCTGCCGTCGCTCTTCCAGATCGTGCACACCCCTTCGAGCGCGGCGAGCAGCGAGATCATCGGCCCCGCCGGCAGCGACATGCAGAGATTGCCGCCGACGGTCGCGGTCTTCCATATCTTGAAGGAGGCCAGGAACGCGCGACAGCACTGATCGATCAGTGGCGCTGCGATCCAGTCGGCCGGGCATTGCAGCGCGTCGAGCTCCGCAACGCTGCAGGTGGCCGCGATGCTCAGGCCGTCGGTGCTCGCGGTGAGCGCTGGCCAGGCGAGATCGCTGAGGTCGATCAGCCGCGAGAGCTGCGCCTGCGGTTCCGAGAACAGCCAGGTGCCGCCGGCCAGCCAGGCATCGCCTGCCTGCCAGCTGAGCAGGTCCGCCCGCGTTCTCGGGCGCACGACCTCGGTGATGGTGTTCAGGTCCATGGTGACGCAAGCTCATTGGCGAAGCATATCGCCGGTGAAATCCTTGCAAGACCAGCGCCAACTGGCAATAGGATGATGTTGGCCTTTCGCTTGCAAGTCACCAGCGAATGCGAACGCCGCGCGCAGCGAGATGAGACAGCCATGAGCACCACGCCGATCTGGATCAAGGACCCGCTCGCCATCCTGGCCGAGGGCGCCGCGCGCGGCGTCGTCGTCAAGGACGGCCGCATCGTCGAGCTTGTGCCTGCAGGTGCCGAGCCGGCCACTGCGGGCGTGGTGGCCTATGATGCAGGCGCGCATGTCGTCATCCCCGGGCTGATCAACACGCACCATCACTTCTACCAGACGCTGACGCGGGCGCTGCCGGCCGCGATGGACCGCGAGCTGTTCCCCTGGCTGAAGGCGCTGTATCCGGTGTGGGCCAAGCTGACGCCGGAGGCGCTGGATGCGGCCGTCACGGTCGCCATGTCCGAGCTGATGCTGTCGGGCTGCACGACGACGACAGACCATCATTACGTGTTTCCTGCCGGGCTGGAGGACGCAGTCGGCATCGAGGTCGCAGCCGCGAAGCGGCTCGGCATCCGGGTGCTGTTGACGCGCGGCTCGATGAACCTGTCCGAGCGCGATGGCGGGCTGCCGCCGGACAGCGTGGTGCAGGACGAGGACACCATCCTGGCCGACAGCGAGCGCTTGGTCGCCACCTATCATGAGCGCGGGCCGGATGCGATGGTGCAGATCGCGCTGGCGCCGTGCTCGCCGTTCTCGGTGACGGGATCGCTGATGCAGAAAACCGCCGCGCTCGCCGACAGGCTCGACGTGCGCCTGCACACGCATCTGGCAGAAACCGAGGACGAGAACCGTTTCTGCGAGGCGATGTTCGGCTGCCGTCCGCTCGACTATCTCGAGAAGAACGGCTGGCTCGGTCCGCGGACCTGGCTCGCGCACGGCATCTTCTTCAATGCCGAGGAGATGACGCGGCTCGGCAAGGCCAAGACCAGCATCAGCCATTGCGCCTGCTCGAACCAGCTGCTCGCGTCGGGCTGCTGCCCGGTCTGCGAGATGGAGGAGGCCGGCGTCGGCATCGGCCTCGGCGTCGACGGCTCGGCTTCGAACGACGGCTCCAATCTGATGCAGGAGGTACGCGCTGCGTTCCTGCTGCAGCGGGCGCGCTACGGCGTTGGAAGAATCAGCCACAAGGATGCGTTGCGCTGGGCGACGAAGGGCTCGGCGGCCTGCGTCGGCCGGCCGGAGCTCGGCGAGATCGCCGTGGGCAAGGCTGCCGATCTCGCGCTGTTCAAGCTCGACGAGTTGCGCTTCTCGGGAGCCGGCGATCCGATTGCGGCACTCGTGCTGTGCGGTGCGCATCGCGCCGACCGCGTCATGGTCGGGGGCAGATGGACCGTGGTCGACGGCGCCATTCCGGGGCTGGATGTTGCGGGCCTGATCGGCAGGCATAGCGCGGCGGCCAAGGCTATGCAGGGAGGGTGAGACGATCGTCAGGCCACCTGTGTCTCCAGGAAGCGTTCGGCGTAATGGCAGGCGACGAGGCGACTGTCGAGCGGGCGCAGCGGCGGGCGCTGCGCGCGGCAGAGATCCGTCACATGGGGGCAGCGGGTCGAGAAGACGCAGCCGACCGGTGGGTCGAGCGGCGACGGCAACTCGCCCTTGGGCACGATCCGCTGACGTTTACGACCAAGACCCGGCGTGGCATCGACCAGGGCCTGCGTATAGGGGTGCAACGGCCGCGCAAAAATGCGCTCCTTCGGCCCGTGCTCCATGACCAGTCCCAGATACATGATCAGCACGTCGTTGGCGATGTGCCTGACAACGCCGAGATCGTGCGAGATGAAGAGATAGGCCAGCCCCAGCTCGCGCTGCAGATCGACCAGGAGGTTGAGCACCTGCGCCTGCACCGACATGTCGAGCGCAGAGACCGGCTCATCGGCAACCAGCAGCTTCGGCCGCAACATCAGGGCGCGCGCGATCGCGATGCGCTGCCGCTGGCCGCCGGAGAACATGTGCGGATAGCGGCCGTAATGCTCAGCACGCAGCCCGACCTTCGCCATCATGTCGAGCGCCTGCGCGCGCCGCTCCTGCTTGGTGAGGTCGGTGTTGATGATCAGCGGCTCTTCGAGGATGGCGCCGACACGCTTGCGCGGGTTGAGCGAGCCATATGGATTTTGAAACACGATCTGCACGGTACGCCGCAAGGTCCTCGCGGCGCTGCCAGGAGGATTGACGGCGTCGAGCCCGTCGAGCGTGAGCGTGCCGGCGTTCGGCTTCTCAATCAGTGTGACCAGTCGCGCGAGAGTCGATTTGCCGCAACCGGATTCGCCGACGATCGCCAGCGTCTTGCCGGCTTCAATGGCAAAGGACACGCCGCCAACCGCCTGCAGATGCGCCGGGGCGCGGAACAGGCCCTGCTTGACCTCGTAACTGCGCTTGAGGCCGTCCGCGGTGACGAGCGCCGTCATGACACGGCCTCGCGCTTGTCGTTGGTCGCGCCGATGCCGCGCCGGTCGGCCGCAAGTCGCTCCTCCCGTGTCGGATCGCCGAGCGGATAATGACAACGGACCAGGCCGTCGCTCCAGGGACGCAGATCGGGACGCACCTCATCGGTCAGCGGCGTCGCATAGACGCAACGTGGACTGAACAGGCACCCGCGCGGCCGATCGTAAGCGCCGGGCACCACGCCCGGGATGGTGGCGAGCCGTCCCCCGTCGCTCGCCTCCGGGCGGGCCGCCAGCAGCGCTGCCGTATAGGGATGCTCTGGCGAGGCGAACAGGCTCGGGGTCGGGCGCTGCTCCATGATCTGTCCCGCATACATCACGGCGACCCGCTCGGTCGTGTCCGAGACCACGCCCATGTTGTGGGTGATGAGGATCAGCGCCATGCCGCGATCGCGCTGCAGCGACAGCAGCAAATCCAGGATCTGGGCCTGGATGGTGACGTCGAGCGCCGTCGTCGGCTCGTCGGCGATCAGGAGCTTCGGATTGCAGGCGATCGCCATCGCGATCATGACGCGCTGGTTCATGCCGCCCGAGAGCTGGTGCGGATAGGCCGAGAGCCGGCTCTCTGCGGCCGGAATGCCGACCTGCTCCAGCAGCTCGATCACCCGCCGCCGCGCGGCCCTGCGGTCCATCCCCTCATGGATGCGCAACGTCTCGGCCAGCTGATAGCCGATCGTAAAGGAGGGGTTGAGCGACGTCGTCGGCTCCTGGAAGATCATCGCGACGTCCTTGCCGGTGAGGGCGCGCCGCTCGCGGTCGGACAGGGTCTGCAGATCCCGTCCCTCGAACAACAATTTGTCGGCCTGCACTTGGCCGGGGTAGGGCACCAGTCCCATCAGCGCCAGCATGCCGACGCTCTTGCCGGATCCGGACTCGCCGACGATCCCCAGCACCTCGCCCTTGTCGAGCGTGATGCTGACGCCGTCCACGGCACGGACCATCCCGTTCCGCGATGGAAATGCGACCGACAGATTTTCGATCTCGAGAAGCGGCATCGGATCGCCTTTACTCACTTGCGCAAATCATCGTTTGAGCTTGGGATCGAGCGCGTCGCGCAGCCCGTCACCGAGCAGGTTGAAGGCGAGCACCGTCAGCAGGATCGCCAAGCCCGGCAGCGTGACGACCCACCACGCCCGCAGCACGAATTCGCGCGCGTCCGCCAGCATGGTTCCCCATTCGGGCAGGGGCGGTTGCGCGCCGAGACCGAGAAAGCCGAGCGCGGCGGCGTCCAGGATCGCGGTGGAAATTCCGAGCGTCGCCTGCACGATCAGCGGCGCCGCGCAATTCGGCAGCACCTCCTTGAACATCAGGCGGAGCCGGCCGGCGCCCGCGACCTTGGCCGCGATGACGTAGTCCTTCGAGACCTCGCTGATCACGGCCGCACGCGCGATCCGCACATAGTGCGGCAGCAGCACGATCGCGACCGCCAGCATGGCATTCATCAGGCCCGGCCCGAGGATCGCGACGATCACGATCGCGAGCAGAAGGCTTGGCAGTGTCAACGTGATGTCCATCAGCCGCATGATCGCAATCTCGGTCACGCCACGGAAGAAGCCCGCAACCAGGCCGAGGATCGTTCCCGCTATCACCGACAACGTCACCACCGCGATGCCGATCAGAAGCGACAGCCGCGCGCCATGGATGAGACGGGACAGAATATCGCGCCCGATCGCGTCGGTGCCGAGCGGATAGGTGAGCGATCCACCCTGCTGCCAGAAGGGAGGCTTCAGGAATGCCGCATTGTTGGTGAGCACAGGCGAATGCGGCGCGACGACATCGGCCGACAGCGCGAGCAGGATCAGGACCGCGATCACGACGAGGCCCGCGACGGCCCCGGCATTTTTCCGGAAGTCTTGCCAGAACTCCAGCAATGGAGATGGCGGCGCGCCGGCTTGCGCCAAAACGATGCGGGTTGGGAGGTGCTCGGCGCTCATCGCGTGTACCGGATGCGGGGATTGATCAGCCCATAGGCGATGTCAACCAGCAGATTGACGGTCATGACGATCGCGCCGATCAGCAGCGTGCCGCCCTGCAGCACCGGATAATCGCGGCGGTTGATGCCCTCGATCAGCCATTTGCCGACGCCGGGCCAGGAAAAGATGGTTTCGGTGAGGATGGCGCCGGTGAACAATACGCCGACCTGCAGCCCGATCACCGTCACCACCGGAATCAGCGCATTGCGCAAGGCGTGGATCGCGATCACGCGGAACGGCGGCAGCCCCTTGGCGCGGGCGGTGCGGATGTAGTCCTCGCCCAGCACTTCCAGCATGGCCGACCGCGTCATGCGGGCGATCACCGCAAGCGGCACCGTTCCGAGCACGATGGTCGGCAGGACGAGATGCGACAGGGCCGAACGAAACGCGCCGACATCACCGGCCAGCAGTGTATCGATCAGCAGGAAGCCGGTGACCGGCTCGATGTAATACTGCACCGCGATCCGGCCGGACACCGGCGTCCATCCGAGCTGCACCGAAAACAGCAGGATCAGCAGCAGTCCCCACCAGAAAATCGGCATCGAATAGCCGGTGAGCGAGATCCCCATCACGCCGTGATCGAAGATCGAGTTGCGCCTGACCGCGGCGATGATGCCGGCCGGCAGCCCCACGCACAGCGCAAACAGGATCGCGCACACCGACAGTTCGACCGTCGCCGGGAACAAGGTCCGGAATTCGGCAATCACCGGCTCATGGGTGACGATCGAGCGGCCGAGATCTCCGTGCGCCAGCCGCGACAGATAGAAACCATACTGGACCAGCACGGGCTGATCGAAGCCGTAGTCCTTGCGCAATTGGGCGAGGCGTGCCGGATCGATGCCGCGTTCGCCCGCCATCGTCTCGATCGGATCGCCGGGGATCAGGCGGATCAGCACGAAGACGAGCAAGGTGATGCCGATGAAGGTCGGAACCACGAGGCTCAGTCTTGTAAAAGCGAAGCGAAGCATGCCGTCTTTCTCATCCCCCTCGGAAGGGAAGGTGAATCCTGCTGAGTCTCGGCAGTATTGGATCAGTTAGTACACCGTCCTCTCTGCATCGTCATTCCGGGGCGCGCGAAGCGTGGGCCCGGAATCCATTTGCCCTCGGAGACGGTGGCGCCATGGATTCCGGGTTCATTCGCTTCGCGAATGCCCCGGAATGACGCGGAGAACGTTTCAACAGTTCTGACGCAATAAGATAAGCGGCGGGGCAGCGTTGGCCGCTCCGCCCTCACCATCCGCTAATCCTTGACGTCGACGCCATAAAAGCTGTGGCGTCCGAACGGCGACAGCTTGAAGTCGATCACGCGTTTGCTGATAGGCTTCAGCTGCACCGCATGCGCGATGGTAAACCACGGTGCCTGCTCCTTGAAGACCACCTGGGCCTCCGCATAAAGCTTGGCACGCTCGGCCTGGTCGCTGACGGTCTTGGCCTTCAAGACCAAATCGTCGAACGGCTTGTAGCAGAACTTGGCGATGTTCGACCCCGATCCCGACGCCGAAGCACAGCCGAGCAACGTGTGCAGGAAATTGTCGGGATCGCCATTGTCGCCGGTCCAGCCATACATGCCCATCTGGTGCTCGCCGGCCTGCAACCGCTTGCGGTATTCGCCCCATTCGAACGACTTGATCTCGGCCTTGACGCCGATCTTGGCGAGGTCGGCCTGCATCAGTTCGGCGATGCGCTTGGCATTCGGATTGTAGGGCCGCTGCACCGGCATGGCCCAGAGATCCGTCTCCAGGCCGTTCGGAAATCCGGCATCGGAGAGAAGCTTCTTGGCCGCTTCGGGGTCGTAGGGATCGTCCTTGACGGCGTCGTTGTAGGACCACATCGACGGCGGGATCGGGTTCTTTGCCGCGATGCCGGTCGACAGGTAGACCGCGTCAATGATCGCCTTCTTGTTGATCGCCATGCTCATGGCCTTGCGCACGCGCACGTCATCGAACGGCTTCTTCTGCGTGTTGAACGCCAGATAGCCCACGTTGAGGCCTGGCTGTTCCAAGACCGTGATGTTCGGGTCCTTCCTGATGGTGTCGATATCGGCCGGGTTCGGATAGGGCATCACGTCGCATTCGCCCTTCTGGAGCTTGGCCCAGCGAACGGATGAATCCGGGGTGATCGCATAGACGAGATCGTCGATCTTGGCCTTGCCGCCCCAATATTGGGGGAACGCCTTGTAACGGATCACGGCGTCCTTTTGATACTGCACCAGATAGAATGGACCGGTGCCGATCGGGTCCTGGTCGATCTTCTCGGGCGTACCGGCCTTCAGCATCGCGTCGGCATATTCCTTCGACTGGATCGCGGCGAACGGCATCGCGAGATCCGCGAGGAAAGGGGCTTCCGGCTGATTGAGGGTCACCTTGATCGTATAATCGTCGATCTTCTCGACCGACTTCAAAAGTTTCGGCATCGCCATGTCGCCGAAATACGAATGGTTCGGGCTTGTCACCTTGAAATAGGGATTATCCTCCTTCCATTGCCGCTCGATCGAGAACAGAATGTCGTCGGCATTGAAGTCGCGTGTCGGCTTGAACGACTTGGAGGTCGAATGCCACTTCACGCCCTTGCGCAGGTTGAACGTGTAGGTGGTGCCATCGGGCGAGATCGTCCATGTTTCGGCGAGACCCGGCACGACTTGCGTGCTGCCGCGCTCGAACTCGACGATGCGGTTGTAGATTGGCTCATTGCCATCGAACGATGTCCCGGTTGTGTTGACACCGGGATAGAAGTTCTCCGGGCTGCCTTCCGAGCAGAAAACCAGGGTCTTGGCGAAAGCGGCTGGACTCGTCAGTAGCGCCGAAGTGCAGACGGCAACGAGCAGGATAGATCTGTTCACGGTTGGAACTCCCGGTTACGGCTGTCGGCGGTGCGACACGATGCATTCGGGTAACGATCTACCTCATCATCCGTCGCAACAAAAGGTCCAACTCAAATGTGAGTACCGATCACCCTGCCGCAGCAGAGCTGCAGGGTGATCGGTAGCTCCAGCTTGATTACTTGCCCGGCACCTTGTCGTCGATGCCCTTGACGTAGAAGTTCATGCCGAGGATCTGGCCGTCGGCGAGATTTGCGCCGCCCTTGCACTCGACCTCCTTACCGTCCTGGCCGAGCACGGGGCATTTGAACGGATGCAGCTTGCCGGAGGTGATCGCGGCCTGCGTCTCCTCCGCCAGCTTCTTCACGTCGTCGGGCATGTTGGTGTAGGGCGCCATCTCGAACATCTTGGAATCGAGGCCACCCCAGGTGTCTTCCGACTTCCAGGTGCCGTCGAGCTCGGCCTTGACGCGGGAGATGTAGTAGGGCGCCCAGGTGTCGAGGATCGAGGTGAGCTGCGTCTTCGGTCCGAATTTGATCATCTCGGAATCCTGGCCGAAGGCGAGCTTGCCGCGCTCGCTTGCGACCTGCATCGCCGCCGGGCTGTCGGTATGCTGCATGATGATGTCGGCGCCCTGGTCAATCAGCGCCTTGGCGGCGTCGGCTTCCTTGCCGGGGTCGAACCAGGTGTTGGCCCAGATGATCTTGACCTTGATGTTCGGATTGACCGTCTGCGCGCCGATGATCGTGGCGTTGATGCCCGAGATGACCTCCGGAATCGGGAACGAGCCGATATAGCCGAGCACGCCGGCCTTCGACATCTTGCCGGCAATGACGCCCTGGATGTAGCGGCCCTGGTACCAGCGCGACGAATAGGTCGACGTGTTCTTGTCGCGCTTGTAACCCGTCGCGTGCTCGAAATGCACGTTCGGATACTTCTTGGCGACCTTCAGGGTCGGGTCCATGTAGCCGAACGAGGTCGTGAAGATCAGCGTGTTGCCGGCGCGGACCAGCTGCTCGATGGCGCGCTCGGAGTCGGGCCCTTCCGGCACGTTCTCGAGATAGGTGGTCTCGATCTTGTCGCCGAACTCCTTGACCAGCGCCTGACGCGCGAGCTCGTGCTGATAGGTCCAGCCGAGATCGCCGATCGGGCCGAGATAGATGAAGCCGACCTTCAGCTTGTCGGCGGCGTGAGCCGTGCCGACGAAGCTTCCCGCCAGCACCAGCGCGGCAGCAGCGCCCAGAAGCCTTTTCATCATCGTCAGTATCTCCAAACTGTCAGGGGAAAACTGGGTGATCCCGAGCGTCGCGCCCCATCGCTGGCGCCCCGGATGAAACGTTTAGCGATCTGGCACGAACACCGTTCCCAGCGCAGCAGGCGCGGTCGAGCCGCCAGTGCGGGCGCGCGACAGCAGCACCAGCACGATGACGGTGGCGAGATAGGGCAGCGCCGACATGAACTGCGAGGGAATGCCGACGCCGGCGCCTTGCGCATGCAGCTGCAGGATCGTCACCGCGCCGAACAGATAGGCGCCGATGACCAGCCGGCCCGGCCGCCAGGACGCGAACACGACCAGCGCCAGTGCGATCCAGCCGCGGCCTGCCGTCATGCCGGGAATGAAGAAGGGCGTGTAGGCGAGCGGCAGATAGGCGCCGGCGAGGCCCGCACAGCCGCCGCCGAACAGCACGGCGAGCAGGCGGATGCGCAGCACCGGATAGCCGAGGGCGTGCGCGGAGATGTGGTTGTCGCCGCAGGCGCGCAGCACGAGTCCGGCGCGGGTGCGATAGAGGAACCACCAGACAGCGATGATCAAGGCCAGCGACAAATAGACGAACGCATCCTCGCCGAACAGGATGCGACCGACCAGCGGGATGTCGCTGAGGCCAGGAATGGAGAGGTGCGGCGCCGTGGTGATGCGTTCGCCGACGAAGCGCGCACCGATCAGGCCGGAGAGGCCGATGCCGAGAATGGTCAGCGCCAGGCCCGTCGCCACCTGATTCACAGCCAGGCCCAGGGTCATGAGCGCGAAGATCAGCGACATCGCCATGCCGGCGACGATGCCGCATATCGCGCCCACGATGATCGATCCCGACAGCCAGGCGCCGCCGAAGCCGCAGGCGGCGCCGACGATCATCATGCCCTCAACGCCGAGGTTGAGAACGCCGGAGCGTTCGGTGACCAGCTCACCAGTCGCCGCCAAAAGCAGCGGCGTCGATGCGGCGAGCACCGACAGGATGATTGCTTCAACCAGCACCACTTTGGACCTGCCGCGATGCGAACACGAGCTTGAACCGGTAGAGGATGAGGGAGTCGCAGGCGAGCACGTAGAACAGCAGGATGCCCTGGAAGACCTTGGTCACATCGAGCGGAATCTTCATCGTGATCTGGGCCTGCTCACCCCCAATGAATGTCAGCGCGAGGAAAAGTCCTGCAATTAATATTCCAACCGGATTGAGCCGCCCGAGGAAGGCGACGATGATCGCGGTGAAGCCATAGCCTGGCGAGATACCCGGCTGCAGATGTCCGATCGGTCCCGCCACCTCGATGATCCCGGCGAGCCCTGCCAGCGCGCCCGACACGGCGAAGGTCAGAAGCACCAGCTGATTGGCATTGAAGCCGCCGAACCGTGCGGCCCGCGGCGCCACGCCGACGACGCGGATCTCGAAGCCCTTGATCGTCCGGTCGAGCAGCACGAAGGCGCAGGCGACGACCAGCAGGGCGATGAGGCTGCCGAGATGCAGTCGCCCGCCCTCGATCAAAACCGGCACCGTCGCGACTGGATCGAACTCCGCCGTCGTCGGGAAGTTGAAGCCGGCCGGGTCACGCCAGGGCCCGCGTACGAGATAGTCGAGCAGGAGATCGGCGACATAGACCAGCATCAGGCTGGTGAGGATTTCGCTGGCGCCGAACTTCACGCGGCACAGCGCCGGGATCAGCGCATAGAGCGCGCCTGCGACGGCGCCGGCGATCAGCATCGCCGGCAGCACCCAATGCCCGGCCTCGCTGCCCTGTGTCTTGACGGCGATCCAGCTGCCGGCGACGGCGCCGATCAGGAACTGGCCCTCGGCGCCGATGTTCCAGACGTTGGCGAGATAGCACAGCGATAATCCGATCGCGATCATCACCAGCGGCGTGGCCTTCACCGCGATCTCCTGCAGCGAATAGCTGTCGGTGAGCGGCGCGATGAAGTAGACGCCGAGCGCCGTGATCGGGTTCTTGCCGAGAATGGCGAACAGCACGCTCATGGTGACCAGCGTCAGGCCAATCGCGATCAGCGGCGAGACCAGCGCGATCGTGCGCGAGCGCTCGGCGCGCTTCTCAAGCACGAGCTGCATGCGCGACCTCCTTCTGGTCGAGACTGGCGCCGCCCATCAGCAGCCCCAGCTTTTCGCGCGTGGCCTCGGCGCGCGGCAGCGCCTCTGACAAGTGCCCGTGAAACATCACTGCGATACGGTCGGCGATCTCGATCAACTCATCGAGGTCCTGGCTGGTGACCAGCACGGCGGCGCCGGCACTGGCGAGATCGATCAGTGCCTGGCGGATGATCGCGGCGGCGCCGGCATCCACGCCCCAGGTCGGCTGGTTGACGATGAGCACCGCCGGCGTGCGCAGGATCTCGCGGCCGACGATGAATTTCTGCAGATTGCCGCCCGACAAGCTCGCGGCTTCGGGATCGCGCTTGGCTTTGCGGACGTCGAACGTCTCGGTGGTGCGATCGACGGTCCGCAGCGTCGCCGCGGAATTGATGAAGCCGTGGCGGACCATGTCGCTGGCGGCGTGCCCTGTCAGCAGCGCATTCTCCGACAATCTCATGCGCGGCGCGGTGCCATGCCCGAGCCGTTCCTCGGGCACGAAGGCCGCACCCATCTTGCGCCGCTGCGTGATCGACAGATTGCCGCAGGCGAGGCCGTCGATGATGATGGTACCGGGCTCCTTGACGAGGCGCTCACCCGACAGCGCTGCGAACAGCTCGTCCTGCCCGTTGCCTGCGACGCCGGCGATGCCGAGGATTTCGCCGCCCTTCAACTCGAACGAAACGTTTTGAAGGCGGGCACCATGCAGCTCGGCGGGCTCGAGGCTGAGATCATTGACGACCAGGCGGGGCACAGTGGTCTTGCGTTCGGCCGGCGGCTTCACCTGCTTGATCTCTGTGCCCACCATCATGCGGGCGAGCGAGGCTGCGGTCTCGAGCTTCGGATTGCAGGTCGCGACCTTCTTGCCGCCGCGCAGAATGGTAGCGGTGTCGCACAGCCGCTTCACCTCATCGAGCTTGTGGCTGATGTAGAGGATGGCGCGGCCTTCCGCCTTCAGACGCTCCAACACCACGAACAGCTGATCGGCCTCCTGCGGCGTCAGCACGGCGGTGGGCTCGTCGAGGATCAGGAATTTCGGGTTCTGCATCAGCGCGCGCACGATCTCGATGCGTTGGCGCTCGCCGACCGACAATTGCCAGACCTCGCGCTTCGGATCGAGCGGCAGGCCGTAGTCGCGCGCGACGTCGGCAAGCCTGGCCGAGATCGCCTTGAACGGCTCCTTGCCGTCGAGCCCGAGCGCCACGTTCTCGGCCACGGTGAGATTGTCGAACAGGGAGAAATGCTGGAAGACCATGCCGATCCCGAGCGCCCGCGCTTCCGCCGGCCCGGACGGCTTGATCGGTACGCCCTGCCAGCGCAGCTCGCCCGCACTGGGCTGCACGAGACCGTAGATGGTCTTCACCAGGGTCGACTTGCCGGCACCGTTCTCGCCAAGCAAGGCATGGATCTGTCGCGGCCAGATCTCGATGTCGATCCTATCGTTGGCAAGGAAGTCGCCATAGCGCTTGGTCAATCCGACCGTCTGCAGGAGCGGAGGTGTGCTGTGAGGATCGGCCGGCGCGGGATCAGGCATCGCTGCGATTTGGGCACGGAGTGGAACTGCCTCAATTGTGAGCTAATTTGCCGCGGCGCGTAAGAGGCGAAAAGCGCCATCGTCTGCTCAACTCTTGCTCAGGTTGACGGGTGTGTTTTGCGCGCTGGCGCGCGGTTGTGGTGTTTTCGCACTGCAATCACGGAGAGCGAACGCGTGAAAATGGCATGTGGCACTTTTGCGACAGTCCCCGGAAAATCAGTCCTGCGTAGCAGGCTGCCCGTTGGATGAGCAGCGTCATGCAATGGGTCGTTTCGGGCTTCGGTCTCGTCCCAGAAGTGCTGAAGCACACCGCTGTTCGCCGCGCCGTCCGGCTCTGGAAAACTCCAGCAATGTGAACCGGCAAGAGCGATTCCAAGGGCCAGCCAGACTGCGACCGATCGTCCCAGGATTTGGAACCGAAGGGCGACGCGGCCGGAGGGGATTGCGGCGGAACCTTGATCAAAGCGCGGGCAAGCCCTGGAGAAAGTTGAGGCTTCTCGCGCCGGGGGAACAGCGCAACTGTGCATGCAAGTCCGGAATCGGCGCTTGCTAATTGGGGGTGTTCTACATGTCGTTCTATAAATCCATCGCGGTTGCCGTTGCGCTCGGCGCTGCAGTCCTGTCGTCCGCCGCTCCGGCAGGCGCAGCCGATCTGCCGGCCAAGGCGATGGCGAAAAAGGCTCCGGCCGACCTGCCGTTCTTCCTCGTCGTCGACAACCGGGCGACCTACTCCTACATCTTCACGGGAACGGATCCGGGAATGTTCACCCGGAATGCCAACGGCTCGTACAACGGCAAGACGGCCAAGAGCGTATTTTCGTTCACCCATTTCGACGTCTGGGGCTACGGCACCAACTTCTTCACCATCTCGATGTTCAAGTCGGACAAGAACGATCCGGCTGGACCTTGCACCGGGCCCGGCAACATTTTCGGCGCGCCTGCGAGCTGCGCCGGCGCGACCGAGATCTACGGTCTGTTCCGTTCGACGTTGGGCTGGAACCAGCTGTTCAACACCAATGCCTTCACGGTCGGACCGCTGCACAACGTCTCGTTCGAGGTCGGCATGGACGCCAACACCGAGAACACGTTCCTGGCGCCTGCCAAGCGTGATGTCGTCGCCGGTCTGCAGTTTGCGTTCGATCTTCCCTACAAGGGCTATTTCAACGTTGCGCCCCTGATGTACTGGGAGTTCTCGAACCACAACGCATTCATTCAATGCGGCCTGTTCGCTGGCGGCGTTCCGGGCGTGACCTGCTCTCCCGACGGCAACACCAGCTACAATCCGACCTGGGCCGTCGAGTTGAACTATGACATGGATCTCGGCTTCCTGCCGGAGAGCGTTCGGTACTTCTCGATCAGCGGCCGCGCCGGCTTCTATGGTCCGAAGGGCAACCAGAACCAGCCGCTCGGTGTCGCCTCGGGTGGCACTGCAACCAAGATGGAGATCAACAGCGAGCCGATCCGTTTGACGTTCGACGCCTCCAAGGCCTTCATGGGCGCGAAGTACTCTCACATGGTGGACGTGTGGGTGGCGTATCGCTACTGGCAGAACAAGTTCGGCCTCGACCACAACGCGGCACCGGGCGTCTGCACGGTCGCTGGCGTGAGCACCAACTCCTGCACCGAGTCGTCGCTGTACACCGGCGTGTCGGTCAAGTTCTGACGCCCAGATCGACCTGTAGGATATGCGAAGGCGCCGCGGCGATGTCGCGGCGCCTTTTCATTGATCGCAGCTCATTTGCCTCAGGTCATTTGTCTCAGGTCATTTGTCCCAGACCCCGGCGTGCAGCGCAGCTGCTTCGTCTTCGAGCAGGGGGCCAACCACCTCGGTCGCGCGCTGGCCGCTCGCGAAGACCTCGCGGCAGGGCAGGTCGAGGGTGGGATTCTCCGGATGGTTGCCGGTGATGTCGCGCAGCCGCCGCTCGCTCAATCCATAGACCACGCGTCCGATCCCGGCCCAGTAGATCGCGCCCGCGCACATCGCGCAGGGTTCTGCGGACGAATAGAGCGTGGCCGTTGTCCTGACCTCCGGCAGAAGCGAGGTACAGGCCTGCGTAGCGAGCACGCGCTCCGCGTGGGCGGTGGCGTCACGGGCCGGCATGTAGCCGTTCTCCGCCTCGATCAGCACGTGCCCGCCGGCGTCGACGAGGACCGCGGCGAACGGATGATTGCCGTGCGCCATCGAGCGGCGGGCGACCGCAAAACTGTGGCGCAGGAAATGCGCGTCGCATTCTTGGGTGTCGTTGTGTGCGTCGGCGACACCGCGTGTACTCCCGATGGGCTCGCCGTCCTCGATCGTCATTGCTGTGCTCCCGGTCATCGCGGGCGATCCTGCTCTGCTCCCGCGGTCACCGCAAGCGGGGCGCAGGCGAAGCGCCCGCCCGCGGAACGGCAGCCGTGCGCGTGCATCAGCGATAGGTGATGCCGTCTTCCCGGGAGGTCACGCGCGCGCCAGCAGCGCGAGCTGATAGACCGCCGCGATCGCGATGAGCGCGTACCCCATGCGGGGCAAACCGAAGCCGCGCGGCTCGTTGCTAGCGCGGCGCTCGTGCGACCAAGGGCGCGCTCAGCAGCACGATGACGAGCAGCGCCGCGAGGATCCAGAATGCGGTCGCAAGGCTGGTCGCCGCCGCGACGAAGCCGATGCCGGCAGGCCCGAGCAGCACGCCGGAGTAACCGGCCGTGGTGACTGCGGCGACCGCCAGTCCAACTGGCATCACGCTCTGTGCGCCGGCCCTGCGAAACAGCACCGGGACGAGGTTCGATGCGCCCAGGCCGATCAGTGCAAAGCCTGCCATGGCGGCAAGAACTGATGGAACCGTCAGCAGAACGATGAAGCCCGTGATTGCGATGGCGCTGCCCCACAGCAACGTCGCGCGGTCGCCCACCCGTGCGACGACGCCATCGCCGACGAGGCGGCCGGCGGTCATCGCGATCGAGAACATGATGTAGCCGAGGCCGGCCTGAGCTGCGGGCAGGCGGCCGGAGCCGGTCAGCAGCAATGCGCTCCAGTCGAGCATCGCCCCCTCGACCAGGAACATGATTGCCGCGAGCGCCGCCAGCAGCATCACGGCGCCATGAGGAAGCACGAGCAGAGGACCCGACTGCGCCGGTTTGCTCGCCAACAGTCGCGGCGCAGCGGCAATCATCGCGACCAATGCGAGCGCGCAGCAGGCGAGCGTACCGAGCAGCGGCGCGATATCGAAGGCGAGCAGCGCGGTCATGACGCCGGAGCCTGCAAAGCCGCCGATGCTGAACTGCGCGTGGAAGCCGGACATCAGGGGCCGCCCGCTCAGCCGCTCGACCTCGATGGCCTGGATGTTCACGGCGACGTCGAGTGAGCCCAACGCCGCGCCGAATGCGAACAATGCGAGCGCGAGTGTCGCTGGTGTTGCTGCAATCGCCAGCAGCGGCAGGAACAGCGCGAGGCCGATGCCGCTGACGATGATGACGGGCTTGCTGCCGTAACGGGCGCTCAGGAGTCCGGCGGCCAGCATCGATGCGACCGATCCCACGCCGAGCGAGAGCAGCAGCAGCCCGAGTGTCGCATCATCCACACCGAGCCGCTGCTTGGCGAACGGCACCAGCGGTGCCCAGCAGGCGATGCCGAAGCCGGCGACGAAGAAGGCCAGGCGCGTCGCGAGCCGAGCCGCGCGGTGATCCGAAGTCATCTGGATGCTTCCTGAAACTCTGAAAGGCGCCGTCATACGGGCGGAGCGGCCGTCACGATCGTGGCTCCCGCCCGTCTCAGCAGGGCGATTCGGGCAGCCGGCGCGTCATGCTCGACGGTTAGCTGGCTGATCGTCTTGGCGCCGGCGATACGGTGAGGTGCTCGCGTCTCGAGCTTCTCGTTGGTGACCATTGTGACGCTCACGCGGCTCAGCGACAGCAGAGTCCGCTTGAAAGCTGCGTCAGTCGGATCAAGCGCGCTGATGCCGCCTTGCGCCGACACAGCGCAGGCGCCGATGAAGCAGCGGTCGATGTTCAAGCGCTGCACCTGCATGAGGGCGTCGGCGTCGACGCAGCCGCCGACTGCGGCGTGAACGGAGCCGCCGATCACGATCAGTTGCAGATCCTGCCGATGTAGCACGGCTGCGGCAATGTCGATGGCGTTGGTCGCGATGGTGAGATCGAAATCATCGGGTAGGACTTCGACGAGCGCGAGATTGGTGCTGCCACTGTCGAGGAAGAGAAATTCCCCGCGCGCGATGTTGCGGGCGGCCGTCCGGGCGAGCGCCAGCTTGCGCTCGCGACCTTGCCCGATTCGCGCCGCCATCGGTGTCACGCCGCCGGCGTTGGGCAGTGCGCCGCCATACACCCGGCGGCAGCGTCCCTCGGCGGCAAGCGCGCGCAGATCGCGCCGGATTGCATCCTCGGAGACGCCGAATTCGTTCGCGAGGGCGGCCGCGATGACCGCTTGCCCTGCAGCGAGGCGGTGGGCGATCTGGTCGCGGCGCGCCAGTGGCAGGTCTGACATGTCGCCCCGGTATCATGCACAAACAAGAAATACAACGTGCATAATCGTGCACGATGCAGTTTATGGTTTGCGCGGCCCGCCGGGCATGCCATTGCGATGATGTCGAAGTGTTCGGGAGCAGGATGTGACCGCCGTCTATTCGTCCGCAACGCCGGCCTTTGTTGCCGTCGACTGGGGAACCTCCAGCTTCCGCGCCTGGCTGATGGCCGGAGACGGGACGGAGCTCGCCGAGAGCCGCGGTGGCGAGGGCATGCTGCATTGCGCGACATCAGGCTTCGCGCCGGTGCTGCGCGATCATCTGGCGAAGCTTGGCGCGTCGGCCGATGTTCCGGTACTGATCTGCGGCATGGCCGGCGCGCGGCAAGGCTGGGTCGAGGCGCCGTATCTGCACACGCCCACCCGTCTCGATGCGCTGCATGCCGGCGCGATCCGCGTCGCCACGGATGGCGATGTCAGGATCCTGCCGGGGCTCGCGCAGGTGCGGCCGGATCAGCCGGACGTGATGCGCGGCGAAGAAACCCAACTGCTCGGCGTCACGGAGCCCGACTTCACCGGGATCGTCTGCATCCCCGGGACCCACAGCAAATGGATCCGCATCGACGCCGGCGCGGTGATCGATTTCGCCACCTACATGACGGGCGAGCTGTTCGCGGTCATCTCCCAGCACAGCATCCTGATGCACGCCGTCGAGCCTGGCGGATCAGGCACGGAGGACGGCGGGCCGTTCCGCGCGGGCCTCGGGTCGATACTGGCCGCGCCGACCAGCTTGACCAGCGCGCTATTCCGGCTGCGCGCGGCGCAGCTGCTCGGCTTCGAGCAGCGGTCTGACGGAGCTGCTCGGCTCTCGGGGCTTCTGATCGGCGCCGAGATCGCTGATGCTCGCGCGCGCTTCGGTGCCGAGCTTCCGCTGCGATTGATCGGAACGGGCCGGCTCGGCCAGCTCTATCGTGAGGCGCTGGCTACGACTGGTTTCGATGTGAACGAATGCGATGCCGAACAGGCGTCGCGCCGCGGCCTGATCAAGGCCGCGCGGCAGATCTGGGGAGCGCGTTTCTGAATGACACAGTCCGTTGTCTGGCCGGTTGTGAAGCGGTCGCTCGTTGCGATCTTACGTGGCATCAAACCCGACGAGGCCGAGGCGGTCGTCGACGTCCTGATCGAGGCAGGATTCGAGATGATCGAAGTTCCGCTCAATTCGCCGGATCCGTTCGTTTCGATCGAACGCCTGGCGACGCGGTTCGGCAAGCAGTGCCTGATCGGCGCAGGGACGGTCGTCAATGCGCCGGATTGCGTGCGGGTCGCGGAGGCCGGCGGCCGTCTGATGGTCAGTCCGAACGTCGATGCGGAAGTGCTGGCGACGGCGCAGGCCTACGATATGGTGACGATGCCCGGCGTGTTCACGCCAAGCGAAGCATTTCTCGCGTTGCGCTGCGGCGCTTCGGCTCTGAAGTATTTCCCCGCCTCTGTGCTCGGCCCGTCGGGAATTGCGGCGCAACTCGCGGTGCTGCCGAAAGGCGTGGTGGTCGGCGCCGTCGGTGGCGTGTCGGACAACAATCTCGCCTCCTATGTCGCGGCCGGCGTGCGTGCCTTTGGTCTCGGCTCGAGCCTGTACAAGCCGGGCATGACTGCGAGCGATGTGCGTGAGACCGCACGCACGTCCGTGCGTGCCTATGACGAGGCCGTGGCCTCGGCGTGACACGCTGACATCGTCGTTCCAGAGCAAGCTGCGCATCACCGTAACGACCCGCAAACAAGCGGGCCGTCCCGATCAGCGCCGGCCGCCGCCGATCAGCTCGCCGCGGCGTTGATCTCATGCGTGGCGCTGTCCTCCGGTGATCGCGCGAACACCTGCAGCGCTTCGGCCATCTGCAGGCGGCCGCCGACACCGGTAATGACGACGTCGACCATCATGAACGACGAATGGAAGTGGCCGTGCGCTTTCAGCTGCCCGACCGGCACGCCGGCCGCGGCGAGCGCCTCCGCATAGGCGATGCCTTCATCGCGCAACGGATCGAACTCGCAGGTGACGACATAGGCCGGCGGCAGGCCCTGAAGCCTACCGCGCAGCGGCGACACGCGCGGGTCGGTGCGATCGGCCGGCGAGCAGTAGATGTCCCAGAACCAGTACATCAGCGACCGCGTCAGGAAGTAGCCCGTCGCGTTCTCTGTATAGGACGGACGATCGAAGCTGCAGTCGGTCGCGGGGCACAGCAGCAGCTGGCCGCCGATATCAGGCCCGCCACGATCGCGTGCGAGCTGACACGTGACAGCCGCGATGTTGCCGCCCGCGCTCCAACCGGCCACCAGAACAGGGCCCTCGCGGCCGCCGAGTTCGGCAGCATGTTCCGCGATCCAGCGTGTCGCGGCGTAGCCATCCTCGGCGGCGGCCGGAAAACGATGCTCGGGCGCGTGGCGATAGCCGACGCTGACGAAGATCATGTTGGAGCGGCGGCACATGTCGCGGCAGAATGGATCGTCCGACTGCTCGTCGCCGAGCACCCAGCCGCCGCCATGGAAGTAAACGACGATCGGATGCGGGCCGGGCGTGGCCGGACGATAGAGCCGGTAGGGCAGGGGACCGTCGGCGCCTTGCAACGTGCCGTCCTTCACCTCGCCGACGGGCCGTCCCGGCGGGCGCGCCGCATTGAACTGCGTCACGAACTCGCGGGCGCCTGCGGCGCCGAGCGATTCGATCGGCGGCAGATTCATCTCGGTGAGCATGTTCAGCACCAGCCGGACATCCGGCTGCAGCTTCACGATCTCGCCGTCGTTGCACTGTGTCGCGCCGTTCGGGCCGGTCAGCTTGAAGCCGAGCATGCCGCGGCTGACGATCTCGTTGCAGATGCCCCGATAGGGGCCGACGCCGCCGGTATAGGGCATCAGCGCCTGTGGCTTGCCCGGGACGTTGGCGCCCGTGTACCAGGTGTTGGCGAGCCGATGCAGCGTCACGGTCGCGCAGTCCGCCATGTGGCGCGTCCACCCCGCCTGCGCGGTCTCCGTCGGCTCGATCGTCGTGAAGCCGGCCTCGCGCATCGCAGCCAGGCGATCCACCACGAAGTCGACATGCTGTTCGATCGACACCGCCATGTTCGACAGCACCGACGGGCTGCCGGGACCGGTGATCAGGAACAGGTTGGGGAAGCCGGCGACGGTCAATCCGAGATAGGTCTCCGGGCCCTTCGCCCAGGTGTCGTCGAGCGATTTGCCATCGCGCCCCTTGATCGGATGCACGGCGCGGATCGCGCCGGTCATCGCATCGAAGCCGGTCGCGAACACGATGACGTCGATGTCGAAGCTGCGCTTGTCGGTCTTGATGCCGTTTGCGGTGATTGACGCAATCGGCTCCTGGCGCAGATTGACGAGCGTGACGTTCGGACGATTGAATGTCGCGTAGTAGTTGGTGTCCAGGCAGGGGCGCTTGGCACCGAACGGATGGTCGTGGGGCGTTAGCGCCGCGGCGGTTTCGGGATCCTTGACGATCTCGCGGATTTTCTCGCGGATGAGATCGGCTAGCAGCGCATTGCCGTCGGCATCGACGCCCTGGTCCGCCCAGAGCTGGGTCAGCATGCCCACGAGATCGCCCGAGGCCCACAGCTTCTCGAAGCGCTCGCGCCGCTCGGCCTCGCTCATCTGCCAGCTGAATTCGACGGCCGGCGGAATCGGCACGCCGGTCAGCGACCAGCGTGCCTGCTCGCGCAGCCCGTTGCGATCCTGCGCGAGCTGCGCGGCGCGATCCTCCGGCAGCGGGCCATTATGCGCAGGGAGAGCGAAGTTCGGCGTGCGCTGGAACACCGTCAGCTGCGACGCCTGTTCGGCGATAATGGGGATCGACTGGATGCCGGACGAGCCGGTGCCGATCATGGCGACGCGCTTGCCGCGGAGGTCGACGCCGTCATGCGGCCAGCGGCTGGTGAAGTAGATCTCGCCCTTGAAGTCGTGGACGCCCTCGATTTCCGGCGGCTTCGGTTGCGACAGGCAGCCGGTCGCCATGATGTAGTGGCGACAGGAGACGGCAGGGCCCTTGTCGGTCGTGAGCAGCCAGCGCTCTTTCGAATCATCCCAGGCGGCGCCGAGGACGCGGGTGCCGAAGCGGATGTCGCGGCGCAGATCGTAACGGTCGGCAACGAAGCCGAGATAGCGCAGGATCTCCGGCTGCGTCGCGTATTTCTCCGACCACTGCCAGGCGGTCTCGAGCTCGGGGTCGAAGGTGTAGCTGTAGTCGACGGTCTGGATGTCGCAGCGCGCGCCCGGATAGCGGTTCCAATACCAGGTGCCGCCGACATCGTTGGCCGTGTCCAGCGCCACCGTCGAGAGACCCGCCTTGCGCAGGCGATGCAGCAGGTACAATCCTGCAAATCCGGCGCCGACAACGCCGACATCGACCGTCTGAATTTCGCCTTGAGTCGATTCCGGCGCGCCTGCCTCGACCATTCCGTCTGACATGCTGACCTCCCGATGATTTTGTGATTGACCGAAAGGCTAACGCTGCTCGCATGGTTTGTCAGCAGCCAAAACAACGATCTGCGGTTGTTGCAGTGCGGACCGTGCAGCGCGGCAGGTATGCCAGGCGCTGATTTTGCATCGCCGGTCAAAATGCCGGTACGGAGTAGACAAGACCCTGGGAAAACGACAGAAAGCGACCCTGCCGCGTCGCATTCACCAAGTTTCAACGCATCGCGACTGTAACAACCGCTACACTGCGACACATCCACGATTGATTTAGGCCAGGTCCATGCCGTTATCGCTGCCCAAGCAAAAGATCCGCGTTCTGCTCCTGGAGGGCGTGAACGACTCGGCCGTCCGCATGTTCGAGGCCAACGGCTATACGGAAATCGAGCGGCTGCCGAAGGCGCTGGGTTCGGCGGAACTGAAGCGGATGCTGTCCGGCGTGCACATGCTTGGCATTCGCTCGCGCACGCATCTGACCGAGGAAGTGCTGCAGGCGGCCGACCGGCTGATGGCGGTCGGCTGCTTCTCGGTCGGCACCAACCAGGTCGAGCTCGACGCGGCGCGGCGGCTCGGCATTCCCGTTTTCAACGCGCCCTATTCGAATACGCGCAGCGTCGCCGAGCTGACCATCGCCGAGGTCGTGATGCTGATGCGGCGCATCTTCCCCCGCTCGGTATCGGCGCATGCCGGCGGCTGGGACAAATCGGCGAATGGCAGCCGCGAGGTGCGCGGCAAGACGCTCGGCATCATCGGCTACGGCAATATCGGTTCGCAGCTGTCGAACCTCGCCGAAACCATGGGCATGCGGGTGATCTTCTTCGATCTCACCGACAAGCTGCGCCACGGCAACACCGAGCCGGTCGAGAGCCTCGACGAGCTGCTCGCCAGCAGCGACGTCGTCTCGCTGCACGTGCCGGAGACGCCGGCCACCGCCAACATGATCGGCGAGCGCCAGATCCGGCAGATGAAGGACGGCGCTTATCTGATAAACAATTCGCGCGGCACGGTCGTCGACATCGAGGCGCTGGCCAGCGCGCTGCGTGAGGGCAAGCTCGCAGGCGCCGCGGTCGACGTGTTTCCGGTCGAGCCCGCCTCGAACGCCGATCCATTCGTGTCGCCGCTGCAGGGGCTGCCCAATGTGATCCTGACCCCGCATGTCGGCGGCTCCACCGAGGAGGCGCAGGATCGCATCGGCGGCGAGGTCGCGCGCAAGCTGATCGACTACTCCGACGTCGGCTCGACTTTCGGCGCGGTCAACTTCCCCCAGGTGCAGCTGCCGGCGCGCCCGACCGGCACGCGCTTCATCCATGTCCACCGCAACGTGCCGGGCGTGCTGCGGCAGGTCAACGACGCCGTGTCGCGGCACAACATCAACATCCTCGCGCAATATCTGCAGACCGATCCCGAAGTCGGCTATGTCGTGCTGGAAACCGATGTCGTCGGTGGCGAGGGCGAGGAACTGCTTGCGGAGCTGCGCGCGGTCGAAGGCACCATTCGCGTGCGCGTCCTGTACGACCACGATCGTCCCTGAGGCCGTGGAGACTGCCGCGCGATGACTGGCCAGTCTGCATCGTCGTCGGCCTCATCGGTCGTGCTGAGCACGACCGTTCCTGCGCGCGTGCTGCGCCATGATCCGCAATATGGCATGTCGACGCTGTTCTTTGCAGATGGCGAGTTGCGGGTGCCGATGGTCGATGCCCCTGTCGATGCCGGCGTCTCCGTGACCATCGAGGCGCGCGACGTGTCGATCGCGCTGTCGCGGCCGATGGATGTTTCGATCACCAACCGGCTGCCCGGCCGGATCGAGGAGATCCTGGCTCTTGAGCCTCCCTACGTGCGCGTCACGTTCGATCTTGGTTCGACGAAGCTCCACGCCCTGGTGACGTTGGAGTCGGTCGAGCGGCTCGCGCTGGAAACCGATCTGTCCGCCTGGGCGATGATCAAGAGCGTCGCGATCGGACCCGGCGCGGTTCGGCCTTCGGAGCTGCCTCGACCGCGCCGCTGGCCCGCTTCTGATAGTGGCGATCCGTAGCCTTCTGCAATTCGCCAAGTGCGGCGGCCGTGGCTGTCCGCGTGCGCCGCTCCATCGATCGATACAGCGCGATCAGACGTTCGCCGAACGGCGTGATCTCAGCACCGCCGCCGCGGCGGCCGGGATGGGTTTCGAACACCGGCGTCTCGAAGGTGCGGTTGAGCGCATCGACCATCAGCCAGCACTTGCGGTAGGAGATGCCGCTCGCGCGCGCCGCACCGAGGATCGAGCGCTCCTTGCGTATGACATCGATCAGCAGCAGATCCTCCGGGGACAGGCTTCCGCCATTGCCGAAGTTGACAGTCAATGCGATCTGCGCCGCGCCCTTCATGCCATTCCGATCCGCTCGCGTGGAGAGCTGATCATGTCACGAGCGTATCGCGATGTCACCCTGCGGCCGGACCACGCCTCGATCCAGCCATGTCCGCGCGCGACATCGGCGTGGACGCATTCGGCGAACAGGCCGGCGAAGTTCGTCCACGCTTCCATCATGGCCGGGGAGACCGCCGTGATGATGGGAAGTCCCGCGGCGAGGGCGGAGCCGAAAGCGTCGGCGAGGCCACCGCCCATGGCTTCCTGCTTGCCGAATTTGCTGAGGATGACGAGGTCGGTGCCCCTGATGATCGACTGCTGCACGGCGGCGCAGGCAAGCGCCAGGCCCTCCGGATCGAGATTGCAGGCCTGTGATCCCGGACCGAGATCCTGGGAAATCGAGAACAGGCGGCCGTCGTCGAGACTGCGCAGCATCATGGCTTTGCACGGCTTGGCCTTGTCCGCGCTGCTCTCGATCACGCCAGAGACACGCAGTCCGGCGCCTGCAAGGCGGACGGCGAAATCGCCGAGCAGATCCTGGATCACGGTGGACGCGGCGCCTTGCAGCGCCACGATCTGACAAGTCCCGACCTCAGCTATACCCATGGCAGTCCTCCTCACACGTTGGCGGAGACGCGGCCCGCCTTCCGACCGGTTTGCATGATGTTGTGAACCGCCGAGACGACGCTCGCCGCGATCGCCTGGCCGCGCTCGTCCATGCCGGTCCAGGCGGCGCTCCGGCCGCGCGGATCGATCTCGAGCAGCTTGACGTTGGCGGGCACGCGCACGCCGTCGCGCGCGATCCCGCGTAGCGCGCCGTCGAGCGGCGCGAGCACCGCCATGCCGCCGAGCGAGCCGAGCTGCAGCCCCTTGTAGACGCGGGTGCCGATATCGAGCGGCGTGTGCCAGACGGCCTCCTGGTCCGAATAGACGAAGCGCTCGCGCCCGGCGCCGCCGAGATCGCGGGCCTTGCCGTCCGCGTTCCGCGTCGTGCCCTGCGCCACGATCGCACCGGTCTCGCAAGGATGCGTTTCGATCGCGACGTCGCAATTCTGCCCGGCCGCAAAGCGCGGGCCGATGCCGACGGCAATGCCGGCGACGCCGCGCAGATCCGGCGTCACCAGATGCTTCTGCATGCGGGCGTCGATGATGACGGCCGGATAGCGGAAGGCGATGATGTCCGTGAGATGCATTTCAGTGACGGCGACGTGGCCGGGCTCGCAATGGATCCGCACGACCTCCGCAATGTTGTCTGCACGGCAGCCGATCACGCCGTCGATGTCGCGCGTGTCGCCATACAGGACGTCGTGGAAGGCCATGCCGCGCCGGATCACCGGCGGGAACGCGTCATGACAGAGCACGATCGCGAAGCGGGCATGGTTGAGCCTGGCCGCGACGGCGGAGGCGATCTCGTTGGTGCCGAGCACCAGCGCGAGCGGCTTGGGCGCGTTCGGATGCCAGGTGACGGCGGCGGCGGCTTTCATGCTGATGACCTCGTGTTGCGGGATCGAGGTAGCAAGCGCCGGGCCAGCCGGCCTCTCACCGGTCAACTCGCTCATTGCATTGATGAAACTTGAGCTGGCGCGATGTCGTATAATCCGAAGCTATATTGTTTCAGATATAACACTTGAGCTATATTGTCGCATATATAACATGACGCGATATGGTGGACGGCGCCGTCGCGGCGGATCAGGCGGCGGGGTCTTCGCGGCGGACCAGCGCGACGCCCTTGACCTGGGCGTAGACCTCCAGTCCCGGCTGCAGGCCCAGCTCGTTCCACGAGCGCTGGGTCACGCGTGACAGCAGCCGCGCGCCCTGACCGTCCTGGCCGAGGCCGAGCAGGGCGGTGACGCGGTGATCCGACTGGCTGCGGATCTCGAGGATCTTCGCGCGCAGCACGTTGACGATGGTGCTGCGGCTCGGCGTGTCACGCGCGAGGCTGACATCGTCGGCCAGCACGCGCAGGCGGCGCCGAGCGCCCGGCGCGATCGGCTCGGCCGGCAGCAGGAACTGGCCGCCGGACACGGCGAGCGTCGCCATGCCGTCGGTTGCGTCCTGCTCCAGGACCGTGGCGTCGAGGCTCACGGCGGCATTACGTGACAGCGCGAGCGGCAGCGACAGGTCGGCCTGAAGCTTGGATAGCGGACCGGACGCGAGGACAGCACCGTGGCGCATCAGCACCAGCTGATCGGCGAGCCGCTCGACCTCGGTGATGTCGTGGCTGATGTAGAGGATCGGCAGCTCCAGCGCGGCGTGCAGCCGCTCCAGATAGGGCAGGATTTCGTCCTTGGTCATCTGGTCGAGCGCCGACAGCGGCTCGTCCATCAGCAGCAGCTTCGGCTGGCTGAGCAAGGCGCGACCGATCGCGACGCGCTGCCGCTCGCCTCCCGAGAGATGGCGTGGCGAGCGGTCCAGCAGCCTGTCGATTCCAAGCAGCGCAACGACCTCGCCGAAGCCGATCGCGGCCGCACCGCTTTGGCCGGGATGGCCGTACATCAGATTGGCACGAACCGAGAGGTGCGGAAACAGGTTGGCTTCCTGGAACACGTAGCCGATCGGCCGCTGATGCACGGGACGGAAGGTCTTTTCGTCCTGCCAGACGTCGCCCGCGACCGAGCACAATCCGCCAGCGAGGCGATTGAGGCCGGCAATGCAGCGCATCACAGCGGTCTTGCCGCAGCCCGAGGGGCCGAAGATCGCGGTCACGCCGCGCGCCGGGACCTCGAAGCGAGCGTTCAGATCGAAGCGTCCGAGCATGCCGCGGAAATCGACTTTCACGGTGCTCATGACGCGGTCCGGCTCATCTTCTTCTCGATCAGCATCATCGCGAGAATGACGCAGAACGAGAACACGACCATGCCGAGCGCGAGCACCGACGCCTCGGTCCATTGCGAGGTCTCGACATAGTCGAAGATCGCGACCGACAGCACCTTGGTCTTGCCGGGGATGTTGCCGCCGATCATCAGGACCACGCCGAACTCGCCGACGGTATGGGCGAAGCCGAGGATCGCGCCGGTGAGGAAGCCGGGGCTCGCGAGCGGCACCGCAATGGTCCAGAACGCGCGCCAGGGCGATGCGCGCAAGGTAGCTGCCGCTTCGAGCGGCTTTTCGCCCATCGCCTCGAACGCGTTGCGGATCGGCTGCACCACAAACGGCATCGAGAACAGCACGGAGCCGATGACGAGGCCGGGGAAGGTGAAGGCGAGCGTGCGCGCGCCCCACAGCGAAGCCAGCGCTCCGCCGGGGCCGCTCGGGCCAAGCGCGACCAGCAGATAGAATCCGAGCACGGTCGGCGGCAGCACCAGCGGGATGGCGACGAGCGCCGCGACCGCCTCCTTCCACCACGCCCGCGACCGCACCAGCCACCACGCGATCGGCGTACCCACGATCATCAGGATCACAGTCGTGATCGCCGCGAGTTCGAGGGTCAGCCGGATCGGTTGCCAGATGTCGGCCGAGACGTGGAGATTCATCAATGCGAGTGCTCAGGTGCCCGACTTCGGGTCCAGAGCATAGCCGAACTTCTCGATGACCGCACGGGCTTCCGGGCTCCTGAGGAAGGTCAGGAAGGCGGTCGCGGCCTCGTTGCCTGCAGAGGCTTTCAGCAGCACGGCATCCTGGCGGATCTCGCTGTAGAGGCTCTGCGGCACCAGCCAGCGCGAGCCGCCGGCGTTCGGCATCAGTTGCGACAGTGCGACGAAGCCAAGCTCGGCATTGCCGGTGTCGACGAACTGGAACGCCTGCGAGATCGTGTTGCCCTGGACGATCTTGGGCTGGATCGTCTCATAGAGCTTGAGCGCCTTCAGCGTCTCGACCGCGGCGGCGCCGTAGGGGGCGGCGGCGGGGTTGGCGATCGACAGCTTGTTGAACGCGTTCGCCTTCAGGGTTTCCTCGCCCTTGACGATGTTCGGATCCTTGCTCCACAGCACCAGCTTGCCGATCGCATAGGTGAAGCGGCTCTCGGCGACGCCGAGGCCGTCATCGACCAGCTTCTTCGGCCGCTCGTCGTCGGCGGACAACAGGATCGCGAACGGCGCGTTCTCCTTGATCTGGGTGTAGAACTGCCCGGACGCGCCAAAGCTCAGCACCAGCTCGTGTCCCGTCTTGGCCTTGAACAGGCCTGCGATCTCCTTGGCCGGCTCGGTGAAGTTGGCAGCCACGGCGACGTTGGCACTGGCGGCGAAGGCGTTCGCGCCGGTCAGCAGCGTGGCTGCCGCACATAGGACGGCGGTGACGAAGCGCATCGATCTCATCAAAATTGTCCTTGTTCATATCCACCGATGGGGTCGTTTCGGTGAATTGCAAGTCTCATTCCGGCGCATGGGCCAGTGCCCCTGCCGTGCTATATCCATTCGTATACACCAAAATAGACAAGTCGGCCAATTCCGGTCAACCGGAGGGATCTCGAGCGGGCGCTCACGGACGTCAGTGTTCGACTATCGACAATCGTTGCAGGGCAGTGTCGAGAAAACGACAGCCCTGAAGATCGGCTGATCCTCAGGGCCGTCCGAGCGTCAGGCCATCTTCTCCCACAGCTGCCGAACCAGCATGCCGGCGCGCTTCTCGATGGCCGCGGCGGCATCGAGCGCGAGGTCCTCGCGATAGCGTCCTGCGATCAGCTGCACGCCGATCGGCTGGCCTTGGTGCACCGCGACGGGGACCACCGCGCCGGGCAGGCCGAGGACATTGATCGCGGAGATGAAGCGGATCTCGTTGAAGAAGATCTCGCGCACGCGCGCGGCGCTGACGGTGTCCTCGCGCGGACCCGGCGTCGGCTTGACCGTCGTCGGCGCCAGCACCACCGGGTACTCCTCGAAGAACAGCTGCCACGCCCGAATATGCGTCGAGCGTTGTGCTGTCGCCTGCATCCAGCCGGCGAGATCGAGCATCTCGGCTTTGGCCCGCATCCCGCCCCAGGCCTTGTGGAAATCCTCGGAGGTGACAGCCAGCATCTTGGCTTCCTGCATCACCACGACCTCGTTGGTGATGATGTCGCACCAGGTCTGCCAGACACCGGAAATGTCGGGCACCTCGACCTCGCTGACCCGGTAGCCCGAACGCTCGAGGTGATCGGCGGCCTGCCGGAGCGCGGCATGCACGGACGGATCGACGTCCATGTCGTCAGGGATCCTGGCGAGCGCGACCTTGACCGGCCGCTTTGGCTTGTCGCCTTCGAGCGGCGCCGGCACCCACCAGGGGTCGCGCGGATCGCGGCGGCTCATCACCTCCAGCGCCAGCCTCACGTCGGCGACGCTGCGCGCGAGAGGTCCCTGCGACGACATCAGATGCGACAGCATCGGCCGCTCGGCCGTTGCGCTCTCGTTATAGGCCGGGATGCGTCCCTGCGTCGGCTTGATCGTGACGATGCCGTTGCAATGCGCCGGCCAGCGCAGTGAGCCGCCGATATCGTTGCCATGCGCGATGGCGCCGATGCCGGCAGCAACAGCGCTGCCGGCGCCTCCGGACGAGCCGCCGCAGGTGATCTCCGGATCCCACGGGTTCAGCGTCAGCCCGTGCAACGGGTTGTCGGTGAAGCCGCGAAACGAGAATTCCGGCGTGTTGGTGAGGCCGAGCACAATGGCGCCGGACTTCTTCAGATTCCGCACCACCGGTGCGTCCGACGGCGCAATGATGCCCATCTGTGCTGGAACGCCGTTGGGATTCGGCCGTCCCTGGTAGTCGACGTTCTCCTTGATCGTGACCGGCACGCCATGCAGCAGGCCAGTCTTGTCGCGCGCTCTGTCGGCGGCACGCGCCGCCTTCAGGGCGTCTTCGGAGAGGTCGACGACGACGGCGTTGAGCTTCGGATTGACCTGATGCATGCGCGCGACATGCGCTTCGGTCACCTCGACCGATGAGATCGCGCCGGAGCGGATCGCGGCCGCCGTGTCGACCGCGGACCACTGCCAGGCCGGCCCTTTCGGCAGCCGCGGTTTTGGTGCGGCGGCCCCTGGTCGAGCCTTGGTCTTTGCGACGGCCTTCTTCTTGGCTGCCGTGCTCGCAGCCGCACGTTTCGGTGTCGGCTTGGCCGCCTTTGCAGGCGGTCGCTTCGCTGTCTTCTTCGCCATTGTTGTTTCCCCCCCGTTTCGTCGTTACGCCACCGACATCGTCAGCGGCGGTTCGACCTCATCGGGCAGCGGACTGACATAGGGCGTGCGCGTGGTGCGCTTCTTCAGGTCGGCCTTGGCGGCGGCGATCAAGGCTGGATCGTTGAGCGCCTTGATGCCGAGGCCCGCCATCGCCTTGGCGGCCTGCACCATGGCCTTGTGCGCCCCAGGCGACTTGCCCTGGGCAACGACCTGCCAGGTGTGGAACGGCGTGCCGATCGCGACCGTCGGCGCGTGCACCTGGACCGTCGGCAGCACCCAGCTGACGTCGCCGACGTCAGTCGATCCGATCTGCGGATTGCGCTTGGCGTTCAGCGGCACGAGGAAGTCGGCGAGCGGCTTCTCGGTCGGGTCCATACCAATGCTGTAGTAGACCGAGGCGATGTCCTTGTCGGTCAGGGTCGCCTGGATCTGCCCGGCAAAATCCTTGTCGGTCTCGTCGAAATGCGGCGGCCCGAGCTCTTCCATGATTCCGTACAGCGCCTCTTCGAGCGGGGTGTTGGGCAGGATGTTCGAGACCGCCGAAATGATCTTCATCTCGACCTTGGTCTCGGTCATCAGCGCCGCGCCCTGCGCGATCTTGTGGACGCGCCCGACCAGCTCGTTCATCCCGGGCAGATCGCGGGCGCGGATGGAGTAGCGCACGCGGGCGTGGGCCTGCACCACGTTGGGCGCGATGCCGCCGGTGTCGAGCAGCGCGTAGTGCACGCGGGCGTCGCTCGGCATGTGCTCGCGCATGTAGTTGACGCCGACATTCATCAGTTCGACGGCGTCGAGCGCGCTGCGGCCGAGATGCGGCGATGCAGCTGCATGCGAGGTGCGGCCGGTGAAGATGAAGTCGGCGCGCGTGTTGGCCAGCGACGGCGTCATCACCACTTCCCAGAAACTCGACGGATGCCAGGTGATCGCGATGTCGGCATCCTCGAACGCCCCTGACCGCACCATGAAGGCTTTCGCCGCGCCACCTTCTTCGGCGGGGCAGCCATAGTAGCGCACGCGCCCGGGAATCTTGTTGGCTGCGAGCCAGTCCTTCACGGCGGTGGCGGCAAGCAGCGCTGCCGATCCCAGCAGATTGTGGCCGCAGCCGTGGCCGTGGCCGTTGCTCTCGACCGGGCGGTGCTCGGCGATTCCGGCCTCCTGGCTGAGGCCGGGCAGGGCGTCGTATTCGCCGAGAAACGCAATGACCGGACCACCCATGCCCCATTCGCCCATCAGCGCCGTCGGTATGCCCGCGACCTTTTCCGTGATGCGAAAACCCTGATGTTTCAGCTCGGCAAGATGTTCGGCCGCGGAGCGGGCCTCGGTGTAGCAGACCTCGGGCATGCCCCACACCCGGTCACTGAGCTCGATGAAACGGGTCTTGATCGCGTCGACGCCGCGCCAGATCTCGCTACGGTTGTCCATCTCCGGTCCTTGTCCTGTGCTGCCGATGGGGAAGCCGACATGGTTATCAGTTAAGTTCCCTCGCGCCTAGCGACCCCGGGCGGGAGCAGCCATGCGGCGCCTAACGGCCGTGGCAGGAGCGTCGTTGTTTTGAGCAGTCGGTGGCATCATCCCGTGCAGGCTGTCATTTTTTGCAGCGCAAGGTCAGGCGGGGCCGTGCCGCGCGTTCTCATATTTCGGAACTGGCGGGCTGTCGTACTCGCCGCTCGCGCCTGGAACGATCGGGGAGATGGCCGGTTCTGGCTCGAAGGAGCACGACACCATGCGTGCAGGACCGATCGCCATCATCGTCGCGCTGCTGCTGATCCTCGCAGCCGCATTCGCCTACGCCTATTCGGGTCTGACCATTCCCGGCGAGCCGATGCCGAGGGAGGGCTGGATTGCGCTGGCGCTCGGCGTGGTGTTCTCGCTAATTGTCGGTATCGGGCTGATGACGCTATTGTTCTACAGCAGCCGCCGAGGTTACGACGAGCCATCGCATTTCAACACCGACGAGCGCCCTGATTGAGAACGCTTGCAGCTCAAGCCATTCGCGGCGGGTGCGGCGGGTGTTCTGTGGGTGAATGGCGGTCGTGCAGGAGCTTCGCGAGGTCGTGGCGCAGATCGTCGTGGCCGCGCATCGCAGTCTCGAACAACGCCTCCTGGATATCACGCGGCATGTCGCCCCAGACGCTGATGGCGGCGTTTCCGAGCAGCACTGCGAATCGGTTGTCGTCCATGCGGCACCTCTGGACGAGGTTACGTATGGGCGCCGAAAAGGTTCCAAGCCGGCTACCGAGTGGCTACTGAGTGGTGAACAGGACGACCGCAATCGCGACCGAGGCCGCAATGGCCGATACCATACCGGTCGTCGACAGCACGCCCATGCGCCGCAGCGCGGCTGCGAAAACGATGATGATCGGCGTTGCCGTGACGAGGCCGAGCTGTGCTTCGCTCATGGGGCTGCTCCTTGAAGGTGCTGGTCCTTAGCGCGTCTGGGCGCCGCGCAGTTTGTGCGCCGACAAAGAGGGCGTCTGCTTCTCTGACTAGCTTGCCGACGTCCAACCGGAGGTGGAAATGTCGGCAATCGTGGGGGAGGAGGAACAGGAACGCTGGGGCGTGTTCGACGGCCTGCCCGGCGATCCCATGATGTGGGTGCTGATCCTGAGCGAGCTCGTCGCTTTCGGCCTTTTGCTGGGCGCGTTCGTGGTGGCGCGGTCCGTCCACCCCGTCGTTTTCACAGCCGGGCAGGCCGTGCTCGACAGCCGGCTCGCCGCCGTGAACACGATCGTGCTGGTCACCAGTGGCTGGGCGGCTGCGCGGGGCGCTGCGGCTGCGCGGAATGCGTCGCCGATCATTGCCCGCCGCTGGATCGCCTTGGCCATGTTGCTCGGCGTCGCGTTCATCGCGATCAAGCTGTCCGAATATGGCGGTGAGATCGCCGCCGGCGCGGGTCTGGAGACCTCTCCCTTCTTCACGCTCTACTTTCTGCTGACGGGCTTTCACCTGCTGCACGTCGTGCTCGGCATCGTGATCCTTGCGGTCGTCAGCCGCGGCGCTACCACCAACGGCGTCGAGACCGGGGCCGCTTTCTGGCACATGGTCGATCTGGTCTGGATCGTGATGTTTCCGATCCTCTATCTCGTGCGCTGAGCCATGGTCCGGGATCGTCTCAATCTGGCCTGGCTCCAATTGCTTTGTCTCGCCATCGCCACGCTCGCAGCCTCGCTGCTGCTGCCGGGCAGATGGCTGGTTGACGCGCTCGTCCTCTCGCTCGCCGCCGCGAAGGGCAGGGTGATCATGCTGGACTATCTCGGCCTGCGCAGCGCGCCGCCGCTGTGGCGCGGTCTGCTTACGGCATGGCTGACCGGCCTTGTCGGTCTTGCCGGCCTCGCGGTCGCATTCCGCGCGCTCGTCTGACCAGCCCATCGCCGCGCTCATTGCGCCGCGACAAAGAGCCTTCGGGCATCGCCGATAGATTGCTTCCACACCATCGACCTTCACCAACCGGAAAGGATGTGTCATGGCGGAACGCCTGACCAAGTCGGCCGCGCGGAACGTCTTCTACGGCGGTTCGGCCTTCTTCTTTGCGATCTTCCTCGGGCTGACCGCGCACAGCCACTACTATATGGTCACGACCTCGACCAACGCTGCCACGCTCTCGGATGGCGTCGCGCGCGGCAAGCATGTCTGGGAGAGGAACTCCTGCATCAACTGCCACACGCTGCTTGGCGAGGGCGCGTATTTCGCGCCCGAGGTCGGCAACGTCTGGGACCGCTGGGGCGGCAAGGAGGATCCCGCTGCTGCGCGTGAGATGCTGAAATCCTGGATGCAATCGCAGCCTTCGGGCGCGCCGGGTCGGCGCCAGATGCCGCAGTTCAACCTGTCCGACCAGGAACTCAACGATCTCGCCGATTTCCTGCAATGGGCCGACACGATCAAGCGCCAGGACTGGCCGCCGAACAAGGCCGGCTGAGCCTGCATCCCGCCCTCCATCATGAGAGAGATTCGCGATGAGATATGAGACCCAGAAGGTCGCGATGCTGTATTTTTACGGCGCGCTGACGCTCTTCCTCGCCCAGGTCATCTTCGGCCTGCTCGCCGGCACGATCTATGTGCTGCCGAACACGTTGTCGGTTCTGCTGCCGTTCAACATCGTCCGCATGATCCACACCAACGCCCTGATCGTGTGGTCCCTGATCGGCTTCATGGGGGCGACCTATTTCCTGCTGCCCGAGGAGACCGAAACCGAGCTCTACAGCCCGTTGCTCGCCAAGATCCAGTTCTGGATGTTCTTCGGCGCAGCCGGCGTGGCCGTGGTCGGGTATCTCTTCCACTACCATGAGGGCCGCGAGTTCCTCGAGCAGCCCTTCATCATCAAGGTCGGCATCGTCGTGGTCTGCCTGATGTTCCTGTTCAACGTCACCATGACGGCCCTGAAGGGTCGCAAGACCACGGTGACCAACATCCTGCTGTTCGGCTTGTGGGGTGTTGCGATCTTCTTCCTGTTCGCCTTCTACAATCCGGCCAATCTCTCGGTCGACAAGATGTACTGGTGGTATGTCGTGCATCTGTGGGTCGAGGGCGTCTGGGAGCTGATCATGGCCTCGGTGCTGGCCTTCCTGATGATCAAGCTCAACGGCATCGATCGCGAGGTGGTCGAGAAGTGGCTCTATGTCATCGTCGGGCTGGCGTTGTTCTCCGGCATCCTGGGCACCGGCCATCACTTCTACTGGATCGGCGCCCCCGGCTACTGGCAGTGGATCGGCTCGCTGTTCTCCACGCTGGAAGTTGCGCCGTTCTTCACCATGGTGATCTTCACGGTGCAGATGACGCTCAAGGCCGGCCGCAGGCATCCCAACCGCGCCGCGCTGCTGTGGTCGGTCGGCTGCTCGGTGATGGCGTTCCTCGGCGCCGGCGTATGGGGCTTCCTGCACACGCTGTCCTCGGTGAACTACTACACCCACGGCACCCAGGTCACCGCGGCGCACGGCCATCTCGCCTTCTTCGGCGCCTATGTGATGCTGAACCTCGCCGTGATGGCCTATGCGGTGCCGCAGCTGCGCCAGCGCGCGCCGTACAACCAGTGGCTCTCGATCGCGAGCTTCTGGATCATGTGCACGGCGATGATGGTCATGACCTTCGCGCTCACCTTCGCTGGCATCCTGCAGGTTCATCTGCAACGCGTGCTCGGCCAGAGCTACATGGACGTCCAGGACCAGCTCGCAATGTTCTACTGGGTACGGCTCGGCTCCGGGGTGTTCGTGGCGATCGCGGCGCTGATGTTCGTGTGGGCCGTGCTGGTGCCTGGCCGCATCAAGCAGCCGGTGCTTCCCGGCGCGCTGCAGCCGGCGGAGTGAAATCCCGCAGGCGGCGGCCGTGGTGTCGCCGCCTGCATTCCCTGATCTCGGAGAGACGTCATGAAAGCCGCGCTGCACGCGATCGACCCCGCCACCGCTTTTCCCGCCTACACGCCGACCGCCAGCGAATGCGCGCTGTTCGAGCATGCGTTCCGGCATCGCTTGCCGGTGTTGCTGAAGGGCCCGACCGGCTGCGGCAAGACCCGCTTCGTCGCCCATATGGCGGTGCGGCTCGGCCTGCCGCTGCACACGGTGGCCTGTCACGATGACCTCACCGCTGCCGATCTCACTGGACGTTATCTGCTCAAGGGCGGTGACACCGTCTGGACCGACGGCCCGCTGACCCGCGCTGTGCGCGAGGGCGGCATCTGCTACCTCGACGAGGTGGTCGAGGCGCGCAAGGACGTCACCGTCGTGCTACATCCCCTCACCGACGACCGCCGCATCCTGCCCCTGGAGCGCACTGGCGAGGAGCTGATTGCGCCCGACGGCTTCATGCTCGTCGTGTCCTACAATCCCGGCTACCAGTCGCTGCACAAGGCGCTGAAGCCGTCGACGCGCCAGCGCTTCATCGCGATCGAGTTCGGCTTCCTGCCGGCCGAGCAGGAGATCGCGGTGGTCGCGGCCGAGAGTGGCCTGTCGCCGGAGCGCGTGCGGCCGCTGGTGGCGCTGGCGCATCGCTTCCGCGCGCTACAGGGCCATGATCTGGAGGAGGGCGTCTCGACCCGGCTCCTGGTCTATTGCGCGACCCTGGTGACGGCTGGAACGCCCGTTGCGGACGCCGTGCTCGCGGCCATGATCGAGCCGCTCACTGACGATGCCGACGTCAAGGCTGGGCTGCGCGAGGTCGCGCACGCCGTGATCGGGTGAGCCATGCTCGACTTCCTCGAACTGGAGGAGACGGTCGGCCGCGCCTGGCATCGCCTGGTCGGAACGACGTCGAGCTATCCGGTCCATCCCGAGCACGCCGTGGCGCTCGCCGACATCAGCGGCCGCATCGCCGTGATGTTTCGCGCGCTCGGCGGCGAGACTGGCGTGCAGATCGCCGGAGCCAAGGCGCGCAAGTCGGGCCATCGGCTCGGCTGGCGCCAGCGCATCGGGCTCGGTGACGAATGCCTCGACCACGCCGGGCGTGACGGCGCGACCGTGTTCCTGCCCGAGACCATCCCGCTGCTGCCGGACCGCGCGCTCAATGCGCAGCTCTATCACTGGCTCGCGGCGTGGTTTGCGACCATGCCGGCGGAGCCGATCACGCAGACGGATCCGCTGCGGCGTGATCTCCTGGCCCTGCGCCGTGCCGGCGAGACGACCGCGCTCGTCCTGACGCGCTTTCCGGGGCTGACCCGCACGCATGCGCAACTCGCCCAGGCGCTGGCTGCCGCCCGGCCGCAGCGGCCGCTGCCGCGTCTCGAGCAGCAGGTCGAGCACATCGTCATGGCGCTGCTCGGCGCGGGCGCTCCGTCGAGGGGAGCGTTGTGGGATGCCGTGATCGCCGACGGCGCACTGCCGGACGTGGCACCGCCCGGCTATCGGCCGATGCTGCCGTGCCCGTTGTGGGGCGATTGCTGGAGCCGCGAGGCCGTCGCGGCTACGCGCGATGATGAGGAGACTCGGACGCCGGCAGAGGAGGCAAGCGCGCCGGACACCCGCAAGCGCTTTGCACGTCGCGAACGTGATGACTCTGTCAAGCGCGATCCGTTCATCCTCAACCGTTTCGAGAAGATCCTCGCGATGGCTGAGATGGTGAATGTCGATCGCCCCTCCGACGACTCCGAGGAGGACGACGCCCGCAAGGCGGCCGACGATCTCGATGAGCTCGCGATCTCCAGGCGCAAGGGGCGTCCGGCGAGCAAGTTGAAATTCGATCTCGACCTGCCGCCGGAGGCGGTCGACACCGCGAGGCTCGATAGCGGCCGGCTTTATCCCGAATGGAACTACCGCAGCGGCGCCTATCTGCCGGACCATTGCCGCGTCGTCACGGGCGACGCCGCCGAGACGGGCGAGAGCTGGGCGCCTGATGATGCGATGCGCCGGCGCATCCGCAGCGTACGGCGCAGGTTCGAGACCCTGCGGCCGCGCCACGAGGTGATGCGCGCCCAGGCCGACGGGCACGATCTCGACATCGACGCGCTGGTGCGCGCGCGCAGCGATCTCAACGCCGGCCATGGCGGGCTCGATCGCGTCTATCTCGCGATGCGCCCGCTCGCGCACGATCTTGCCGTGACCTTGCTGGTCGATGTCTCCCTGTCCACCGATGCGTGGGTCGACGGCGTACGCGTGCTCGACGTCGAGAAGGAGGCGCTGCTGGTGCTTGCCCATGGGCTTTCGGCCTGTGGCGACAGCCACAGCATCCTCACCTTCACCTCGCGGCGCAATTCCTGGGTCCGCCTCGAGACCGTCAAGGCGTTCGGCGAGCCGATGAGCGGGCAGGTCGAGCGCCGCATCGGTGCGCTCAGGCCGGGTTACTACACGCGCATCGGCACGGCGGTGCGTCACGCGGCCGGCGAGCTTGCTGAGCGTCCCGAGCGCAAGCGCCTGTTGTTGGTGCTGACCGACGGCAAGCCCAACGACATCGATCACTATGAGGGCCGCTTCGCGGTCGAGGATACGCGCAAGGCGGTGCAGGAAGCGCGGCGCGCAGGCGTCGCGGTGTTCGGTGTGACGATCGATGCGGCGGCGCAGTCCTATTTCCCAACGCTGTTCGGTCGCGGCGGTTACGCCATCGTCGGCAACATCCGCCGTCTGCCCGCGGCGCTGCCGGCGCTGTACCGGCAGCTGGCGCATTGAGTGCGTAGGAGTTGATCGTGCGAATCTCTCACCGCGACGGCGGTCTGCTCCCTCTCCCCGCAAGCGGGGCGAGGTGAGCACCGCGCAGGCCGCAGGTCTGTACCGCAAGAGCGAAGGATGCACCGCCGCCGCGTTGTTTGTTATTCATCGCCCGATGAACCCAGGCCCGAATTGCCAGCGTATCCCTTCAGCCCTTGTGTTGGCCCCTCACGTTGCGGGCTCGCGCAGGTTGCGCAAAGGTATCGGCAGGTGGGCCATCAGCTTGTCAAACTCGCCGGGATCGAGCTTTTCCCAGAGAATTTCGAAGATGCCGCGCGCTGCCGTGAGCGGGTCGACTGGGAATTGCGGCGGCAGCTGACGGAAGATGTCGTCGACGAAATACTCGAGATGGCGGTCCTTGGTCGGCGTTGCCACGTGATGCCAGCCCTCGTAGTAGATGCCGCGAATGAGCATCGGCAACTGGACGCCGAAATTCACGGCGACGGCCATGGGCATACGGTCGCGCAGTACATGCAGGACTGCACGCAGCGCGTTGTAGGCCTGCTGGCGGCTCGCGAGCGCGAGCCTCTGCTCGACCGCCTTGAGCCAGATATTGGTTTCCTGGACGGCATGGTCCAGCGCGGTGACGCCGATCTCGCTCATGTGTTTCTCCATGACATCTGCATAGGACCGTTCGCGGGACGCCGAACGACGCAACAGCAACACCTGATTCGCTTGGAAGTCGTGTCAGTAGGCGGCGCGTTCAAGTCGAGGATGTTGACTTGCATCAAATTCACAACGTTGTTGTCGATCCTGAGGTAAACGGCCGGTCAATCGCCCTGCGCGGGCGTTTACGATTCATGGTGCCGCAGAACGGGATACCGGTGGTCCGCGACGCCATTCGGCATCTGATGCGGATCATCGTGACGACGCCATTCGCGCCGGAAGCACCGGCGACTGACAGGTTCACGACAACAGCAGGTCGGCAGGCGAAAACATCGCGATCTCGCGGCGCAGGTCGTGCCCGAGTCTTGCCTGACGTGGCCCTCTGCGAATCGAGGCGCGTTCGGCTGGGACATCCGGCCGATGATACGCGATCGGATGGTGCGCGATCGGAAAGGTTCAACATTCAAGCCTGGAACTCGCCGCGAGCGGTTCACGCTGAACATCCAGGGATCATCGTGAAGCGGTACTGCGCCATCAGGTTGAACCGTAATCGCCACGCTTGTGCAGAACGCGTCTTCGCTTGCTCCGCGCGACAGACTCACCTTACATCGGAGTCGTTCGAGGCGGAGAGATCCCGCACTCGACGCCCCTCAACTCACGAATCGACGTCGGCTCGCAATGCTCAAGTCTGCCCAAGAGAAGTCTGTTCACAACAAGCCTGCTCAAGACAAGTCCGGCAAAGACCTGCCGCTGACCGGCTATGCCGTCGTCGTCGACGGTCAGATCAAGACCGAGTTCAAGACCAAGGAGGGCGCGCATAACGGCGCGCACGATCTGAAGCGTCGGTTCCCGATGTTGCAGATCAAGGTGTACGATGCCGAGACCAAGCAGACGCACGACATCGAGCTGGCGCGGGCGTGAGACGCGCGTGCTGTGCACTGGCTTTGGCGTGACGAGGACGCAAAGCTCCGACACCTTGTTGACGTTGCCGCAAACGTATTTTGCCGATGTTCAGGCGCACGGGAAGCGTGTTCCTGATCTTGTGTGGCCGCGGAGACGTTAGTCGTTAATGCGCCCTCGCCCCTTGTGGGAGAGGGCATGCAAGACACAGCAGCAAACTCGCTTGGGTGAGGGGTATGCCTCTACGAGCGTTGCCTGCGGAGAGATCCTCCTCACCCGACTGAGCGCGTAGATGGGCCGGCGATTCCCTCTCCCACAACAAGGGGAGAGGGCGCTGTATCGCGCAACCTTACTGCGGAGGCGATCGGGTCAACGCTTCCAGCTAGACTGGCATTCCGCACCTCGCTGCGAAACGTCTTCGCCAGGTTCGACAGCGGCTTCGCTTCGGACCACAGCATGTAGGCGGAGACTTTCGTGCTCGGCGTGAATGGCCGCACGACCAGGTCATGTCCGCCCTGGCGCGGCGAGAACGGATCGACCGCGGCGACGCCGACGCCGGTCGCGGCCAGCACGCAGGCGGTGTTGCAGTAGCGCACCTCGACGGTCGGCTGGAATTCCGCATCGGCCTCGCGAAAACTGTCGCGCACGGCTTCGCCGAGCCGCGTGCCGCGCTCCAGCCCGATCAGCGGAAAGCCAGCGAGATCCCGTGCCGAAATCACTGGCCGCTCCGCCAGCGGATGCCGTGGCGGCATCACGCACACCATCTCGCCGGTGTGCACCACCTCATGGGCGATGCCGGGATGATCGGACAGGCCGAGCGCGAAGCCGAGCTCGGCGACGTTGCCGAGCACGCCCTCGATGACCCCCTCATAGCGCCGCACGTCGAAGAACATCCGCGTTTGCGGCCGCCGCCGCAGAAAGCCCGACAAGGTCGGCGGAATGATGCTGTAGGCCAGCGGCGGCGTCGCCACGATCGAGAGATGACCCGTGCGCTGTTCGCGCAGGTCGCGGACGCGGCTTTCGAGCCGCGCATGCAAGGTGAAGATCGCCTCGCTCTCCTCGTACAGCGCCATCGCCTCCGGCGTCGGGAACAGGCGGTTGTTGACCCGCTCGAACAGCGTGAAGCCGGCCTGCGTCTCCATCGCCTTCAGGGCGTTGCTGATCGCGGGCTGCGACAGCGAAAGCTCCTCGGCGGCGGCGACGGTGGTGTGATGGCGGATGACTGCCCGCAGGATCTCCAGCTGGCGCAGGTTCATGGCATGGACGCCCTATAAGCCCGGGTTATGGTCTCGGCCAAAATATCATAGACCGAGACCGTCCCGACTGGTTGCAATTCCTGCGCCGGTTTCGCTTCATTGATCCTTCTTTTGCGCGTCGCAACGGGCGGTCCTGCCGCCCGCTTGAAAGGCATGACGCCCAGATCGGAGGCAGAGTTTGAGCCGTATCTTCCGCGCCGCCGCCGCCCAGATGGGGCCCACCCAGCGGGCCGACAGCCGCGAGCACACGCTGTCGCGCATGATCGGGCTTTTGGAGCAGGCGGCCGCCCAGGGCGCGAAGCTGGTGGTGTTTCCGGAACTCGCCTTCACCACCTTCTTCCCGCGCTGGATTCTCGACGGTGATGAGCTCGACGTCCATTTCGAGCGGAGCATGCCGAACCCCGCGGTCGCACCGCTGTTCGATCGGGCGCGCGCGCTTCGCGTCGGCTTCTATGTCGGCTATGCCGAGCTGACGCCGGATGGCCGGCGGTTCAACAGCGCCATCCTCGTCGACTGCGACGGGCAGATCGTCAGCAAGTACCGCAAGGTGCATCTGCCCGGCTCGGTCGAGCCGCGCCCGGGCGCCAAGTATCAGCAGCTCGAGAAGCGCTATTTCGGCTATGGCGATCTCGGCTTTCCGGCGGTACGAACGGATGATGCATGGGCCGGCGCCATCATGGGCATGATGATCTGCAACGACCGGCGCTGGCCGGAATCGTGGCGCGTGCTCGGACTGCAGGGCGTCGAGCTGGTCTGCGTCGGTTACAATTCCGCGGCCTATGATCCGAACGGCGGCAGCACCGAGGATGCGTCGCTGCGCACGTTTCACTCGACGCTGGTGGCGCAGGCCAATGCCTATATGAACGCGACCTGGGCGATCGCAGTCGCCAAGGCCGGCGACGAGGACGGCAGCGGCCTCATCGGCGGCTCCTGCATCGTCGATCCCAATGGCTGCATCGTGGCGCAGGCGACGACGCTCGCTGATGAGGTCATCGTTGCCGACATCGATCTCGATCTTTGCCGTCAGGGCAAGGACAAGATGTTCAACTTCGCGGCGCACCGGCGGCCGGATCAATACAAGGTCATCACCGAGCGCGCCGGCGTGGTCGAACCGGTCGTGGTCGATTAGTTCGTTTCGCATGGGGGAGTGTTGCAGGATGCACCGTTCGTTGTTTGCCGGTTTCGTCACCCTCGTGTCGCTCGTGGCGGCTGGCGCGGCCGAGCTTCCCGCCGACATCAAGCAGGCGGGCACGCTCAGGCTCACGGTCAACTCGACCTACGCGCCGATGGAGTATCACGACCCCGCCAGCAACGAGCTGAAGGGGCTCGACATCGATCTCGCCAACGCGCTCGCAAAACGACTTGGCCTGAAGATCGTCTGGAGCGAGACGCCGTTCGCCGAGCTGATTCCCTCGCTGCAGACGAAGCGCGCCGATTTCATCATCTCCGGCATCTCCGATCGCGCCTCGCGGCGCGAGACCGCCGACTTCGTCGACTATCTCGTCACCGGTCCGCAATTCTTCGTGCTGGCCGAGAGCGATGCCAAGGCCGCGGCCGATCTCTGCGGCCGCAAGATCGGCACCACGCGCTCGACCAGCTTTCCGCAGGAGATCGAGAAGTGGAGCAAGGCGGTTTGCGAGGCCGCCGGCAAGCCGGCCGCGCAATATGTGCCGGGCGAGAACTCGATCGACGTGCGCAATCAGCTGAAGCAAGGCCGTATCGAAGCCGCCGTGCAGGGCAGCGAGACCTTGCCCTATGCGCAGTCGCAGGAGGCTGGCAAATACCGTGTCGTCGGTGAGCCCATCGCCTTCGGTTATCAAGGCATCATGTTCCGCAAGGATGACGCAGCGCTCCGCGACGTCGTGACCGACCAGCTCAAGGCGATGATCGCCGACGGCAGCTATAAGGCGATCCTCGACACATGGGGCCTCGGCGCCAACGCCGTGCGCGAGCCCATGCTCAACGCGGCGCCGCAATGAGCCGCAGCGAGGCGCTGGCCGACGGCTTTCCGGACCTTTCCGGGCATAAGGTCGCACGCGAGGCGCATTGGGGCCGCTGGCTCACGGCTGCGGTCATCGTCGTCATCCTCGTCGCGATCGGCCGCGCCTTCGCCAGGGGGCAGATCGAGTGGTCGTTCGTCGAGCGCTTCATCACCGCGCCGGTGATCCTGCGCGGCATTGTCAACACCATGATCATGGCGGTCCTGGCGATGGCGCTCGGCATCGCACTCGGCGTCGTCGTCGCGATCATGCGGCTGTCGCCCAATCCGGTGCTGAGGTCGGTCGCGGGCGGTTACACCTGGCTGTTCCGCGGCACGCCGCTGATTCTTCAGTTGTTGTTGTGGTTCAACCTCGCACTGGTTTTCCCGACGATCGGCATTCCCGGTCTGTGGAGCGCGCGCGCCGTCGACGTGATGACGCCGTTTCTCGCCGCGCTGCTCGGGCTCGGCATCAACCAGGGCGCCTATACCTCGGAGGTGATGCGGGCCGGCCTGCTGTCGGTCGACATCGGGCAGTACGAGGCGGCGCAGGCGATCGGCATGGGACGGCTGCAGGCGTTGCAGCGGATCATCCTGCCGCAGGCGATGCGGGTGGTGATCCCGCCGCTCGGCAACGAGTTCATCGGCCTCGTCAAGGCGACCTCACTCGCCAGCGTGATCCAGTATCCGGAGGTGCTGCATTCGGCCGAGAACATCTACTACGCCAATTCGCGCGTCATCGAGCTGCTGATCGTTGCCGGCCTCTGGTATCTGCTCGTGGTCTCGATCCTGACGCCGCTGCAGATGCTGCTCGAACGCCGTTTTGCCCGCGGCATCGCACGGGGCGGCCGCTGATGAGGCCGCTGGTCGCTATCCGCCAAGTGAGCAAGCGCTTCGGCGAGTTCCAGGCGCTCAAACAAGTCTCGCTCGATGTCTTCGAAGGCGAGGTGGTCTGCCTGATCGGGCAGTCCGGCTCCGGCAAGACCACCTTACTCCGCTGCGTCAACCAGCTCACCACGGCCGACAGCGGCGGCATCTGGCTCGATGGCGAGCTGCTCGGCTTTCGCGAGAAGGACGGTCGGCTGCATCGCTTGTCGGAGCGGGAGGTCGCGCGGCAGCGGCTCGCCTGCGGCATGGTGTTCCAGCGCTTCAACCTGTTTCCGCACCTGACGGCGCTAGAGAACGTCATCGAAGGTCCGGTGCAGGTACAGAAGCGCGGGGTTGCCGAGGCGAAGGACGAGGCCTTGGCGCTGTTGCGCCGGGTCGGCCTCGCGGAGAAGGCGGGCTCCTATCCGTCGCAATTGTCAGGCGGCCAGCAGCAGCGCGTCGCGATTGCGCGCGCGCTCGCCATGAAGCCGCGACTCGTGCTGTTCGACGAGCCGACTTCGGCGCTCGATCCGGAACTGGTCGGCGAGGTGCTCGCGGTGATGAAGCAGCTCGCGACATCAGGCATGACCATGCTGGTGGTGACGCATGAGCTCGGCTTCGCGCGCGAGGTCGCCGACCGCGTCGTCTACATGGACCAGGGCGTGATCGTGGAGAGTGGTCCGGCGGGCGAGGTGCTACGCGCGCCGCGCGAGGCTCGGACCAAGGCATTTCTGGCAGCTGAAGTGGGGTGAGGTGGTGATGAGATTGACATCGGTTCTGTGGGCTGCTGCCGTGAGTGCGACGGTGGCGGGTGCGGTCAACGCCGCCGAGCTGCCCAGTGAGATCAGGCAGAACGGCCTGCGCATCGCCGTGGTGCCGAACTATCCGCCGATGGAGTTCAAGGACCCGGCCACCGCGACCTTGACCGGCTTCGACGTCGAGCTTGGCGAGGCGCTGGCCAAGAAGCTCGGCGTCAAGGCGGTGTGGCAGGAGACCAGCTTCGATCAGCTGATGCCCGGCCTCACCACGCAGCGTTTTGACATCATCCTGACCGGCATGACCGACTACAAGAGCCGGCAGGATACCGCGACCTTCATCGACTACCTGCGCAGCGGTCCGCGCTTCTTCGTGCAGGCGTCGCGCGCGGCTGAGTTCAAGGAGCCGACCGCGCTGTGCGGCAAGAAGGTCGGCGCCTCCAGGCGCACCATGTTCCCGAAGGACATCGCGGCCTGGAGCGAGAAGAGTTGCGGTGCCAGCCCGATCCAGTTCGTCGGCACCGAGGGCTCGGCCGATGCGCGGACGCAGCTCAAGCAGGGCCGCATCGACGCCGCCGTGCAGGGCAACGAGACCTTGCCCTACATCATGGATCTGGAGCCGAACGCTTATGTGCCGATCGGCGAGCCGATCGCGCTGCAGTACACCGGCCTGGCGACGCCGGTGAAGGCGGCCGAGCTGCAGGAGGCGCTGCGCGGCGCGCTCGAGGCGCTGATCGCCGACGGCAGCTACAAGGAGCTGCTGGCGAAGTGGAAGCTCGGCGACAACGGAATCGAGAAGGTAGAGATCAATGCTGGACAGTAAGGCGCTCGCGGGCATCCCGCTCACTCCGGCCAACACGGCGCCGCCGGCGCCGAACTATCCCTGGCCGAAGCCGTACACGTCGGCAATGTTCCTGTCGTTCGACATCGACGCCGAGAGCGCCTGGACCTCGAAGGATCCGGCGCATGCCGCGCGGCTGGTCACGATGAGCTTCGGCGGCTACGAGGCGCGCGTCGGCACGCCGAAGCTGCTCGAGCTGCTTGCCGAGCTCGACCTGAAGGCGACGTTCTTCATCACCGGATGGTCGGTCGATGCGCATCCGGCGATGGCGGAGGCGGTGCTGAAGGCCGGCCACGAGATCGGCCATCACGGCTATCATCATCTGCTGCCCGATCCCGGCGACCCCTTCATCATCGAGGAGATCGAGCGCGGCTTCGAGGCGATCCAGCGCCGGCTCGGCGTCCGTCCGATCGGCTACCGTGCCCCGTTCGGCGAGTTCTGCGAGGAGCTGCGCGTGGCGCTGGTGCGTCAAGGCATCGTCTACACCTCGTCGTTCCGCGACGACGTCAGACCCTATCGTCATCGCCTCGCGGACGGCAAGCCGGGTACGATCGAGATCCCGGTCACCGCGAGCTATGACGACTGGATGCATGGCCTTTCCGCGCGGTTCTCGCCGCGCTCGATCTTCCCGAAAGAACACGTGTTGTCGATGTGGAAGGACGAACTGGACGAGGTCAGAGAGTGGGGCGCCATGGTCACCACCGTGCTGCATCCGCAGGTCTCCGGGCGGCCGATGCGTTTCCGGCTGCTGCGCGAGTTTCTGACCTACGCCAAGTCGTGCCAGGACGTCTGGATCACGACCGGCGCGGAGATCGCGGCGAACTACCAGCGCCACGAGGCGGCGACCGCCTGAACGATACGTATTGAGGATATCCGATGCCGATCTCCCGCCGGTCCTTGCTTCGCGCCTCTGCAAGCCTGCCACTGTTATCGATGCCGGGCATCGTTCGCGCGGAAGCGCAGACGACGCTGCGCTTCGTTCCGGTGATCGACCTCGCCTTCCTCGATCCGATCTTCTCGACCGCGCAGGTGTCACGCAACCATGGCTTCATGGTCTACGACACGCTGTACGGCATGAACGCTGCGCTCGAGGTCTCGCCGCAGATGGTGTCCGGCCATGCCGTCTCCAGCGATAGCAGGCAATGGGACCTCACGCTGCGCGACGGGCTGTTCTGGCACGACGGCGAGAAGGTGCTGGCGCGTGACTGCGTCGCCAGCATCCGGCGCTGGGCCGGCCGCGACGGCTTTGGCGCCGAGCTGATCGCCGCAACCGATGAGCTGTCCGCGCCCGATGACAAGACCATCCGCTTCCGGCTGAAGCGGCCATTCCCGCTGCTGCCGCAGGCGCTCGGCAAGGCGGCGGTGCAGCCGGCCTTCATGATGCCCGAGCGGCTGGCGAGCCAGGATCCGATGAAGGCGCTGACCGAGGTCGTCGGCAGCGGTCCGTTCCGTTTCCTTGGGGATGAGCGGGTGCAGGGCATCCGCAACGTCTATGCGAAGTTCGAGCGCTATCAGCCGCGTGCGGATGGCAAGCCGGATTGGACCGCGGGGCCGAAGATCGTGCACTACGACCGGGTCGTCTGGTCGACGATGCCGGATGCCGGCACCGCGGCAGCCGCGCTGCGCACCGACGAGCAGGACTGGCAGGAGACCACGCCGCACGATCTCCTGCCGGTGCTCCAGGGCGAGGGAGACATCACGACGCGGGTGCTCGATCCGCGCGGCTATGCCTGTATGATGCGTGTCAATCACCTGCATCCGCCGTTCGACAATCCGGCGATCCGCCGCGCGCTGCTCGGCGCCATCGATCAGGCCGCGTTCATGACGGCGGTCGCGGGCAGCGAGCCTGCCTATCAGTATTCGCCGCTCGGCTTCTTCGCGCCCGATACGCCGATGGCGAGCGATGTCGGGCTCGACGTGTTCCGTGGGCCGCGCAACTACGACAAGGTCAAGGCCGAGCTGAGAGCCGCCGGCTACAATGGCGAGAAGGTGGTGCTGCTGGTGCCGGCGAATTCGCAGGCCCAGCGGCCGCTCGGCGAAATCGCTGCCGATACGATGCGACGCGCCGGCATGAACGTCGAATCCGTCGCGCTGGATTTTGCTGCCGTGCTGCAGCGTCAGCTCAAGAAGGATCCGATCGACAAGGGCGGTTGGAATGCGGCGGTCGGCAACTGGCAGGGCATCGACTGGCTCAATCCGGCCGGCAATACCAACCTGCGCGGCGAAGGCACTGTCGCCGGCTGGTACAAGAGCGAGAAGATGGGCGCGTTGCGCGCGCAATGGCTGGCGGCGCCCGATCTCGCCGCGCAGCAGCGCATCTGCCGCGACATCCAGGCCTTGGCGTTCGAGGAGATCCCGTATTATCCGGTCGGGCTCTACAAGCAGCCGACTGCCTATCGCAAGAGCATCACCGGAATTCTCGACGGCACCGCCGTGTTCTGGAACGTGAGGCCCGCATGACGACCACCGCGATCTTCGGCAGCTACGTGCTGACGCGCAAGGACGGCGCGCAGGACGTGCTGCGCGATCACTGGGTACTGGTCGAGGGCAAGCGCATCGCGGCGATCACTGCGAGCAGGCCGGCGGCGGACGAGGTGTTCGACCGGCCTGGCCGCTTCGTGCTGCCGGGGCTCTTGAACCTGCACAACCACATCTTCAGCGAGGCGATCGCGCGCACCTTGACCGAGGACGGCAACGGCCGCCGCAACAACAAGAGCATCGTCTACACGGTGCTGCTGCCGCTCTCCAAGCGCGGCGCCGAGATTCTGAGCGTAGAGGAGCGGCTGGCGATCGGCCGCATGGGCGTGCTGCAGCTTCTGAAGGGCGGCGCGACGACCGTGATGGAGCCGTTCCGCAACGCCATCCCCGAGCTGTTCGACGCGGCAGAGGAGATGGGGCTGCGCTTCTATGGTGCGCCTTATCTGTTCTCGACGTCGGACGCCAAGGCGGATGCGTCCGGCGTCGTGCATTACGCCGGAGATGACGGCGCGGCCGATATGGCGACATGGAATGCGCTGTATCAGCGCTGGCACGGGCAGGGCGAGGGCCGCATCCGGCTTGCGATGAGTCCGCATGCGACCGATACCTGCGGGCCCGACCTGCTGCGCGCTGCAGCCAGCCGGGCGCGCGAGCTCGAAATTCCCATCACCACGCACATGGCGCAGAGCGAGGGCGAGGTGGCGACGATCGCGCGGCGCTATGGCGGCCGCACGCCGGCCGAATATCTCGACTGGCTCGGCCTGCTCGGTCCCGATCTGCTCGCGGCGCATTGTCATGCCTCGACTGATGCGGACCTGAAGCTAATGGCGGCGCGCGGCGCCGGCGTGCTGAACTGCCCGCGCGTGTTCGCCCGCGCCGGCGTCACCGCCGCGTTCGGCCGCTTCGCCGCGCATGGTGTGCGCACGGCGGTCGGCACCGACGGCTACAACATGGACCTGCTCGGCGAACTGAATGCGGCCTCGATGATCTCCAAGATTGCGCTCGGCAGTGCCGAGACCGCGAGCGCGCCCGAGCTGATCGACGCGGTCACCGCGACCGCAGCCGCAATGATCAAGCGCGACGATCTCGGTGTGATCGCGCCGGGCGCGACCGCCGATCTCACAATCGTCGACATGACCCATCCGCATCTTCAGCCGCTGCACGATCCCCGCCGCGGCCTGATCGCGCTCGCCAACCGCGCCAACATCGACCAGGTCATGGTCGACGGCCGGCTGCTGATTCACGACGGCCGTTATCTCCATGGCGATGAGGCCGCGATCACCGCGGCGGGCGCTGCCGCGATCGCAAAGATCTGGGCGCTGCCCGAGGCGCAGGCGGCGTTCGCGGGGTGAGCGCATGCGTGCCAGCGCAGCTCCGCTTCATCTCATTCAACTTTGTCAAACAGCCGAGCAAGCCGCATCGTTGCCGCGGCGCGGATCGCGCCCGGGTGATGCCTGAGGCTCGGGCCCTCGTGAAGTGATGAGGGCGCAGGGAAGGCCGGGTGCCGGTCGCACCCATGGTCCGCGTGCAACAAAAAGCACGCGGCAGAACCACAGGTACGGACCGAAGCATCCGGCCTTCCCTGCGCGATGGTTTACCGGCTTATACGCGCTCTCCTCGGTGCACCGGGCTTGTTGGCCACCGTCACCTGCGCGGCGCGTGAGCGCCAACGCAAGCTTGATACCAGCATCGGGATATCAGGACCACGCGACTTCGCCGTCCGTGGAACATCGCTCGTCGGCGCATGACGCGCTGTCGATGCTCTCACGTCCACCGCATTGCCGGTCCAACGTATCGTGACGACGCGTACGCCCCTCATCCGGACCGGAACGGTGCGGAGCATAAGCTGAATGTTCTGATTTACAGAAGCGAATTATTTTTCGAGAGGGCTCTTGAAATCGAGGTTGTCGTTGAAATCGCGAATGAAAATCGTCTTGCTGCGCGGAGCAATTTGACCGCGGCGGCGGACGATTCCGGCGCGCGGATGCGTGCGGGAGTGCTCGTCGGGCAAATCAATGCGTACGGAACGACCCTGGCGGCAAGCCCGTCGTGGAGCGCCGGACGCCGCCGGGCGCTGGCTCCTCTATTTGGAACAAATAGAAACAGAACAGAACTAATGGCTATGACTAGGAGTAAAAGGGGCCGTTGTCCGATAGCGCGGACTCATGTGAACTTGCGCTCATGGCAGAGGGCAGCAATCCCTGGTGGTTTAACGTATTCTTGGCGATCGAGGGGTGGCTAGTGGCAACCCCTTGGATTTTGATAATTGCTGGCTCGGTGTTAATTGGCGCTGGAGTCTATTTTACGGTGCGCCCCGTTCAGAAGACATCGTCAGTTCAAGAGACATCGCCGTCCTCAACGAGTGAAACACAGCAAATGGCTGTGCCTCTTTTGGAAGAACAATCCATCTATTCTGGAGGAGGAAACAACAGTCTATTCGCATATAGCGGCAAATTCGCGCGAAGTGGAAAACTAGTGCGTGTCTATCTCCAATACGCGCGAAGCCCTACGGATCGTCCTTTGATTCCAGTGTTTGAAAAGCACAACTTTGTAAAAGGAGAAAAGTTGGTCGTTCCCCTCGCGACCTATCTTGATAATAGCAGCCAATTTAGGTGGGGAACCGAAGCCGTCGGCTTTCAATTAAGCGAATCTCAATCGCTAGGCGCCCCGGCCAAGGCGAGAGTCCGTATCTTTGACCAAGATGGCAATGATATTCAGCAATATGAGTTTGTCCTTTGGCCAACGATTTGGCATATCCAAGTAAGCATTGCCCAGCAACACAATATGAGGACGCCTAGGCCGGAAGACCTTATGTCGGTTCCAAAGATCGACTCTGGAAACATGCGCATACTCCCCGAGACTTGGTGGGATTGGAAATAAGACGGCATTTATTGGTGGTCGCTTCTAGCTCTTGAGTGCTGTGAATGACCTCCGTCGCTCTGGTGCGGTAAGGATTGGCGTAATTGGCTGAGTGGCAAGCGCAGCTTCGATCAGATCGGCAATCGTCCGAGCGCGATCAGCGATACCGATGGTGATTGCGTGCGTAGTCTTCAGCACTTCGAACAGGCCACTCCTAAAATCAAAAGGGGCACCACTTTTAGCGGGGGATGAGAGGGGCCGTTACCCGCCGCCGCCGTTCGTCCGATCACGCGAACTGAGCGAGGCCGTGTCCGACCGACCAGTTCTCCTTGGCGGCTTCGAGAACGGTCACGAAGACGTCTTCCGGCCGGATACCGGGATTTTCGCCGAGCAGCTCCGCGATGCGCCGGAACAACGCCTTCTTCTGCTGGGCGGTGCGAGTGTTGAACACGGTGATCTGGATGTAGACGAGATCGTCGCTGCGATCGATGCCGAAGGCCTTGCCGTAGCGGAAGTTCGCCGGGTCATGCTCGGTGATGGTCATGAACCGATCGTCTTCGGGAACATCCAGCGCGTCGCGGAGCGCCCGGTACAGGCTGTCGAAGATGGCTTGTCGATAGGCGCTGGGCTTGCCGGCTTGCAGGGAAATGTGAAGCAGGGGCATTATCGTCCTCATCTGATGCGATCTCGTCTCATGTTCGGCATGAGAATAGATGCGGCTTTGGCAATCGGGTATGTTGTCAAGTCTGATATCAGTGATAACGGCTGGAAATGACCGAACACCCGCTCGACCTGGACGCCGTCCAGGCCTTCGTTCGCATCGCCGAGCTCGGCAGTTTCACCCGCGCCGCCGAGACCCTGCAGACGACGCAGGCGGCGATCAGCCTGAAGCTGCGGCGGCTCGAAAGCCGGCTCGGCTGCCGGCTGATCGAGCGCACGCCCCGCTATGTCCAGCTGTCGGAGCGGGGCGCGGCCTTTCTCGATGCCGCCCGTGAGCTGCTGGCCGCGCACGACCGCGCGCTCGCAGTGTTTGCCGGCTCGCGCCAGCGTCTGACCATCGGCATCAGCGACCATGTCGCCTGACCGGAGCTGCCGGCGCTGATCGCGCGCATGAACGCCCAGGACCCGCAGCTTCTGGTCGAGATCCGGATCGGGTCGTCGGGCGACCTGCTGCAGAGCTTCGACAGGCGCGAACTCGAGGCGGTGATCGTTCGCCTGCACCTCGGACGAAGTGACGGCGAGCTTCTGGCCGAGGAAAAGTTCGGCTGGTTCGCGTCGCCCGACTGGCAGCCTCGTGAGGGCGAGCCGCTGCCGGTAGCGACCATGGCCGAACCGTGCTGCGTGCGTGCGATGGCCGCGCAGCATCTCGACGCCGCCGGTGTGTCGTGGACGGCAATCTTCGTCGGCGGCGGCGTGGCGGCGGTTGTCGCCGCCGTCATGGCCGGGCTCGGCGTTGCGGCGCTTGCGCCGCGGATGCTGCCGGCCGGCGCCGTTGATGTCGGCGAACGGCTCGGCCTGCCGGAGCTGCCGCGGCTGCCGGTTCTGCTGCACGCGCGGGTGAGGGACGGCCGGACGCGCAATGCGCTCACGGCGCTCGCAGCGGCATTCCGGAGCGCGGTGGAGGGGAGAGCGGCTGCGGCGCGCCGCAGGCAAGGTGCGCTGAGCCCGGAGCCATGATGAGCGCTGAAGGCCATTTCGTCGGAGAGATCGACGTCCTGCTCGCGGATGACTCACGCATGCGTGCCACGGTCAGGGCGAGGGCCTCATGGTTCGAGACGCGTCGCAAGGGCGACGCTCCTCACCATGAGGGTTGAGGTCTGCCCACAGGGGGGCTTAGGTCTTTCCGCAACCTCGACCTCATCCTGAGGAGCATCGCGAAGCGATGCGTCTCGAAGGATGGGCTACAAAAAGAATGGCCGCCGATCACCGCGTGCCGTAGGCGCGGTCGCCGGCGTCGCCCAGGCCAGGCACGATGAAGGCGTCGTCGTCGAGGCCGTCGTCGATGGCCGCGGTCCACAGCGCGACGTCCGGATGCAGGCCGCGCACGCGCTCGACGCCTTCGGGGGCGGCGATCATGCAGACCATGCGGATGTCCTTGGCGCCGCGCTCCTTGAGGCGGTCGACGGCGGCGACCGCGCTGTTGCCGGTCGCGAGCACCGGCGTGACCACGACGGCGAGCCGCTCGTGCAGGTCGGACGGTGCCTTGAAGAAATACTCGACGGCGGTGAAGGTCTGCGGCTCGCGATAGAGGCCGATATGGGCGACGCGCGCGGTCGGCACCAGGTCGAGCATGCCGTCGACGAAGGTGACGCCGGCGCGCAGCACCGGCACGAACACCAGCTTCTTGCCGGCGATCTTGGCCGACTGCATCCGCGCCAGCGGCGTCTCGATCTCGACCTCCGTGAGCGGCAGGTCGCGCGTGACCTCGTAGCACAGGAGCATGCCGATCTCCTTCAGGAGCTCGCGGAACGACTTGGTCGAGATCGACTTGTCGCGGATCAAGGTCAGCTTGTGCTGCACCAGGGGATGATCGACGACCGTGACGCCTTCCATGGCTTTCATCTCCGTAGGGTGGGCAAAGGCGCGGAGCGCCGTGCCCACCTTGATCTTAGCTCAGGTTGGAATGGTGGGCACGCTGCGCTTTGCCCACCCTACGCGCAACTGATCAGTTTCGTCATTGCGAAGAGCGAAGCGACGAAGCAATCCAGACCTCCTTCCGAACCCTTGGATTTTCTCGCTTCGCTCGCAATGACGAGGAGCGCGTAAGGTCACAAGGTGCCTAGCACAAACCCCTTAAAACACCGTGCCGTCGCTGATCACCTTGAGCGGCGGCGCGCCGTCCGGCCGGCGTTCGAAGGCGAGCTTGCGCCCGGCAGCCCAAGTGCCGCCTTCGAGGATTTTCGCCAGCGGCAGCTGCGCAGGCGTCCGACCGGTGCGCTGGCGGACCAGCGTAGCCAGGCGGTCGAGCAGGGCGACGGTGAGCGCGCGCCATTCCACCACCAGCGGCGCGTCCACCGCATGGGTGCAGTCGGCATCGGCAGGATCGCGCAGAACCAACACGCCGCCATCGACGAACAATCCGCCATTGCGGTATTCGGCGAGGCCCGTGAGGCCGTCGATGTCCGCAACCTCGATACCGCCGCGCTGCAGCGGCTCGATCAGCGAATAGCTCAACCATTGCGACAGCTTGTGCAGCGGCATGAGATTGCCGATGCCGTCGCTGCTCGCCAGTGACGGATGCCGCCAGCAATCGCCGAGGCTGACGCCATTGAGCATGATGCGTGCTGGCCAGATCCGGCCGAGCTCCAGCAGCACCTGCTCCAGAATCGCCCCGGCCGCGATGCGACCGTCGGCAGCGCGCGCAGCCAGCTGATCGAACAGTCCACCCGGCCGCGGGCCGTCCTTGGATACGAAGACGTCCAGGGTCGCAGCCACGACGGCGCCAAGTCGCTGCAGCAGCTCCACCCGGCCTTCGAGCCCGATCAATGGATTCTCGGGACCGACCTGGAAGCCGCGTTCGAGATCGCCGACCGCGAGCTGCTTCAGCTTCGCCGCATCGGCGCGCAACGGATCGCTGGGGTCAGCCGAAAACGCGCCGCTCACGAACATGTCGAGGCTCGCGAGCGCCAAGCCCTCGGAGCGGCCGATAGGCGTCCCGCTCACCGCGTCGTGGTAGCGCCAGGCGGCGCCGGCGCCGGCGTCGAGCAGCACGCTGGTGATGGCAAGATCGAACTCGGCCCGCGCGCGCGCCGCTGCATCGGGCCACTGCACCTTGTCGGCGATCATGGCCCAGCGGTCGACGCCACCGACCACGAAGTGCCGCCAGCGCGAATGGAACGGCACCTGGCCGTCGGGATAGGCCTTACTTGTGACGTCGAGCACGAGATCGGCGACGGCGTCGAGCTTCGCAACATCGATACGGAAATGCGGCAGCTTGTCCGCAAGCCCGAGCGCGAGCATCTGATGCGCGCGCTCGCGCACCGCGCGGGCCGACAGGAGGTAGGAGACGTCGTCCATGATCTGTCGCGATGCTCAGTATTTTTCGAGCGGGCGGCCGACGGTGTCGCCGAGCGCCTCGGGTTTCTGCGGCTCCAGCGAGAAATAGCCGGCGGCTTTTTTCGCCGCGATCTCGACATGGGCATCGGCCGGGATCAGCTCGTCCGGGATAGGTACCCTCTCGACGATGTCGACGCCCTGGCCGACCAGCGCATCATGCTTCATGTCGCTCATCGAGATGAAGCGGTCGATGCGCTTGAGGCCGAGCCAGTGGATGACGTCGGGCATCAGCTGCTGGAAGCGCGCATCCTGCACGCCGGCGACGCATTCGGTGCGCTCGAAATAGGCTGCCGCGGCGTCGCCGTCCTCCTGGCGCTTGCGCGCATTGTAGACCAGGAACTTGGTGACCTCGCCGAGCGCGCGGCCTTCCTTGCGGTTGTAGACGATGATGCCGAGGCCGCCGTTCTGCCCCGCAGCGACGCATTCCTCGATGCCGTGAATCAGATAGGGGCGGCAGGTGCAGATGTCGGAGCCGAACACGTCGGAGCCGTTGCACTCGTCATGCACGCGGCAGGTGATCTTGGTCCTGCTGTCGTTGAGCTTGTCGACGTCGCCGAACAGATAGACCGTGGTGCCGCCGATCGGCGGCAGGAACACCTGCAGGTCCGGCCGCGTCACCAGCTCCGGATACATGCCGCCGGTCTGCTCGAACAGGCCACGGCGCAGATTGGTCTCGCTGGTGCCGAAGCGTGCGGCCACGCCGGGCAGATACCACACCGGGTCGATCGCGATCTTGACCACGGACACGCTGCCATTGGCATGTACGACGTCGCCGTCGCGCACGAGGCGCTTGGCCGCGAGCGCCGCATGCAGCTCCGGCAGCTCGATCCGCGCCTTGGTGACCGCGATGGTCGGCCGGATGTCGATGCCTTCCGCGATCTCGCCGCCGAAATTCTCAGCCACCAGATGGCCCCAGGGATCGAGCGCGACGATCTTGGCGGGATCGCGCCACTGCCCGAACGGGCCGATCGTTGCGGCCGGGTGGGTATTGGTGAGATCGGGACGGCGGATCGGATCGAGCGCGCCGGAGGATACCGCGAGCGCGCGGTAGACCGTGTAGGAGCCGCCGTGGCTGCCGATCACGTTGCGGTCCTGCGGACGCGACACCGTGCCGATGATGGGGCCGCGCTCGCGCGCGTTCTCGGCGCCCCAGTGGAGCGGGAAATTATGCTTGGCGCCTGGCACCGGGTGCGAGGTCAGGCGGATGTGATCCGTACGGTTGGAGCGAGTCATCGGACAGCGACCCCCAAAACGGCAACGGCCCGCCTTGACGACGGGCCTGAGCAGAACGCGTTCACGTTATCCATGCACCAATATAGCAGTTTTTCCCCGCCAAACAAGTGGTCGCGGGTGGCCGTCTATTTGTAAACGAATGGTTTCGGATCCGGGTCGGCGGTCCCGCGGCGTCCGGCCCTGGCATGGCGCTTGCCTTTTGCGAGCCGGGCCGCCAGCGTGGCGCGCATATGGAATTCTCGACGGCAACGGCGGCATGGACCTGATCATTCGCAATGCGGTGCTGGCGCAGCAGGGTGAGCTGCGCCGCGCCGATATCGGTATTTCCGACGGCACCATTGTGGCGATCGCGTCGTCCTTGCAGGCCGACGGCGAACAGCGGGATGCCGAGACCTGCCTCGTCGTGCCCGGCTTCGTCGAGACGCACATCCATCTCGACAAGACCTGCATCCTCGACCGCTGCACGATCAGGGAAGGGACGGTGGCGGAAGCGGTGCGCGAGACCGCGGCCGCCAAGCGAAACTTCACGGCCGACGATGTCTATGCCAGGGCAAAGCAGACCGTGGAGCGCTGCGTCAGCCATGGCACGATGCGCATGCGCACCCATGTCGAGCTCGATCCCGGCATCGGCTTCATTGGCTTCGAGGCGATCCAGCAGCTCGCGCGCGACTATGCGTGGGCGCTCGACATCGAGATCTGCGTGTTTCCGCAGGAAGGGTTGACGAACTATCCGGGCACCGAGGAGCTGCTCATCGAGGGCCTGCGCCGCGGCGCGCGCAGCATCGGCGCGGCGCCCTATTTCGACACCGATCCGCCGGCGCAGATCGACCGCATCTTCGCCATCGCGCGCGATCACGACGTCGACATCGACATGCATCTCGATCTCGCCGAGACGCTCGATCACATGCAGATCGAATATGTCTGCCGCAAGACCGAAGAATATGGCTGGGGCGGCCGCGTCGCGGTCGGTCATGTCACGCAGTTGTCGCTGCTGCCGCCCGAGCGCTTCAACGCCATCGCGACGCAACTCGCCAACGCCGGCGTCGCTGTCACCGTGCTGCCGTCGACCGACCTGCATCTGATGGGGCGACGGCACGATCATGCGATCCCGCGCGGCGTGGTGCCGCTGGAGCCGTTGCGCGCCCGAGGGGTGACCTGCTCGCTCTCGACCAACAATGTGCTCAACCCGTTCACGCCCTATGGCGACGGCTCGCTGATCCGGATGGCCAATCTCTACGCCAATGTCTGCCACGTCTCGCGGCCGGATCATCTGGCCGGCTGCCTCGACATGGTGACGCATGATGCGGCACGGCTGATGCGGCTCGATGACTACGGCATCAAGGTGGGTGCGCCGGCCGATCTCGTCTGCATCGATGCCGACAATCCGACCGCGGCGGTGGCGACCCTGGCGCAGCCGCTGTGGGGCCTCAAGCGCGGCCGGCCGTCGTTCTCGCGGACGCGGCCGGTGCTGCATCGGCCGGGTTGACACGATGACGATTGGGATCAAGGCCTTTCAACGCGCGTCATTGCGAGGAGCGCAGCGACGAAGCAATCCAGCGTCCTTGCGCGGCCCTGGATTGCTTCCGCCGTCGCCGCTTGGGCTATGGCGGACACGTCGCTTCGCTCGCAATGACGGATGTGGATGCGTAGGGTGGGCAAAGGCGCATGCAACGCTGCTGCGGCACTTGCGGGTGGATTGCGCGCCGTGCCCACCATCTCGGACAGCGGTGCGCGATCGCGGCGGGCACGCTTCCGCCGTCGCTCGTCGATGCACCGAGCCAGACGTCGCTTTGCCCACCCTACAGACTACTCGTGGAGCTGCATCATGCGTGTAATCAATGTCGCCGCCGCCCAGATGGGGCCGATCCAGCGCGCCGACAGCCGTGAGGCGGTCGTCACGCGCATGATCACGCTGATGGACGAGGCCAAGCGCAAGGGGGCCGACCTCATCGTCTATCCCGAGCTCGCGCTGACGACGTTCTTCCCGCGCTGGTACATGGAGGATCAGGCCGAGGTCGACAGCTGGTTCGAGCGGATGATGCCGAACGCGGCCGTGCAGCCGCTGTTCGATCGCGCCGCGCAGCATCAGATGGCGATGAACTTCGGCTACGCCGAGCTGACGCCGGACGGACACCACTACAACACCGCCATCCTCACCGATCGCAGCAGCAACATCGTCGGCAAGTACCGCAAGGTGCATCTGCCCGGCCATGAGGAGTTTGACCCGTTGCGCAGCCACCAGCACCTGGAGAAGCGCTATTTCGAGCCCGGCGATCTCGGCTTTCCGGTGTGGCGCAATCTCGGCGGCATCATCGGCATGGCGATCTGCAACGATCGGCGTTGGCCGGAGACCTATCGCGTGATGGGGCTGCAGGGCGTGGAGATGGTCGTGCTCGGCTACAACACGCCGTCAGTCAATTCGCAGAAGCAGGCCGAGGGAGTGGAGCAGCGGCTGTTCCACAATCGCCTCTCGGTGCAGGCCGGCGCCTATCAGAATTCCTGCTGGGTGGTGGCGGTGGCCAAGGCCGGCGTCGAGGACGGGCATCCGCTGTTCGGCGGCAGCCTGATCGTCAATCCCGATGGCGTGATCGTCGCCGAGGCGGTGACCGAGGGCGACGAGGTGCTGGTGGTCGCTTGCGACCTCGATGCCACCAGGTTCGGCAAGGAGACGATCTTCGATTTCGCCCGCCACCGCCGCATCGAGCATTACGGGCTGATCACCAGCCGCACGGGGGCGGTGCCGCCGGAGTGAGGCGGCGATTTGCTCGGCTGATGGAGCTAAGCAAAGAGCAGTTGTTGGACACCACCGCCGCTACAACAACGGTGTCGTCCCGGCGAACGCCGGGACCCATACCGCGGAATCTATCAAGGAACGTAGCTCACAGTTGCCTGCCTCACCGCGGCCGGTGGCTATGGGTCCCGGCTCAAGGCCGGGACGACAGCGGAGTGTGAGGCGGCCGGTCGGGCAGATCCGCGAGTTGCAGAGCGCGAGGCTCAGCGAACACTCCACTCACCCCGCAAACGCCACCGCCCCCAGCGCCATCGTCACCGCGGCCTGGGTCGGGTCGATGACGGGAATGCCGAGGGCGTCCTCCAAATTTTTCCGATGGCGCGCCATGCCGGCGCAGCCCATGACGATGGCGCTGGCGCCATCCTCGTCCTTCAACGCCCGGCCGACCGCGATCATCTTCGCGAGTGTGCCTTCGCCGGACGCCGTCTCCGCCACGGTCATATCGAGCGGCCGCTCGGCGGCGAGGCGATCCATCAGCCCCATTTGGCGGAGATAGCGGATGTGGCGCCGGATCGAGCGCTGCGCGATCGCGATCACGCCGAAACTGTCGGCGCGGGTGAGCGCGGTCAGCACGCCGCATTCGGCGATGCCGAGCACCGGCCGCGTCGTCGCCTCGCGGCAGACATGCAGGCCGGGGTCGCTGTAGCAGGCGATCACGAAGGCGCTCGACGCATTGTCGCCCTCGACGAAACGCCGCAGCGGCAGGGTGACGCTGTCGGCGTCCTTCTGGCTCTCGATGCCGAACGGTCCTTCTTGCAGAGTCTCGCAAACGATCTCCGGCCCGTCGGCGAACATCAGCGGCCTGAGCGCTGCCGCCAAGCCGTCGGTGACCACCTGGTTGGAGTTCGGATTGATCACGGTGATGCGCGGGCGGGACATGGGAGGGACCTGCTTCTTCGGTGTTGACGGCGCATGACAGGCAACCACTATGCCACGGATGACGCAATGGTGCTGATGATGCCATCATGCACCGGATGCGACGGCGCGCCGCAACGACGCGGTGTTCCCTATGGCAGAACTGATGAGGAGACCGCGATGACCGAGCCCGCCTATGACCTGATCGTCCGGGGAGGGCGCGTCGCTACCACCACCGACACGTTCGAGGCCGACGTCGCCATCTCGGGCGAGACCATCGCGGCGATCGGCCGCGGGCTTGGGCCGGCCAAGCGCGAGATCGATGCGCGCGGCAAGTTCGTGCTGCCCGGCGGCGTCGACAGCCATTGCCATATCGAGCAGCTCTCGGCGGCAGGCATCGTCAACGCCGACACGTTCGAGAGCGCCACGGCCTCGGCGGCGTTTGGCGGCACGACCAGCGTGATCTCCTTCGCCGCGCAGCATGTCGGTATGCAGCTGCCGCAGGTGGTCGAGGAATATCACGCGCTGGCGCGCAAGGGCGCCGTCATCGACTACGCGTTCCACATGATTGTCGCCGATCCGACCAGGGAGACCTTGGAGCGCGACCTGCCGGCGCTGATCCGGCAGGGCCACGGTTCGATCAAGATCTTCATGACCTATGACCGGCTCAAGATCGACGACGAGCCGCTGCTGGACCTTCTCGTCGCTGCGCGCGAGGGCGGCGCGATGCTGTGCGCCCATGCCGAGAACCACGGCATCATCTCCTGGATGGTGAAGCGGCTGCTGGCGCGCGGCTACACCGCGCCGAAATATCACGCCATCAGCCATGCGCGGTTCTCCGAGGCCGAGGCGTTCAACCGGCTGATCGGCATGGCGGCGCTGGTCGATCAGCCGATCATGATCTTCCACGTCTCGACGGCCGAGGGCGCCAAGGTGATCCGCGATGCGCGCGGGCAGGGGCTGAAGGTGTTTGCGGAAACCTGTCCGCAATATCTGTTCATGACGGCTGATGATCTCGACAAGCCGGGCATCGAGGGCGCGAAGTGGATGTGCAGCCCGCCACCGCGGCGCGCGCCCGACCAGGAGGCGCTGTGGCAGGCGCTGTCGCTCGGTGATCTGCAGACGATCTCCTCCGATCACGCGCCGTATCGGTTCGACGAGACCGGCAAGCTGCGCGCCGGCCCCAATCCCAACTTCAAGCAGGTCGCCAACGGCCTGCCGGGCCTGGAGCTGCGGCTGCCGCTGCTGTTCGACGCGATGGTGTCGAAGGGCCGGCTCGGCCTCAACAAGTTCGTTGAGCTCACCGCGACGGCGCCGGCCAGGATCTACAATCTGCATCCGAAGAAAGGCGCGATCGCGATCGGCGCCGATGCCGACATCGCGCTGTGGGATCCGGACAAGCGCGTCACGATCAGCGATGAGGCCATGCACGATCTCGTCGGCTACACGCCGTTCGCCGGCCGCAGCGTGCAGGGCTGGCCGGTGACCGTGCTGTCGCGCGGCCGTGTCATCGTCGATGGCGGCAAGTTGTCGGCGCAGCCGGGCTCCGGCCAGTTCCTCGCGCGCAGTGGCGGCGAGGCGGCAAAGCCCACCGGCCGCCTGGTGCCGGACATGGATCCGGAGCAGAACTTTGGCGCGAAGCTGCTCTAGGCGGAGCGTCTCACGATGCATGTCCTGATCTTCGGCGGCGCCGGCTTCGTCGGGCTCAACATCGCGCAGGGCCTGCTGGAGCGCGGGCACACCGTCACCATCTTCGACGCGGCCGCGCTGCCGAACGGGGCGCAGCGCGCCTTCGCTGTTTATGGTGATCGGCTGCGGGTGTTGCAGGGCGATGTGACTGACGCCAGCGCCGTGGCCGCCGCCGTTGCCGGCGGCTGCGATGCGGTCGTGCTCGGCGCTGCGATCACCGCGGGGCCCGAGCGCGATGCGGCCGAGCCTGAGCGAATCCTCGCGGTCAATCTGCTCGCGCAGGTGCCGATCCTGCAGGCGGCGCGCAACGCTGGCGTCCGCCGCGTGATCAACCTGTCCTCGGCGGCCTCGTATGGCGCCAGCGGCCAGCGCTACCAGGTGCTGGAGGAGACCACGCCGTGCGAGCCGGTGTCGCTCTATGCGATCACCAAGTTCGCCTCCGAGCGCGTCGCGGCGCGGCTGAGCGAGCTGTGGCAGACCGACGTGATCAGCGTCAGACTTTCGGCGGTGTTCGGCCCGTTCGAGCGCGGCGGAGCCGTGCGCGATACGCCATCGCCGCAGGCGCTGATCGCGGCCTGCTGCGCGCGCGGCGAACCCGCATTGTTGAACGAGCCGGGCGAGAAAGACTGGGTCTACGCAGTCGACGTCGCCGATGCGGTCTGCATGCTGCTTGAAGCCGAGAGGCCGCAGCATACGCTCTACAACATCTCCAACGAGGCGACGTTCACGGCCGAGGCCTGGGGCCGCGCCTTCGCGCAAGGACGCTCCGGCTTCGTCTGCCGGCCCGCGGAGCAGGGGGAGGCGCCGACCGTGCCGGTGTTCGCGCCGAACCGCGGCCGGCTGTCGACGTCGCGGCTCGCGGATGAATTCGGCTGGCGCGCGCGCTTCGACTGCGCGGCGTCAGCCGCGCATTTCGGCCGCTGGTTCGACGAGTATGGGAGAGACTGAGATGAGGCTCGCAGGCAAGGTCGCCGTCATCACGGGAGGCGGCTCCGGCATCGGGCGTGCCAGCGCCGTGATGTTCGCACGCGAAGGTGCGTTCCTCGCGCTGGTCGATCGCGACGCCGTGGGGGCCGAGGAGACGCTGGCGCTGGTGCGCAATGCGGGCGGTGACGGCAGCGTCCATGTTGGTGACGTCGGCGACGCCGCCTTCGCCAAAGCGACCATCGAGACCGTGGCCGCGGCGCGCGGCCGGCTCGACGTGCTGATGACAGCGGCCGGCTTCTCCTGCGGCGGCACGGTGATCACCACCGATCCTGCCGATTGGGACGCGGTGTTCCGCGCCAATGTCGGCGGCACCTGGCTGTGGGCCAAGGTCGCAGTGCCGATCATGCAAGTGCAGAAGGCGGGCTCGATCATCACCGTGGCCTCGCAGCTCGCCGTCGCCGGCGGCAAGGGCAACAGCGCCTATATCTCCGCGAAGGGCGCGATCATCAGCCTCACGCGCACCATGGCGGTCGACTTCGCCACCGACGGCATCCGCGTCAATGCGCTGGCGCCGGGCGCGATCGACACGCCGCTGCTGCGTCGGAGTTTTGCCCGTCACGCCGATCCCGAGCCGGTGCGCGACGCCTCGCGCCAGCGCCACGCCATGAAGCGCTTCGGCGAGGCCGATGAAGTTGCAGCTGCCGCGCTGTTCCTCGCCAGCGACGAGGCGTCGTTCACGACAGGCATCGTGCTGCCGGTCGATGGCGGGTGGCTCGCAGCGTAGTCGTGGTTATGAGTTCAGGTCCATCCGAGCGGGACGCGATTCTGTCTCATACCCGCTGGCTTTCGGCGCAGATATCAAGGCGCGCGGGGGGCCCCGCCTCGCCCCGCGTGCGGGGAGTCCCCCTCACCCCAACCCTCTCAGCGCGAGCGAAGCTGGTCGCGCCCCCGTACGAACGGGGAGAGGGAGCGCACCGTCGCTGCGGCGATGGCTCCGCAACTCACCGCTTCGTCGGTGCACCCTTCCGATCGCGTCCGCGCAAGATATCCGCCAGCGCAGCCGCATTGCGCGACAGCGGCTCGAAGCGCGGGGTCAGCAGATAGGCCCGCATCGGCGTCCTCGGCGCCAAGGGCCGTGCCACGAGGTCGGGCCAGGCGCGGCCGCGCAGCACGAATTCGTCGACGACGGCGAGGCCTGCGCCGGCGCGCACCATGGCGCAGGCATCGGGCGTGTAGCGCACGACCGTCGTTGGCTCCGGACCGCCGGCCAGGGCCTGCGTGACGATGTGACCGTACGGCGTCTGCGGGCCGAAGCCGACCAGCGGATAGGGTGTCATGTCCTTCGGACGCACGCTGCGCAGCTTGGCGAGCGGATGATCGGCCGGCATGATCACATGCAGTGCACCTTCCGCGATCGTCTCCACCGCGACCGTGGGCTCGTCGACCGGCAGCACGGTGATGCCGAGATCGGCGCGTGCGCTGCCGACGCGGCTGACGATTTCCAGCAGCGTCAGCGACTCGAACTCGACGCGCAAATCCGGGAAGCGGCTGCGCAGCCGCGCCAGTGCATCCGGCACCATGCCGTGTCCCGCGCTCGGGCTCGCCACGACCCGGATCGTGCCGGTGCCGCCGGCGCGCAACTCCTCGGCGAGATCGTTGATGCGCGCGACGCCACGGTGAATGTGCTCGACCTCGGCGAACAGGCGCTTGGCCTCCGGCGTCGGCTGCACCCGGCCGCTGATGCGCTCGAACAGCTTCAGCTTTAGTCCGTCCTCGGTGTAGGCGAGGAGCCGGCTGACCGCCGGCTGCGAGACCGAGAGAAGCCGCGCGGCGCCGCTGATCGAGCCTGATATCATGATGGCGCGGAACACCTCGATCTGGCGGAGATTGAGCGGCATGCGACCTCGTGCCTTGCTGCGGAAAGCACCCGAGCTTAAGCGGGGTGGCGATCCCATAACAAGCTGTTATGGGCGGCGGACAAATCGGTATGGTTGGCGCGCAGCTTGCTTTGCTAAGCTTCATGGGCCGGGTGATGATGACGATGGAGAGAGCGTGAGCGACAGCGAGCGTGTCGATCGCGAATGCGTGTATTTCGTCCGGTGGCCGGCATGAGCGACGGCCTTGCCGCGCTGACGGCCCAGGTTCGCAGCGATCTCGCCAGGATCGCCCATCCCGGCATGCCGTGGCTCACTCCGGTCGTCGGTCCCGATGGTGGTCCTGCGCTCGACGTGCTGATCGTCGGCGGCGGCCAGTCGGGCCTTGCGACGGCGTTCGGTCTGCTGCGCTCGCGCGTCAGCAACATTCTGGTACTCGACAAGGCCGAGGAAGGCTGCGAAGGGCCGTGGCTCAGTTACGCGCGCATGCCGACGTTGCGCAGCCCGAAAGACTTCACCGGACCCGATCTCGATATTCCGAGCCTGACCTATCAGGCGTGGCATGAGGCGAAGTTCGGCGTCGAGAGCTGGCGCGATCTTGATCTCATTCCGCGCGAATATTGGGCAGAGTATCTGTTGTGGTATCGCAAGGTGCTCGACCTGCCGGTGCGCAATGGATGTGAGGTCGTCGACATCGCGCCGGCTGCCGATGGCCTGCTGCGGGTGACGGTGCGCGGCAAGAACGGCGAGACGACGCTGCATGCGCGTAAGGTCGTGCTGGCAACGGGCCAGGAAGGGATGGGCGACTGGAGCATTCCAGCGTCACTGCGCCATCTGCCGCCCAAGCGCTGCGTGCATTCGGGCGCCGAGATCGACTTCGGCGCTTTGCAAGGCCGCCGCGTTGCCGTGATCGGCGCTGGAGCGTCGGCCTTCGACAATGCGGCGATGGCGTTGGAAGCGGGCGTCAGTGCGGTTCACCTGCTGTGTCGCCGCGCTGAGATCCAGCTGATCCAGCCCTATCGCTGGCTGACCTTCCGCGGCTTCCTCCGGCATTTCTCCGAGCTCGGCGATGCCTGGCGGTGGCGCTTCATGCGTGCCGTCCTCGAACTGCGCGAAGGCTTTCCGCAGCACACCTACGATCGCTGTGCTCGACATGCTGCGTTCCATCTGCACGAGGGCGCACCCGTCGTCGCCGCGCGCGAAACCGCTGACGGAGTCGTACTGCAGACAGCGAAAGGCGAGATGACCGTCGACTTCGTGATCAGCGCGACCGGCATCACCATGGATTTCGCGCAGCGTCCCGAGCTGCAGCGCTTCGCCGCCAACATCGCGCGCTGGTCCGACCGCTACACGCCGGATGAGAGCGAGCGCAACGAGCGGCTCGGCGCCTTTCCCTATCTCGCCGACGACTATGCGCTGTGCGAGCGCACGCGAGGCGAGACGCCGTGGATCGGCGACATCCACGTGTTCGCGATTGCGTCGACGATGAGCTTCGGCGCATCGGGTTCCTCGATCAACGCGATGACGACTGCGATCCCGAAGCTGGTGCATGGCCTGACGCGCGGATTATTCAAGGCCGATATCGACAAGCATTGGGCGGCCTTCCAGGCCTATGACGTGAAGCAGGCCACGGTGCGCCGCGACGCCGCAGGTGAGCGCGCGTGAGCACTCGATGGCACGAGCACGCGCGTTCCGCGCCGCGCCATCGACAACTCTCTCGTCATTTCGCGTGGCACGTGATTTGCTGCTGCGCAGGCGTCGCCGGTGACCGCTGGCAGGGAGTTTAGTCCCGGAATTTGAGACTACCGAAGGAACAGGGGCGATGAGTTTCAAGATGTCCAAACGTTCGTTGTTGGCGGCGACCGCATTGCTCGCGGTGTCGTTGGCGGCACCTTCGGCGCATGCGCAGAGCCGCGCCGAGACCCTGCGCTACGTCACCGGCGCCACCGTCAACACGCTCGATCCGAACATTCCGGGCTCGACGCGCGAAGCCTTCGCGCTGTCGATGTCGAGCTACGACCGTCTGGTGTCGTTCGGCCGCAAGCAGCTCAATGGTAAGTGGGTGTTTGATTTGGACACCATCACCGGCGAACTCGCCGAGTCGTTTCAGGTCAGTCCCGACGGGTTGAAGATCACCTTCAAGCTGCGGCCCGATGCCAAGTTCCAGGACGGCTCGCCGGTTACGGCCGAGGACGTCAAATGGTCGCTCGACCGCTGCGTCACCGCGCCGATCCTCGGCAAGGCGCAGCTGCTGACGGGCTCGCTGACCTCGGCCGATCAGTTCAAGGTGATCGATCCGCTGACGTTCGAGGTCACCTTGCCGAAGCCGGACAAGCTGGCGCTGCCGAATCTCGCCACCGTCTATCCGATCATCATCAACTCCAAGCTCGCCAAGTCGCACGCGACCGCCGACGATCCGTGGGCGCTGAACTGGACCAAGGAGAATGCCGCCGGCAGCGGCGCCTATAGCGTCGAGACCTTCAAGCCGGGCGAGCAGGTGATCGCCAAGCGCAACGACGCCTGGAACCGTGGTGCGCCGGACAAGCCGGCGGCGTTCAAGCGGCTGATCATCCAGTCGGTGCCGGAGCCGGCGACGCGCGCCAACCTTGTTGAACGTGGCGATGCCGATCTGGTCATCGACCTGCAGGCCAGCGACGTGCAGTCGCTGGAAGGCAAGGGCAAGCTGAAGGTGATCTCGACGCCGCAATACAATGCGGTGACCTTCATCTCGATGAACAACACGCTTCCACCGTTCGACAACGTCAATGTGCGCCGCGCCATCGCCTACGCGCTGCCCTATGACGACATGTTCAAGGCGGCGCTGTTCGGCCGCGGCGCGCCGCTCTATGGCGCCACCTGGGCCGACGGCAAGCCGCCGAGCGGCAGCTATCCGATCCCGCAGCCGATCAAGCTCGATCTCGACAAGGCCAAGGCCTATCTGAAGGAGGCCGGCATGCCCGACGGCTTCTCGACCACCTTCAGCTTCAATGTCGGCCAGGCTGCGACCGCGGAGCCGATGGCCGCGCTGGTCAAGGAACAGCTCGGCAAGATCGGCATCAAGGTCGACATCCAGAAGCTGCCCGACGCGCAGATGTCGACTGCGATCAACGAGAAGAAGCTGCCGTTCTTCATCGAAGGCATCGTCGCCTGGCTGCCCTCGACCGACTATTTCTATCGCAACTTCTACACCGGCAAGCAGCGCTGGAACTACTCCTCAACCGACAATGCCGAGCTGGAGAAGGTCGCCCAGGCGGCGCGCTTCGAGGCCGACAAGGCGAAATACGAGGAAGAAGGCAAGGAGCTCAACGCCATCCATTACGACCAGATGTTCCAGATCCCGATCTGGCAGGCGTCGCAGGATGCGGTGATGCAGCCGACGGTGGACGGCTATGTCTACCAGTTCACCCGGCAGGTCGACTATCGTAACCTCAGCCGCAAATAGGATCATCGCAAGGGATCAGGGTGATCCCGTGCCGCGGGTACGGTCTACCTCTCCCATCGGGGGAGGTCGGATCGCATCGTAAGATGCGATCCGGGTAAGGGGGACGGTGATGACTTTGAATGTGGTTCGCCCTCACCCGCGCCTGCGGCGCGACCCCTCCCCGGTGGGGAGAGGTGGACGTGAAGCGTGGCTGGCGTCGCGATTCACTCAAGACCTATTGGATTAGGACGGCAGGAGCATGGGCACGATCGGCGCAACCTTGCTGCGGGCGGGACGACGCTTCGTCTCGTCGCTCCCGGCGCTGTTCGGGGTGCTGGTCTTCACGTTCCTGCTGATGCGCGTGCTGCCGGGCGATCCTGCCGTGTTCTTTGCCTCCGGCCCCAATGCCGGCAAGGAGGAGATCGAGGTGATCCGCCGGCAGCTCGGACTCGACAAGCCGCTGCCGAACCAGCTCGCGATCTATCTCTACGACGTCGGCCGCGGCAATCTCGGCCGCTCGATGATGACGGGGCAGGCCGTCGCCAAGGATCTGAAGGAGCGGCTGCCGGCCTCGCTGGAGCTGACCTTGACCGCACTGCTGATCGCGCTGGTCTCGGCGGTGCCGCTCGGCGTGCTCGCCGCGCTCAGGCCGGGCTCGCTGGTCGATCACAGCGTGCGGCTGTTCTGTTCGCTCGGCGTCTGCGTGCCGACCTTCGTCTCTGGCCTGCTGCTGATCTACGTGTTCTACTATCTGCTCGGCTTCGCGCCGGATCCGACGGGGCGTATCGATATCTTCGCGACGCTGCCGCCACAGCGTACCGGCTTCCTGATCATCGATTTCCTGCTCGCCGGCGATCTCGAGGGATGGTGGGCGGCGGCGCGGCAATTGATGCTGCCGGCGCTGACGATGGCGCTGTTCGTGATCGCACCGCTGGCGCGCATCACCCGCGCCTCGATGCTGGTGTCGCTCGGCAGTGACTTTGTCCGCACCGCGCGCTCGGTCGGGCTGTCCTGGTGGCGCATCGTCGTGACCTACGCGCTGCGCAACGCGCTCCTTCCCGTGATCACCATCGCCGGCATCGTGTTCTCGACCATGCTGGGCGCCAATGTGCTGGTGGAGAAGGTGTTCTCCTGGCCCGGCGTCGCCTCCTACGCGCTCGACGCGCTACTGGTCTCCGACTACGCTCCGGTGCAGGGCTTCGTGCTGCTGATGGCAACGATCTTCGTGATCGTCAATCTCGTGGTCGATGTGCTCTACGGCATCGCCGATCCCAGGGCGACCGTCGCATGAGTGACTGGGCATGAGCACGATCGAGACCTCATCGACCCTGCGCCACACCGCCTTCGTGCTGCGCGGCAATCCGGTCACGGCGGTCGCAGCCGGCGGCGCGCTGCTGCTGGCGCTGATCGCGATCTTTGCGCCGTGGCTCGCGCCGTATGATCCGGTCGTCTCCGACGTGCCCCAGGCCTTGCTGCCGCCGAGCGCGGCGCACTGGGCCGGCACCGACCAGCTCGGCCGCGACGTCCTGAGCCGCCTGATCGTCGCGAGCCGGCTCGATCTCACGATCGCGGTGACCGCGGTTGCGGTGTCGTTCGCGCTCGGCTCGGTGATCGGCGCGCTGTGCGGCTATTCCGGCGGTCGGCTCGACAAGGCGGTCGGCCGCTTCGTCGATGTGCTGATGGCGTTTCCGCTGTTCGTGCTGGCGATGGCGATGGTCGCCGCGCTGGGCAACCGCGTCGAGAACATCGTGATCGCGACCGCGATCATCAATTTGCCGTTCTACATCCGCTTCGCCCGCGCGGAAGTGAACATCCGTCGCAACCTCGGCTGGGTCGAGGCCGCGCGCGCCTGCGGCGAAAGCCATGTCGCCGTGGTGCTGCGCTTCCTGCTGCCGAACGTGCTGCCGGCGATGGCGGTGCAGATGTCGCTCAATCTCGGCTGGGCCATCCTCAATGCCGCGGGCCTGTCGTTCATCGGCCTCGGTGTCAAGCCGCCGACCCCGGAATGGGGCATCATGGTCGCGGAAGGCGCTCGCTTCATCTCCACCGGGCGCTGGTGGCTGGTGGCGTTTCCGGGCCTCGCGCTGATGAGCGCCGTGCTCTGCTTCAACCTGCTTGGCGACGGGCTGCGCGACATCCTCGATCCGAGGATGCGAACGTGATGGCGCTCTTGACGATGACCGGTCGGGCGCATCCGAGGATGCGTACATGAGCGGACCGCTGCTTGAGGTCGATGATCTCAGAGTGACGTTCTCGACCCGCCGCGGCCCCGTCGAGGCCGTGCGCGGCGTCTCGCTGTCGCTCGAGCCCGGCGAGATGCTGGGCCTCGTGGGCGAGAGCGGCTCCGGCAAGTCGGTGACCGGCTTTGCCATCACCCACCTGCTCGACAACGCCGGCCGCATCACGGACGGTCGCATCCGCTTCAAGGGCCAGGACATCACCCGCGCCGGCAGCGCCGATCTGCGCAGCCTGCACGGCGCCGCGATGGCGATGATCTTCCAGAACCCGCGCGCCGCGCTCAATCCGATCCGGACCGTTGGCCAGCAGGTTGCCGACGCGATCCTCGCGCATCGCCGCATCTCGCGATCAGAGGCGCTGGACGAGGCCCTGAAGCTGCTGCGCGCCGTGCAGATCCGCGACCCCGAGCGGCGCATGAGCGCCTATCCACACGAATTGTCGGGCGGCATGTGCCAGCGGGTGATGATAGCGGTCGCGATCTCCTGCAACCCCTCGCTGCTCATCGCCGACGAGCCGACCACCGGCCTCGACGTCACCACGCAGAAGGTGGTGATGGACCTGTTGGCCCACATTGCCGCCGAGCGCGGCATGGCGACCATCCTGATCACCCACGATCTCGGTCTCGCTGCACGCTATTGCCGCCGCGTCGTGGTGATGGAGCAGGGCAGGCTGGTCGAGGAAGCCGAGCCGCTGACGCTGTTCCACCGACCGCAGCATCCCTACACCAAGCGGCTGGTCGCCGCGTCGCCGACCGCGACGTCGCGCATCGAGGACCTGGTGCCGGATGGCGAACCGATCCCGCTGGTCGAGGTCACCGAGCTGCCGCCGCCGCCGCACGGCACGCCGCTGCTGCTCGACGTCAAGACGATCGCCAAGCGTTTCGACGACGGCACGCTCGGCGTCGCCGATTTCTCGATGACGATGCGCGGCGGCGAGAGCGTCGGCCTCGTCGGCGAGAGCGGCTCGGGCAAGAGCACGACGTCGCGCATGATCTGCCGCCTGATCGATCCGAGCGAGGGCGAGATCCTGTTCGACGGCCAGGCGATCGGCCAGATTCCTGCGCGCGACTTCCACGCGAGCGAGCTGCGCAAGGACATCCAGATCGTCTTCCAGGATCCGAACGACAGCCTCAATCCGCGCTACACCGCGTTCGACTGCATCGCTCATCCCTTGCTCCGGCTGCTGAACATGCGCGCCGGCGACGCGCTGCGGCGGCGGGTCGAGGAATGTGCCGATCGCGTCGGGCTGCCGCGTGAGCTGCTACAGCGCTTTCCGCATCAGCTCTCCGGCGGCCAGAAGGCCCGTGTCGGCATCGCCCGCGCGATCGCCTGCCGGCCGCGGCTATTGGTGCTGGACGAGCCGACCGCGGCGCTCGACGTCTCCGTGCAGGCGGTGGTGCTGCAGCTTCTCAACCGGCTCAGGCGTGAGGACAATCTGGCCTTCCTGTTCGTGAGCCACGATCTCAATGTCGTGCGCATGATGTGCGACCGCACCATCGTGCTGCGCACCGGCGTCATCGTCGAACAGGGCGAGAGCCGCGCGCTGTTCGCCAACCCGCAGACCGAGTACACGCGCGAGCTGGTCGACGCCGTGCCGCATATCGCCCCGCCGGTGGCGCTGGCGCCGGCCTGAGCGGACCCATAACAATTGATTATGGACGGCGGACAACTTGGTATTGGGGCCGGCACATCCCGTCCTGTTAGTTTGCGCGCATCGAAGACATCCCATCTCGAAAGGCCTAAGCGCGTGTCATGACGGAGCTGATCACCAGGCTGCAGAGCATCGTCGGCGCCGCCCATGTCCTGATCGCAACCGAAGACCAGGCGCCGTATCTGCGCGACTGGCCCGGCAAATATCAGGGCGCGGCGATGGCGGTGGTCCGACCGGCCTCGACAGAAGAGGTTGCGGCGGTGATGGCGGCCTGCGTTGAGGCCCGCGTGCCCGTGGTGCCGCAGGGCGGCCATACCAGCCTGTCCGGCGGCGCGACGCCGGATGCGACAGGCCGCGCAATCGTGCTGTCGCTGTCCCGCATGAACCGCATCCGCGCGGTGGACCCGATCGGCCAGACCATCGTCGTCGATGCCGGCGTCGTGCTGGCGAAGGTGCAGGACGCCGCGCGCGACGCCGGGCTGTTCTTTCCTCTCAGCCTGGGATCGGAGGGCACCTGCACCGTCGGCGGCAATCTCGCTGCGAATGCCGGCGGCGTCGCAGTGCTGCGCTATGGCGTGATGCGCGAGCTCACGCTCGGCTTAGAAGTGGTCCTGCCGGACGGCCGCATCTGGGATGGGTTGCGGGCCTTGCGCAAGGACAACACCGGCTATGCGCTGCGCGATCTCTTCATCGGCTCGGAAGGAACGCTCGGCATCATCACTGGCGCCGTGCTGAAATTGTTCCCGCAGCCGACCGCGCGCGCCACTGCTTTCGTCGCCGTCGCGGACGCGGCTGCCGCGCTCAAGCTGCTGCGGCTGTCGCGCGCCCATTGCGGCGACCGCCTCACCGCGTTCGAATTCCTGACCTCAGCGACGCTCGAGATGATCCTGCGCCAGATGCCGGATACGCGTTCGCCATTTGCGGGGCTTCCCGACGCAGCGGTGCTGATCGAGCTCAGCGACATCGGCGACGAGAACGCGCTGACCGCGCGGCTCGAAACCGCTCTGGCCGAGGCCATGGCGGAAGGGCTCGCCTCCGACGCCGTCGTCGCGCAGGACGGCACGCAGGCCAAGGCGTTCTGGCGCGTGCGCGAGAGTGTGTCGGAGGCGCTGGTGCGCGAGGGCAAGGCGCTCAAGCACGACATCGCCGTGCCCGTGGCCGAGATCGCCGATTTCGTTGCCGTGATGGACGCCGCGGTCGGCGCGGCACTCCCCGGCATCCGTCCCATGGTGTTCGGCCATCTCGGCGACGGCAATCTGCACTACAACCTGATGCGTCCGCTCGACATCAGCGAGGCGCAGTTCTACGAGCACGGTCCGCAGATCACCCGTCTCGTTCACGACGAAATCACCCGCCGCCGCGGCTCGATCAGCGCCGAGCACGGCATCGGCCAACTCCGCCCCGCCGAGATGCCGCTGTGCAAGCCGCCGCTCGAACTGGAGCTGATGCTTCAACTGAAGCGCACGCTCGATCCGCACGGGCTGATGAATCCCGGCAAGCTGCTGCCGGGGGCGTGACGACGGCCCGTCGCGTCGCAGCGGTCAGCAGCCTCGGCACACCCCATTGATTTTGCGCCGTGCTTCGTCGTCATTCCAGCCGCTCTTGGGAGGGAACACCAGCTCGGCCGTCAGTTTCATCGGTGCTCTCAGCGCGGCCGGAATCTTCGGGAATGGCTGGATCGACTTGAGCCAAGCGATGGTCTGCTCGTCGACCGCCTTCGAGCCGATGCTCCTGGTGACCTTCGCCTCGACGAGGCTGCCGTCGCGGTCGATGGAGAACGTGACGATCGAACGGACCTCGGTCACGCTCTTGATCTCCTCGGTCAAAACGCGAGGTTCGATTCGGAGGTGGTGCTGGAGTTCGCTGCGATAGGCAATCTCCGGGCCGGAGGTGTCGGAGGTCGGAGGCCATTGCAGCTCGACATAGGCGACGCGTCTTTGCGCGCCCAGATTGAATGATGTCTTGATCTCGAAGGGTACCTTCAGCTCATCCGGGACTCGCGGAAATGACCGCATGCGCCGCAGACCGGAGAGAAGGTCCGCATCATCCTCGGCAGAGCCGGAGCTTTGATCGATCGTTGCGTTCAGAAGCCTACCGTCTCGATCGATCGAGAAGACAACTCCCATTTGAACTGTCTTGCTCCGCAGTCTTTCCGGGATTGCCCAGGTATTATCCATCAGGTGTCGGGAAAGCGCGCGTTTGAACGCGGTTTCGTCTGCAAGCGCTGCTCCGGATATCGAAAGCAAGATAAGGAGACCAAGACCGAAGTATCGCATTGAAGCCCGCCCATTACATTAGCGGAGCAATGTAGCTTGCGACCTCAAGGCTGTCGCGTGGGATTCGGGATCACCACGACGCGTCTGCAACCCGGATGGCGCCGAAGATGCCAACTGCGAGCAGAGGCCAGCCGACGGGGTTGTCTCTCAGGCTGTAGTTCTGGATCAGCTCGCGGCTAGCCTGATGAGCGCGCCGACTGGCTGATCTGGGCTACCGTCGTGCGACAGCCTCGGCGGAAGAGAGAGTCGAGCGCCGCCTCGACCGCGTCCGTGAAGCGTGGATCGGCCGGCAGGTCGTTGCCGAACACCGAAGTGACTGACAACAGCGCCGGCGCGAGCCTGCTCGCGACCGGTCCGGCCTCATCCGCCAGCGCGCGCAGCTTGGCCGCCAGCGGGTCGCGCAGTTCGATCGGCTGTCCCTGCTCGTCGGTGCCGCTGACGTAGCGCATCCATCCCGCGACGGCGAGGGCCAGGCGGGTGATTGGCAGGCCGCGGGCGAGCCGGTCGCTGATGGTGCCGAGCAGGCGCTGCGGCAGCTTCTGCGAGCCGTCCATCGCGATCTGCGCCGTCCGGTGCTTGAGCGCGGGATTGCGGAAGCGCTGCAGCAGCGCGGCGCGATAGGCGGTCACGTCGAAGCCGCCGAGCGCGGGCAGGGTCAGGGTGACCTCCTCGCGCATCATGTCCTCGACGAGACCGGCGAGATCGGGCTCGGCCATCGCCGCGGCCACGGTCTCGCATCCCATGAGGTCGCCGAGATAGGCAATCGTCGAATGTGCGCCGTTGAGCAGCCGCAGCTTCATCAGCTCGAACGGGGCGACATCGCGGACGAACTGCGCGCCGCTCACGTCCCATGCCGGACGATCGCCGCCGAAATCATCCTCGATGACCCATTGGCTGAAGGGTTCGGTGACGACCGGCCAGGCGTCGTCGAGGCCGAGCGCGGCGCTGACATCAGTGCGGTCGGCGTCGGTGGTGGCCGGCACGATGCGGTCGACCATCGTCGATGGAAAGCGGACGTCGCCGGCAATCCATCTGGCGAGATCGCGGTCGACCAGTTCGGCAAAGGCGATGACGAGACCGCGCAGCGTGTGGCCGTTTGCCGGAAGGTTGTCGCAGGCGAGCACGGTGAACGGCGGCAACCCAGCCTGCCGGCGCAACCGCAATCCGCCGACGATGACGCCAAGCGTGCTGCGCGGATGTGTGAGGTTGACGCTGTCGTGACGGACGTCGGGATCATCGGCGCGCAGCGCGCCGGTCGCCGGATCGTGGCTGTAGCCCTTCTCGGTCACGGTGGTCGAGACGATGCGGACAGCGGGATCGGCGAGGCGCGCCAGGAGCCCTGCCGGATCGTCCGGCGCGACCGCAAGGCCGGTGAGCGCGCCGATGACCCGGCGCGCTCGGCTCGCGCCGTCGCTCGCGGTGACGGTGTAGAGACCGCCCTGCGGCTGCAGCGCATCGCGGGTGTCGGGCGAGCGCAATGAGACGCCGAGAATGCCCCAGCGCGGATCATCCTTGAGCAGCGCGTCGGTGTAGACGGCCTGGTGGCCGCGATGGAACGCGCCGAGTCCGAGATGGACGATCCCGGTTGCGACCGTCGTGCGGTCGTAGTCCGGCCTGAGAATGCCGGCGGGCAGGCGGTGGAGCGTGGCAGGGCTGAGGCGGTCCATGTCGTGTCAGCTGCGTCAGAAGATGAGCTGCACCTTGCAGCATTCGGTCTGGTTATGCTCGAACGTGTCGAACGCAGTCGCATAGGCGTCGAGCCCATAGCGATGGGTGATCAGGCGCTCCGGCTGCAGCGTGCCGCTGGCGAACCAGTCGATCACCTTGGCGAACTTGCCGCTGTTCAGTCGCGAGGCGTGGATTGCGAGCTCCTTGGCGGTGACCTTCTGCTGCACGATCGTCGATGGCTCCGCCGAGAAGCCGAGCAGGCCGATCCGCGCGGCGGGCGAGGCGATCTCGATCGCCTCGGCGAGAATGGCGGGATGGCAGGCGGCATCGATGATCAGCGTCGGCTTCAGATCGGCGTCCGCGAGCGCTGCGGGCAGAGCCGTCTGCGCCGTGTTGATGACGCGGTCGGCGCCATTCTGCCGCGCCGCTTCGAGCCTGGAGTCGATGCGGTCGGTGACGATCAGCTCCTTCACGCCGTAGACATGCTTCAGCACCTGGATCACGGTGAGCCCGATTGGGCCGGCGCCATAGACCAGCGCGACGTCGGAGGCGCAGACGCTTGTATGATCGGTGATGTTGGCGGCGATCGAGAACGGCTCGACCAGCGGCGCGTTGTCGTCGTCGACGCTGTCCGGCAGCAGATGCGCGTTGGCGGCCGGTACGCAGGCATACTCCGAAAAGCCGCCGTCGCGATGCACACCGAGCACGGCGAGTTCAGCGCAGACATTGGGACGGCCGACCGAGCAGGGATAGCAGTGGCCGCAGGCAACCACCGGATCGACCACCACGCGGGCGCCGAGCCGGGCCGTGACGCCGTCGCCGAGCTTGTCGATGCGGCCAAAGAATTCATGGCCGATCACGCGCGGATAGCGCGCGAACGGGTTGCTGCCGTGCAGGATGTGGATGTCGGAGCCGCAGATGCCGGCGCGTTCGACCTTGATGCGCACTTCGCCCGCGGCAGGCTCGGGAGTGGCGCGGGTTTCGATCGTCAGCCGGCCGGGCCGCTCTACCACCAGGCTCTTCACGCGTTCCTCCATCCCTTGGGCGCTTCTTGGGCGCTCATCTCGACCGTGGGCTGTCGTCGTATAGCAACCTCATAACTTGGATACAAGTTATCTATTGAAACCTATATTGGTATCCCTTATAGGCTTGAGATACAGGAATGACATACAAAAGGCCCCGCAGCGGGCCGGCAGGGGAGGTTTGCCAATGTCTTTGCCCACATCCATGTCCCGTCGCCGCTTCGTCGGCACCGCGCTTGCGGGCGCCTCAGCCCTGGCGTTCGCGCCGGCCCAGGCGCAATCGGCCAAGTATCGCCTGCGCTACGGCACGGCGTTTCCCGCCACGCATCCCGGCGTCGTCCGCATCATCGAGGCGTCCGAAGTCATCAAGAAGCAGACCAGCGGCCTGGTCGACCTGCAGGTCTATCCGAACAGCCAGCTCGGCAGCGAGCCCGACATGTTCTCGCAAGTCCGCACCGGCGCGCTCGACTTCATGTCGACCTCGGGCGTGAACCAGACCGTGGTGCCGATCGGCGGCATCAATGCGGTGGCCTTCGCCTTCGAGAGCTATGACCAGGTGTGGTCGGCGATGGATGGCGATCTCGGCAATCACGTCCGCGGCGAGTTCGCCAAGGTCGGCCTGCATGTGCTGCCGAAGTGCCTCGACAACGGCTATCGCAACATCACCTCCAGTGCCAAGCCGATCACCTCGCCCGACGATCTCAAGGGCTTCAAGATCCGCGTCCCCGGCAATCCGCTGTGGGTGACGCTGTTCAAGACGCTCGGTGCTGCACCGACGCCGATCAATTTCGGCGAGCTGTATGCGGCGCTGCAGACACATATTGTCGACGGCCAGGAGAATCCGCTGGCGCTGATCCAGAGTGCCAAGCTCTACGAGGTGCAGAAATACATCGCGCTCTCCGGCCACATCTGGGACGGCCACCACATCTTCGCCAATGCGACGCGCTGGAACGGCCTGCCGGCCGACGTGCGCGAGGCCATCACCGCGGCGCTGTCGGAGGCGGCCGTCAAGGAACGCCAGGACATCCAGAGCTTCAACGAGAAGGCGCAGGCCGAGATGCAGGCCGCCGGCGTCGCCTTCAACAAGATCGACACCAAGCCGTTCCGTGATGCGCTGCGCACCGCGGGCTTCTACGCCGATTGGAAAACCAAGTTCGGCGCCGAGGTGTGGGGCCTGCTGGAAAAATCCGTCGGCCAGCTCTGAGACGGCGCGTGCGATGGGATGGGTTGGTACGGTGGTGTGACAAGCAGATCGACAGTTGCATGGTCACCGTCATTCCGGGGCAATCGACAGCGCGCAGCAGCGAAGCAGCTGCGCGTTGGCGATTGAACCCGGAATCTCGAAGTCATCAGGAATGGTAGCAAGACAATGTCGAGATTCCGGGTTCAAGGCCTGCGGCCTTACCCCGGAATGACGATGGAGTGGCGCAGCAGGGTGGGTCTGGGAGGGTGCAATGGCCGTTGAGATGACTGCGACCTCGGTGCCGTCGCATGGTGCGTTCGCCCGGTTCGATCATCTGCTCGGACGCAGCGTGGAAGCGCTGGCCGCGGCGATCGTCGTGGCCGAGCTGGTGCTGCTGGGCGCAGCCACAGTGGCGCGTTACGTCTTCAACGCGCCACTGATCTGGTCCGACGAACTGGCCACCGTGCTGTTCGTCTGGCTGGCGATGCTCGGTGCAGTCGTTGCGTTGCGCCGCGCCGAGCACATGCGGCTGACCGCCTTCGTGCGCCATCTGTCGCCGGCGTGGCGAGCGCGCACCGATGCGCTTGGGCTGATGCTGGTCTGCACCGTGCTGGTCGCGCTGGTGGTGCCGTCCTGGCATCACGTCGAGAGCCATCTGATCAGCCAGATGCCGGTGCTCGAGATCAGCGAAGGGTTTCGCGAGGCTGCGATGCTAGCCGGCGTGCTGCTGATGCTGCTGACCGCGGTCGACCGGCTGATCCAGCAGGCGAGCCTGATGCAGATCATCGGCGCATTGGCGCTGGTGCTGACGGGCGCAGGCCTGCTCTACGCGGCGGCGCCCGTGCTCGAAGACCTCGGCAACTACAATCTCGTGATCTTCTTCTTCGCTCTCGTCGCGGCCGCGATGGTGATCGGCACGCCGATCGCCTTCGCCTTCCTGCTCGCCACCGTCGCCTATCTGCATTTCAGCACCACGGTGCCGGTCTCGATCGTGCCCGGCCGGGTCAGCGAGGGCATGTCGCACATGGTGCTGCTGGCGGTGCCGATGTTCGTGCTGCTGGGGGCGCTGATCGAGATCGCGGGGCTGGCGCGGGCGATGATCATGTTCCTGATCTCCCTCATCGGCCATCTGCGCGGCGGGCTGCAATATGTGCTGCTCGGCGCGATGTATCTGGTCTCGGGCATCTCCGGCGCCAAGGCGGCCGACATGGCCGCGGTCGCGCCGGCACTGTTCCCCGAGATGAAGCAGCGCGGCAGCTCGGAAGGCGATCTGGTGTCGCTGCTGTCGGCCTCGGCCGTGATGTCGGAGACGATCCCGCCGTCGATCGTGTTGATCACGGTGGGATCGGTGACCGGCGTGTCGATCGCGGCGCTGTTCACCGGCGGGCTTCTTCCGGCGGTGGTCGGCCTGATCGCGCTGTCCGTCGTGGTCTACATGCAGACCCGCAAGGAGGACATGAGCGGGGCGCAGCGCTTCGATGCCAAGACGCGGCTGCGCCTGTTCGCGATCGCCATCCCCGGTCTCGGTCTGCCGATCGTGATCCGCTCGGCCGTGGTCGAAGGCGTGGCGACGGCGACCGAGGTCGCGGCGATCGGCGTCATCTACACCGTGCTGGTCGGCATCTTCGTCTATCGCCAGTTCGACTGGAAGCGCGTCTATCCGATCCTGGTCGATACGGCGTCACTGTCCGGCGCCATCCTGCTGGTGGTGGGGGCTGCGACCGGCATGGCCTGGGCGCTGACCCAGTCCGGCTTCTCGCAGCAGCTCGTCGACATGATGGTCGCGGTGCCCGGCGGGCGCTGGGGCTTCCTGCTGATCTCCGCGCTCGCCTTTGTCGTGCTCGGCAGCGTGCTCGAGGGCGTGCCGGCCGTGGTGCTGTTCGGACCGCTGCTGTTTCCGATCGCGCGCATGATGGGCGTGCACGAGGTGCACTATGCCATCATCGCGGTGTTCGCGATGGGCCTCGGCCTGTTCACGCCGCCGTTCGGCGTCGGCTTCTATCTCGCCTGCGCCATCGGCCGCGCCTCGCCGGACGAGGTCATCCGCCACGTCTGGCCGCATCTCGCCGCGCTCCTGATTGCGCTGCTGCTGATCGTGTTCCTGCCGTGGATCTCGATCGGCTTCCTGTGAATCGGATAGACTGCCGTCATGGATGATGATCTGACACCTCTGACGCGGATGGACGGCAAGGCAGGGCGGCGGCTGGCCGACCAGGTCTATGAGCGGCTGCTCGAGGACATCGTCTCCGGCGCGCTGCCGCCGGGCACGCCGATGGCCGAGCTCGATCTGTGCGAACGGCTCGGCGTCAGCCGCACCCCCGTGCGCGAGGCCCTGATCAAGCTCGCCGACGTCGATCTCGTCCGCATCTATCCGCAGAGCGGCAGCGTGGTGGCGCCGGTGTCGCGCGAAGCCTTCGGCGAGGCGCAGTTCATCCGCGAGCATCTGGAATGCGCCCTGGTCGCGGAGGCCGTGCGCTACATGGATGCGACGTCGCTGCGCGAGTTGAGCGAGCTGATCGAGAAACAGATGGCGGCAGCGACGCCCGAAGAGTTCTACGCGCATGACGAGGCGTTCCACCAGACCATCGCCCGCACCAGCCGGCACCCGCATGTGTGGCAGGTGATCCGCCAGACCAAGATTCATTTCGACCGCGTGCGCCATCTGACCCTGAAGGAAGACGCCGGCCATATTCCACTCCTGATTGCACAGCATCAGGAGATCCTGGAGGGGCTCGCCGCCTGCAACGAGGCCCAGGCCGTTGCGGCGATGCGCCGCCATCTGCGCGAGGTGTTCCGCCGTGCCGACGGCATCTTTTCGCGCCAGGAAGAGGTCGCGCAGGCCGAGCCGCGGACGCGGGCGCGACGGCGGCGGTGATCTGTCGAAGCTCGGTCGCGCCATGATGTGTGATTTTTAGGAAGGTAAACGACATGGAACAGACGTGGCGCTGGTTCGGACCCGATGATCCCATCACCCTGCCGCAGGTCCGTCAGACCGGCGCGACCGGGATCGTGACGGCGCTGCACCACATTCCCTACGGCGTGGTGTGGAGCACGGACGAGATCGTCAAGCGCATCGGCATGATCGAGGGCGACTCGTCGCTGCGGCTGCGCTGGAGCGTGGTCGAGAGCCTCCCGGTCTCTGAGGCGATCAAGCTCGGCGAGGGCGACCTCACCGATCTGTTCGACAATTACCGGCAGTCGCTGCGCAACCTCGCCGCCTGCGGTGTCACCACTGTCTGCTACAATTTCATGGCGGTGCTGGACTGGACCCGCACCGAGCTCGCCTTCCGGCTTCCCGGCGGCGCGACTGCATTGCGCTTCGATCTGGATCGCTTTGCCGCGTTCGACTGCTACATCCTACAGCGTCCCGGCGCCGAGGCCGAGTTCTCCTCCGACGTGCTCGACCGCGCCAAGGCATGGGTAGCGCAGGCGTCCGAGTCCGACAAGGATCGGCTGCTCGCGACCATCATGGCGGGGCTACCCGGGGCCTATGATCGCTACGACGTGCCCGGGCTGCGCGGCATGCTGGAAAAATATCGCGATATCGGTCACGCCGAGCTGCGCGCCAACTACGCGCGCTTCCTGCGCGAGGTGGTGCCGACGGCCGAGGAGTGCGGCGTCAGCCTCTGCGTCCATCCCGACGATCCGCCGCGCGACCTGTTCGGTTTGCCGCGCGTGGTCTCGAATGCCGACGATCTGCAATTCATCGTCGATGCCTGTCCGTCCCCCGCCAACGGCATCACCTTCTGCACCGGCGCGCTCGGTGCCGGCGGGCAGAACAACGTGCCGCGGCTTGCCGAGCGCTTTGCACCCCATATCCGTTTCGTGCATCTGCGCAACGTCAGCAAGATGCTCGACGGCTCCTTCATGGAGGCCGAGCATCTGCGCGGCGACGTCGACATGGTTTCAGTGGTGACGACGCTGCTCAAGGAGCAGGCCCGCCGCAAGGCCGCGGGCGAACCGGACTGGCGCATCCCGTTCCGGCCCGACCACGGCCACGAGCTCGCGGATGACATCGGGCGCGGCACCCATCCGGGCTATCCGCTGGTCGGCCGGCTCAAAGGCCTAGCCGAGATCCGCGGCGTGATGACCGCGGTGGCGGCCATCAATCGGCTGCCGGTGTGAGAGCCAAGGGGCGGAACCGCATCAGCGGATCCGCCCGCACAAGTCAATCGTGCTCGTAGCCATAGACCTCCGGCAGGATGAAGATCGCAGCGAGGAGCCCGATCAGCGGGAAGATCGCGACGAACAGGGTCGCGTTGGCCTGGCCGATCGCCGCGAACAGCGACGGGAACAGGAAGATCGCCAGGAACGACGGCAGCTTGACGAACATGTAGGCGAAGCCGCTTGCGGTCCCGCGATATTGAGGACGCGCCACCATGGTCGGGATGGTCATGCAGTTCGAGGCGTCCCAATAGTGGCCCCACAGCATGCCGGCGGCAGCGAAGGGCAGGATGTATTTGTGATCGGTGTAGAGCGCCGCGGCCGCGATCAGAAGCGAGACCAGCACGATGCCGAAGCCGGCGATGCTGATGCCGCGATGGCCGATCTTCGGCGTCAGCAGCGGCCCGACCCAGCCGGAGATCGCCGCAAAGGCGAACAGCGCCATGGTGACCAGGTTGTTGCCGAGCAGGCTGGAGACGCCGACCATCGCGAACATGACCGGCAGGTAGAACGCGAAGGTCGAGAACTCGGAGGCCTGCGCGAAACAGGCGATCCAGCCATACACGGTCGCGCGCCAGCGGATGGGGTCCTTGCGCAGATCGGCGATGAAGGCGCGCGTGCTGGGCGCGGGAATCACGACGTCCTGATCCGGCAGCATCTTCAGGTCGTCATTGTACATGTGGCGGGCGACCGCCTTGGCTTCCTTGAAACGGCCGCGCTGCACCAGCCAGACCGCCGTCTCCGGCACGTCGTGGCGCAGCAACAGGATGATCAGCGCCGGCACGGCGCCCAGGCCCAGCGTGACGCGCCACAGCGTCTCGTGATTGATCTCCATCAGCAGGAAGATCACGATCACGCCGATGGTCAGCACCTCGCCGACGGCGAACATGAACTGCCAGCGGTTGCCCATGACCTCGCGTTCGCCCTTCGCCATGGACTCCATGATGTAGGTGTAGCCGGTCGAGATGTCGCTGCCGAGTGGGACGCCGAGCAGGAAGCGAATGACGATCAGCCATGTCATGTTGGGCACGAACGCCTGCACCAGCGCCAGCACGACGAACATCGTCATCGTTCCCAGGAACATCCAGCGGCGGCCGATCTTGTCGGACAACCAGCCGCCGATGAGCGCGCCGACCAGGGCGCCGCCCTGCGTACCGGCTGCGGCAAGGCCGAGCTCGAGCGCGCCAGGATTGTACTGCTCCTTGATGAAGATCAGCACGAAGGCGATCGAATAGAGATCCCAGGCCTCGACCAGGATCGACGCCATCATCAGCCAGCCGATGCGGCTGCCTTTCGGGCTGTAGTTCTGCACCAGATGGCGCACGGCGGCGTCGATCGCCACTCTCTGCGGCGCGGCTGCGGTCGACATGGACATGTAGTTCCTCCCGTATGTTGTTGCGATGAAGTGTCAGGTGCCTGGCAGCGGCTCGATGCTGCAGTCGAGCAAGCGGGGATCGATGCCCGCTTCCATGTCCTCGAACATCTGGTCCATGAAATCGATCAGCGCATCGCTCGCCGCGACGGCGCGCTCCGCATGCCTGTTGGCTACGGTGTTGAGAATGGCCACGTGGCGGTCGATGGTCCCGCTCAGATCGGCATGATTCGCGAGCAGGCGGTGGTAGATGAAGCCGACACGGCGGTAGATCGTGTGCAGCGGCCGCATCGTATGGGCCAGGAACGGCTCGCCGCTCGCCGCCAGGATCAGCGCGTCGATGCGGCGGTCGAGCTTGTTGAACTCGTCGATCGACAGCGTCGAACGCCGTTCGCGCAAGAGCCGTTCGATGTGCAGCATCTGGTTGCGGTGGGACAGCGAGGCGCGGTCGGCGGCCAGGCGGATCACGAAGCGCTCCACGTCGCGCCGCAGGCCAAGCAGCAGGCGCTCGCGCGCCAGATCGATCGGCGCGATCTGCAGGCCGTGGCGCGGCCGGATGAGGATCAGCGTATCGGCGGCCAGCAGATTGACGGCGCTGTGCACCGGCGTGCGGCCGCAGCCGGTGATGCTCTGCAGGTCCTGGACGGTGAGCAGACGGCCCGGCTTGAGCTCGCAATTGACGAGCAGATCCTCGATCCGCTGATAGGCGAGCTCGAAGAGATTGACGCGGTTGCGCCGCGGCGGCGCGTCGTCCTCGGTCACCGCTTTCAGAGCGGCTTTGCGGCGCGCCATGCCTGTCCCCCGGTGCTTCCCTGTTGTCCCCAAGGCCGCGTCTCGGGCGCGGCACAGCCGCCAACACTAAACATATTGTGATATATTACAAGAGCGCGTATGGCTGATGCCGGCCAAACGGTCCAATTGAGCATGCGGCGGGAGGAGATGAGCGTGAAGATCACGGCGATCGAGACATTGCGCACGCAGGAATTCGCCAACGTCATCTGGGTCCGCGTTCACACCGATGCCGGCGTGATTGGGCTCGGGGAGACGTTCTACGGCGCCGGCGCCGTCGAAGCCCAGATCCATGACACCTTTGCCGGCCGCCTGCTCGGACGCGATCCGCTTCGGATCGAGGCGATCCATCGCGACATGCTGAACCTGCCGATGGCGCAATCGTCCACCGGCGTCGAGTATCGTGCGGCCTCCGCGATCGACATCGCGCTGTGGGATCTGTTCGGCAAGGTGTGCGGCCAGCCGGTGCACCAGATGCTCGGCGGCCTCTGCCGCGACAAGCAGCGCATCTACAACACCTGTGCCGGCACGCGCTACGTGCGCTCGACCAATATCAGCCCGGTCTCCAACTGGAGCCTCGGGACGGACAGCGCGTATGAGGATCTCGACGGTTTCATGAACCGCGCCGATCAGCTCGCCGAGAGCCTGCTCGAAAGCGGGATCTCCGCGATGAAGATCTGGCCGTTCGATCCGCCGGCGCAGGAGAACCAGGGTCTCTACATCACGGCGGCGCAGATGAAGAAGGCCGTCGAACCGTTCGAGAAGATCAGGAAGGCGGTCGGCGACAGGATGGAGATCATGGTCGAGTTCCACTCGTTGTGGAATCTGCCGACGGCCAAGCAGATCGCGCGCGTGCTGGAGGACTATCAGCCCACCTGGTACGAGGACCCGATCCGCATGAATTCGCCGCAGGCGCTGGCCGAATATGCCCGCTCGACCCACGTCTGGGTCACCGCGAGCGAGACGCTCGGCTCGCGTTACCCCTACAAGGACATGCTCGACCGCGACGCCGCGCATGTGGTGATGGCGGACCTGTGCTGGACCGGCGGTCTCACGGAGGGGCGCAAGATCGCAGCGATGGCCGAGACCTATCATCGCCCCTTCGCTCCGCATGACTGCATCGGCCCGGTCGGCTTCATTGCCGCGGTGCACATGTCGTTCAGCCAGCCCAACACCCTGATCCAGGAATCGGTGCGCGCCTTCTACAAGGGCTGGTACAACGAGCTTGTCACGACGATGCCGCTGATCAAGGATGGCTATGTCTATCCAATGGACGGGCCGGGCCTCGGTGTCGATCTGCTGCCTGCGGTGTTCGAGCGCCCCGACCTGACCGTCCGCCGCAGCAACGCGTGAGTGAAGCATGTCAACGTCGCTTTTCGATCTCTCCGGCAAGACCGCCCTGGTGACCGGGTCCTCGCGTGGCCTCGGCCGCGCCATCGCGGAGGGCTTTGCCAAGGCCGGCGCGCGGCTCGTCATCAACGGCACTGATCCCCAGCGCACGCTGGCAGCCGTGGAGGAATTCCGCGCCGCGGGCCATCAGGCCGAGGCCTGTCCGTTCGACGTGACCGACGAAGAGGCCGTCCTCAGCGCCTTCGCGCGCTTCGACGCGGAGGGGATTGCGATCGACATTCTCGTCAACAATGCCGGCATCCAGCACCGCAAGCCGCTGGTCGAGTTCACCACAGAGGAGTGGCGCCGCGTCATCGAGACCAATCTCACCAGCGCCTTCGTGATCGGGCGCGAGGCCGCCAAGCGGATGATCCCGCGCAAGAGCGGCAAGATCGTCAACATCGGTTCGCTGGCGAGCGAGCTGGCGCGCCCCACGGTGGGGCCCTACACCGCGGCCAAGGGCGGCATCCGCAACCTGACCAAGGCCATGGCGGTCGAATGGGCCGCGCATGGCATCCAGGCCAATGCGATTGGTCCCGGCTACATGCTCACCGACATGAACCAGGCGCTGATGAGCAGCCCCGATTTCAACAATTGGCTGATGTCGCGGATCCCGTCGAAGCGCTGGGGTCGCCCCGATGAGCTGGTTGGAACCGCGATCTTCCTGGCCTCCGAGGCCTCGACCTATGTCAACGGCCAGACCATCTATGTCGATGGCGGCATGCTGGCTTCGATGTAGGATCGGCGGACAAGACGAGACAGGGAGGACAGCCGATGCGTGCCGTCGTCATTCACGCGCCCAGGGATCTGCGCATCGACAGCTTTCCCGATCCGGCGCCAGGAACAGGCGAGGTGCGGGTCAAGATCGAAGCCGGCGGCATCTGCGGCTCGGACCTGCACTATTATCATCACGGCGGCTTCGGCACCGTGCGCATCAAGCAGCCGATGGCGCTGGGCCATGAGATCGCAGGCCACGTCGCCGCGGTCGGCGCCGGCGTGACCGGCCTCGCCGAGGGCACGCGCGTCGCCGTCAATCCGAGCCTGCCGTGCGGCAAGTGTGCCTATTGCCGCGAGGGGCTGCGCAACCAGTGCCTGGACATGCGCTTCATGGGTAGCGCAATGCGCGATCCCCATGTGCAGGGCGGCTTCCGCGAATTCGTCACCGTCGATGCCTCGCAGGCCGTGCCGATCGCGCCGTCTCTGTCGCTCGGGGAAGCTGCGATGGCCGAGCCCTTGTCGGTCTGCCTGCATGCCGCGCATCAGGCCGGCTCCCTGCTCGGCAAGCGGGTGCTGGTGACCGGCTGCGGCCCGATCGGCGCGCTGTCGATCCTGGTCGCGCGGCATGGCGGCGCGGCGGAGATCGTGGCGACGGATGTGGCCGATGCGCCGCTCGCGGTGGCGCGCGCGCTCGGTGCCAGCCACGCGTTCAATGTCGGGGCGGAGCCATCGGCGCTCGATCCGTGGCGGGCCGGCAAGGGCGCCTTCGACGTGCTGTTCGAGGCGTCCGGCAACCAAGCCGCGTTGCGGGCCGCGCTCGACGTGATGCGGCCGGGCGGCATCATCGTCCAGCTCGGGCTCGGCGGCGAAATGACCTTGCCGCTCAACACCCTGGTCACGAAGGAGCTGCAATTGCGCGGCACGTTCAGGTTCGACCGCGAATTCGAGCTGGCGCTGCGGCTGATGGGCGACGGGCTGCTGGACGTCAAGCCGCTGATCTCCGCTACGCTGCCGTTCGAAGAGGCGGTCACCGCCTTCGAGCTCGCCAGCGATCGAAGCCGGGCCATGAAGGTTCATTTGACGTTTTGATGGATGGGTTTGGGCCGATGAAAGTCGCCTGCATCGGAGAGTGCATGGTGGAGTTTGCGCAGGAGAACGGCTCGCTGTTCCGGCGCGGCTTCGGCGGCGATACGCTCAATACGGCGCTCTATCTGGCGCGGCTCGGTGTCGCGACCTCCTATGTGACGGCGCTGGGCGACGATCCCTTGAGCGAGATGATGCTGGCGGCGTGGCAGGCGGAGGGTATCGAAACCTCCGAGGTGCTGCGGGTCGCCGGCCGGGTGCCCGGCCTCTACATGATCGAGCGCGATGCCAGCGGCGAGCGCAGCTTCCTGTACTGGCGCGACCGCGCGCCGGCGCGCGAGCTGTTCGACCGCGCCGATCACGCCATGCTCGACAGGCTCTCGCGCTTTGACTGGATCTATCTGTCCGGGATCAGCCTGTCGCTGTATGGCGAGACCGGCAAGGCCAAGCTCCGCGAGCTGTTGACGGTCGCGCGCAAGCGCGGCGCGCGTGTCGTGTTCGACGGCAATTACCGGCCGCGCGGCTGGAGCAGCCGGGAGGCGGCCCAGCGCTCCTTCCGTGCGATCCTGCCGCTCGTCGATATTGCGCTCCCGACCCTCGAGGACGAACAGATGCTGTTCGGCGATTCCGATGCCTCCGTCAGCCTGCGCCGGTTCAAGGACGCCGGCGTCAAGGAGATCGTGGTCAAGCGCGGGGCGCGTGGCTGCCTGATCGATGCCGAGGGCGTGCTGGTCGACATTGCTCCGCCCGCGGTGCTAAAGCCGATCGACACCACGGCGGCGGGCGATTCCTTCAATGCGGGGTATCTCGCGGCGCGCATCCACGGTGCTCCGCCGCGCAAGGCTGCGCTCGCGGGCCATCGGCTCGCAGGCGCCGTGATCATGGCGCCGGGCGCCGTGATCCCGCCCTCGGCGATGCCGCGGGACATTCTGGCGACGAGCGAGGCGTGATGAGCATCCCTGACAAGCGCGCGAAGCTCGATGCGGTGTTCGCGCTCGCGCCGGTCATTCCCGTGATCACGATCGAGGATGCCGCGCACGCGGTGCCGCTGGCGCGGGCGCTGGTCGCTGGCGGACTGCGCGTCATCGAAATCACCCTGCGCACGCAGGCGGGCTTCGATGCCGCTCGCGCGATCCTCGATCAGGTGCCGGACGCGGTGGTCGGCATCGGCACGGTGCTGACGCCGGCCGATTACGAGCGGGCCGCCAAGCTCGGCGCCGCTTTCGCGATCAGTCCTGGTCTGTCCATCGAGCTGCTGGACGCCGCCACCGCAGGCGAGCTGCCATTTGCGCCGGGTATCCAGACGTCGTCGGACCTGATCGCCTGCGTCACGCGCGGCTATGAGCTGGTGAAGTTCTTCCCCGCCGTACCGGCCGGCGGACTCCCGGCGCTCGATGCGCTGGCCGGGCCGTTCCCGAACGTGCGGTTCTGCCCGACGGGCGGCATCAATGCTGGTAATGCCGCGCAATGGCTCCAGCACCGGAAGGTCGTTGCGATCGGCGGCTCCTGGGTGGCGCCAGCGGCCGACATCAAGGCTGGCGCCTGGGCCGCGATCGAACAGCGCGCCCGCGAGGCGACGACGCTGCGCTGACTCTACTGCGCTGACTGTCGCCGCTCGACAACTCAAAATTTTATTGGTGTATGATGTCGCTCTACAGCAGTGCGCCGCTGCGCTCCTGTGCCTAGCCAACGCATTATCCCTCCTTAAAAAGTATTATAGTCAAATAATATGACTAGTCAGGCCAAGGCTTCCGTGGAATAACGGGCGCGCTGGCCGTTGAGGCCGGCTGAAAAGGTGCGATGAGACCGCTCGCAGCGGCGGCGCATCCAGAACAGACATTTGGGAGAACGCCTGATGAACCTGAAAGCCCTCTTTGCGGCGTCCGCAACGGCCGCCTTGTTGCTTGCCACTTCCGCCAGTGCCGCCGAACTGACCGTCGGCTTCTCGCAGATCGGGTCCGAATCCGGCTGGCGCGCCGCCGAGACCTCCGTCTCGAAGTCGGAAGCCGCCAAGCGCAAGGTCAACCTCAAGATCGCCGACGCGCAGCAGAAGCAGGAAAACCAGATCAAGGCGATCCGCTCCTTCATCGCGCAGGGCGTCGATGCCATCTTCCTGGCGCCGGTCGTCGCATCAGGCTGGGATGCCGTGCTGAAGGAAGCCAAGGAAGCCAAGATCCCGGTCGTGCTGCTCGATCGCGACATCGACCCGTCGGGCAAGGATCTCTATCTGACCGCCGTCACCTCCGACAGCGTGCATGAAGGCGAGGTCGCCGGCGAGTGGCTCGCCAAGACCGTCGGCGGCAAGGCCTGCAACGTGGTCGAGCTGCAGGGCACCGTCGGCGCCAGCGTCGCCACCAATCGCAAGAAGGGCTTCGACGCCGTCATCGCCAAGAACGCCAATCTGAAGGTGGTGCGCAGCCAGACCGGCGACTTCACCCGTGCCAAGGGCAAGGAGGTGATGGAGAGCTTCATCAAGGCCGAGAACGGCGGCAAGTCGATCTGCGCGGTCTATGCCCACAACGACGACATGATGGTCGGCGCGATCCAGGCCATGAAGGAAGCCGGCCTCAAGCCGGGCAAGGACGTCCTGACCGTCTCGATCGACGCCGTGCCGGACATCTTCAAGGCGATCGCGGCCGGTGAAGCCAATGCGACCGTCGAGCTGACGCCGAACATGGCGGGTCCCGCGCTCGATGCGATCATCGCCTACAAGGACAAGGGCACGACTCCGCCGAAGTGGATCCAGACGGAGTCCAAGCTCTACACGGCAGCTGACGAGCCGCAGAAGGTCTACGACAGCAAGAAGGGCCTCGGCTACTGAGCCGGGAGGTGTGATTGACGCGTCGCCGTCGTTCTGGCGTTCGCCGGAACGAGGGAAGCAAATGGCTGGCGTCCGCACATGGTGCGGGCGCCAGCTCGAGTGATCCCGCCAAGTTGACTCACCATGTATGATAGTTCAGCTTCTCCGGCCTCCCGTCCAGCGCTTCTGGACGTGCGCGGCCTGACCAAGAGCTTCGGCGCGCTTACAGCGCTGCAGGACGTCGACTTCACCCTGGGTGAGGGCGAGATCCATGCGCTGCTCGGTGAGAACGGGGCCGGCAAGTCGACGCTGATCAAGGTGGTCACCGGCGTGTTCGCGCGTGACGCCGGCACCGTCCGGCTCGCGGGGCAGGAGATCGCACCGCGCTCCGCCGGGGATGCGCTCGATGCCGGCATCGCCACCGTCTATCAGGAAGTGAACCTGCTGCCGAACCTCTCGGTGGCGCAAAATCTCTATCTCGGCCGGCAGCCGACGCGTTTCGGCGTCGTGCGCGAGGCCGAGATGCGGCGGCGGGCGCACGCGCTGCTGCTCGACTACGGCCTGGACATCGACGTTGGTGCGCCGCTGTCGAGCTATTCGGTCGCCGTGCAGCATATCACCGCGATCGCGCGCGCCGTCGACCTGTCCGCGCGCGTGCTCATTCTCGACGAGCCCACCGCAAGTCTCGACCGCCACGAGGTCGAGATCCTGTTCAAGGTGATGCGCCAGCTTGCGGCGCGCGGCATCGGCATCGTCTTCGTCAGCCATTTCCTCGACCAGGTCTATGAGATCTGCGATCGCGTCACCGTGCTGCGCAACGGTCGGCAGATCGGCACCCGCGAGCTTGCCGATCTGCCGCGGCTCGACCTGATCCGCATGATGCTGGGCCGCGAATTGGCGGAGACGACCGGCGAGCGCGCTGCCAGCCAGCCAGAGACGGCGCGCGAAGTTTGCGTCAGCTTCAAGGGCTTCGGCAAGCAAGGGTACCTCGCGCCGTTCGATCTCGAGCTGCGGCGCGGCGAGGTGGTCGGGCTCGCCGGTCTGCTCGGCTCCGGCCGCACCGAGACGGCGCGGCTCGTGTTCGGCGCCGAGCGGGCCGACAGCGGCGAGGCCACGGTCGGCGGCAAGGCCGTGCGGCTGAATTCGCCGCGCGATGGCGCCGGGCTCGGCTTCGGCTATTGCCCGGAGGAGCGCAAGACCGAGGGCATCGTTGCCGATCTGACCGTGCGCGAGAACATCATCCTGGCGCTGCAGGCGCGGCGCGGCCTGCACCGGCCGCTGTCGCGGCGCGAGCAGGACGAGATCGCGATGCGCTATATCCGCATGCTCGACATCCGGCCCCCCGACCCGGAGCGGACGATCGGGCTGTTGTCGGGCGGCAACCAGCAGAAGGCGCTGCTGGCGCGCTGGCTCGCGACGTCGCCGAAGCTTCTGGTGCTGGACGAGCCGACCCGCGGCATCGATGTCGGAGCGCATGCCGAGATCATCCGCCTGGTGCGCGAGCTGTGCGACCAGGGACTGGCGCTGCTCGTGATCTCCTCGGAGCTCGACGAGATCGTCACCTATTCGAACCGTGTCATCGTGCTGCGCGATCGCGCCCATGTCGAGGAGCTGAAGGGCGACGCCGTCGAGGTCTCCAGCATCCTGGCGGCGATCGCTGCCGATGTACCGGCCGCGCAGGAGGTCGCGTCATGACGCTCCGGATCCCGCGCCGCGGTCTCGCACAGGCGCTCGCACTGATCGTGATCCTCATGGTGGATCGTGCGGTGTCGCCGCAGTTCTTCAACCTGCATCTGCAGGACGGCCGGCTGTTCGGCAGCGTGATCGACGTGCTCAATCGCGGCACGCCGGTGGCGCTGCTCTCGCTCGGCATGGTGCTGGTGATCGCGACCGGCGGCATCGATCTCTCGGTCGGCGCCGTGATGGCAATCGCCGGCGCCACCGCGGCGAGCCTCGCCGATACGCAACCGCTGCCGGTCGTGATCGCCGCGGCGCTCGGCGTCGGCCTGGCGTGCGGGCTCTGGAACGGCATTCTCGTCGCGGTGCTGCGCATCCAGCCGATCGTCGCCACCCTGATCCTGATGGTGGCGGGGCGCGGCATCGCCCAGCTCATCACCGAGGGACGCATCGTCACCTTCACCTCGCCCGACCTGGTGTGGATCGGCAACGGCGCCGTGCTGGGCCTGCCGATGCCGATCGTCATTGCCACCGGCATGCTGCTGGTGACGGCCGCCGTCGTCCGCGGGACTGCGCTCGGGCTGCTGATCGAGGCCACCGGCGGCAATGCGCGCGCCAGCGAGCTTTCGGGCGTCGGCACCCGTGCCATGATCCTGTCGGTCTATGTCTGGTGCGGCCTCTGCGCGTCGCTGGCGGGCGTCATCGCCGCCGCCGACATCATGGGCGCGGATGCCAACAATGCCGGTCTCTGGCTCGAGCTCGATGCGATCCTCGCCGTCGTGATCGGCGGCACCTCGCTGTTCGGCGGCCGCTTCAGCCTGGTGTTGGCGGTGGCCGGCGCGCTGATCATCCAGGCCATGAACACCGGCATCCTGCTGTCCGGCTATCCGCCGGAGCTCAACCTGCTGGTCAAGGCGGTCGTGGTGCTCGCGGTGCTGCTGGCGCAATCGCCCCGGCTCGGCGATCTCTCGCGCTTCACGGCGCGCTGGCGGAGGACCAAGCCATGAGGGCATCAACCTCTATCGCCATCACCGCGTTCGTGCTGATTGCCGGCTTTGCGCTTTGCGCCCTGCAATTCCCGAACATCGCCTCGACGCGGGTCGTCGCCAATCTGCTCACCGACAACGCCTTCCTCGGTATCGTCGCGGCCGGCATGACCTTCGTCATCATCTCCGGCGGCATCGACCTGTCGGTCGGCTCGGTGATCGGCTTCACCACCGTGTTCGTGGCGCTTGCGGTCGAGCGCTGGGGCATCCCGCCGCTCGCCGCCTTCGCGCTGGTGCTCGTGCTGTGCGCGCTGTTCGGGGCGGCGATGGGCGCCGTCATCCACGTCTTCGACCTGCCGCCCTTCATCGTGACGCTCGCGGGCATGTTTTTGGCGCGCGGGGTCAGCTTCCTGCTGTCGACCGAGTCGATTCCGATCACGGCGCCGATCTACAGCGCCGTCTCGGATTTCGCGATCAGGCTTCCAGGCGGCGGGCGGCTGACCGCGGTCGCGATCGCGATGCTGGCGGTCCTGGTGCTCAGCGCCTTCCTGCTGCACCTGACCCGGTTCGGCGCCAACGTCTATGCGCTCGGTGGCAGCCGCGCGGCGACGGCCCTGATGGGCATTCCCGTGGGACCGATGACGGTCCGCATCTATATGCTGTCGAGCGTGCTCGCAGGGTTCGCCGGCATCGTCTTCTCCTTCTATACGGCGGCCGGCTATTCCCTTTCGGCGGTCGGAGTCGAGCTCGACACCATCGCGGCGGTGGTGATCGGCGGAACCTTGTTGACGGGCGGGCAGGGCTCCGTCATCGGCACCTTCCTCGGCGTGCTGATCCAGGGCATGATCCAGACCTACATCAATTTCGACGGTACGCTGTCGAGCTGGTGGACCAAGATCGCCACGGGGGTTCTGTTGTTCGTTTTCATTGCGCTGCAGCAAGGTCTGATGGCGCTCGCGCGCCGCTCGTCCGTCAAGACGGTGGGGGCGAGGACATGACCTCGCACATCGTCGTCATTCCCACCCGGCGGGCCCACTCCAACCATGCCGAGGTTGCCCGCAGCATCGGTATCGACATCATCTCCGGTCGCTATGCGGCCGGCGCGCGGTTGCCGAGTGACGCCGAGATGACGGCGATGTTTGGCGTGTCGCGTCCGGTGCTGCGCGAGAGCGTCAAGACGCTGGTGGCCAAGGGGCTGCTGACGACCAAGGCACGGGTCGGCACGGTGGTGCGCGACCGCTCGGACTGGAACATGTTCGATCCGGACGTGCTGGCGTGGCATCTCGATGCTGGGATCGACAAGCGCTTCCTTGCCGATCTCGCCGAGATCAGGCTCGCAATCGAGCCGCGCGCTGCCGCGCTCGCCGCTGAACGGCGCAGCGAGGACGATCTCGTCGCCATGAGCAAGGCCATGGCGCTGATGGAGCGTGAGCCGTCGACCTCGGTCGCCTTCGCCGAAGCCGACCTCGCCCTGCACATCGCGATCGCCAACGCCTCGGGCAATCCCTTCATGCGCTCGATCGGCGCGGTGATCGAAGCCGCGCTGCGTGCCTCGTTCGTCCTGAGCGCGCCGGTCGAGACTGCCGATCGCGACACCGTGCTGGTCTGGCATCAGCGCATCATCGACGCGATCGCCGCTGGAGACCCCGAGGCCGCCTCCGAAGCCATGATTGAAGTCATCTACAACGGCCGGCGGCGCCACGCGCTATCGGCCGCACGATCGGACCAGAAATGAGCAACGACAACGAGAAGAAGGTGCTGCGCAGCCAGGCGTGGTTCGGCCGCCAGGACAAGATGGGCTTCTATTACCGCTCATTCTTGAAGAACAGCGGCACGCCGCAGGACCGGTTCGAGGGCCGTCCGGTCATCGGCATCTGCAACACCTGGTCGGAGCTGACGCCCTGCAACGGGCATTTCCGCGTCATTGCCGAACATGTCCGCCAGGGCGTGCTCGACGCCGGCGGCTACCCGCTCGAATTCCCGGTCTCCTCGCTCGGCGAGGTGACGATGCGCCCCACCGCGATGCTGTTCCGCAACCTCGCCTCGATGGATGTCGAGGAGGCGATCCGCGCGCATCCGCTCGATGGCGTCGTGCTGTTGATGGGCTGCGACAAGACCACGCCGGCGCTCTTGATGGGCGCGGCCTCGGCGGATCTTCCGACCATCGGCGTGTCGGGCGGGCCGCAGCTGCGCGGCGTCTATCGCGGCCAGATCATCGGCTCCGGCACCAACATCATCTCGATGAGCGAGCAACTGCGTGCCGGCGAGATCACGCTGGCCGAATTCCACGAGGCCGAAGCGGCGATGAACCGCTCCGCCGGCAGCTGCATGACGATGGGCACGGCGTCGACCATGGCTTCGATGGTCGAGGCGCTCGGCATCGGCCTGCCCGAGAACGCAGCGATCCCCGCCGCCGACGCGCGCCGCAATCTGCTCGCGCGCATGGCCGGGCGCCGCATCGTCGAGATGGTGGCCGAGGATCTCAAGCCGTCGGACATCCTGACGCGACATGCGTTCGAGAATGCGATCCGCACCTTGGCTGCGATCGGCGGCTCGACCAATGCGGTGGTGCATCTGCTCGCCATCGCCGGCCGCGTCGGCGTCGAACTGACATTGGACGATTTCGACCGGCTGTCCCGCGACGTGCATTGCCTGGTCGACCTGATGCCGTCTGGGCGCTTCCTGATGGAGGACTTCTACTACGCCGGTGGCCTGCCGGCGGTGCTGCGTGCGCTCGGCGAGCGCGGCCTGCTGCACAAGGAGGCCCGCACCATCAACGGCAAGAGCTTGTGGGACAACGTCGCCGCGGCGCCGAACTGGAACAAGGACGTCATCACGCCGTTCGAGACACCGTTCAAGCCGGAAGGCGGCATCGCGATCCTCTCCGGCAATCTCGCGCCGAATGGCGCCGTCATCAAGCCGTCGGCGGCCTCGCCGGAACTGATGAAGCACACCGGCCGCGCCGTCGTGTTCGAGAGCGTCGAGGAGATGCATGACGCGGTCGACGACGACACGCTCGACATCGACGCCTCCTGCATCATGGTGCTGAAGAACTGCGGGCCAAAGGGCTATCCCGGCATGGCCGAGGTCGGCAACATGCCGCTGCCGGCCAAGCTGCTGCGCCAGGGCGTGCGCGACATGATCCGCATCTCGGATGCGCGCATGTCGGGCACCGCCTATGGTACCGTCGTCCTGCATGTCGCCCCGGAAGCCACCGTCGGCGGGCCGCTGGCGCTGGTCAAGAACGGCGACATGATCACGCTCGACGTCGCCGCCCGCGCGCTGCATCTGCATGTCAGCGACGAGGAGCTGGCGACGCGCCGCGCCGCCTGGACGCCGCCCGAGCCGCATGCGGCGCGCGGCTATCAGAAGCTCTACATCGATCACGTGCTGCAGGCCGATCGTGGCGTCGATTTCGATTTTCTCGTTGGCCGCAGCGGCTCGCCCGTGCCGCGCGACAATCATTAGAGGTGCCGCATGACCGCTTCCTCCAGAAAGCTCTACAAGGGCGTCTTTCCGGTCGCGCCGACCGTCTTCGATGCTGACGGTCGCCTCGACCTCGAGGGCCAGAAGCGCGCGATCGACTTCATGATCGACGCCGGCTCGCACGGCATCTGTATCCTCGCCAACTTCTCCGAGCAGTTCGTGCTGACCGATGACGAGCGCGATCTGGTCATGACGACAGTGCTGGAGCATGTCGCCGGCCGCGTGCCGATCATCGTCACCACCACGCATTTCTCGACCTTCGTCTGCGCCGAGCGCTCGCGCCGGGCGCAGGACAAGGGCGCCGCCATGGTCATGGTGATGCCGCCCTATCACGGTGCCACCTTCCGGGTGCCGGACGCCTCGATCTACGAATTCTATCGCGGCGTCTCCGACGCGATCTCGATTCCGATCATGGTGCAGGACGCGCCGGTCGCGGGCACGCCGCTGTCGGTGCCGCTGCTTGTGCGCATGGCCAAGGAGATCGAGAACCTCGCTTATTTCAAGGTCGAGGTGCCGCGCGCGGCCGACAAGCTGCGCGCGCTGATCGAGGCCGGCGGTGCCGCGATCGAGGGGCCGTGGGACGGCGAGGAGGCGATCACCTTGATGGCCGATCTCGATGCCGGCGCCACCGGTGCGATGACCGGCGGCGGCTATCCCGACGGCATCCGCCAGATCATCGATCCCTATTTTGCGGGGGACCGTGACGCCGCGGCCGCGGCCTATGAGCGCTGGCTGCCGCTGATCAACTACGAGAACAGGCAGTGCGGCCTTGCGACCTGCAAGATCCTGATGAAGGAGGGCGGCGTGATCCGTCACGACACCTTGCGCAGCCCGCAGCCGGCGATCCATCCGGCGACGCAGAAGGGCCTGATCGACATTGCGCGCCGGCTCGATCCGGTCGTGCTGCGCTGGGGACGCTGAGATGAGCGAGCTTCGTGTCGCCATCGTCGGCTTCGGCAAGATCGCGCGGGATCAGCACGTCCCGGCGATCGCCGCCACCGATGGCGTGACCTTGACGGCGGTTGCGAGCCGCAACGCCTCGCTGCCCGGCCTGCCGCATTTCGGCACGATCGAGGAGCTGCTGCGCGACGGTCCCGAGATCGACGCGGTTGCTTTGTGCACGCCGCCGCAGGTGCGCCGCGCGCAGGCGCTCGCCGCGCTCGAGGCCGGCAAGCATGTGATGCTGGAGAAGCCGCCGGGTGCCGCCGTCAGCGAGCTCGATCCGCTGATTGCGCTCGCCGCCGCAAAGGGACGCACGCTGTTTGCGACCTGGCATTCGCGCTACGCGCCCGCGGTCGAGCCGGCACGGCAGTGGTTGTCGTCGCGCCACATCCGCAGCGTGCGGATCGACTGGAAGGAGGACGTGCGCGTCTGGCATCCGGGGCAGGGATGGATCTGGGAGCCGGGCGGTCTCGGCGTGTTCGATCCCGGCATCAACGCGCTGTCGATCCTGACCCGCATCCTGCCCGAGCCGGTGTTCGTGACCGAGGCGGAGCTGTCGTTTCCGTCCAACCGTCAGGCCCCGATCGCGGCCAACCTGTCGCTGACCACGGCGGGCGATCTGCCGATCGCGGCCGAATTCGACTTCCGCCAGACCGGGCCGCAGAGCTGGGACATCCGGATCGAGACCGACGCAGGGCAGCTGAAGCTGTCGCTGGGCGGCGCGCGCATGACCGCCGACGACCAGCTGATGGTCGACGAGAAGGAACGCGAATATCCCGGTCTCTATCGCCGCTTCGTCGAGCTCGCCGGGACCGGCGCGAGCGACGTCGATCTGGCGCCGCTACGGCTGGTGGCCGACGCCTTCCTGCTCGGCCGCCGCCAGTTCGTCGAGCCGTTCGAGGACTAAAGCCATGGCAGTCGAGGCGCGGATCATCAGGGACGTGTTTGGGAGCCTGCCGGACGGCCGCGAGGTCGAGCGCGTGACGTTGCTTGGCGCCGGTGGTTTCGAAGCGCGCATCATCACCTATGGCGCGGCGCTGCAGGCGTTGATGGTGCCGGACGCGCAGGGCGGCGTTGACGACGTCGTGCTCGGTCATGACGACCTGCTCAGCTATCTCAAGTTCCGCAACTATTTCGGCGCGACGGTCGGGCGCTACGCCAATCGCATCGCCAAGGCGCGCTTCGTGCTCGACGGCCAGGACGTGCGCCTGGAGGCCAATGACGGCGCGCACGCGCTGCATGGCGGCCCCGACGGCTTCGACCGCAAGCTCTGGCAGATCGTCGCCAGCGAGGGTGGTGCACAGCCTTCCGTCACGATGCTCTATGTCAGTCCGGACGGCGAGGCGAACTATCCGGGCCGGCTCGATGTCCGCGTCACCTACCAGGTGACCGGACCGACGGAATTGTCCGTCACCTTCAGCGCCCGGACGACGCGCGCGACGATCGTCAACCTGACCAATCACAGCTTCTTCAATCTCGACGGGCTCTCGGCCGGTACCGGCATTCTCGATCACCAGCTGACGCTCGCCGCCGACAGCTATCTCGCCATCGATGAGACGGCGATTCCGCTTCAAGGATCGCCGCATGCCGTTGCGGGCACGCCGTTCGATTTCTGCGAGGCGCATGCGGTCGGCGCGCGCATCCGGGCCGACGATCCGCAGATCAAATGCGGCCGCGGCTACGATCATAACTTCTGTCTGCGCGCGGGAGCAGGCGTGCGCCTCGCGGCACGGCTGGAATCGCCGCGCTCCGGCCGGGTCATGGAGCTGCTCACCGACCAGCCGGGCTTGCAGGTCTATACCGGCAACTATCTCGACGCGACGATCAGCGGCAAGGGACGGACCTACCGGCAATCCGACGCGATCTGCCTGGAACCGCAGGTGTGGCCGGATGCGCCGAATCGGCCGGATTTTCCGACCGCGCGCCTGTTGCCGGACGAGGTCTATCGCCACGAGACCGTATATCGCTTCTCGACCGCGGGAGGGGCTGCATGATGGAGCAGGTGCCGACCACGATCCTCTGCGCCGAGCGCTGCCATCTCGGCGAGGGGCCGACCTATGATCCCCAGACCGACTCCGCCTGGTGGTTCGACATCCGCGAAGGCCTGCTGTTCGAGGCCACCATCGCCAGCGGCGAGGTCCGCCGCCACGCCCTCGGGCGGATGGCGAGCGCGCTCGGCCGCATCGATGCCAACAGGCAGCTGATCGTGGCCGAGGATGGACTCTATATCCGCACCATCGCGGACGGCGCGCTGTCGCTGTATCTGCCGCTCGAGGCCGACAATCCGGCGACGCGGTCGAACGACTCGCGCGTCCATCCCTCCGGCACGTTCTGGATCGGCACCATGGGCCGCAAGGCCGAGTGCGGCCTGGGCGCGATCTACGCGCTGCATCGCGGCGAGATCATCAGGCTGTTCCCCAACGTCACCATTCCCAATGCAATCTGCTTCTCGCCGGATGGCTCTATCGGCTATTTCGCCGACACCGACGAGAACGTGCTCTACCGCGTCGCGCTCGACCCGGAGACGGGCTTGCCGCGCGGCGAGCCGGAGGTGCTGCTGCGCCATGCCGGCGTCGGCGGGCTCGACGGCGCCGTCGTCGATGCCGAGGGCCGGATCTGGAACGCGCGTTGGGGCGGTGGTTGCGTCGACGTCTATAGCCCGCAGGGCGAGCATCTGCGCTGCATCGCCGTGCCGGCCAGCCAGGCGAGTTGCCCGGCTTTCGTCGGCTCCGACCTGTCGCGCCTGCTCGTCACCTCGGCCTGGCAGGACATGGACGAGGCAGCCAAGGCGGCCGACCCCGGCCATGGCCAAACCTTTCTGCTGGATGTCGGATCCCGCGGCCGCGCTGAGCCCGACGTCAAGCTCTCCACCTGAGAGGAGGAACAATCAGTCAAGCGTCGTTCAGCCTAACAGCTATCTGGTATCGAGATACGCAATCGCGTATTCATTGTCCAAATTTGAAAATCCAAAGGGAGTGTAAACATGCTGAAGATGAAGACCATCATGGCCGCCGCACTGGCCGGCCTCGGCGCCGTGGCGCTGTCCGGCGCCGCAATGGCCCAGAGCAAGGGGGCCGTCGGCATCGCGATGCCGACCAAGTCCTCGGCGCGCTGGATCGATGACGGCAATAACATTGTGAAGGTGCTGAAGGATCGCGGCTACACCACCGACCTGCAATATGCCGAGGACGACATCCCGAACCAGCTCTCGCAGGTCGAGAACATGGTTACCAAGGGCGCCAAGGTGCTGGTCATCGCGGCGATCGACGGCACCACGCTGTCGGACGTGCTGAAGCAGGCCAAGGCCAAGGGCATCACCGTGATCGCCTATGACCGCCTGATCCGCGATACGCCGAACCTCGACTATTACGCGACCTTCGACAACTTCCAGGTCGGCGTGCTGCAGGCGCAATCGATCGTGGACAAGCTCGGCCTGAAGGACGGCAAGGGGCCGTTCAACATCGAACTGTTCGGCGGCTCGCCGGACGACAACAATGCCTACTTCTTCTACAACGGCGCGATGTCGGTGCTGCAGCCCTATCTCGACTCCGGCAAGCTCGTGGTCGCTTCCGGCCAGAAGGGCATGGACAAGGTCGCGACCCTGCGCTGGGACGGTGCGACCGCCCAGGCCCGCATGGACAACCTGCTCAGCGCCTATTACGGCAACAAGCGTGTCGACGCGGTGCTGTCGCCCTATGACGGCCTCTCGATCGGCATCATCTCGTCCCTGAAGGGCGTCGGCTATGGCAGCGGCAACCAGCCGATGCCGATCATCTCCGGCCAGGATGCCGAAGTGCCGTCGGTCAAGGCGATCCTGCGCGGCGACCAGTTCTCGACCATCTTCAAGGACACCCGCGACCTCGCCAAGGTGACCGCCGACATGGTCGATGCGTCGCTGAGCGGCAAGGAAGTGCAGGTCAACGATACCAAGACCTACAACAACGGCGTCAAGGTCGTCCCGGCCTATCTGCTGAAGCCGGTCGTGGTCGACAAGAGCAATTGGGAGAAGGTCCTGATCGAAGGCGGCTACTACAAGAAGTCGCAGGTCGAGTGAGCGCAATCGGCCGGCGAGCGCAGCCATGCGCTCGCCGGCCACTCTCATCCAGGACAGTTCCAGTGTTGCGGGATACAAGGCGATGACGGCAATCCTTGAGATGCGCAGCGTCAGCAAGAGCTTCGTGGGCGTGCAGGCGCTCCGCGACGTCAGCTTTACGGTCGCGGCGGGCGAGATCCACGCCCTCGTCGGTGAGAACGGCGCCGGCAAGTCGACCCTGATGAAGGTGCTGAGCGGCGTCTATCCGCACGGCCGCTACGAGGGCCAGATCATTTTCGAGGGCGAGGAGCGGCGCTTCCGCGACATCAATGATTCCGAGGCGCTCGGCATCATCATCATCCACCAGGAACTCGCGCTGATCCCGCTGATGTCGATCGCCGAGAACATCTTCCTGTCGCATGCGCCACAGCGCTTCGGCGTGATCGATCGCGACGAGGTCTATCGGCGAACGCAACAATTGCTGGCCCAGGTCGGCCTGAAGGAATCGCCGGATACCCTGATCACCGATCTCGGCGTCGGCAAGCAGCAACTGGTGGAGATCGCCAAGGCGCTGTCCAAGCGGGTCAAGCTCTTGATCCTGGACGAGCCGACCGCGAGCCTCAACGAGGCCGACAGCCAGGCGCTGCTCGATCGCCTCGTCACCTTCCGCGAACAAGGCATCTCCTCGATCCTGATCACCCACAAGCTCAATGAGGTGGCCCGCGTCGCTGACCGCATCACCGTGCTGCGCGACGGCCGCACGGTCGACAGCATCGACTGCCGCGCCGAGCCGGTCCTGGAGGATCGGATCATCAAGAGCATGGTCAATCGCGACATGGCGCACCGCTTCCCCGAACGGCAGCCGAAGATCGGCGAGCCCGTGTTCACGGTCGAAAACTGGTCGGTCTACCACCCGCAGCATTCCGACCGCCAAGTGATCAAGAACGTCGACTTCATGGTGCGCCGCGGCGAGATTGTCGGCATCGCCGGCTTGATGGGGGCGGGGCGCACCGAATTCGCCATGAGCCTGTTCGGCCGCTCCTGGGGCGTCAACATCACGGGTCGCGCGCGTCTCGAAGGCCATGACGTCCATCTCACCAGCGTGCCCGCCGCGATCGATGCCGGCCTCGCCTATGTCACCGAGGACCGCAAGCAGCTCGGCCTGATCCTGGCCGATGACGTCCGCAAGAACATCACGCTGGCGAGCCTGGCCCAGGTCGCTCCGAAAGGCGTGATCGACGACATCGCCGAGCTCAAGGCGGCGTCCGGTTACCGCGGCCGCATGCGGATCCGCTGCTCGGACGTCTACCAGGAGGCCGGCCAGCTCTCGGGCGGCAACCAGCAGAAGGTGGTGCTGTCGAAATGGCTGATGACCGATCCCAAGGTCTTGATCCTGGACGAGCCGACGCGCGGCATCGACGTTGGCGCAAAGTATGAGATTTACTGTATCATCCAGGAGCTCGCGGATGCCGGCCGGGGTGTTGTCGTGATCTCGTCCGAGATGCCGGAGCTGCTCGGGATCTGTGACCGCATCTGCGTGATGAATGACGGCGCCTTCGTCGGCGAGTTCGCCGGATCGGAGGCGACGCAGGAGAAGATCATGCGCGCCATCATGCGCAACGAAACCATCAAGAACCAGGAGACGGCCGCGTAAGCGGTCGGGAGGGCGCCAGCAATGACCGACAAGACGGTTTCACTCCCGGAGGAGAAGTCGCACGGCGGCTTCCTGAAGAACAATCTGCGCAGCTACGGCATGCTGCTGTCGCTGTTCGTCATCATGCTGTTCTTCCAGTTCATGACCGACGGCACCCTGCTGCAGCCGCTCAACCTCACCAACCTGGTGCTGCAGAACAGCTACATCGTCATCATGGCGCTGGGCATGCTTCTCGTGATCGTGACCGGCCATATCGACCTGTCGGTCGGCTCTGTTGCCGGCTTCGTGGGCGCCGTCGCGGCCGTGCTGATGGTGCGCTACCATATCGACTTTCCGCTCGCGATCATCGCCTGCCTGATCGTCGGCGGCGCGATCGGCGCCGCCCAGGGTTATTGGGTGGCGTATTTCGGCATTCCCTCCTTCATCGTCACGCTGGCCGGCATGCTTGTGTTCAAGGGGCTGGCGCTGGCGCTGCTGCAGGGACAGTCGGTCGGGCCGTTTCCGGGCACGTTCCAGAAGCTGTCCTCGGGCTTCATTCCGGAGCTGATTTCAGGCGCCGGCAATCTCAATCCGACGTCACTCGCGATTGGCGCGGTGCTGACCCTCATCCTGGTCTATGCCAGCATCAAGGGCCGTGCGCGCGAGGTGGAGCATGGCATCGAGGTCGAGCCCTTCGCCTTCTTCGCCGCGAAGAATGTCGTGCTCGCCGGCGCGCTGCTCTACTTCACCTATCTGATCGCGTCGCATCGCGGCCTGCCCAACGTGCTCGTCATCATGACCGCGCTGATCGCGCTCTACGGCTTCATGACGCGGCGCACCGTGGTGGGCCGGCAGATCTATGCCGTTGGCGGCAACGCCAAGGCCGCCAAGCTGTCGGGCATCAAGACCGAGCGACTCGTATTCCTGACCTTCGTCAACATGGGCGTGCTGGCCGCGCTGGCCGGGCTGATCTTCGCCGCACGCCTCAACACGGCCACGCCGAAAGCGGGCCTCGGCTTCGAGCTCGACGTCATCGCGGCCTGCTTCATCGGCGGCGCCTCCGCCTATGGCGGCGTCGGCCGCGTCGGTGGCGCTGTCATCGGCGCCATGATCATGGGCGTCATGAACAACGGCATGTCCATCCTCGGCATCGGCATCGACTACCAGCAGGTCATCAAGGGGCTGGTGCTGCTCGGGGCCGTCTGCATCGACGTCTACAACCAGCGCCGCTGAGTGCGGCGCGCAGCTCCCGGTGACGCTGTGAATTTCTTTGGCCGCGACTTTACGGCTCCCACCGCCGTCATTCCGGGCGCGCGTAGGGCGAGCCCGGAATCCATCTGTCGTCACGCTCTGCTGTAGAATGGATTCCGGGCTCGCCCTGCGGGTGCCCCGGAACGACGACGTCGAGTCCGTCCTCGACTACACCACGTGGAAATTCGACACGCTGTCATTGGCGAGCTGGGCGACCAGCTGCAGCTCCCAGTCGATATAGGCCTGCATCGCCGCGGTCGCGTTGTCGGTGCCTTCATAGGGCCGCTTGTAGACGTCGTCAGCAAGCGAGATCCACGCGTGCCGCTTCGTCTCCAACGCGTGGCCGGCAGCCGTCCACGCCCGCGTGCCGCCTGAGAGCACGCGAAGCTCGCGGCGCGTGGCAGTGCGCGCGTCAGTCAGCGCGAAGGCCGCCTCGGCACCGTCATCGCTGGTCAGCACGATTGCGCCATTGCCCGGCAGCTTGGCGAGATCGTCGGCAAAGCGCGACGCGAGCACGAAGTGTGCGCCCGGAATGTGCCCGGCCTTGTAGCCCGGACTGCGCGAGAGATCGAGGATCGTCCACGCGGCGGGATCAGCCGCGAGCTCCGCGACGCCGATCGCGGCGGCACCGACGTCGGGCAGCGGCGGCCGGCGCGGCGCGCGGCTCGCAGTCTCGGTCGGCGCCACCACGTCCGGGCCGACGATGGCGACATCCCAGCCCATCTGCTTCAGCCACGACGCCGTCATGCGCGCGCGCACGCCGTCGTCGTCGAACAGCACCAGGCGGGCGCCGCGGACGCCGACCCATTCGTCGGTCGCCTGCACCAGCTGGCCGCCCGGCGCCGACGCAAAGCCCGCGGGATGGCCGGCGGCATATTCCTCCGGCGTGCGCACGTCGAGGCAATACAGCGTGCGCGTCGCAGTTTCCGCCTGATATTGCGCCAACGTCGCATGGTCGAGCACGCCGACGCCGACACGCGCGGCCCACGCCTTGGCGTCGGCCAGCGCCGCCGCGTAGCTCGTCTGCGGTCGCTCCAGGACGCGTGCGGTCTTGCCACGCTCGACCTGGTGTCCGGCGAGCGTCCAGCCGATGGTGCCGTTGCGCAGCGCGTAGATCCGGTTCGGCAGCCCGGCATTAATCAGTGATTGCGTGCCGATGATCGAGCGCGTGCGTCCGGCGCAGTTGACGATGATCGTGGTGTCCGGCGACGGCGCGAGCTCGCGCGCCCGGAACGCCAGCTCGCCGCCGGGGACGCTGACCCCGCGCGGAATGCTCATGGTGCGGTATTCCTCGAAGCGGCGGGCATCGAGCACGACCAGATTGGACTCGCGCTCGATCAGCGCCTTGGCCTCATCCGCCGACAGCGACGGCGTGTGCCGGATCGCCTCCACCAGCTCACCGAACGCCTTGCTCGGCACGTTGACGTCGCGGAACACTTCGCCGACGCGGGCATAGCCCGACAGTCCGCCGTCGAGGATCGCGACGTCGGTATAGCCGAGTGCACGAATGCGCGGCACCGCGCGCGCGGCATGGCCCTCGCCGTCATCATAGACCACGACCGGAGCGGTCAGCCGTGGCACGAGGTCGAGGAGGCGTAGCTCGATCTGCGACAGCGGCAGCGACACGGCGAAGAACGGGTGCGACAGCGAGTAGGGCCCTTCCTCGCGGACGTCGAGCAGCGCCACTTCCTCGCCGGCGCGCCAGCGCCGCCGCAGCTCCGTCGGAGTCATGACGCGGAACTGGTCAGGCGGCGCCGCGGTCTGGCCAGAGGTTGGGGACGGTGTCATTCGAATATCCGGAGATGAAGTCCTTGGCGGTGCCGGTCTCCGAATCATACACCGCGCGGCGGATGCGGCCGATATTGCCGCCATAGACGTGGATGCTGATCGAGGAGCGGTCCGCCAGACCGTTGGAGATGGCGTGGATGTCGCCAATCTGTGGAGATACCGCCGCCGTTTGTCCAGCCCGGAGGCGCTCCGGCGGTGCTGCGTGCAACGTCCCGTCCGGTTGCCGCGCATGGCTGACCGAGAGTTCCTCGCCGCGCAGGACGCCGACGAGGCCCCAGACGCGATGATCGTGGATCGGCGTGCCCTGGCCAGGGCCCCACACGAAACTCACGATCGAGAAGCGCTCCAGCGGATCGGCATACAGCAGATATTGCCGGTAGCGGCCGCCGTCAGCCACGGCGTAGGCCTCGGGCAGCCAATCGTCATGCGCGACCAGCTCCTCGAGTTTCGGTGCGAGCGCGGCGAGCAGCACCGCCTCGCTGGTCGTGCTCGCGACCAGGCGTGCCGTCTCGGCGACGAAATCGCGCAGCCGTGCAATGTCAGTCATGTCGGGCTCGTGTCGGGATGCGAAGGATGCGGGTGGCGGACGGCGCCGACGTTTCGTTCACACGTGAGGACCGAGCATCGCGATATAGAACAGGTCCTCGTGCGACAGCTCGGCGGCCGGATGTTGGACGTCGATGTCGCGGGCGACTGTGCCGGCATCAGCACGCCGTTGCGGCAGCAAATGGCCGAGCCAGCCTCCGAACCACGAGACGTAGCGCACGATGACCTCCGCGCAGTTGCATCACGGCATGATTATCATGCCTCGACCGTCATCGAACAGAGCCGGGCGTGGCTGCGCATCAATTTGGCAGATCATGCCTGCTACAGCACGTCGTCGGCAAATTCCTTTTCCTTACCGTGCTGCGCGCGCGGCTCTGCTTCTCCAGCGCAAGCGCCGGCACCCGCTTCAGTGCCGTGCAGACGCTCCTGCCAGTGGGTGCGGAAGGCCATCCACGAGGCGTGATCCTGGAATGCGACCTCGGCGAACCACTCGACCGTGACGGCGCCGCTCGGCCAGTAGCGTTCCTGGTCATGCCAGCACACGACAGGCCAGCGCGGATTGCGGTAGGAGCGGCCGGTCTCGTCATGCAGCGACGGCCGGCCGAGATGATCGATCAGCCATGACATCACCTCGGGCAGGAACGTCGCCGCGAATGACACGCCGTGGCGGCCGAGGCGCTGCGGCATACGCATCACACGCTGGTCGATGATGGCGAAGGCCGGCGGCACCGCGCCGACATTGAACTGGCGGATCATCAGCAGGCGGAAGCCGCATTCGCAGAGCTCGGCGGGGACGGCATGGATCGCCGTCGGCTGAAGGGGAGCCGTCATGTTCATACCAGTGCTCCCTGCGCCTGTTCGAGCATGTGGTCGGTTGAAAGCGCCGCGCCGTCGCGCTGCACGATCGCGCCGAAATTCCCGGCAAGCGCGGCACACACCGCGAACGCGGCAGCCTCCTCGCGGGGATCGCCGCCCCATTTGAACGTCATCGCGACGTCGCGCGCGTCGGCCCGCGGCTCCGTGACGTCACTGAAGCGCAGGTCGAAGCCGGCGTCCTCGCCATCGAGCGTGCATGGCAGGTAGCCCGAGGTCCGCAGCGGCTGATAGGCGTCGTCGAGCGTCAGCGCGAAGGGGAGGCGGGCAATCGCCTGCTGCAACGCTGTGCGCGTCGGCACATCCGTGCGCTTCAGATAGGCGGTCAGAACGCGTGCCATCCCGTGTCTCCTCTCGGCATCTGCACGATGCTGGTCGCAGCGTGCAGATGGCCTGCGCGGAGACGGACATTTGGCCCGAATCCGACGCGACGAAAATCAACAATCTCCGACATTGCTGCCGGTCAGGGAGAGCAGATCAAATTTCGTGCCAGACGTGAGGAGATCAGTGGAGACTGTGGCCGTCCCGGTCGTCATCCGCAGACACGAGCTGCGCAATCGCACTGGATTGATGGTGGACCATCCGCCAGGCGCCGTCGACGCGCGTGAAGTGGTTGGCTGCGGCGAGCGCTGCGCCGTCCACCAGCTCGATGCACAGGACGTGGCCGTGGTCGCCGTCGACGATCGCGTGAGGCTCGGCGCAGACGATCTGCGGCCGCCCCGGATTGTTGAGGATGTCGCGCCAGCTGCCGATCACGGCGGCGCGGCCGACGATCGCCGACCAGCCCGGATGGATGCAGGAGATGCCGTCGCGATCCGCCCAGAGCGCCGCGAGCGCAGCGAAATCTCCTGCCGCGAAGGCTGCATAGAAGGCCGCATTGGCCGCCAGAATCTCGCTGTCGTCACTCATCGTGATGAGGTGAGCCAAGCCGGGGCGAAAATCAAGCAATGTTTGGAACCGCACATGTGGGGCGCTCGCGAAAGCTTGCAAGCTTCTTGCAAGAGCCATCCGAGGCGCCATCGCAACGCATCAGCCGAGGTCCTGTCATGCTCGAAACGGCCATTGTCGGAGGTGGATTGTGCGGAATAGCACTCGCGCGCAGCCTGCAGCAGCGCGGCGGCACGTTCGCCTTGTTCGAAGCCCGACATCGGCTGGGTGGGCGTGTCCTGTCGGCCAAGAGCACGGCCGGGCTCGCGCTCGACCTCGGCCCCACCTGGTTCTGGCCCGACACCCAGCCGCTGCTGGCGGGTCTGATCGCTGAGCTTGGCTTGCCTGATTTTGCCCAGCACGATGACGGCACGGTTCTTCACCTCAAAGAGGCGGACAAGACGGCCGAGCAGATCAGCGGCCCACCCATTCATCAGGGCGCGCGCCGGCTGTCAGGCGGCATGACGAAGTTGATCGAGACGTTGGCGCGCGACCTGCCGCAGTCGTTCATCCATCTCGGCCATGAGCTGACGCGCATCGTCGATTGCGGTACCCATGTGCGGCTGGTCTTCGCCACAGCCACGGAATCGGTCGCGATCGAGGTTAAGCGCGCCGTGCTCGCGCTGCCGCCGCGGTTGCTGCTCGATCACGTCGGCTTCTTTCCGGAGCTCGACGAGGCGACCTGCGAGGCGATGCGCAATGCCGAGACCTGGATGGCGGCGCAGGCCAAGGTCGTGATCGCCTATGACCAGGCGCATTGGCGCGACAAGGGCCAGTCCGGCAATGCCTTCGTCAGTCACGAGCAGGCCGTTGTCGGCGAGATCTTCGATGCCTGCGATGTCGGCGGCGACCGCGCCGCGCTCGGCGGTTTCCTCGCCTTCCCGCCGGATCTGCGCGAAGCCTTCACTGTCGGCCTGCCGTTGCTGATGGACAGCCAGATGGTGCAGCTGTTCGGCGCGGCGCTGGACGGCGGCGAGCAGCACTATCAGGATTGGGCGACCGAGCGCTTCACCTGCAGCGCGCTGGATCGCACCACGCCGCGCGGCGAGCACAGCGAGATCGCCAATCCGATGCTGCGGCGGGCGCTGTGGGACGGGCGGCTGCATCTCGGCGGTGCCGAGACCGCGAGCCACGCAGCCGGCTATCTCGAAGGTGCGCTCAATGCCGCCAGGCGCATCGAGCGCGCGCTCGCCCGCACGGCGACCGAGAGCACAGGGGCACGCGCAGCAACTTCGGTCGGCGAGGGACTGTCGGGCAATGACGCGAGCCTGGCCTGGTTCGGCTCCTGGGTCGCCGCCCAGCGCGATGCGGCGTTCGACGACTACCGGCATCGGCTGAACCGCAGTCTCGCCACCCAGCAGCGCGAGCAACTGACGCAGCTGGCCATTCTCGGCGCGACCGAGCAGGTGTTCGCTGCGGCGCTGCAGGTGCTGGATGCGCTGACCTTCGACATGCGCGACGTCGCCGTCGAGCGCGGGCGCTCCGCACTGACGCCGGAGATTCAGAAGCCGTTCCGCGATGTCATGCAGTCGCTGCTCGACGACGCCATCGCCTTCAACCGCACCTCCTGCGCGCTGTCGAACTTTCCGCACGAGCACAAGCCGTCGAAGGACTATGTGCAGACGATCCTGCGCGACATCGCCGCGGCCTGGCAGGAGTTCTCGCTTGCTGCCAACCGCATGCTGCTGGCCAAGGCGGACCCCGCGATGCGCCAGCCGACGGGGGTGTCGTAGTGAGGCGCGCGACAACGCCTTTTCGACGTCAGGTGGCCTCATGGTTCGAGACGCGCCGCATGCGGCGCTCCTCACCATGAGGGTCTTAGATCTTGCCGTTAATTCAGCCCTCATCCTGAGGAGCCCGCCTTTGGCGGGCGTCTCGAAGGATGGGCCAAGAAAAGATACAAGTGACGACCGATGAAGCTGCAGATCGAACGGCCGACCATCGAGGCGATGGCGGCAGCCTTCCCGCACCTCGCCTCGCTCAAGGAGCAACTCCGCTTCGGCGACAAGGTCGAGGTCAACCTCGCGCAACTCGCGAGCGCCGAGCTCGACTTCCTGCGCAATAGCTATCAGAAGGCCGGACCCGAATGGCATGCCCGCGCCGCCCATATCGCGACCCTGCAGCGCGCCTTCAACGACTCCGGTACGCGCTTTTCCGAGCATGAGCTGGAATCGGTGCTGCCGGCGATCGCGCGTTATCTGATCGCTGATGCCATCCGCGGCTGGATGTTCACCGCCAATGTCGCCAGCCGGCCGCTGCCTTATGTGGTGACCCGGCTCGACTACACCGCGCCGTCGAATGACGAGTCCGGCCGCGTCTTCATCGAGCTCAAGGCCAATGCCAAGGGCTCGATCACGACATCAACGCTGCGCATCTCCACAGGCGACATTGTCGGCAAGACCGTGGCCGAGATCTTCGCCGCCAAGGGCTTCCTGAAGGAGACGCCGGAGCTGATCTCAGCCTATGACGAGACCGCCGAGCGCTACTTCGCCTGGCGCGGCCGCTACGGTGCGCAGTTCTCCGGCCGCGGCATCGGCTTCTTCGCCGACGATCCGAACTCCTCGCATCGCGACATGGACTGGTCGCGCAAGGACGTCATCGTGCTGTCGTCGGGCGGCGGCAGCGCGCGCCTCGTCAACGACGAGGGCATTTTGACCGAGCGCGCGCTGACGCTCGAAGTCACCGGCGACATTCTCGGGCAGTATCTGCGCAAGGCGGCCAAGAGCAATCTCTACGACGCCGAGCAGGAGGTCGAGCAATCCAAGGCTGCGATCCCGAAGGGCATCTTCTGCCGTATCCCCGTGCATCCCTACATGCTGATGTTCCATCTCGACCTGCACCATTATTTGTGGGTGCATGCCGACGACATGATGCCCTATGCGTATCAGCCCGAGTTGAAGCAGAAGCTGGTCCTGCCCGAGGAGCAGACCGACCTGATCGATATCCTGACCGCCGAGATGGACCTGCTGATGGACGACATCGTCGCCGGCAAATCGGGCGGAACGACTGTGCTGTGCGCAGGTCCTCCGGGCGTCGGCAAGACGTTGACGGCGGAGGTCTATGCCGAGATCATCGGCCGGCCGCTCTACCGGGTGCATTCCGGCCAGCTCGGACTCAACGTCGCGGCGATGGAGAGCGCCTTGAAGGACGCGCTGACGCGGGCGCAGCGCTGGGGCGCGGTCATGCTGATCGACGAGGCGGATGTCTACATCAAGCGCCGCGAGGACGACATGACAATGAACGCCGTCGTCGGCGTGTTCCTGCGGGTGCTCGAATATTTCAACGGGCTGCTGTTCCTGACCACCAACCGCATCGACGACATCGATGAAGCCATCGTGTCGCGCTGCATCGCGCTGATCAAGTTCCAGGCGCCGGACGCCGCGGCGCGTGGGCGGATCTGGCGGGTGATGTGCGAGCAGTTCGGGCTGAAAGTCGAGGCGGCACTAGTTGAGCTGCTGGTGGAGACGTTTCCGGGCGCCTCGGGACGCGACATCAAGGGGCTGGCAAAGCTGGTCGCCAAATATTGTCACCACAAGAGTGTGCGGCCGACGATCGAGGTCTTCCGGCGCTGTGCGATCTTCCGCGGCATCGACCTCGGTGATCACGACCTGCTGCCGGAGGCGGCGGAGTAAAACCCATTAGTCGGCGGAGGTGAGTCGAATTCTATCCGCGCATCGCTCCTTGAGCGGTCGCGACGCATCTCTCCACACGTCATTCCGGGGCGCGCGAAGCGCGAGCCCGGAATCCATAACCACAGGCAGCCGTGATGCGGGAGGCATGGATTCCGGGCTCCCGCTCGGCACGACGCCGACGCGTGGCGTCGACGTCGCGCCTCCCGGGCCCCGGAATGACGATGGGGAAAGAGCGCGGCGGATCAATGGGCGCTGGAATGCGCAGAGCTATTCTCCCGCCTGTCCCAGCGTTGCTGGATTGTAGCCTTCCTCGCGCAGCACCCGTTGCACGACCGGCCGCGCCAGCATGCGGCGGTAGTGCGCGAGCAGGTTGGCCGGCATTGGAATGCCGATCTTGTCGGCCCAGAACTCGACATAGAACAGGATCGGATCGGCGACACTGAACTCGCCGCCGAGATAGGGCTGCTCACCGAGCATCTTGTTCAGGATCGCAAAGCCCTTCACGACGATGTTGCGGCCGAGCGCGCGGACGGACTCCTGATCGGCCTCATCGCGGCTGAAGGTCGGGGTGGCGAAGATGCGCGCGAAGCCGTGGCCGTGCACGGTGCCGGCGATGTAGGTCATGGTCTCGAGTAGCCGTGTCTCGGTCTCGACGTCATCAGGCCAGAGCTTCGCCCGCGGCCGCGAGCGGCCGAGCCAATAGGCGATCGCAGGCACCTCGGTCAGCACGCTGCCGTCGCCGCGCACCAACGCTGGGATCGTCGCTTTCGGGTTGATCGCGACATAGTCCGGCTTGAAATTGTCGCCGGCCGGGAGGTTGACGATGTACGCCTCGAACACCTCCTCGAGCTCTTCGAGAATGATGTGGATGCCGGTCGAGCACGATCCCGGCGTCATGTAGAACTTCATCGCGGCCATCATTGTCTCCAAGCCGACACTATGCGCACGCCGTCGCCGTACACGGCACACTTCATGCAAGGATCGGGACAGTTTCGAGAGTGACGCGCCGTGGCTCGACAATTCGGGCCGCTGCCGTCAGATTTGCGACAGGAGACGTCATCACGGTCCCGCTGCTCCCGTCGCGCTGTTGAGGGAGCGCCGCACATGACGGAACGTGAGCCGGAAGTCTTCGTGATCTGTCCGACCACGAGCATCGCGCCGGGGGAGGCGATGGCGTTCAGCCTGTCGCGGTTCGGTGACAATGGCGAGGCGCGGCCATTTCCGATCGTGATCATCCATACGGCGTCAGGCGGTTTCGCCGGCTACGTCAACAGCTGCCCTCACGAGGGCAAGTGGTTGAACATCGGCAGCGGCCAGTTCTTCAATGCCGACCGGACGCAGCTGCGCTGTGGCCGTCACGGGGCGACGTTCGAGATCGACACCGGCCTGTGCACCGGCGGCGCCTGCGAAGGCCAGAGTCTCGAGCCGATCGCGCTCGCCGTCATCGATGGCGAGATCTGCCTGTGCGGCGTCGCGCTGGTCGAGGACAACAGCTTTCCCGAGTCCTTCGATGATCTCGACGAGACCATGGAAATCATGATCCATCCGGATTGAGGGTGACGTTCATGATTCTGGAGCAGCCTGCCCGTTTCTCGTAGAGCTGCTCTCCTCCAAATAGGATGTAAGCTGCTGAGGCTCGGGCGCTCTGCTCCCTCTCCCCGTGAAGAACGGGGAGAGGGAGCGCAGCGTCTGTGCCGCGACGGTTCATGTGTTCTTCTCATCCACCGGCGCTGAATCAATCGAGACTTGTCGAGGAATTCTGGATCGCTTCGTTGCGCTCGCAATGACGCTGGCGCGATGACCTGTGCTTAGAACCCATCCGCCTTCTTGCCCCAGGGATGGCTGCCGGGGACCAGCGGCGCCTTGATGCCGGCCTTCTCGACATCGGCTGTGGTCTTGAATAGCGTCGCCTCGTGCACCAGCGCGCCGTTCTTGGTGGTCACCGCGACATAACGCGCGCCTGTGTCGATGTCGCACAGATAGCCGCCGCCGGGATCTCCGGCGCTGCGGAGATTGCCGTCCCAATCCACAAAGAAGCCTTCACTCGACATGTCGCTCTCCATCTTGTCGTTGATTCAGGTCTCGGGCTGATCGGCGACCAGCTGCGCGTAGGCGCTCTCGACGATGGCCCGGCAATGCAGCAGGCGTTGATGCTCGGCCTTGCCGATGCTGACCGTCTTGCCGCCATCGTCGGGGATGGCCGTCGCCGCCTGCAGTGCGTCGAACAGCGCCTTCTCGAGCTGATAGATGCGCTCGCTGGCACGCTCCAGATAGGGAATGGGATTGGCGCGGACATTGGCCTCGTGCAGCGCGTCGAGACTGAGCAGCGTGCGGAAGCGGCGCTCGACCTGGCGCTGCCGGATCCCGAAATCGTGCTCGATGATCGTCACGGCCGGATCTCGGGTGCCGGCGTGGTCGGGGCTGCCGCCTTGGCCGCGCGGCGCAGCAGCGTGAGGCATTCGAGCGAGGCGGCCATGTCGAGCGCGGTGAAGCCGTCGAGCGTTTCGGTGCTGATATCTGCGCCCTTGGCGAGCAGATGCGCGACGACCTCGGCCTTGCCGGATGAGGATGCGTACATCAGCGCGGTGGCGCCGTTGTCGTTGGGGTTGTCGATGTCGATGCCGGCCTCGACCAGCGCGTCGATGGCGTCGAGGTGATGGCCGACGCAGGCGAGCCACAGCGCATTGTTGCCGTCTGCGTTTCTTGCTGCGATCGCGGCGCCCGCAGCGAGCAGATCGCGGATCACGGTGACGTTGCCGAGATGCGCGGCCTTCATCAGCGGCGTGGTGCGGTTGGCGATGGTGGCGTCGAAATCATCGGCGGGAAAGCCCTGTATGGCGAGCCACGCCGCCAGCTCTGGACTGATTGCAGCCGAGCCGTTGCGTGCGGGAAATCGCTGTCGCCACGCCTCATAGCCGCCGTCCAGGCTGTACACCTCCGTGAAGCCCAAATCGGCGAACGTCTGTGCATATTCCTGGCTGGCATTACCGTGATAGCAGTAGATCAGGATCGCCGTCCGTCTGGTCGTACCAGTGATCAGCTCGGAGAGATTGCGCTGGGTGAGATGCTGCGCGCCGGCAATGTGCGCTTCGTTGAACGAAGCTTGATCGCGGACGTCGAAGCGCAGGACGTCGTCGCGCTGCAGGATGTCAGCGGCCCGACTGACGTCGATGCGCTGGAATGGGATGCGCGGTCTCATGGCAGGACTCCCGCTTCGTTGCGCGTACGGCCCGGATAGGCCGGTTGTGTCGTGATGCGATCATCGGTCAGCGGACGGCCGACGGTGAATTGATAAAGCGTCTGGAAATCGGCCGTGACGATACCGAGCATCTCATGCACGGACTCGTCGAAGAAGCAGCCAATGCCGGTGCCGCGCAGGCCCGAGGCCTCGGCCTCTAGGTAGAGCACCTGCCCGATCAGGCCGGCCTCCCAATGCAGCTGGCGATAGCGCCATGGATTGTCGCTGACGAGAGGCGCGAACTCGGCCAGCATCGCCACCGCAAAGCAGCTGTCGCCGGCGATCGCCTGGTGACAGCTCGCGGTGCGGATCACGCCGCGACTGTCGGTCGGGAGCAGATGAAACAATGGCAGATGATCAGGAGCGCCCTCGACCCGCTGCCAGTCGAAGTCGGGACGGAGTGCGCGCCGCAGGTCGGCCTCTGCATTGTCGCTGCGTGGCAGCGCATAAAGCCCGGGCGTGAGGCCGTCGATACGGTGGACGAACAGCAGCGGATGCAGCCGTGTTGCGAATGGCCACGTAGTCCAAGGCGTAGTGGTACGGGGCAACAGCGTGTCCAGCATCTGATGGAATGCGGTGCGATCCATCGTGAACTTGGCATCGAAGCGCTGCGCGCTGCGGCGATTGAGAATGAGTTCGGTCGCGCGCGCCTGTGATCGGGACGGCAGGGCTGGCGGGGATGGCGCGGCGGGAACGACGTCATGTCCTTCGCCGGCCGTCGCGGCGCTCACCTCGGAAATGACAGGCCAGCGATAGAGCGGATGGCGGTCGAGCCGGTTGGCCTGTCCCTTCCATTCGTCGGCGATCGTGGCGGGACGCGGCAGCTCCGGGCGTGTGGGCGTCGCGATATCACGCGGCGAGATCGCCAGCAGCACGTCGGCATCCTCGGCCTCGACACCGGCAAAGTCGCCCGTGCGGTCCAGGCCCATGATGGCCGCAAGCGCAGCGCTGTCGATGCCGTCGATGACACGGGCGTGCCAGCCCAGCGCGGCGGCGGCGTAGCTGATGGCGCCGAGCGCGTGACCGAGGTCGAGCTGGCAATAGCGGAATGCGCGCTCGCCATATTTCCAGGCCTCGCGCCAGTGGATCGAGGACAGGCCGAGCCACAGCAGCGGCTGCCCGGTTGGCGAGGCGTCGCGCCGGCAGCGCCGCTCCAACACGTGATCCCGGCTCAGGTAGTGATAGACGCCATCAGTGAGACCAGCGATGCTCTCGCTGATGACATAGGCCTCGGTCGGATGCAGATTGCCACTCGAGGGATTGCAGCGCAGCGCCCAGCGGTCCGGGCCGTATTCCTTCCAGGCTGCAAGCCCGAACGACAATTCCAGCAGCAGTGCGACATTGTCGATGGTGAACGGTTGGATTGGCGCCGTGCCGTCGCAGGCCTCGGCAAAACTCGCAGCGAGACGATCCGAGGTCAGAGGCAGATTGACGCGTGGGCTGCCCGCGAATTCGCGGAACGGATTGGGCTGCGCATCCCAGTCCAGCGTCTCCGGCCCGGCGGCATAGCGCTTCAGGCTATGCTTGGTGCGCACGTGATAGGCGAGTGCTATGTCGGCGGCGGCGGGGAGCTCTGCCGCGCTGGACGGTGACACGAACATGGTTCCTCACAAGGCGCGTGAGTTCGCGCATGTTGGATGGTCGCTTGGCGACCGGATGCGACTGAGCAAATTCCGTTCCGAAGAGCTGTGACTACCTGCCCAGCGTCATTCCGGGATGCGCCCACTTGGGCGCAGGCCCGGAATCCATGACCACGGCTGGTGGATATGGATTCCGGGCTCGCCGCTGCGCGTCGCCCCGGAATGACGCGTGGAAGCAGCTTGCGCGCTTCGTCGAATGTGGAGGCGGGCGGGCGGCGTGGCCGCGCAGATCGTGTGCGAATCCGGACAGAGCCATCCGACTCTGTCCGTTTTTCGACATCAATGCCGGTGCGCGCTGCGCGACGTATTGGTCTCGATCAGCGCGGCGACCTTGGCCGCGATCGAAACCCACGCCTGATGCGCGTCGATCTTGTGGCCCAATTTGAAGCTGTCCGCCATGCGCGCCGCGAATGCGGGCCCGTCGGTGCCGTGCTGCTCCGCGATGATCCACGCGGTCTGCCACAGATCGGTCTCGGTGGTCACGGCCAATCGCCTGTTACAAATCCAGCACCAGCCGGTCGCCCTTGGCGCGCGACACGCAGGGCAGGAAGTATCCTTCGCCGCGTTGCGCGGCAGACAGACGCTTGTCGCGATGATCGATCTCGCCGTCGACGACCCTGGTCTTGCAGGTGCCGCACATCCCCTGCTCGCAGGAGGTCGCGATCTTGACGCCATTCTCTTCGAGGAATGCGGTGACGGTCTTATCGCCGGGAATCTTGAAGGTCGCGCCGGTGCTCTTGATGGTGACGTCGAACACCTTGTCGAGCAGCGCGGCGGCGGCCTTCGCGGTGAAGCGCTCGACATGAACGCGCTCTTCCGCAAAGCCCTTCTGCTTGGCCAGCGCGAGGATCGGGTCCATCCACCAGTCGACGCCGCAGATGAACAGCTGGGTGTCGTCGGGCCGGTCGGCGAACAGATCTGCCGGCTTCAGCAACTGATTGTCCTCGCTGGATTCCTTATAGTACTTGGTGTTCTCGGCGAAGGACGAGGCCGCGATGGTGCCGCGGAATGAATCCGGCGACATCAGTGCGAACACGTAGTGCAGCTCGAACGGAATGTTCTTGGCCTTCAGCGTGTCGGCGATGGACAGGATCGGCGTGACGCCGATGCCGCGCGCCACGAGCAGCGCGCGCTTGGTGTCCTTTGGAATCTTGAAGCGGTTGCGCGGGCGGCTGACCTGCAGCCGATCGCCTTCATTGATGTCGAGATGCAGCGCCTTGGAGCCGCCGCGGCTGTTGCCGTCCTTCCACACGCCGATGCAGTAGCGGTTGCGCTCGGAGGCGCTGTTCAGCAGCGAATATTGCCGTGTCAGCCCGTTCGGCAGGGTGACATCGATATGGCTGCCGGGGGTGAATCCGGGCAGCGGCTGATCGTCTGCCGGGACGAGTTCGAATGAGGCCATGTTGTGGGCCTCGGTGGCCTTCCTGGCCACGACGACCGTGTGCAGGGCGTCGGACATCTGACAACTCCATCGTGCCAACCCGCTGAGACGGAGGCGATGCAAGGAGAGGGCCAGATCCGTGATGGCTCCTGTCGGAGCCGGCCCTTGGGCCGGCGCCTGATATCTGCAACGAGAGGCCGCCCCGCGGCGTCAGCCCCAGATATGTTGCATGGCGTGGTGGTGATGGTCGACCACGGTCGACGAATGCGATGCCGCCGTAGTGTGCGTGGACGCCGAGCTGTGGGCCGTGGCGGTTCCGTTGTGATGATGATGCGAGCTGTGCGTCGTCGTCTTCGTCGCCGTCGCTGTGGTGTTCGCAGCGGTACTCGCCGCTGTGGTCGTCGTCGTGCCACCCGTTGTTTTGGTCGTCCCCCCGCTGGAGGCCGTCGTGCCCGATGTCGTGGTGCTCGCGGTCGTCGCGCCTCCGGTGCCGTTGGCGATGTTGGGCGTGGCGGTGACCTTCGTCGTCCCCTGCGCGAGGCCGTTGACCGAGGTCGCGGTGGCGACGGTCGTCGCCGAGCCGACATAGGTGGCGCCGCCGATCGCGATGTTGTTGCCGCTGACGTCCATGGCGTCGGCTACGAAGCCTTGGCCTGCGGCCGTGAGCGCCGCGAGGTCCGACGTGAGCGTGGTGCCGGTGTCACCGTTGAGGATGCCCTGAAGCGCCTTGATGGCGGTGGTGGAGTCCGCCTGGAGCGTGCCGTTGTTCAATTCGTTGTCGAACCGACCCTGGAATACGGCGCCCTGGGCTGCGTCGAAGCTGGCGCCGAAATTGTTGTAGTTCTCGATCTGGGTGATCAGTGCCTGGCTGGCCGTCCCGGTTCCGTTGACGATCGCCGCCAGTTGCGCATTGATCGTGTTGGCCTCGGCGACGAAGGTGGCCCAGAAATTGGTCTGCGCCTGGTTGTCCTGAAATTTGGTGACGGTGCCCGAAAGGCCGCCTGCGTCCTCGGCGAAGCCGCCGGTGTGGCCCGGATTGCCGTTGCCGCCGGCGGCTGTGTTCAGCGCGGTGTCGTTCTGGACGATGTCGATGATGTCGAGCAGGTTGTCCGCGGTGCCGCGCAGGGCGGTGGTGTTTCCGGTCGCGGCGGCGGCGTCATATTTGGTGAGCTGCAGGTTGACCTGATTGAGCACAGTCTGGAGGTGGAGCGTGGTGGCCGCCGCAGCATTGGCGGTTTCGCCCGCTTCGATCTGCGCCAGCATGGTCTTGTTGTTGAGAATCGCGGTGATGCCGGATGCGACCGCCGTGAGATCCGTGGTGATTTCGGTCAGATTGGCCGCGTTGATGTCGCCGGAGGCCAGGGACACGACGGCGTTGAACACTTCGCCGACCGACTTCAGGCTCGTGCCGGCCGTGGCCGCGGCGAGCGTCGTCGCATCATCGGCGCCTGCCGGAAGGTTCTGGAAGGCGACGTCGGTGGCGCCGGTGTTGGCGGTGAAGGTGACGTTGTTGAGTGCGGCGGACAGATGGGCGTCGTTGTTGATCTCCGACAGGATCTCCGTCTGCAACGCATGAATCGTCTGCGAGGCAGCAGACATCGTCGTCGCATTCGTGGTCTGCGCTGCGGCCGTCAGCAGCGTGCTTAATTGAGTCTGGATGTTGGTCAGGACAGCCGTATCGGTCGAATTCAACGTGAAGGTCTGGCCTCCGATCGTCAGTTCGCCGGGATTGGCGAGGATCGCGGCGATATCGTTCTGCACGGCGTGGATGTCCGTCGTGTAGCTCGACAGGAACGTGTTCGAATTGCCGCTGCCCTGACCGCCGGAATAGAGTCCCAGCGAGATGCGGACCGCGTCGTTGAAGACGACGCCGGCCTGAACCAGATCGGTCGACAGGTTGAGCGCACTTGCGCGCGTGAGCAGGTTGGACGTGCCATTTGCAAGCGCAGTCGCATTGAAGTTGGTTGCCATTCGATCGTCTCCTCTGGCTCTACGGCTGTCGCGACGGGCCTTGCCGAGCAGGCAATGGATCGGCGAGCGCCTGCATCGAGCGGATGCGAGGACGCGTTCGCGGCGCGTGTCGTGACGTGCTGCAGCGTGTAGCGATGCAATCGGGCCGCGCGCCGCTGCGAAGTCGTCGTCGCGCGGGCAGGCGGCGCGCTTTCCAGTCTGTTTGTTTCTGCGGGGCGAGCAGAAATGTTTGTTGGCCGAGGAACGCTGCGGCGTTCTGTCGCAGGTTTGCCTAGCAGCGTTCGCGCATGAGGGAGCCGTGCTGCATGATGCAAATCGTTCGCAGAAATATTTCTTAACTAACAAGTCGAGCTGCGCGGTGATCGCGGCGTGATCGGTGCGGAACGTGAACTAACAGCCGTTCGCGGCGAGGCGGGCGCCGCCGTTACCCGGGCGCGCCAAGGCCGGATTTGCCGTGCAGCTATTGGCTGCTTGCATGGACCGCCGATTGGATGTATGAGCATCGCCCGTTTCAACCCAGCGCGTTCAACGCGAGAGGCCATCAGCCATGTCAAGTCCACTGTGCGCGACACGATCCGTGCCGACGCCCGCAGTGCGTCCGGCTGACCGTCACTCCATCATGTTGAACGACCATGGCCAAGTCATTGATCCATCGCCGGCAGGAGGCCGAGCGCGCGCGGGTTGAAGCCTATCAGCTGACGCTGCGCCGCGTCGCGCGGCCAACGCGTCCGCCGCCGGACCTGCACAATGCGATCCGCGAGGCCCAGGCCGGCTTCACCGCCGACATCATTCGTGCTCCCGAAGCGTGGAAGCCGCAGCTGAAGACGCGCGACGCCGCGCGCCTGCGCCTGGGGGCTGCGCGTCATCTGTTCGCGCGCTACAAGGTGGCCGCGCATCTCGAGCAGATCTGGATCGACGCGGTCGGGCTCGGCCACGACGAGATCAGCTTGCGCAAGCGCTGGTACATCGTGGCCGCCAGCGGCGGCTCGTTGTACAAGGCCGGCGCGTCGGCCTGGCTGTCGCGCAAGGAGGTTCATGCCTTCCTCAATCCGCTCGGTCAGGTCGGTTTCGACGAGGCGATCTGGCAGGCGATCGCGCGCTCCTACACGGACGATCCGGCCATCGTGACGCGGATCGCACGGTCCAGGATCGCGCGGACGCCGCGCGGCGAGCTCGCGTTCTGGCGAGAGGCGGCGCAGTTCTTCTGCGCGCAGCCGACGACAGGCGAGGAGATCGATGATCTCTGCGACTACATCGCCCACCGTCGCCGGCGCGAGCGAACGTTCAGCCTCAAGGGACGGTCGCTTGCGGCGCTGCGCCGGCTGATGAACGAGTGGCATCGCGACCTCGCGGTGATCGCCCGCATTGAAGCCGCGCGACGGCGGGCCGAGATGGCGCATCGCACGGAGACGCAGGCGGCCGTGGCCGCTGCGCATTGGCCGGGCGCATCGCTTGCGGAGTGGTCGTGGAGCCCGTCAGCCAAGGCGGGCGCGAAGCGTGACGACTATGTCATCACGCAGCTGCGGACCGCCGAGGACCTCGTCGCCGAGTCTCGGGCGATGCGCCACTGCGTCGCGAGCTATGCCAGCAGGTGCATCGCCGGCTACGCCTCGATCTGGTCGCTGCGGCACCAGCACGGCACCAGGACGGAGCGGCTGCTGACGATCGAGCTGGATCGCCAGCATCGTGCGGTGCAGGTGCGCGGCTTCGCCAACCGCGTGGCTCATCCTGACGAGCGCAAGATCCTGGAGCGCTGGGCCAAGGCGCGCGGGATCAACCTGCCGGAGATATGACCTGCGCCGCCCTTGTCGGCGGCGCAGGTCGCGACGTGTCCAGGGCGCGACCGCAACGACGTTTCGGCGGTTGGACAATGATGCTAGCGTGCACGGATCGTTTCCCGTGATGGACGAACGGCCCAAGATGAAATGGCGGATCGAGGACATTCCGGTATTCCATGCCGTGGTGGCGACCGGCGGCATGACCGGCGCGTCGCGATCCCTGGGCATGCCGAAATCCTCGGTCAGCAAGTCGGTTGCCAGGCTCGAGCAGGACCTCGGCCTCCGGCTGTTCGACCGCAACTCGCGGCGCGTCCGCGTCACGCGCGAGGGCGAGCTGTTCTTCCAGCAATGCCAGAAGATCCTCGACCAGGTGTCGGAGGCCGATGCGGTCATGACCGGGCTGGTTGGCGTTCCAAACGGCCGGCTGTCGGTGGCGCTGCCGCCGGCGTTCTGTGAGGAGATCCTGGCGCCCAAGCTTGCGGAATTCCATCGCCGCTATCCGCTCATCGAGCTCGACGTCGAGGCGACCACGCGCGCCATCGACATGCTCGCCGACCGCTTCGACATCGCTGTCGTCGTCGGCGTGCAGGAGGATTCCGAGCTGGCGCAGAAGGTGCTGATCGGCGGCCGCCTGATCTGGGTGACCAGCCCGGCCTATCTGTCAGCGCACGATATCGGCGACGACGTCCGAGCGCTCGAAAGTCATCTCATGATCTGCGAGCGACGCTACGGCGATCGGGCGCTGATGATCAAGCAGCATGGTCATCTCGTGCGCTTCGACGTCGGGCCACGCGTCGCCCGCATCAACAATCCGCTGGCGGTGCGCCGTGCCGTCGTGCACGGCGCCGGCGTCTCGTTCCTGCCGGAGCATTATTGCGCCGAGCTGCTCGGGGAAGGCCTGCTCGTCGAGATCGGCACGGAGGTCGTGTTCGACACCCGCGCCGCGCAACTGACCGCGATCTTCCCGAGCCGCAAGCTGATCTCGTCGCGGGCGCGCGCCTTCCTGGATTTTCTCGAGGAGATTTGCACCGGGCCGCGCGTACCCTGATCCGTCAGACGGTAAATGTGCCGTCCGCCAGGCTCAAGGGAGCCGATGGAACGATGGCGGCAATGGCTCTCGCACCAGTTTGCTCAGATCGAGGGTTTCGCCGCTGTCGGCAATGTCCGAGAACAGCACCTCGATGAAGGGATACTGACGGTTGGATGTGATCCCGCGCTGGTATTTCTTGCTCACGATCCGCTTGAGCGCTGCAAGGTTCAGTTTTCCCAGCGCATTGTACTGGCCGCGGAACAGGCTCTGCCGTCCGCCCGTATGTTCGATCGACTCGGCCCAGACGTCCATCACCTTCCGGCTGATGAATGCCTCGACGGCCAAAGCGCCATCCTGGGCGAGCAGGTGCAATCCGTCCATCGTATGCGGCTGCTCGTCGACGCGAAATTGGCTCAGTGACATCGGAGATCCTCCTCTGTTGTCGTGCATCGGCAGTCTCGTCGGAGCGTTGAGAGCGGCGATCGGTGCGTCCAACGTGTAGGAGAAGCCCGACGACGCATAGTTCAACTGCACCTTGCCCCTGATCTGTGTGCCGAGCGTTTCGATCAGCCGTGTCCCGAAGCTTCGGCTGGCGGGCTGTCGAACGGCCGGGCCGTGCTTTTCGGTCCAGGCGAAGTGCACGTTCTGCGTCTGTCGATCGACGGTCCAAAGCAGATCGACACGCCCCTCCGGCACGGAGAGCGCGCCGAATTTCAGGGCGTTCGTGCACAGCTCATTGAGTGTCATCGCAATGGCGACGACGGCATCCGGCGTCACCAGGACATCGGGTCCGGAGATCGAAAACCGTGATTCATCGGGAGTGTCGAAGGCCTGGATGGAACTGCGGATCACCGTGCCGAGATCGGCGCTGGACAATTTCGCCTGCAGGAGGAGATCGTGCGCATGTCCGAGCGCTAGCAGGCGGCCGGAGATGGCATGCCGCGCGCCCTCGGCTTCCGGCAGGTTGCGAAGGCTCTGGGAGACAATGGCGTTGACGGTCGCGAGCGTGTTCTTGATGCGGTGGTGCAGTTCCTCGAGAATCAGCTTCTGCAGCCTGCCGACCGCTTCGCGCTCTCTCGCTTCGATCTCAGCCTTCTTGGACCGTGTCTTTGCATCGCTCTCGGCCTCGGCGAGGAGACGTTTCAGGCTGCGAATCTCTGCAGTCAGAAAGTCCCCGTCCGTAACGGCGCCGTGCGGAGGCGGCTCTGTGGTGAGATGGACTTCGAGCATGTGCTGATTGTCCCTGCATCGGATGCCGCGATCGGAGCCTCGGCGGTCGCGTGAGAGCAGACCAGCGCCCGGCCGTCACTTCACCGGCAGGCTGAGCGTCCCGCTGAAGTGCGTGAGGAGCTCAGCGGCGTTCGCGAGGATCTTGGCCGCCTTCATCGCCGCTCCGCGTTCGCCGCCAGGTTGCATCCGCTCGGCTTTCTCCAGCGCGTTCTCCGCCTTGATGGTGAGCGCCGCGGCCAGCGACAACGGATCCCGCTGCGCCGGCTTGGAGGAACTGTTGGCCTGGACAGGCAGCGGCCCGCTGCGGGCGGCTACCATTGAACCAGCACCGCAGTGACGATCAGCAATCCAAAAGAGATCGGCACGAGAACAGGAGGCGCCATCCACTCGCGAGTACTGGATATCGCAGTCTCAGACTTGGAGGTGTCAGATTTCGAGCTATTCAACATGCGGTCCGCCTTCCTGATCGCGGCGGGAGCGCAATGCTCTCAGTCACCGATGGCAGCCGGGAGACGCGCGGTGATCATCAACATATGGTGCGCGCGGACGCATTTAGCGAGGCCGGCTGAAAACTATTTGCCAAACGAGAAGGTTGCATCCGCTTCCCGGTGTCGCCAGCTGCAGGCCGGCAGACCGGTCTGTCTCGACATCGACACTTTGAAGCGATCCTGCGCGAAACGGTTCGAAGGCCGCAGATTGCTCGGCGGCCTTCGAGGTGTCTGCCTCGATGTTTGGTCAGTAGCGGCCGGTCCCGATGCCGACGCTCACGCCGGGTGCGCGGATGCCGACGCCGCCGCGGTCGTCCCGATCGCGCCGCTCCATATGGCGCTCGCGAGGCCCATACCGATGCTCCTCGCGGATGACGACATGGCGGCCGCGGTCTTCGCGCCAGCAGCGGCCGTTCTCGTTGCAGACCATGCGAACCTGCTGAATATGGCTTTCGGGGACGATCGATGCACCGGCCGAGAGCGGGGCAGCGGAGGCCGCTGCAGCCATCAATGTGCTCGCTGCGGCTGCGAGAGTGATCGTAAGTGCCTTCATGGCCATGACATGTCTCCGTGTGGGGGGAATTGCGTCATGGAGCCAATCGGCTCGCAGTCCTATGGTTCCCTCGGCGGCGGCATTTCGTTTCAGCCCCAAGGCTCACCCCAAGGCTCCCATCAAGGCTCCCGCGCCGAACGGTCGCTCGCGGGGCCGCCTCGTCGAGATCGGCAGGAACGTCGTATTCGACCTGCGCGGACACGATTGAGCTTGCTCGTCCCGCGATTGCCAGGGTTGCCGATGACTCTTGCGAGGAAGCGGTCTAAGGAGCGCGGCTCGTGAATTGAAGCGTCAGGCGAGAGGTGGGCCGCCATGAGTTTACGTGAGCAGTGGGAAACGCAGGCCGGCCAGTGGCTCGCCTGGGCAAGGACGCCGGGTCACGACAGCTTCTGGCGTCACCATTGCGAGCAGTTCAGTCGATTGCTCCCGCCTGCTGGCGCGCTCACGCTCGACCTCGGCTGCGGCGAGGGCCGGCTGTCCCGGCACCTCACATCCGAGGGGCACAAGATGGTTGGCGTCGATGCGTCGCCGTTCCTGATCGCCGCGGCCCGAACGGCCGATCCCGCGATCGATGTTGTTCGCGCCGATGCGGCTGCGCTGCCGCTTGCCGATGGCTGCGTGGATCTGGCGATCGCCTTCATGGCGCTGCAGGACGTCGATGCGATGCCGGCCGCGGTGCGCGAGCTCGCGCGGGTGCTGAGGCCAGGCGGCCGATTCTGCATGGCGATCGTCCATCCGCTCAATTCTGCCGGACGGTTCGAAAGCCTGGCGTCGGATGCGCCTTTTGTCATCAAGGGGAGCTACCTGGAGTCCTTCATGTTCAGCGATGCGATCGAACGCGACGGGCTGAGCATGATCTTCCACAGCGCGCATCGCCCGCTGCGGAGCTATTTCGCCGCGTTGGAGGAAGCAGGATTCCTGATCGAGGCGCTGCGCGAGCCGACCATTCCCGAGGAGACCATCACCCGCGACAGCAGCCGGCGCTGGCTGCGCGTGCCGCTGTTCCTGCATCTGCGCTGCCTGCGCCCGTGACGCCGGAGCGCGGCGATGCTGCGCTCCGGCTGGCAAGGGTCATCCCCGCCGCGCGGCCTCGATCGCGGCGACGTCGATCTTCTTCATCGTCATCATCGCGGCGAAGGCGCGCTTGGCCTCGGCTCCGCCGGCGGCCATCGCGTCGGTCAGCGCGCGCGGCGTGATCTGCCAGGAGAGGCCCCATCTGTCCTTGCACCAGCCGCACTGGCTTTCCGTCCCGCCATTGCCGACGATGGCGTTCCAGTAGCGGTCGGTTTCGGCCTGGTCGTCAGTCGCGATCTGGAACGAGAAGGATTCGTTGTGGGAGAACACGGGGCCGCCATTGAGGCCGAGGCAGGGGATGCCACACACCGTGAATTGCACCGTCAGTACGTCACCTGCTTTGCCGGACGGATAGTCGCCCGGCGCGCGGTGCACGGCCGTCACGTGGCTGTCAGGAAACAACTCGGCATAGAACCGCGCGGCCGCCTCGGCGTCCTTGTCGAACCACAGACAGATCGTGTTCTTGTTCGTCGGCATCGCAGGGGTCCTCTCCAGTCCGGGTGCAGGCCACGCTTCAACCTTTGATAGGCGGCCATTTGGGTGTGCTCAAGCCGGCTCGTATCGATCCGGCTGACCCAAGGACGGTCCGCATGCGCACATCCCGACACGACGGTCGGCGTTTCCAGCAGATTTTTTTCAGGTGGTCTGCAGCGGTTCGGTTCCGTTACCAGTCAACGGTTGTGGTTTTGGCGCAGCCATATCGTATAGACTCGTCGTGAGGCTTGGCGCCGCGGGTCCAGCGGCTGGGGGAATTGCATGAAAGCCATGACGCGTGCTGCAGCACGTCCGTCCGTGAGAGCGGCGGCGCTCGTCCTGCTGGCATTCGTTTTCGCAGCCGGAAGCGCCGCCGAGGCGGCGTTCGATTACGCCCGCTACAAGGAAACCAGCCTCGACGATCTCATGGCGCTGCCTCGCCCGGCCAAGGGCGTCGATATCCGCGACGGTGCGCCGTTCAAGCTCGAGGTGACGCTTGCAGACGCCGGCGGTGCCTGTTCGGCTGATGTGCTGAAGAAATCGATGGTGATGTCCGGCTTCACCAAGGAGCAGATCGACGCGCTCGGCGTCTCCCATTGCATCAAGGTGCGCTCGGGCAAGGGGCAGGAGCTCAAGGTCTTCGTCCAGGACATCCTCTATGGCTTCCTGCCGCGCGAGGTCCCGGTCGGCGGCAAGCTGACGCTCTACGCCATCCACGTGTTCACCTCCACGGACGGCCCCGGTCTTCTCGTCAATGAATTCCAGACCGCGCAACCGGCAGTGCAGGCGAAGCCGCAATCCGAGACCGAGATGGCGTCATGCGGCTGCTGGACGCTGCGCGATCATCCCGGCATCGACATGGCCTCCGACAAGGAGGGGACGCCGGTCGCCGTGATGCACGACGGCGTTGTCGTCAAGGTCGAGCAGAGCGAGCAGGCGCCCGCAGACCTTCCCATCATCGGAGGCTGCGGCCGCTATGTCGTGCTTAAGCACAGTTATCCGAATGGGGCCGTTGTCTTTACCCGCTACGCCCATCTCGGCCGTGTCGTCGATGCGATGGGGCAGGTGCCTGCCGTTGGCGCGCGCATCAAGACCGGCGAGAAGATTGGCGAAGTCGGCCCGAGCAAGACCTTGCACTTCGAGCTGCGGCCCGTCGCGCAGGGCAACGCCACGGCGGATCCGGCCTGGGCCAGGCAATATGGCGAGATGGCCGACATGGAATGGTCGCGCTACGAGCCGGTCGATCCGCAGAAGTTCGATGCGGCCGCCTTTGGTGGCCTGGGCAAGGGCAGGAAATAGGCTGCAACATGAGTGAGAACGTGACGCGCGCGGGAACGGCGTTGTTGTTGCTGGTCGCCGCGGTGCTGCTGGCGTCGCGCGGGCCGGCCGCCATTGCGCAATCCGCCGCGCCTGCGCAAGGCCTGCCGGCAGACCTGAAGGACCTGCGCGGCGAATGGAAGCGGGCCGGCGCCGGGTTCGGCTGCAAGGTCGTTCCTCCAAGACAACTGTCTCAGGAGCTGCTGCTCGCGGTGATGGCGCGCGCCTGCCAGCGCCTCGGACCGCTCGTTGTCGGCGATGCGGCCAGCACCGCCGCGGGCGCGCTCGGGCCGCCGCACCGGACGTTGAAGCAGCCGCGGGACCAGGTCGCCTGGATCTATTTCATCGGGCAGCGTGAGCGCTATCCGTATTTCGTCGTCACCGTGGCGGCCGACAAGATCGTCGCGCTGCAGGTGACCGGCGAGGCTGCCGCGCCCGGCTATGAGTTCAGCCAGGTCGCGCTCGGGGCCTCCAAGGATGATCTGGTTGCCGTGTTCGGCCAGCCCAGCCATTTCGAGCCGAGCGACCTGAAGGATGTCGAGCTCTGGACCTACCCCCCGCATCCCTTCTCCTTCGAGCTCAAGGGCGGGCGTGTGATCTCGATCCGGGTGCGTCAGCCGTGAGCTGATCGACGGTGATGGGGGGAGGCGAGCGCGTGGCGCCAGTCGCCTCGCGCGCTCGTCGGTCCCTGCGTCACGAAATTTCTGTTGCTGTTTTTCAGAAATCGTGCTTATCTATCGCCAACCCGCCTCGTGCAGAGGGACGTACGCGTCGTCACGAAACGTTGAGGTGGGCTGCGATGGACGTGATGGCTGTGCCGACGAGCGCAGTGGTTACGTACGGCGAAGTCGTGTGGTCCTGGCCTCTCGACGCTGAGGTCAAGTTCGCGAGTGATGCTTTGGCGGCTCGCGCGGGCGATGGGGGCAAGAAAGCCGATCCCCAGGGAGAGCACGAAGGACACCGTTAAAACCGTTGCGCGGGGAAGGCCGGGTCTGTCCGGCTGTACCTGTGGTACCTGCCGCCTGCATTCTTTTGAGCAGGCGGGCCACGGGCCTCAGCCGAGGTCCGGCCTTCCCCGCGCCCTCTCGTTGTTCAGGAGGGGCATGATCGATGCATCACCCGGGCACGATGTGCTGCGGGAAGGTGAGGTCGTGTCTCGATGACGAAGACGCCAACCAGAGTCTCATTGTCGTCCCGGACAAGCGCGCGGCACGCGCGCGCAGATCCGGGATCCATAACCCCAGGGAGACGTTCGAGGCACGATGGTCGATCATTTTCGACCAGCCACATCCGCCGGGACGACACCGAATGTTGAGCGCGTTTTGGACTTCATCACCAGCAATGTGAGTTTTGCAGCGTTGCCCGGATCCATGTACCAAGCGGTACGAAAGCATCGCCGACCGTCGTGTTGGTGCATGCGTAACTTGTGAGGCGGACGTGGTCGATATCATTCGATCGAAGAGTCTCGACGTCTTCAGCGCAACGCAATCGCACGAGAGCCGCAATCTCTGCGCGCGCAGGTCAGTCGCAGATGGCGGCGTTCTGATCGATACGCCGGAACGCTCTGACGCAATCTGTTGTGACCTGATGTGCAGCAGCGTCCGTGTCGTCACGGCCGCTGTTGCCTGGGATTCTGATCGTGGTTGTTCGCAACTGCCCAACTGCTCAGTACCTGGCAACGAGGGCGCCGGGCCAGTTGAAATGGTAGTTGACGCCGACTCGCACGATATTGTCGATCAGGTGCGTGCTCTGATAGGTGCAGCATCCACTCGACGTGAACTGGAAATAATTGTGCTTGCCGAGGTCGGCATAGAGATATTCGACCTTGGCGGACCAGGACGGCGCGAACCCCCATTCGACGCCGGCGCCTGCGGTCCACCCGCTGAAGGTGTGGGTCTCTGTGGCGGCGTTCGCCGAGGCGACCGTGCTGTATTCATTGATACGCAGGTCGGCGAAGGCGCCGCCGGCCGTGCCGTACAGAAGCACGGTGTCTGTCACGGCATAGCCGACCCGGCCGCGGATTGTCGCCAGCCAGTTCTGGCCCAGCGATTCGCGAAAGGTGGCGCTAAACGGCGGCACGAGTGCCGATGTTCCGGAAATGGTGGACCAGGATCCGTCGCCCTCGATGCCGAACACCCACTGGTTGACTTGGTAGTTGCACCCGAGGGTGCCACCGACCAGGCCGCCGCTGAAATCCGTCGCACTCTTCGGCGTGCCAGTGGGGATCGCTGCCGGAAGGCCATTGTTGGTGCCGAGACCGACCGAGCGTGTATGACCCCAAGCGCCGCCACCCTCGATACCGGCGTAGCAGCCGCTCCAATTATAGGTGGTCGCGGCGACCGGCGGTGCCTTCGTATAGATCTTCGGACTGAGGTCAGCTGCGAGAACCGGCGCAGCTATGGACATCAGCCCGACCACGGAGAGTCCGAAAAGAGATGTCCAGCGGCGCATTGTGAATATCCCATGTTGAGAAGGGGGCGATATTTTGAATTGTATTTTATCTCATACACCACCTCGAGTCGGTGTCTTGCCGGTTTCCGATATTTCGTCCAGCTGTTGCCGAGAAAGCACAGGCGGGCGGGGGGGGGCGTCGACCCCGGCTGCTCGCAAGCTTCCGTTACGCGCCGCGGGCAGCAAGCGCTTGTCTTGCTTCTGGTTGGCGAAGGCGCCGACCAATTTCCCATCGTCATTCCGGACAAGCGCGTGAAACGCGCGCAGGCCCAGGACGACACCGAGGCTGAGGCGCGTGTCCCGACGGCTTTTGCCGCGGCCGCCGGATCCATGTACCCAGCAGCCGACAACGAAAGAGGAATGCCGATATGACCAAGACCGCCGCCGAGATCGAGGACGACCGTCAGATCCGCGAGCTGCTGCAGAACTGGGCGATCTGGCGCGACGCCGGCGACTGGGAGCGCTTCCGCACGGTGTGGCATCTGGACGGGCGGATGATGGCGACGTGGACGCAAGGGACCGGCGACGAGTTCATCGAGATCAGCAAGTCGGCCTGGGCCAAGGGCGTCAACATCCTGCACTTTCTCGGCGGCATCTCGGTCGATCTCGCGGGCCAACGCGCGATCTCCCAGACCAAGATGACGATCTCGCAGCGCGCCGAGGTCGAAGGCGTTGTTTGCGACGTGCTGTGCACGGGGCGCTTCTACGACTTCCTCGAGAAGCGCGCCGGCAAATGGGGCATCGTGCTGCGCCAGCCGATCTACGAGAAGGACCGCATGGATCCGGTCACGCCGGGCGCAGTGCCGGCGCTCGATCGCGCGCTGCTCGAGCAGTTTCCGGTCGGCTACCGCCACCTCGCTTATTTGCAGACGCGCATTGGCTACACGGTCAAGCGCGACATGCCCGGGTTGAAGGGGCCGGAGGTCGACGCGCTGTATGCGCGCGGCGCCGCGTGGCTTCACGGCGAGCCGCTGTGATCGTCGGACCCCGTCACGCAAGTGTCTCAGCTGGCGGGGGCGCGGCATGTGCTTTCGCCGTGTGCCCGGTCGTCTGATCCACCGCACCTCGGGTTCCGTTACCAGCCGGAGGACGCCCGGAATCGAGCGGCGGCCGGCCGTGATGACCGCGGAGGAATCGACACAAGCGTTTGAATCATTGAGGATTTTCCGTCAGCCTCAGGCTCTCCTCGGACAACCGCCGACTGGCGCTAAGGATGAGTTTCTGTATACAGGATAGGCAAAATTATACCCGAATAAGCTGGAACTTGCGCCTGGCTGGCCATTCGTTGTATACAATGAGTAGTTGGAAGTATACCGACACGAGGACACGCCATGGCCGCTTCTTTTCCAATGAATGCCTGGTACGCCGCCGCCTGGGACGCCGAGGTCAAGCAGGCCCTGCTGCCTCGCACCATCTGCGGCAAGCATGTGGTGATGTATCGCAAGGCCGACGGCACCATCGCCGCGCTCGAAGATGCCTGCTGGCATCGGCTGGTGCCGCTGTCCAAGGGCCGGCTCGAAGGCGATACCCTGGTCTGCGGCTATCACGGGCTGAAGTTCAATCCGCAGGGCCGCTGCACCTTCATGCCCTCGCAGGAGACCATCAATCCATCGGCCTGCGTGCGCGCCTATCCGGCGGTGGAGCGTCATCGCTTCATCTGGCTGTGGATGGGCGATCCGGCGCTGGCCGATCCCGTCACGATTCCCGACATGCACTGGAATCACGATCCCGCCTGGGCCGGCGACGGCAAGACCATTCACGTCAATTGCGACTACCGCCTGGTGGTCGACAATCTGATGGACCTGACGCACGAGACCTTCGTGCACGGCTCGTCGATCGGTAATGAAGCAGTGGCGGAAGCGCCGTTCGACGTCACCCATGGCGAGCGCACCGCGACCGTGACGCGCTGGATGCGCGGCATCGAGCCGCCGCCGTTCTGGGCCAAGCAGCTCGGCAAGGAAGGCCTGGTCGATCGCTGGCAGATCATCCGCTTCGAGGCGCCGTGCACGGTTGCGATCGACGTCGGCGTCGCGCCGACCGGCACGGGAGCGCCGGAAGGCGACCGCTCGCAGGGCGTCAACGGCATGGTGCTCAACACCATCACGCCGGAGACCGAGCGCAGCTGCCACTATTTCTGGGCGTTCGCCCGCAACTACCAGCTCGCCGAGCAGCGGCTGACGACGGAAATTCGCGAGGGCGTGTCGGGCATCTTCCGCGAGGATGAGCTGATCCTGGAAGCGCAGCAGCGTGCGATGGACGAGAATCCGGGACGCGTTTTCTACAATCTCAACATCGATGCAGGCGCAATGTGGGCGCGGCGGATCATCGACCGGATGATCGCACGCGAAACGCCGCTGCGCGAAGCCGCGGAGTAACCGGAATGGCTGAGCGTGACAGCGAGCGATCGATCTCGCAGACGGTTCGTGCGCAGCTCACCTTGCGCGATCTGATCCTGACCGGCGCATTGCGACCGGGCGAGCGCATCTCGGAGCTGCAGGCGGTGGAGGCGGCCGGCGTCTCGCGCACGCCGGTGCGCATGGCGCTGGTGCGGCTCGAAGAGGAGGGGCTGCTGGAGGCCATTCCGTCCGGCGGCTTCATGGTGAAATCGTTCTCCGAGCGGGACGTGCTCGACTCCATCGAGGTGCGCGGGACGATGGAAGGCCTGGCGGCGCGGCTCGCCGCCGAGCGCGGCGTGTCCGTGCGCGACACCGAGCCGATGCGCGAATGCCTCGCCCAGATCGACGAGCTGATCGCGCCGGCCGAGCTCTCGTTCGACGCGTTCTCGTCCTACGTGGCGCTCAATGCGCGTTTCCACGCCCTGCTGGCCGAGTTGTCGCGCAGTGCGCCTGTCATCCGGCAGGTCGATCGCGCCAGCGCGCTGCCGTTCGCATCGCCCAGCGGCTTCGTGATGGCACAGTCGGCATTGCCCGAGGCGCGACATATCCTGGTGGTGGCTCAGGAGCATCACCGCATCGTGGTCGATGCGATCGAGAACCGTGAGGGCGCGCGCGCCGAGGCGATCATGCGCGAGCACGCCCGCCTCGCCGCCCGCAATCTGCGGCTTGCGGTCAGGGCGCGCGGTCCGATGGACCTGGTGCCGGCGGCCGTGCTGATCAGGACGCAGGCCACGAGCTGAGGAGACGATCATGCGCTTCCAGGACAACTGGTCGACCGCGACCCTGGTCTCGACACGGGACCTCGCGCCGGGAATCCGGGAATTCATCCTGCGTCCCGACAACCATGTCTGTGCGCCCTACGCCGTCGGCAGCCATCTCAAGCTCAGCGTTCTCGTCGGCGGCCAGCCGGACGTGCGCTCCTATTCGCTGGTCGGCGAAGCCGAGCCGCAGGGCTATCGGATCGCAGTCCGTCTCGCCGAGGATTCACGCGGCGGGTCGCGTTATCTGTGGTCGCTGCAGCCCGGCGCGCGGGTGGACGTGACGAGCCCGACCTCGCTGTTGCAGGTCGATTGGCAGCGCCCGCAATATTGTCTCGTCGCCGGCGGCATCGGCATCACGCCGCTGCTCGGCGCGGCGCAGGCCCTGATGCGCAAGGGCGCCGACGTCTCGCTGCATTACGCGGTGCGCTCGCGGCGCGATGCCGCCTATGTCGAGGAGCTGTCGACGCTGCTCGGCGAACGTCTCACGGTGTACGCCGCCGACGAGTCGCGGCGGCTCGATCTGGCGCAGCTGTTCTCCGGACTGTCCGGTGGCGCCACCGTGCTGCTCTGCGGTCCGATGCGGATGCTGGATGCGGCGCGCAGTGCGTGGTCCGGCTGCGGCCGCGCGCCGACCGACCTCAGCTACGAGACCTTCGGCTCGAGCGGCCGCCTCGCCGCCGAGCCGTTCAAGGTGCGGCTGCGCGGCAGTCGTGAGGAGATCATCGTGCCGCGCGATCGCTCCATGCTCGACGTGCTCAACGCGGCGGGCCACGAGGTGATGGCCGACTGCCGGCGCGGCGAGTGCGGCGTCTGCGCAATCGACGTGGTCGAGGTCGAGGGCGAGATCGATCATCGCGACGTGTTCTTCAGCGCGGAGCAGAAGCACGAGAACCGCAAGCTCTGCACCTGCGTCTCGCGCGCTCATGGCGTGGTCACGGTCGACACGCTGGAGCGTACCGACGCGTAGCGGGCGTATGGTCTGGCTGCGTGCGCTTGCCGCGGCGAGGTTCTGCGCGAGACGAGACCAGCGGTCCTACTTGTCGGACAGGCTGACCGGAGTTGTCGCCTGCGGCGCGGTCGAGGACTTCCGGCCGTTCTGCTCGGCTGCCAGGGCCTCTCGTGCGGCCTTGAGGCGCGCGTCGGTCTTCTTGTCGGCCAGCAGCGCGTCGGTCAGGTTCGCGTCGGCGATGTGGGCCGCTTCGGCCGCGGCCCTGGCGGCGGCGATGGTCGCCAGAGCGGGGTTGGTCTTCGCCAGCGCGTCTGCGGCGTTGCGGTCGGACACGGCCTTCTCGTTGGCCGCCAAGGCGACGTCGAGATTGGCGTCGGCGATCTTCTCGGCGGCTTCCGCGGCCGCCAGCGCCGCCGCGGCGGGGCTGACCGGTGCGCGGGGCTTTGCCATGCGCTCGGCGGCTTGCGGCTTGGCGCTGAACTGAGCGGGAGGAGCGGGTTGCGGTGGTGTGGACGGGGCGGGGCGCTGGATGGCGGGAGGCTGCAGCGCCGGCATGGTGGGCACCAATTCCAGCGGCACCATCCGCGCAAACGAGCTTCGCGCGTCACGCAGCAGGTCGCTCATGACATCGATCGAATCGGCTCTCGCCATGTCGCCCAGCGCCGCGCAGCCGAGCAGCGCGGCGACTGCGAAGGTGACGTTCTTCGGCATAACGCAGTCGGCCATCCGATCCTCCTGTCCGATGGGATCGGCTCAGCCGGTCCTCGGCGTTCACCGGCTGCCTTATGCCGGGAATGGGGTGTTTGGGTGGCTTCGCCGCACAAGATGCTGCCCGAAATCCGCCGCATCTGCCGCCTTTGCGGACGGCTGTTCGCAGTTGTCTGCCGTGACGGCCTGTCAGGCGAGCTCCTCGCGCACGTGCGCCGCGGCCGCGCACATCGCCTTGAGCTTGCCGAAGGCGGTCGCGCGCGGCAGGTACTTCATGCCGCAGTCCGGCGCGATGACGAGCCGCTCCGGCGACACCACCTTGAGGCCGCTGCGGATGCGTTCGGCGATGACCGCGACCGGCTCGACCTCGGGATCGCCGAGATCGAGCACGCCGAGCACGATGGTCTTGGCCGAGAGATCTTTCAGGACCCCGAGGTCGAGCCGCGGCTGCGCCGCCTCGATGGAGATCTGGTCCGCGCGGCACTCGGCAAGCTCGGTCAGGAAGGGGTACCCGGTCGGCTTGCTCGAGCCGGGGACGATGGCCGCATATCCGAAGCAGACGTGAACGATGGTGGGCACCGTGATCTGATCGAGCGCCCGGTTGATGGCCTTCACCGCATAGCGCCGCGCCGCTTGCGGGTTGTTGCGGACCCAGGGCTCGTCGAGCTGGATCACGTCAGCGCCGGCCCGCTGCAGGTCGCGCATCTCGGCATTCACGACCTCGGCAAAGGCCATCGCAAGCGCCTCGTCGTCGCCGTAGAAGTCGTCCTGCGCCTGCTGGCTCAGGGTGAAGGGGCCGGGCAAGGTGATCTTGGCGGCACGATGGGTGTTGCGGCGGAGAAATTCCATGTCGCGGCGTTCGATCGGATGAAGTCGCCGGATCGGACCGACGATCCGCGGCACCGGCGTCTTGATCCCGGAGGGCGAAATGATGATGGCGGGATTATCCGCATCGATGCCGTCGAGCGCGGTGGCAAAGCGGTTGGAGTAGCTCTCGCGGCGGATCTCCCCATCCGTCACGATATCGATGCCGGCATGTTCCATGTCGTGGATCGCGATGATGGTGGCGTCGTCCTGGGCATCGTCGAGCAGCGGCCGCTGAATGCGCCAGAGACCCTGCAGGCGGATCCGCGGAACCGACTTCGAGAGCATCGCGCGATCGACCAGCCAATCCGGCTGCGGATAGCTTCCGACCACGGTGGTCGGCAGGAGATATCGAGGCAGGTTCACCACTAATGTCCTCCCGCAGTCCGACTCGCTTTGATAGCATCCTAACAGACGGCGCGCTCGGCGCGGGATCTGCAAGAGGATCCTGTCGACATAGGCGGATCGCGTTATCTGCGCCCTTGTGCATCTTTTCAGCCGTAGAGCGGTTGTCCACTCGACAAAGGCTAGCGTTTCGTCCGTCTTTGGTCCGTCATGAAAATGGGTCGTATTTTCCGCAGTTTGCTGGGTCGACGAGACCGTCGATCGCAGAGCCGGCAAATGGGCAGCACGACGGGATGACGTGTTCTGATAGGATCGGACGCACGGCGTCGCCACTGCAGGTCCGAAGGCTATGTCATTCTCACGAGGCGACATGACAGTGCGACACATTCTCACTCTCAACGCGGGCTCGTCCTCGATCAAATTCGCGCTGTTCGAAGGCGAGACGGAGCCCGCCGAATGTGTGCGCGGCCAAATCGAGGGACTTGGTACCATAGCCCCTCATCTCGAAGCGGAACGGAACGGCGCCAAGATTGCCGATGAACGACTCGATCCGGCGCGGGCTGCTGATCATGAAACGGCTCTCGGTGTCGTGCTCGCAGTTCTGGAACGGGTTATCGGCAGAACGGCTGTCGAAGCCGTCGGCCACAGGATCGTCCATGGCGGCATCGAATTTACGCGGCCGGTCGTGCTCGATCAGGTCAGCTTGGAAAAGCTGGACAGGCTCAATCCACTCGCGCCGCTGCACCAGCCTCATAACCTCTCCGGCGTTCGCGCCGCGCATCGTGCCTTCCCCGATGCGCTCCAGGTCGGATGTTTCGACACTGCTTTCCATCGCTCGCACCCCTGGGTGAATGACACCTATGCCTTGCCGCGTGAGTTCTACGACGAAGGCGTTCGTCGCTACGGCTTTCATGGGCTGTCCTACGAATACGTCGTCGCACGCATGAAGGAGACCGCGCCGCTCTACGAGCAGGGGCGGGTCGTCGTGATGCATCTTGGCAATGGCGCTTCGATGTGTGCGATCCGCGACGGTCAGAGCATCGGCTCGTCGATGGGATTCACCGCACTCGATGGCCTGCCGATGGGCACGCGCTGCGGACAGCTGGATCCCGGCGTTGTCCTCTATCTGCTGCAGGAAAAGGGAATGACGCCGCAGGCGATCACCGATCTCCTGTACACGCGCTCCGGTCTGAAGGGACTCTCGGGTCTGTCGCAGGACATGCGCGAACTGGAGGCGGCCGGAACACCAGAGGCCGAGCAGGCGATCGCCTATTTCGTCGATCGTATCAGGCGCGAGCTCGGTGCGATGGCTGCGGTCCTGTCGGGCCTCGATGCCGTGGTGTTCTGCGGCGGAATCGGCGAGCATGCTTGGCGCATTCGTGCGCGGGTCTGCGACGGCTTCGATTGGCTCGGCATCGAGCTCGACGATGCCAGGAATCGCGCGGGTGACGGCGTGATCTCGTCGGACCGCTCGCGTGCGCGCGTGTTCGTCGTCAATACGAACGAAGAGATGATGATTGCGCGGCATACGGCTCGGCTGCTGGGGGAGCAGAGCAACCTCTGACTCGGCCGAACAAGTCTGCCGAAATCGCGCTTGCAAGTCCCGCCGTTTTGGTATCTCCAGGGTGGAAGAACAAGAGGAGCCGGTGGGGAAACGATGGACGGCAGCACGGCGTTGCGTGAGGCGGAGCTGGAGTTCGATTACGTCGTGGTCGGGGCTGGCTCGGCCGGTTGCGTTCTCGCCAATCGTCTGAGCAGCGACGGCAGGCACAAGGTGCTGCTGCTCGAAGCCGGTCCGAAGGACACCAACATCTGGATTCACGTCCCGCTCGGCTACGGCAAGCTGTTCAAGGAAAAGACCGTCAACTGGATGTACCAGACCGAGCCGGAGCCTGGGCTCGACGGTCGCTCCGTGTTCCAGCCGCGCGGCAAGGTGCTCGGCGGCTCCAGCTCGATCAACGGCCTGCTCTATGTCCGCGGTCAGCACGAGGACTATGACCGCTGGCGCCAGCGCGGCAATGTCGGCTGGGGCCATGACGACGTGCTGCCCTATTTCAAGCGGGCGGAAAATCAGTCCCGCGGCGCCGATGACTTCCACGGCGGCGACGGCCCGCTGCCGGTGTCGGATTGGCGGCACGAGGATCCGCTTTCTGAAGCCTTCGTGAAGGCGGCGGTCGAGGCCGGTCTGCCCTTCAACGCCGATTTCAATGGCGCCAGCCAGGAAGGCGCGGGGTTCTTCCAGACCACCACCCGGCGTGGCCGGCGCGCCAGCAGCGCAGTGTCCTACCTGCGGCCGGCGCTCGGCCGTAGCAATCTCCATGTCGAGACAGATGCGCTGGCCCAGCGCATCCTGTTCGAGGGGCGGCGGGCGAGTGGTGTGACGTTTAGCCAGCGTGGCCGGATGCGGACTGCGCGCGCCCGCAAGGAAATCCTCGTGTCGAGCGGCGCCTACAATTCGCCGCAACTGCTGCAGCTGTCCGGCGTCGGCCCGGGTGAGCTGCTGAGGCAGCACGGCATCGACGTGGTGCTCGATGCGCCCGGCGTCGGGAGCGACCTGCAGGACCATCTCCAGGTGCGCATCGTCATGCGCTGTAGCCAGCGCATCACGCTGAACGACATCGTCAATCACCCCGTGCGCAGGGTGTTGGCCGGAGCGCGCTACGCCGCCTTTCGTAAGGGTCCGCTCACGATCGCCGCCGGCACGGCGGGCGTCTTCTTCAAGACCGATCCGCGGCTCGCGAGCCCGGACATCCAGATCCATTTCATCCCGTTCTCGACCGACAAGATGGGCGAGAAACTGCACACCTTCTCTGGCTTCACGGCCTCGGTCTGCCAGCTCCGGCCCGAAAGCCGCGGCTCGCTCCGGATCAGGAGCGCCGACCCGGCGGCACCGCCGGAGATCCGTATCAACTATCTCGCCAGCGAAACCGACCGGCGGGCCAATATCGACGGCCTCCGGATCTTGCGGAAAATCCTGGCGGCGCCCGCCCTGAAGCCGTATGTCTCGGACGAAGCCTATCCGGGATCCAAGGTCGTGAGCGACGACGACATTCTGGCCTATTGCCGGCAGACCGGCAGCACGATCTATCATCCGACCTCGACCTGCCGGATGGGGACGGATGCTCTGGCCGTCGTCGATCAACGCCTGCGCGTGCGCGGTATTGACGGGCTGCGCGTGGTCGACGCTTCGATCATGCCGGACCTGGTTTCGGGCAACACCAACGCGCCGGTCATCATGATCGCCGAGAAGGCATCCGACATGATCTTGCAGGACGCGCGCTGACCTAGGAATGACCTCGTGACACGTTTCCGGATCGGCACCCGCAAGAGCACGATGGCGTTGGCGCAGACGGAGGAGATCGCGCGCCGGCTGCAGGCCTCGATACCCTCGCTCGACATCGAGATCGTCAAATTCGAGACATCAGGCGATTCCGACCAGACCAGCAAGCTGCTGACCCACGGCGGCAAGGGCGGCGCGTTCGTCGCCGAGATCCGCCGCGCCATGCTGGACGGCAAGCTGCATGCGGCGATGCATTCGCTGAAGGACATGCCCGGCAACGAGGAGACGCCCGGCCTCGTTGTCGCGGCGCTGCTGTCGCGCGATCCGCCCGGCGACGTGCTGGTGTTGCGGCGGGGCCTGTCGCTGGACGAATTCCGCAAGGATGGCGGCAAGGGTTTCAAGATCGGCACCAATGCCGTGCGCCGGGCGGCCTATGCGCGGCGGTTGTTTCCGCAGGCCGAACTGATCCATTTCCGCGGCGCCGCCGATACCCGTATCCGCAAGCTCGACAGCGGCGAGCTGCAGCGGCTGCCGGACGGCGGCGCGGTCGGACCGGCCGATGCGTTGATCATGGCGCGGTCCGGACTCGAGCGGGTCGGCCTCGCCGACCGCGCCTCGTTCGACTTTCCGGCCGCCGACATGTTGCCCGCGGTCGGGCAGGGCATCGTCGCGGTCGAGTGCCCCGCATCCGATTGGGAGACGCGGCGCATCCTTGCGACCATCGACGACGCGGCGGCGCGCACCTGCGCGGACGCAGAGCGCGAGGTGCTGTGGGTGCTCAACGGCCACTGCAACTCGCCGATCGCGGGCTTTGCGACCATCGACGGCGCGCAGATGACGCTGACCGCGTCGGTGCTCGACGAAGACGGCGGCCGCTTCATCGAGGCGCAGCGTTCGGCGCCCGCCGATCGCCCGCGTGAGCTTGGCCGGGCGGTCGGACTCGAGCTGCTCGCCAATGGCGCGGCCGAGCTGATCGAGCGCAGCCGGCCGCGTTAGTCTGTCATCCCTTGTAGGCGCGGACACGCGCGAGCATCTGCTCGACATGGGCGATCGGTGTCTCCGGCAGGATGCCGTGGCCGAGATTGAAGATGTGTCGGCCGCCGGCATAGCTCGCCAGCACGTCGTCAACGGCCTGGTCGAGCGCGGCACCTCCGGTGATCAGCGCCAGCGGATCGAGATTGCCCTGCACGGCGACCTTGCTCTGCACCCGCTCGCGCACCAGCCCAGGCTCCGCCGTCCAGTCGATGCTGACGGCATCGACGCCGGTCTCGGTGACGTAGCCCGGCAGCAACGCACCGGCGCCGCGCGGAAAACCGATGATCTTGGCATCCGGCCGCGCCTTGCGCACACCCTCGATGATGCGCCGCGTGGGGGCGACCGACCAGCGCGCGAACTCGCGCGGCGACAGCACGCCGGCCCAGGTGTCGAAGATCTGCAGCGCGTCCGCACCGGCCTCCAGCTGCTTCAGGAGATAGGCGATCGAGCTGTCGACCAGCGCATCGATGATCTTGCTGAACGCGTCGGGATGCCGATAGGCCAGCATTCGCGCCGGCCCCTGATCAGGCGTGCCCTGGCCTGCGACCATGTAGGTCGCAACCGTCCACGGCGCACCGCAGAACCCGATCAGTGCAGTGCGGGGTGATAGCTCCGCCCGCACGCGGCGCAGCGCCTCGAACACCGGCTCGAGCTTGGAGAGGTCGGCCTGTGCGGACAGCGTTGCGATCTTCTCGGGCGTATCGAGCGGATCGAGCCGCGGCCCTTCGCCGACCTCGAAGCGGACGCCGCGACCGAGCGCATATGGAATGACCAGAATATCGGAAAAGATGATCGCCGCATCGAAGCCGAAGCGGCGGATCGGCTGCAGGGTCACTTCGGCCGCGAGGTCCGGGTTGAAGCAGAGATCGAGAAAGCCGCCGGCTTTGGCCCTGACTTCGCGGTATTCCGGCAGGTAGCGGCCGGCCTGGCGCATCATCCAGACCGGAGGCACGCTTTGCCGCTGGCCGGCCAGCACGTCGATGAAAGGCTTATTCACGGGAGGCTGACTCACGCTGGGGGCTCCGTACTGGTCGGGAACAGTTTACCGCCCGTGATACATGGGGTCGCGGTTCCGGCCAAGGTCATATCCGCCGCAGCTCCTCGGGGAACAGGTGTTCCGAAGCTGCGTTGTCCACCCACAGGGAGACCGATCATGGCTGAGAAATTCGACCCGGCGCCGCATGACAAGCATGCGGCCGACCCGCGCGAAGCTGCCCGTCTCGATGGGAAAGCGGCGACGCAGCTCGACAAGGGACTGATGGATACGTTTCCCGCGTCTGATCCGGTGAGCCTGCAGCAGCCGTCGACGACGCGCGTGAAAGCACACGAAGCCGATGCCGTCGGACAACACGCATCGTCGCTGTGGGAGAAGGTGCGCTCCGTCTTCGTACGCTGAACTATCAACTCGAATAGTTTGACCTGCGCGTTCGCGCCGCTGCTGAGTCCCGTAATTGTACGGCTGTTGCCGTAGTCTTACGGAACGCGCGGAGGCGCTTACCGCAGTGCCCATTTCAGAGATAAATAAGATGTCCATGGGACGCTGGCGTCGGCTGGAGTGTCCCGCAGAATGGACGTTGGTGCGACCCGAGCAGACCTGAGCCGCCGGCCCATGTGGGCGGCTGGCTTTCTCGCGCTCGTCTGCAGCGCCATCCTGGCATTCAGCGGTTGGAGCGAATGGGAATCGCGCAACAACGAGCTGCGCAATGCCGAAATCGAGCTCAGCAATCTCGCCCGCTCGCTGACACAGCATGTGGAGGATACGTTCGAGCTGGCGGATTCGCTGCTCAGGGGCGTGGTGACCGCGCTGGAGAGGGACGACGGAAAGCCCGGTGCAATCGAACGGATTCAGGCATTCCTGAAGGCAAGAAAAGCGAACCTCGGACGGGTCAGAGGGCTGTTCGCCTATGACGAAAACGGCAACTGGCTCGCGACGACCGAAGACGTCGTTCTCTCCAACTACAATAATTCCGACCGCGATTACTTCGAGCACCACGCGAAGTCGGCCGACCGTTCGCTGCTGATCGGCCGCCCCGTGCGGAGCAAGGCGGGAGGGCAATGGGTCATCACGCTGTCGCGACGTTGGAGCCATGCCGACGGTCGGTTTGGCGGTGTCGTGGCGGCGACCATCGACGTCGCCTATTTCGCCCAGTTCTACCGGCAATTCGCTGTCGGCCAGGAGGGCATGATCAGTCTGATGAGCCGCGACGGAGCAGTGCTTGCAGACAACTCCGAACCGGATCCGCAAGTTCTCGGACGTCCGATCCTCGAAACGATTCCCTATCATCCCGCATCGGGCGTCTTGCACTTTCCGCGCAGTGGCGAGAGCTCCGAGCGCATCGGGTTCTATCAGCACGCGCAGCGTTACCCGTTCCTGGTGCTGACGACGCGCACGCAGGAGGATGTCCTGGCGCGGTGGAAGCGCGACGCGCTTGTTCGTCTCGCGGTGCTGGTCGGCCTCGTCGCCCTGGTCGTCGCGATCGGCGTCTTCCTGGTGAAGCAGCTGCTGCAGCGACAGCGTCTCGCTCTGGCGCTCGCCGCCAAGGAGGAGAATTTCCGGCTCCTCGCCGAAGGCTCCAGCGATATCGTCACCCGCATCGAGCTGGACGAATGCATCGGCTACGTTTCGCCGTCCACCATGCGCGTTCTGGGCTGGCATCCATCGCAGCTCCTGGGCAAGCGCGCGCTTTCCGGCGTGAATCCGCTGGATCGTCCACAGCTGCAGGAAATCCTCGATCAGCTCAGGAAAGGCGCCGTCGACGAAGCGCGGGCGACCTACCGCATGCGGCGCCGGGACAAATCGGAGATCTGGGTCGAGGCCACCATCCGCGCCACGCGCAGCCCGGACGGCGAGATCGACGGCTTCGTCGCAGTCACGCGCGACGTGACGCAGCAGAAGACGCTGCAGGGCCGGCTCGAGACGCTCGCGATCGAGGACGGTCTCACCGGACTCGCCAACCGCCGCCGCTTCGACGAGCGGCTGCTGGAGGAGTGGGGCAGGGCCTATCGCGACAAGACGTCGCTGGCGCTGCTGATGATCGACATCGACCACTTCAAGGCCTTCAACGATACCTATGGTCATCCCGCCGGCGATGAGTGCCTGCACACGATCGCGGCCATCCTCGCCGACGAGGCGCAGCGCAGCTCGGACCTCGCGGCCCGCTACGGCGGCGAGGAGTTTGCCATCCTGCTGCCGAACACCGACGCCGCGGGATGTGTGCGGCTCGGCGAGCGCATCAGGCGGGCCCTGCACGAGGTGGGCATCGTCCACCGGCACAACCCGTCGGGGATCGTGACGGCGAGCCTCGGCGGCGCCGTCTGCCGCCCGGGCTTCGAGCGCTCGGCCGGACCGGCCTCGCTGATCGATGTCGCCGACAGCGCGCTCTACGCGGCGAAGGATGGCGGTCGCGACCGCATGGTCATGGCCGGCGAAGTGATCAGTCTGCCGTCCGGCACGGCGCCGGCCACCGTTCCGGCATGAGATCGCCGGCCTGCGCTCAATAGTGCGGCGGCAGTTCGTTGCGCGGCCCGTCCGCATTGCTTCCCGCCTCTTCGAGCCGCTCACCGAGCAGGGCGATCTGCCGCTTCAACGCGTCGATCGCGCGCCATTGCGCCGTGATGGTCTGGTTCAACGTCTCGATCGTATCGTCCTGGAACATCAGCCGCGCCTCCAGGGTGTCGATCCGTTCGCTCAATTCCCGGTTCGACTGCTCAGAACTGCTCATCGCTCGCCCCTTTCGGATGTCCTGCCTTCGCGCCCGCGGCGTGCTCCCGCAGGCCGTGACCAAGCGCCACACGTTCGTCGAAGACGAAACAGCCGCCGCGCCAGCGGCTCTCGGCTTCCGGGATCTCTTCGAGGTATTTGAGGATGCCGCCCTTCAGATGGTAGACTTCGGAAAATCCACGCGCGAGCAGCAGCGCGCTCGCCTTCTCGCAGCGAATGCCGCCCGTGCAGAACATCGCGATCGCCTTGTGCTTCGCCGGATCGAGTGTGCGGGCGGCAAAATCCTTGAACTGGCCGAAGCTTGCGATACCGGGATCGACCGCGCCCTCGAACGTGCCGAGGGCAACCTCGAACGCATTTCTGGTATCGAGCAGTAGCGTATCGGGCGAGTCGATCAGCGCGTTCCAATCGGCGGGACTGACATAGGTCCCGACCTGCCGGTTCGGATCGGCCGCGGGATCTCCCAGGGTGACGATCTCCCGTTTCAACCGGACCTTGAGGCGCTGGAACGGCATCGTCGCGGCACGCGAGAATTTCAGCTCGAGATTGTCCAGGCGGCCCGTGAACAGCGAGCCATGGCGCAACTCGTCCACCAGCGCGGCGACGGCCTCGGCGGACCCGGCCACCGTACCGTTGATGCCCTCCTCGGCCAGCAGGATGCTGCCCTTGATGCCGCGCTCCGCGCAGACGGCGTGGAGCGGCGCGCGCAGGGAGCGGAAATCCGGCAGCGCGACGAACTGATAGAAGGCAGCGACGGTCAGGTCCATGCGGCCGTTTAGCAGCAGACCTGACCATAGAAAAGCTGGTATCCCCGGGCATTGCCGAGCCCGGAAAGAATGTGCCATGTAGCCGGTCAGCAAGGGCATTCCGGCCCCCGCACGATCACGCAGCGAGCAACGATGAGAAGTTTCCACTTCCCCGGCAGGTCCACGGTCCACGCCCAGAACGGAATGATCGCAACCTCGCACCCGCAGGCCGCGCTGGCCGGGATCGAGGTGCTGCGCGCCGGCGGCACCGCTGCGGACGCGGCGGTGGCCGCCTGCGCCCTGCTCGGGGTGATCGAGCCGCAATCGACCGGGATCGGCGGCGACTGCTTCGCGCTGGTGCAGCCCAAGGGCGAGGGCCGGATCACGGCCTATAACGGCTCGGGCCGGGCGCCGATGGCTGCGACCGTGGACTGGTATCTCGAGCGCAAGATCCATTCGGTGCCGCTGACGTCGGCCCATGCCGTGTCCGTCCCCGGCGCGATCGATGCCTGGGACCGCATCCTGCGCGACCATGGCCGGCTCGGCCTCGACCGGCTGCTGCAGCCCGCGATCCGCGCCGCGGAGGACGGCTACGTGGTGGCGCCGCGCGTCGGCTTCGACTGGAACAATCAGTTCGAGAAGCTCAAGAACGGCACCAACACCGCGCGCTATCTGCTGCCGCATGGCAGGCCGGCCGCGGTCGGCGACGTGATCCGCCAGCCCGAACTGGCGCAGACGCTGCGCATCATCGCCAAGGAGGGGCCGAAGGGCTTCTACACCGGCGCGGTCGCGGAGGACATGGTGCAGACCCTGCGCGGCATCGGCGGCCTGCATGCGCTGGAGGATTTCGCCAACCACCAGACCGAAGTCACCGCGCCGATCGGCACCACCTACAAGGACCATGACGTCTGGCAGTGCCCGCCGAACGGACCGGGCATCACGATGCTGGTGATGCTCAACATCCTCTCGCGTTTTGACCTGACCCGGATCGCGCCGCTCAGCATCGAGCGCTTCCATCTCGAGGCCGAGGCCGCGCGCATCGCCTACATGATGCGCGAGCAGCATATCGGCGACCCCGAGCACATGACGATCGAGGTCGCGAGCATCCTCGCCAAGGAATTCGCCGACGAATACGTGTCGCAGATCAGCCTCGACAAGCTGCTCGACCTGCCCAGCGTCGCGCCGCCGATGAACCCGGAGACGGTGTACATCACGGTGGTCGACCGCGACCGCAACGTATGCTCCTTCATCAATTCGATCGCGCATTCCTTCGGCTCGGCCATCGTCTCCAACCAGACCGGCGTGCTGCTGCAGAACCGCGCCGGCGGCTTCCGCATCCAGCCCGATCATCCGAACTGCATCGGCCCGGGCAAGCGTCCGCTGCACACCATCATTCCGGCGCTGGCCACCAAGGCCGGGCGGGCCCAGATGTCGTTCGGCGTCATGGGCGGGCAGTACCAGCCGGTCGGCCAGACCCACGTGCTGACCAACATCCTCGATTACGGCTGCGACGTGCAGGAGGCGATCGATATGGCGCGCGGGCTGCACTACGAGGGTGTCTATCAGCTCGAGGACGGCGTTCCGGCCGAGGTGGTCGAAGGGCTGGAGAAGATCGGCCACAAGACGTCGAAGGTGATGTCGCCGCTCGGCGGCGGCCAGGCGATCTGGATCGACTGGGACAAGGGCACGCTCACCGGCGGCTCCGATCCGCGCAAGGACGGCTGCGCGCTGGGGTATTGAGGCGGCAGGGTTCATTCCTGCTCTCGTCGTCGCACGCGATGTTGCCGTAGGGTGGGCAAAGGCGCGCATGCGACACTGCATGCGTCATGCTGCTCTCTCTCGCGCGCCGTGCCCACCATTCTGACGATGAGTCCGCCACCCGACGGTGGGCACGCGACCGCCCTGCGGGCGGCCGCTTTGCCCACCCTACGCGACCTCGCTGCATCAACACACCGCTGTCGTCCCGGCCTTGAGCCGGGACCCATAACCCCAGGGAGCGGTTCGAGGCAGGCTCGTAGCAGCACCTCGCGCATCACGTCCGCCGCGGCGTATGGGTCCCGGGTCGGCGCCGCAACGCGCTGTCGCGCGTCGCGGCTTGCCCGGGACGACAGCGGGGGTGAGGCGGATTCACGTCTCAAACAGCCAAGTCATAACCATCAAGGTCGTATCAATCAGCAGCGTCACATCAATCGGCGGGGATATGTACGCGGACATGAGCGCGCATTCTCGCGGCAAGTGATGCCCGAGTGATGCATCATCGTGTCCCTCGCGAGAATGCAGAGGGCGCAGGGAATGCCGGGTGAAGGCCTCACCCATGGCCCGCCTGCGTAAAAGAATGCAGGCGGCAGGTACCACAGGTGCTGCCGATCAACCGGCATTCCCTGCGCGACGGTCTTCACGCTTATACGCAGTCTCCCTGGTGCGCCGGGCTTGTTGGCCACCATCATCCGCGCGGCGCGTCAGCGCCGACACGAACTTGATACCAGCATCGGGGTATCAGGACGCTGCGACTTCACGTCCGCAAGACGTCGTTCGTCCGCATGCCCATTTAAGAGCCTGCTGCGACCTCTCGCGGCCATCGCCTCCCCGCCTCGCGTGTCGTGACGATCGCGCGCAACGCCCCTCCGCAGTGAGGCGGGATGGCGAGAGATGATCATGATTTCCGAAAAAGCGCAAGATGTTTATTTTTTTCAGAAACTGAATGGGCTGTCCTGCTAATGGTGGATGAGTGACTTCGTCCCCTGGGCAGGGACCCGTGTGAGCAAACGATCTTTGCAGACTTCCGGGCTCGCACCCCGGCGCCGATGCACCCCTTCCCATCCCGCAGGCGAGGCGATGGATAGCAGATGCCGGCCGTTTGACGCAGGCTGGTCACCGGCGCCGCCATGCGCTAAACCGCCGGCTCCGTGAACAAGCAGAGGCAGTCCGAGCATGCGGCGTCCGATCGATCGAAGAGTTGCGCTGATGGCGGCGGCGTCTGCCGCGGCCGGTGCCGTGCTGGGCTCTCATGCAGCTTCGGCACAGTCCAGTTCCGCCAAACCGACAGGAAAGATCATGACAACTCCCTCCGGACTGCAGATCATCGACACCAAGGAAGGCACCGGCGCCACGCCGTCGCGCGGCCAGACCTGCGTGATGCACTACACCGGCTGGCTCTATGACAACGGTCAGAAGGGCAAGAAATTCGACTCGTCGGTCGATCGCAACGAGCCGTTCGAATTCCCGATCGGGATGAAGCGCGTGATTGCCGGATGGGACGAGGGCGTGGCCACCATGAAGGTCGGCGGCAAGCGCACCTTGATCATTCCGCCCGAACTCGGCTACGGCGCCCGCGGCGCCGGCGGCGTCATCCCGCCGAACGCGACCCTGATGTTCGATGTCGAACTGCTGGGCGTGAAGTAGTTTCCGCGGCGACGCTCGCGTTCGTGCGACCGGTCGACGAACTGAGTTGTTGCAAAGGCTCTCTCCTCGGTCATTGCGAGGAGCGGCAGCGACGAAGCAATCCAGAGTCTTTGTGTGACACTGGATCGCGTCGCTTCGCTCGCGATGACGGCGGAGCTTCGGCGGAACGGACACGACTCGGCGTACATCGCCCCATATGCAATGACTCACCAAAAAAAGACCGGCCCCGTGAGGGGCCGGTCCTGCGATGTCAGCGTTGCTTTGTCAGCGGCGTGACGTCGCGATGATCTCGCTCAGCTCAGAGGTTCTTGTTGGTCGCGGCCGCGGCATCGTTCACGGCGTCCTTGGTGGCCTGCTTGGCATCGCCCATGGCCTTCTGGCCCTTGCCCTTGACCTCCTGGATCACGCCTTCGCCCTGCAGGCGATCGGAGCCGGTGGCCTCGCCGATTCCCTGCTTGGCCTTGCCGATGGCCTCATTGGTCGCGCCCTTGATCTTGTCGGTGGTGGCACCCATGATGTCTCTCCTCCGTTGTGTTGGAACTACCGAAACAACGCGCGCACTGCCAAAAGGTTCGCGAGGAACCCGTGTGGCCTTGCCGCGGCATTTTGGCTAAGGTCCGGCCGGTTCCCTCTCCGAGACAAGAAGCATCATGTCAGGTTCTCACGATCACGCGCACGGCCACTCTCACGACGATGCCGCCGAGCGCTGGAAGCACGACGGCGTGCGCGTCATTTCCGGCAATCAGCTCGACCCCAACGTGCCGTCGACACCGGGCATGGATCGCAAGGCCGCGATCAATTTCGCGCGCGTCGGCGCACAGAAATTGTGGGCCGGCACGGTGACGATCAGGCCGGACGCCAAGACCGGCGCGCATCATCACGGTCATCTCGAAAGCGTGATCTATGTCGTGAAGGGCAAGGCGCGGATGCGCTGGGGCGAGCAGCTGCAATTCACGGCCGAGGCCGGTCCCGGCGACTTCATCTTCGTGCCGCCCTATGTGCCGCACCAGGAGATCAACGCCAGTCCCGATGAGGTGCTGGAATGCGTGCTGGTGCGCAGCGACGGTGAAGCGGTCGCCATCAACATCGACATCGAGCCGGTCGAGAAGCCCGAGACGGTGCTGTGGATCGATCCGGTGCACCGCGATCCCGCCGAGACGAAGTCCTGACGTTGATGACGTTCATGGCGAGGCCGTCTTGAGACGGCCTCGCCATGGCGGGAGCGGCTATACCGCTCCCTCGGCGCGCGCGGCAGGGGCGACCATCACGCGCGCTTCTCCGATGTCATCGTCAGGCCGCCTCTTCGGCTCCGGCCGTTGTTCAGGATGTGGTTCGGTAAAGTGGTCTTCCCAGCCCCGAGGAAGCCGGACAAGTCCGTGACGGGGCGTTTGGGCATCGAGATCGAACAGCCTCTTCAAGGGCATGGGTCGGCGCCGGCGAGCGGGCATGCAGCCTCATTACGTAATGTTATAACGTAACTTCAGCTGAAATGGCTGGAGGTGTCAAGGGGAGGGGGCGACGAAGGCGTGAGTGGCGCCACCTCGGGTGAGAGGTCTTTCGTTGGCGCATTGTGGGGACGGAGGTGATTGCCGTGACGACGGAGGCGCGAGTCGGCACCGGCGACCCGGTCGCCAGAGCTAGCAGCTCGACTCCACAAGCGGACGCCAGACCGATTCCACTGATGAAACGAAGCTGCGGCCGCGGGCGACGCTGCACTCCCTCTCCCCGTTCTTACAGGGGCGCGACGAGCTTCGCTCGCGCTGAGAGGGTCGGGGTGAGGGGCAGCCGCACGGGCATTCTTAGTTATTAGACCGATGCCTCCTCACCCGGAGTACACCTGCAGTCCGATCTCCTGGCGAATCTCGGTGAGGGGGACAGGCTATGGATTCAAACCGCCCGTGTGGCTGCCCCTCACCCCGACCCTCTCAGCGCGAGCGAAGCTCGTCGCGCCCCCGTAAGAACGGGGAGAGGGAGCGCAGCGCTGCCGTGGGGCGGCAGCTCGGATTATAATTAGGACCGCTCTGGCCCCGCTTTGGGCGGCCAAGCCTGCTGACGGGCGACGAAACGGCAGCCGCAGGGATGCAGTTGAAGAGCGCAACTACTTCGTCAGATACGCCGTGCCGGCTGGACCACTGGCCACAGACATCGACAGCGCACCCGGCGCGATGGCCCAGTTGGTCGCATTCAGGATCAGCGTGTTGAACACCATGGTCACGCTGTTGCTGCTCATGGTCGACACGGAATTGATCGTGACGTTGCGGCTCGGCAGATACATCAGGCCGGTGTAGGACGAACTGCTGGTGCCGTTGATCGGCAGCTGCGTGGTCGACAGGCCGTTCGGCTCGTACATCAGGATGTTGGCGTAGGTGCCGGTGGTCGGCGCCGACAGCGTGGCGTTGACGTTGCCGTTGAAGGTCAGCGTGGCGTTCTGATCGACGAGATAGAAGGTGACGCCGTTGCCGGTGACCGTCCATCCCGAGTTGAAGGTCATCGCGCCGCCCTTGATGATGTAAAGGCCGGGATTGAGCGTCAGCGTGCCGGAGCCGTTGAAGTTGGTCGAGCCGCAATAGACACCCGGGTTCAGCGTGACCGAGCCGGGATTGTAGACCTGATTGTTTGTGGTGCAGGACCCGACGGTGACCGCAGGCAGTGTGCCCGCGAACGGATCTGCGATCGCCGCGCAGCTGGTCTCGGCCGGCGGCGTCACGCCGCCGTTCTTGACGATGGTCGATCCCTTGATGCAGATGCGCTTGACGTTCAGCGTGGCGTTGAACATGGCGGCCGGACTCTGGGTCGACAGCACGTGGACCTCGCAGGTCGGCGCGTTGAGCTGGGCGCCCGAATTGACCAGCAGCGATTGCGAGTTGATCGTGCTGACGAGCAGGATGCAGACCGGCGACCTGCTCTGCGCGCCGGCCTTGGCGGTCCCCGACACGCTCACCCCGAGCGACGACACGCCCATCACGTTCAGGAACGACGTCTTCACCGAGGTGGTCGCAATGCCCGTCAGCGAGCCGTCGTTGTTGGCTGTGAAATTGGCGGTCCCCGTGGTGCCGAACCGGCCGCCGAAGCTGCCCGAGAAGACCGCGCTCGCCGTCGTGATCTGCTGTGCACTGGCCTGGGTCACCCCGGCGAGCACGGCGGCGTCGACCGATTTCTGCAGCTGCGCCTTCACGTCGCTCGACTTGGCAAAATCGACGGCTGCGCCGACTGTCACCAGGATCGGGATGAGGGCGATCGCGAAGATCATGCTGATCTGCCCGTCTTGGGCTTCGCAGAACCTGCGTGAGACACTGCGAAGAGTTCTAGCTGAGATCAACGTGGTCATGGCGACGCTCCCTGGTTCTTTATGTCCGGGCTCAACGCCGGCAGATGCGAGCCTCCGTTGCAGGAAGTGGCAGGCAGACCTTACCGTGGTCTGAATCGCGTTGCCGAAAGGGAACTCCAATGCAGCGATCGGGGAACCAGGGTTATCATTGTATTTTCTGAAAACACGACAGCGGGCTCATTCTACCTCCCGCAGGTGGTACGAAGGTCGACTGCCTGTTCTCGGTGGTATCAGTCCGGACCACCGTTTGGTTGTCGTGAGTCGGAGTACCAGCGATCATTGCGATGATGTGCGGACATACGCTGCGGGACTATTTTGTGTGCCAGATGCGGCGCGACCACAGGACGCGGCCGCAGATCAGCGCGTAGACGATGAGCGACAGGGTCACCATCGCAGCCAGCGCCGCCATGCCGCCGCCGAACAGTACGACGGCGATATAGCCGCCGCCCGCTGCAATCAGGACGCGCAGGATGGACGCAACGAACGGCCACAGCACGTGGCCGGCGCCTTGCCCGGCAAAGGCCAGCACGAAGCCGAATCCGAGCGCGACATAGGCCGGTGCGACGGTGCGGAGATAGGTCGCGCCCTCGCGCAGCACGTCGGCATCATGGCTGAACAGCGCGAGCCACAGCGGCGGATGCAGCGCGACGAGGCCTCCGATCGCGCCGACCAGCGCGGCGCCGGTGAGCGCGCTGGCGACGGCGATGTGGCGGGCGCGTACGCCCTGGCCGGCGCCGACATTGATGCCGACCATGGTCAGGGTCGCCGTGCACAGCCCGAACAGGATCGGGATCATGATGTAGTCGAGCCGCGATGCAATGCCGTAGGCCGCGAGCTCCGCGGTGCCGAAGCGGCCCGCGAGCGCGGTCACCAGGATGACGGTGAGATTGACCAGCACGGCGTTGGCCGCGGTCGGCAGTCCGACCTTGAGGATGTCGGCGAACAGCCGGCGCTGCAGCGGCGTGATGCGGACATGCAGGCTGGAGCGGCCCGAGGCCATGTAGCGCACGAGCACCAGCATCGCCCCGCAATAATACAGCCCGAAGGCAACGCCGGCGCCGGCAATGCCGAGCCCCGGCAGGGGTCCGAGGCCGAAGATCAGGAGCGGCGAGGCCGGGATCATCACCAGTGCGCCGATCAGCGTGACCAGGGCCGGCACGCGCACATTGCCCGAGCCGCGCAGCGCCGCAGCCTGAAGATTGACGATCCATACCGGAATTGCGCCGGCGAACAGGTAGTTGGAATAGCTCAGCGCTGCGTCCAGCGCGCCGGCGCGGCCGCCGAGCGCGCGATACAGCGCCGGGCCCAACAGCGCCGTCGCGAGCGTGAACAGCCCACCGGCCATCACCGCCAGCACGATGGCATGGAAGGCGATCGCGTCGGCATCGCCGTTGCGCCCGGCGCCGACCGCCCGTGCCACCGCCGAGGAGACGCCGCTGCCGATGCCGCCATTCGACATCATCGTCATCAGCATGAAGATCGGGAACACCAGCGCGACGCCGGCGAGCGCGTCGGTGCCGAGGAAACCGACATAATAGGCCTCGGCCACGTTGACCGCGGTTTGTGCCACCAGCACGGTCATCGTCGGCAGCGCCAGCCGGAACAGCGCCGGCAGCACCGGCCCGGTCAGGAGCGCAGCGCGCGCCGCGGTGGCCTGCGCCCGCGCCGGCTCAGCGGCGGGCGGCGGCGAACTCGTGGTCTGGCGCGCCGGCCGGGCGCTACGGCGGGCCTCACTGGTCGCCTGGGTCGAAACGTCCATTCCGCCTCCGCACACGCCGCCGTGATGTCACTGCATTTACATGATGATCATCATGCAATCATCTTGGAATAAGGCCACGGATCCGCAAGGGTCAAGGCGGCCTCACGCAGAGCGATCATGAAGTTTTGAACGGACGGGCGTTTCGCCGCTTCCGGGCCGGGCGGCTAATAATGGATGCGCAGGCCGATGCCGCCATGGATCGTGGTGCCGACCGGCTGCGGCCCCAGCGTGCCGTTGACGAACAGGTCGGCGATCCAGCCCTCGGACAGCCGGAAACCGAGCCGGCCGCCGTACTCGAACCAGCCCTGGTTGCCCATGGTCGGCGTCACCGTGCCGTTGCCTGTCACGGCCGCGACGATGCCGGACTTGCTGGCGAACGACTGCACGTAGCCGCCGTTGATGTTGGCCTCGAGGCTGGTGCCGAACAGATGGGTCCATTGGCCGCCGATCTTGACCAGGCTGGTGCGGTCGGTGCCGCCGGCGACCGATGCATCGAACGGGTTGAAGGACGCGGCCGGATCGCGATAGCCGGCGACACGCTGCCAGAGCTGCCACAGCTCGACGGAAGCCGCGAGCTCGTCGCGTGGCGAGATCCGGTTGATCCAGCCGGCGCGGCCGTAGACCGCGTAGTTTGACGCCGTGGTCGTGCCGTCGACCGTCACGTTGCCCAGGCTCGTCGTGTAGCTGCGCCCGTAGCGAACCCTCTCATAGGGCGTGAGGATGGTTCCGACGTCGAAGAACGGCCGCGACGACCCCCAATCGGTGAAGTCGTAGCGCAGCGCGAAGGCGCCGATCGGGGCTGACGTCACGTGATAGCCGTTCTCGTTGTATTGGGTGTAGGCGAGGCCGGCGAGCAGCGCCAGATTGTTGGTCAGCTGCTTGCGGCCATGGATGCCGGCGGAGAACGAGCCGGCTGAGCCGAACGCGCTGATGCAATCGTTGCAGTTGATCTGCTCGTTGACGCCGAGCAGGACCAGGCCGAGCACCCGGTTGGTGATCATCTGGTTGAAGCGCTGGTCGGCAAGGCCATTGATGGAGTTGGCGCTGTTGCCGGCGCCGGTGGGCGTCGGCGACGGAGTTGGTGTCGGAGTCGGAGTTGCGGTCGGCGTTGGTGTCGGCGACGCGGTTGGAGTGGGTGTCGGTGTCGATGTTGGCGTGGGTGTCGGCGACGCCGTGGGCGTCGGCGAGGGCGTTGGCGGCGGGCAGGACTGCGCGGCTGCGTAAGTCTCGACGCCGCAGCTGCTCTGCGCCGCGGCGGGCGCGACCGGCCATGCGAGCGCCAGCAACCCGCCGACCGCCATCAGTGAAGTCCATTGGCCGAGACGCCTCGCCATGATCACCGTCCGCACAGGATGCCGGTGAAGTCCTGGGGCGGCGCATTGCTGGCGAGATCGGTGACCGCGCAAAGCCCTGATGTCGACGTGCAGGTCGCTGCAAAGCTCCAGGACGGGTTGTTGGTCTTCTTGATCGCGCTCCTGCCCTGGCCGGTCGCGGTGATGATCGCGGTGTCGCCCGGCTGGGTCAGCTCGATGCATTGGAAGGTGAGGGTGCAGACGCGCGAGGCGCCCTCCTGCAGCACGACCATGGTCTGGCCGCGCTGCGACCTGATGTCGAGGATGGTGCCGCGGACGCCGATGGTCGCCAGCGGCGTGTTGATCTTGTAGGCGGCCTTGTCGGAATGGCCGGTCACGAACCGGAAGGCGCCGGTGCCGAGCCGGATCGCGATGTCGCGATAGCTGGTTTCGTCGTTGAAAACAGTGCGGTCGAGCGTCAGGCTCGCGTTGGCACCGAGCGACAGGTTGGTGCTGTCGATCATGACGAGACGCGTGGCGCTGTCACTGCCGGTGCGCACGGTCTCGTTGCGCACCACGCCGTCGCCGACGTTGATCGGGCTGGTCGAAGCGCCGGCCACGCGCAGCACGTCCTTCTGGACCAGCACGGCCTCGCCGATGCGATTGTCGGCGCGCGCCGCGCCCGCGACCCCGAGCAGGGCGGCGGCCGACATCGCAGCAGCGAATGTTCGGCGACGCAGACTCATATCAACACCGAAGATTGTTCCGTGAACAATCTAGCTGAAGACGGCTCGCGACGTTGTTGTAAAATGGACACAAGTTTGCCTCGATACGTATTCGGTGGTTAGTTGCAGGCACAGTGAGATCAGTTCAACGCGCATGCACACGAAGGTATCTGCTGCCAGGCACGGGGACGGTGAGCGGTCACGCGACACGGCGCAACATGGCGACGGTTCGCCGCGTCGGCGTTCGCTGCTGACGGCCGTGGTGATCTTCCTGATCGCCCATGTCGCGCTGATGGTCGGGCTCGCCTCGCCGCCAAAATTCGTGTTCGACGAGGTGCATTACGTGCCCGCGGCGCGCCAGATGCTGGGGCTCGCGCCGCCGTTGCCGCAGCTCAACCCGATGCATCCGCCGCTCGCCAAGGAGCTGATCGCGCTGTCGATCCGGACATTCGGCGATGATGCGTTCGGCTGGCGCTATCCCGGTACCGTGCTCGGCGCGCTCGCCGTGGTCGCGATCTACCTGTGCGGCCTCGCGCTGTTCGCGGCGCAGGCGCCCGCGGTCGCGGCGGCGGCGATCGCCTTCTTCAACCAGATGCTGTTCGTGCAGGCGCGCACGGCGATGCTGGACATCGGCGCGCTGGCCTTCAGCCTGCTCGCGATCGCCGCGTTCCTGTTCGGCTGGCGCCAGCAGCGGCCGCAATTCGCCTTTGCGCTTGCCGGCGCCGGCTTCGGCCTTGCGATCGCCTGCAAATGGAGCGGGCTGTTTCCGCTGCTGACCGCGCTCGGCATCGTCGGCCTGATCAGGTTGCTGCAGTATTGGCAGACGTCGTTCGGCGATGCGGAGCCGACGGACTGGTACCGGCCCGAGCAGTGGCCGCGGCTCGCTTGGGTGCACATTCTGCTCTGCTTCGTCGTGATCCCGGCTCTTTGTTATCTCGCGACCTTCGTTCCGCTGCACGGCCTGTCGATCGCGGGCATCCTCGACGCGCAACGACGTATCTTCGCCGACAGCGTCACGACGGCGATCGCCGGTCATACCTATATGAGCGCATGGCCGACCTGGCCGTTCCTGGTTCGCCCGGTCTGGTTCCTGTTCGACCAGACGAGCGATACCGCCGTCGCCGCGGTGGTGCTGCTCGGCAACCCGCTGGTGCTGTGGGTGGCGCTCCTGGCGCTCGCCGTCTGCGTCAGGGATTTCGTCGTGGTGCGCAGTGCGCCCGCGTTCCTGATCCTGGCGTTCTATCTCGGCTGCTGGCTGCCATGGGCGCTGCTGCCGCGCGCGCTGAGCTTCCTCTACTACTATCTGCCGTCGGCGACGCTCGCGAGCCTCGCGCTGGTCCATGTGCTGATGCGTGCGCCGCGCTGGCTGATGTGGAGCTACGTCGCGGTCGCGATCGCCGGCTTCATTGCGATGCTGCCGGTCAGCGCCGCCTTCATCGGCACGACGATGCAGACCTTCAGCCGGCTGATGCTGTTCCAGAGCTGGATCTAGAAAAAAAGTGCCCCGCCCGCCGGGGACCATCGGCAGGCGAGGCGAAACGCGCGGCGGAGCGCTCACTTCGCCGCGGTTTTGGTGTCCATGTTCACGACCTGGACCCGCCGGTTGAGCGGATCGGCCGGGTTCGCGGCGTCCTTCAGCTTGGTCTTGCCATAGCCCACGGCCACGAGGTCCTGCCCGGTCAGGCCGAACTTCTCGACGAGGTAGCGCTTGATCGTGTCGGCGCGCCGCTCGGACAGATCCTGGTTGAAGCCGTCGCTGCCGACGCCGTCGGTGTGACCGGCAACGACGAAGGTCGTGCCCTTCAGATTGGGATCGGACAGCGCCTTGCCGAGCTCCTGCACGGCCGGCATCGCGCTCTTGCTGAGCGCGGCCGAATTGTAGTCGAACTGGATCTCGAGATCGATCTTCGGCTTGGTCGCGGCAATCTCGGCGATCTGCTCGCGCTCGCCCAACGACAGCGAGCGGGTCTTGCGGTTGCGCACGCTGTCGATGAAGGTCGATTGTTTCGCCTGGACAGCCGGATCCGGCTGCGGGACGGCCTGCGGCCCGGCCGAGAGGCCACGCGTGACCGATTTCGGCTTCAGCGCGTTCAGGATCTGGTCGGCCGAGACGGCCTCGCCGGCGAGCGCTGCGCCCGCGCTCACGGCCAGCAGGGTGGTCAGTGCCGCCGTTCCAATTGCAAGGCGTCCGATCACAAAGCGTCCAATCAAATGGGTCATCGTCGTCATCCTCGGGTCGTCATGCCCTATGGCATTTGGATGCGTGGAGGATAGGACGGGTTCAAAGGTTTCGAATGTGACCGTGGTCACGTTGTTGGCCGCGGTCCGGAGGTTCGGCTGCCCGATTGCGTAACGGCGATGCCGCAAAGCCATCGGCAGCTGGCCGGTCTGCGAACAACAAATCGGCAAGATGCGGTTCTACCGGATATCCATCGCCGGAAAAAAATCGCAAACCGAGGGAAGCGAGGCAGGCAGCAAACGATTGAGTCAAGAAACGCGAACAGAAAAGCGAAGCCGTGTTCAACTCATCACAGAGGCGCGACTACCAGTCCTATCGGGCCACCGGCCCGGATAATTCTGGTTCCATGAGTTCGATGTCGATCCTGATCGGGGCCGGCATCATTGCCGCAGCCATTCTGCTGTCGACGCTGCTCTCGGCCATTGGGAACCGCTATGTCGGGTTCGAAAGTCCCGCCGAGGATACGGCCTGGCTCGTCGATCGGGTCACCGGACGCGTCTACAAGTGCCGCGCGTCGGACCCCGGCCGGGCCACCTGCAAGGCAGAGATTGCAACCGGCAGCATTCCCGACAAGGCGACGAAGCCTTGAGGTCCAGGGAACGGGATCTGGCGGATTGATTGCCGTTGCGGAGTCACGGCCGAATCTCGCACGATCGTGCGGCCATGCCCGCCGCTTCCTCTCCCTTTCCCCTGTCCACGATCGCTGCGCGAAAAATCTGGCTGCGCGCCCAGCGCCTTGATGCCGAGGCGCCGTTCGGTGCCGGGCCCGAGGCCGTCGCCGCCGCCATCGCCCATCTCGGCTATGTGCAGATCGACACGATCAACGTGATCGAGCGCTGCCATCATCACATCCTGTTCAGCCGTATCCCCGCCTATCGCCGCGCCGATCTCAGGCAGGCGCAGAGCGTGGACAAGAGCGTCTTCGAATATTGGACGCACGCGCTGGCCTACGTGCCCGCGAAAGACTTCCGCTACTTCGCTCCGGCGATGCGCCGGCATCGCCGCGACGGGCATCGCTGGCTCAAGACCGTGAAGCCCGAGGACATGCGCAAGGTGATGCGGCTGATCCGGCGGGACGGCGCGCTGACGATCCGCGACATCGACGACGACGTGCTGACCGAGAAGGAGCATCTGTGGGCGAGCCGCAAGCCGTCGAAGCGCGCCCTGCAGCTCGGCTTCTACGAGGGCGTGCTGACGGTCGCCGGCCGCGACGGCATGCTCAAGACCTACGACCTCACCACCCGGCATTTCGGCTGGGAGCGGCTGCCGAAGGCGGCGACCGAGCGCGAGGTCGCGGCCTATCTGCTCGACCGCGGCCTGCGCGCGCAGGGCATCGTCAGCCTGGATTCGCTCTGCCACCTCAATGCATCCGCCAAGACGCAGGTGCGGCGGATCGTCGATGCCCGGGTCCGGCGCGGTGAGCTCGTGCCCGTGGCCCTGGAGGGCGCAGGCCGGCAGGAACATTGGGCCGAGCCCGGCGCGGTGGAGGCGACGATCGAGATCAGTCCCGAGCGGGTGCACATTCTCTCACCGTTCGATCCTCTGATCATTCAGCGCAAGCGGACCCAGGCGGTCTTCGACTATGCGCACAGGTTCGAAGCCTATGTACCGAAGGAGAAGCGCCAGCTCGGCTATTTCGCGCTGCCGGTGCTGGTCGGCGACGAGATCGTGGCGGCGTTGGACCTCAAGACCGACCGGCAGGCCGGAAAGCTCTTGATGCAGAAATGGAGCTGGGTCGGCCAGGGCAGGGCGGCGCGCGGCGAGGCGCGCAAGGATCTGAAGCGGCGCATCGAGGACGAGCTGCACTCGTTCCAGCGGTTTCAGCTCGGCGACTGACGCGCGGGCGCGCGCGATGAGGCCGGCGCGCTCAGCATCCGATCGATCCAGATCCCGAGCGTGATGCCGGCGGCGTAAGCGACGACGTTCCAGAGCGAGAAGATCCGCCCGAGCAACAATGCGCCTGCGAGCGTGATGCGGAAGCCGTCGAGCCAGGGCGTATGGATCAGCCGGCTCGCCTCGACGATCACGGCGACAGCGAGAGCGATGAGACCGAGCGGGCGCCAGGACAGGGGCGGCAGCAGCGTCGCGAGAAGGAAATAAACCATCGTCGCCCACAAGACCGAGCCGCCATATTTGACGACGAAGGCGGGAATGCCGAGGCCGCGCCCGTAGACCCGCAACGCAAGACCGAGCGCGATCACGACCAGCGCCGTGCCGAGCGCCCCGCCGGCGCGGCGCCATCGGTCGGCAGAGTTTGGGGCGTCGGTGGACGATGTCGTCATGCGCGAGCCGCGCCCCCGCGATGCGTCGACGAGCTGTGGGATAGCTGGTTTTCCGATTGACTTGCCACGACCGATGCTCAACACCCGCGATCAACTACAAACGTCTTCAAAACTCCTGGGAGGAGATCGATGAGTCTGTCCGCCAACATATCGGCCGATCCGGCCCGTTCCGATATCGAGACATCGACCATCCGCGCCATCTCCTGGCGCCTGATTCCCTTCCTGATGCTCGCCTATTTCTTCTCCTATCTCGACCGGGTCAATCTCAGCTTTGCCGCGCTGACCATGAATGCCGAGCTGAAGTTCACGCCGCTGATCTTCGCCTGGGGCGCCGGCATCTTCTTCATCGGCTATTTCATCTTCGAGGTGCCGAGCAATCTGGCGCTGGAGAAGTTCGGCGCCAGCCGCTGGATCGCGCGCATCATGGTCACCTGGGGCATCATCTCGGCGTTGATGGCGCTGGTGTCCGGTCCGTGGAGCTTCTACGCGCTGCGCTTCCTGCTCGGCGTGGCCGAGGCGGGCTTCTTTCCCGGGATCATCCTCTATCTCACTTATTGGTACCCCGCGCAGTACCGCGCCCGCTTCCTCGCGGCCTTCGCGGTCGCCGTCCCCGTCTCGAGCGTGATCGGCGCACCGGTGTCCGGCCTGTTGCTCGGCCTCCACGGCGCCATGGGCCTGCAGGGATGGCAGTGGCTGTTCATCATCGAAGGTATTCCGTCGATCGTGCTTGGCGTCGTCACCTGGTTCTATCTGACCGACCGGCCGGAGCATGCGGCCTGGCTGTCGGCGGAGCAGAAGGCCTGGCTCGCCGCACGGCTGCAGGCCGAGACCGCCGCCAAGCAGGCGGCAGGACACATGACGCTGGGCGAGGCGTTGTCCTCGCCGAAGGTGATCGTGCTGAGCCTGATCTATTTCGGCTTCGTCGGCGCGCTCTATGGCATGCAGTTCTGGCTGCCGCAGATCGTCAAGGCGTTCGGCCTGACCAACGCGCAGACCGGCTTCGTCTCGGCGATCCCCTATGCCTTCGGCACCATCGCGATGATCCTGTGGGCGCGCCATTCCGATGCGACGCGCGAGCGCGTGGTCCATGTCGGCGCGCCGATGATCCTGATCGCCGTTGCGCTCGCGGTCTCCAGCGTCACGGGCGATCCCACCCTGACGATGGTCGCGCTCACGGTGGCCGCCATCGGCGTGTTCTGCGTCTTCGGCGTGTTCTGGACCCTGCCGACCGCATGGCTGTCGGGCACCGCGGCGGCCGGCGCGATCGCGCTGATCAACTCGATCGGCAACCTCGCCGGCTTCGGCGGGCCTTATCTGGTCGGCTGGATCAAGGACAGCACCGGCTCGACCGCCCATGGCCTGCTCGCCTTGTCGGTGCTGCCGCTGATCGCCGGCCTGCTCGTGTTCTTCGGCGGGCACGAGAGCAAGATCGAGTTCGCGGGAGAAGCGCCGGCGGAGTGAGGCGGAGTGTCGCGGCGGAGTGCCGGGCGAGCCCTGCCTCTTTTGATGCGCGATGCGAGGACTCTGCACCCTGCCGAAGGACACCCAGAAGCAGTGCTACATGTGCGGGTTCTTATTCGGCATCTCACCGGGCCGATGTGACCGAGCGAACTGATCGGCGTGCGCGGCGGTGCTTCTGGCACCGTGAGGCCTTCGGCGGGCCTTCCGAGAAGACGGCCCCGGTGGGGCTCCATCGTCAATCACTTTGTCTTCTGGGCCGCAATTTGGGCTCTGATGGCAGAGAGCATCGTGCGCGGAGCAACATTCAAGCCACCGAACCCTATCTCGAACCGCCGGACGCCGGACGCAGCTATCAATTTTCGGTCGATCCAACGCTTCAATGACAAGCCATGAGCGCGTGCGCCCTCGACGGTCAAGGCGAAGCCCGCCAAGTCGCCACCCCTTACCGTCGTCTCCGATACACGCGTGATCGCCGACCACGGAATTGCTTCAGGGCCAATGCGCGAGTCCCAGAAGCCGGCGACGTCAACGACGATGACAGCCTCGCCAGCACGGCATATGAGGCGGTAGCACCACAGCAGCGTGGCCGCTATTCCGGCAACAAATCCTCCGGACAGCAGGACCTTTGCCACGTAGGTAGGACGGTGATCAAAAATCAAGACGAGGCAGGTCGATGTTATAGCCAGTCCCGCTCCGATCAGTCGCACCATGTGGTAACGCGAGTAGTGCGCAACGAGGGGCGCGAGCGGGCGTGCGGCGACAGCAGCAGCCATAGCAGCGCGAATGCGGCGATTGTGCAGGTAGATGTGAAGCGGCCCAAGGATGAGCGCAATGACGGCAAGGATGGCGATCATGTCCATTGGCGGGATTTCGTTCTGTGACGCATGAAACAGCAAAGACGCCCGTCTGAGCAGGGCGGGACCCGGCTCGTAAGCTAAAGCCGGGAGCTCCTGCGGCAACATGTCGTAATGCTCACGAAGTCCTGATCGATGACGATTATTGACATTCGTCACTCAACAATCGACATTCTCTCGCAACTGCAGCGAGAGGTGTCCAATGCTGATCCGGCTGATTTCCGCGAGTTATTCCAAGCTCTTGACCGGTCTGGCGCTGGCCACCATGGCCGCCGCGCTGGCCGGCTGCAACGAGACCGTGGCCCAGAAGGCCGAGCCGACCCGGCCGGTTCTGGTCGCTCCGGTCCATTATGAGGGCGAGACGCCCGAACGCAGCTTCGTCGGCACGATCAGGCCGCGCATCGAGGCCGATATCGGCTTCCGTGTCGCTGGCAAGGTCGCCAAGCGCCTCGTCGAGGTCGGCCAGACCGTCGAAATCGACCAGCCGCTGGCGACTCTCGACGAGGTCGACCTGAAGCTGCAGGCCGAGCAGGCCGACGCCGAATTCCGCGCCGCCACCGGCGTGCTGGCGCAGGCTTCGGCGGCCGAGACCAGAGCCAGGGAATTGCGCGCCAAGGGCTGGACCACGGACGCGCAGATGGATCAGGCGCGCGCGTCAGCCGATGAGGCACGGGCACGGCTCAATCGCGCCGAGCGCTCGGTCGAGCTGACCAGGAACTCGCTCTCTTACGCGACCTTGCTCGCCGATGCCCGGGGGGTCGTCACCGCGACGCTGATCGAGCCCGGGATGGTGGTCGCCTCCGGCCAGGCTGCGATCCGCGTCGCACGCTTCGCCGAGAAGGAAGCCGTGGTCGCGATCCCCGAGACCTTGCTCGAGCGCGCCAAGACCGGCAGCGCCTCCGTCACGCTGTGGTCGGAGGCCGACAAGAAATATGCAGCGAAGCTGCGCGAGATCGCGCCGGCTGCCGACCCCGCCACGCGCACCTATCTCGCCAAGTTCTCGCTGCCGGACGCCGGCGACGCCGTCTCGCTCGGCATGACCGCGACCCTGACGCTCGCCGATCCCGCCACCACGCGGGTGGCACGGCTGCCGCTGTCGGCGCTGTTCAGCGAGGGCCGCGAGCCGTCCTTCTATGTCGTCAACGACAAGGGCGAGGTGACGCTGAAGCCGGTCACGGTGAAGGCCTACGAGAGCAAGGACGTGCTGATCTCGGGCGGTGTCGACGAAGGCGACAAGGTGGTCGCGCTCGGCGTGCAGAAGCTCGATCCGGGCCAGAAGGTCCGGGTGGTCTCGGCGCTGACGTTCTGACGCAGACCACGAATACCAGCGTCCGTCATTGCGAGCGAAGCGACTTGTCCGCCATAGCCCGAAGGGCGACGGCGGAAGCAATCCAGGGTTCTTCGGCAAGTGCAGTCTGGATTGCTTCGTCGCTGAAGCTCCTCGCAATGACGAGTTCTATCAACCGGCAGTGTCTCAAGCGGCAACAGATCATCGGAGACGACGATGAAGCGCTTCAATCTTTCGGCCTGGGCGGTCAGTCATCCGCCGCTGGTGCTGTTCCTGATCATCGCGCTCGGCGTCGCCGGCTTCTTCTCCTATCAGAAGCTCGGCCGCGCGGAAGATCCGTTCTTCACGGTCAAGGTCGTCAACGTCTCGGTGATGTGGCCGGGCGCGACCGCCGCCGAAATGCAGAGCCAGGTCGCCGACCCCATCGAGAAGAAGCTGCAGGAGCTGCCTTACTTCGAGAAGGTGCAGACCTATTCGAAGCCGGCTTTCACCGCGATGCAGGTGACCTTCCGCGATTCGACGCCGCCGAAGGAGGTGCCGCATCTGTTCTATCTGATCCGCAAGAAGCTCGACGACGTGCAGTCGTCGCTGCCGGCGGGCATCGTCGGACCCTTCGTCAATGACGAGTTCTCCGACGTCGATTCCATCCTGTTCATGATGACCGGCGACGGCGCGGATTATGCGCAGCTGAAGAAGACCGCCGAAGGCTTGCGCCAGCGCCTGCTGAAGGTCGCCGGCGTCACCAAGGTCAATCTCTACGGCACCCAGGACGAGCGCATCTATGTCGAGTTCAGCCATGCCAAGCTCGCCACGCTCGGCATCACGCCGCAGGCGCTGTTCGACTCGCTCGCCAAGCAGAACAACGTAACCCCGGCCGGCACGGTCGAGACCAATGCCCAGCGCGTGCCGCTGCGGGTCACCGGCGCGCTCGACGGCGCCAAGGCCGTGGCGGAGACGCCGGTCGAAAGCAACGGACGCGTGTTCCGGCTCGGCGATATCGCCACCGTCACCCACGGCTTCGTCGACCCGCCGACTTTCAAGGTGCGGCAGGAGGGCAGGCCGGCGCTCGGCATCGGCGTCGTCACGGCCAAGGAGGCCAACATCCTGGAGCTCGGCAAGGAGGTTCACGCTGCCGCCGACGACTTCATGAAGGCCGTGCCGCAGGGCATCGAGATCGAGCAGATTGCGGATCAGCCCAAGGTGGTCGAACACGCCGTCAGCGAGTTCGTGCACTCGTTCGTCGAGGCGCTGGCGATCGTGCTGTTCGTGTCGTTCCTGGCGCTCGGCTGGCGCACCGGCATCGTGGTGGCGCTGTCGGTGCCGCTGGTGCTCGGGCTCGTCTTCATCGTCATGAACATCATGGGGCTCAACCTGCATCGCATCTCGCTTGGAGCCCTCATCATCGCGCTCGGCCTGCTGGTCGATGACGCCATCATCGCGGTCGAGATGATGGTGGTGAAGATGGAGCAGGGCTGGGATCGGATGCGCGCGGCGTCCTTTGCCTGGGAATCCACCGCATTCCCGATGCTGACCGGAACGCTGGTCACGGCCGCCGGCTTCCTGCCGATCGGCTTTGCCAATTCAGCGGTCGGCGAATATGCCGGCAGCATCTTCTGGATCGTCGCCATCGCGCTCGTTGCGTCCTGGTTCGTCGCGGTGATCTTCACGCCCTATATCGGCGTCAAGCTGCTACCCGACATGAAGGCGCATCACGGCCATGACGAGCACGCGATCTATGATACGCGGATGTACCGGGGCCTGCGCCGCGTGATCCGCTGGTGCGTCGATCACCGCATCACCACGGTCGCCGCGACCGTCGGCGTGTTCGCAGCTGCGATCGTGGCGTTCGGCCATGTCCAGCAGCAGTTCTTCCCGCTGTCGGAGCGGCCCGAATTGTTCCTGCAGCTGCGCCTGCCGGAGGGCACGGCGTTCGGGGTCACCGAGCAGGCCGCCAAGACGGCAGAGAAGCTGCTCAAGGACGACAAGGACATCGAGACCTACACCGCCTATGTCGGGCAGGGCTCGCCGCGCTTCTGGCTCGGCCTCAACCCGCAACTGCCGAACGAGGCCTTCGCCGAGATCGTGATCGTCGCCAAGGACGTTGCGGCGCGCGAGCGGATCAAGGCCAAGATCGAGACCGCCGCCGCCAACGGCGTGCTGAACGAAGCGCGCGTCCGGGTCGATCGCTTCAATTTCGGTCCGCCGGTCGGTTTCCCCGTCCAGTTCCGAGTCATCGGCCCCGATGCGGCCAAGGTGCGCGACATCGCCTACCAGGTCCGCGATGTGGTCAGGCAGAACCCGAACGTCAGGGATCCGCAGCTCGACTGGAACGAGCAGTCGCCCTATCTGAAGCTCGTGGTCGACCAGGACCGCGCCCGCGCGCTTGGCCTCACCCCGCAGGACGTCTCGCAGGCGCTGGCGATGCTGATTTCCGGCGTGCAGGTCACGACCATCCGCGACGGCATCGAGAAGGTCGGCGTCGTCGCGCGTGCGGCGCCGTCCGAGCGGCTCGATCTCGCCCATGTCGGCGACCTCACCATCACCTCGAAGAATGGCGTGGCGGTGCCGCTGCAGCAGATCGCCAAGATCAAGTATTCGCACGAGGAGCCGATCCTGTGGCGGCGCAACCGCGACATGGCGATCACGGTGCGCGCCGATGTGGCGGATGGCGTCCAGGCACCCGATGTCACCAACCAGATCTCACCGAAGCTGCAGGACATCCGCAACCGCCTCGAGCCCGCCTACCGGATCGAGGCCGGCGGCGCGTTCGAGGAATCCGCCAAGGGCAATGCCTCGATCTTCGTGCTGTTTCCGCTGATGGTCATCGTGATGCTGACCCTGCTGATGATCCAGCTGCAGAGCTTCTCGCGGCTGATCCTGGTGTTCCTGACCGCGCCGCTCGGCATCGTCGGCGCCTCGCTTGGGCTCAACGTCGCCAACGCGCCGTTCGGCTTCGTGGCGCTGCTCGGCCTGATCGCGCTGGCCGGCATGATCATGCGCAACGCGGTGATCCTGGTCGATCAGATCGAGACCGACGTCGCCCATGGCCTGACGCGCAAGGAGGCGATCATCGAGGCCACCGTTCGCCGCGCCCGTCCGGTGGTGCTGACCGCGCTCGCCGCCATCCTCGCCATGATCCCGCTGTCGCGCTCCGCCTTCTGGGGGCCGATGGCGATCACCATCATGGGCGGCTTGTTTGTTGCAACCTTCCTCACTCTGCTGTACTTGCCGGGCTTGTATGCCCTCTGGTTTCGTAAGACCCTCGATCAGCGTGGGACTGGCACGCAGATCGATCCCGCGGCGCAGCATCAGGACCATCCGGCCCCCGCATTTCCGATCGCTGAAGCCGCTGAATAGGTGAAATGATTGCAGGCATGATGACGCTGGTTTCCGAACATATCGAACCCGATACGAGCGAGCGGATTCTCGTGGTGGCGGAGCGGCTGTTTCGGCAGATCGGCTATCAGAAGACGACGGTCGCCGACATCGCCAAGGAACTCCACATGAGTCCGGCGAATGTCTATCGCTTCTTCGATTCGAAGAGGGCGATCCACCAGGCGGTGGCCCGTTCACTGATGAGCGAGGTCGAGGTGGCGGCCCAGGAGATCGCGGGCCGCCAGGGACCGGCTGCGCCGCGGTTGCGGGAGCTGCTCGTCACGATTCACCGGATGAACAGCGAACGCTATGTCGGCGACGCCAAGCTGCACGAGATGGTCGCCGTGGCCATGGAGGAGAGCTGGGAGGTCTGCGAAGCGCACATGCTGTTGATCACCGAGATCATCGGCAGCGTGATCGCGCAAGGGCTGGCGTCCGGCGAATTTCAAGCGCCCGACCTGGTGCTGGCCGCGAAATGCGCGACCACTGCGATGATGCGCTTCTTCCATCCGCAGATGATCGCCCAATGCGCGACCAAGCCGGGGCCGACCGTCGAGGAGATGACCGATTTCGTGCTGGCGGGGCTTGGTTCACGGAGCGCTGCGGTCTAGGTTGCAGTCATTCCGGGTTCGATGCTCTGCATCGCCCCGGAATGACTGTGATCCGGGGAGACGATGGCGTGACCGAGCAGGACTTGCATTTCTACGAACCGAAGAACGGTCACGGCCTCAAGCACGATCCCTTCAACGCCATCGTCGCCCCGCGTCCGATCGGCTGGATCTCCTCCCGCGATGCCGACGGCCACGTCAACCTGGCGCCCTACAGCTTCTTCAACGCCTTCAACTACACGCCGCCGATTATCGGCTTTTCCTCGACGCAGTGGAAGGACAGTGTCGCCAACATCAAGGATACCGGCGAGTTCGTCTGGAATCTGGTGACGCGCGATCTGGCGACCCACATGAATGCGACCGCCGCGCATGTCGCGCGCGAGGTCGACGAGTTCAAGCTCGCCGGCGTCACCGCCGTCCCAAGCAAATTCGTCAACGTGCCGCGCGTCGGCGAGAGCCCGGTGGCGTTCGAGTGCAAGGTCACGCAGATCATCCAGCTGCAGGGCGCTGACGGCACCAAGGCGCAGGCCTGGCTGACCCTCGGCGAGGTCGTCGCCGTGCATATCGACAAGGCGCTGATCAAGGACGGCGTCTATCAGACCGCGCTGGCGCATCCGATCGTGCGCGCCGGCCGCCGCGGCGACTATTTCGAGATCAAGGCCGAAGACATGTTCGAGATGATCAGGCCGGACTGATGTGCGCTACGTCTCATCATTGCTGAATATTACGGGGGAGACCGCCTGACGTGACCGAAGCGACCGTCCATGCCGCGCTGTCAGCGCCGACCGAGCCCCGCGGCGATCTCTGCATCCGCACGCTGGCGATGCCGGCCGATACCAACGCCAATGGCGACATCTTCGGCGGCTGGCTGCTCAGCCAGATGGACGTCGGCGGCGGCGTGTTCGCCGCCAAGATCGCGAAATCGCGGACCGTGACGGTCGCGATCGAGGCGATGAACTTCCGGAAAGCGGTCTATGTCGGCGATCTCGTCTCGGTCTATGCGCATCTCGTGCGTGTCGGCCGCACCTCGATGACCGTGCGTCTCGAGGCCTGGGTGCTGCGCCGGAAGGAGGAGCAGCCGATCCTGGTCACCGACGGCAACTTCACCTATGTGTCGATCGACGATGACGGCCGGCCCCAGCCGGTCAGACGGGACGGGGCGATCACCACCTGATCGCATCGGCGGCCGTCATTAGTAACCTCTGTTAATGCGCGCGGCATAAGGCGCTTGCTCGACATAAGGAACCGCGATCCGGTGGCGTGCGTTTCCTGACATCGTGCAGGACCGAGGCGGACAGTGACGCATCCGTGGGCATCAGCATCCCGACGATCAATCTCGCGCGATGTAGGTCTTGTCCACAGCTCAGGCGTCTTTACGATGTTTGCAAGTTCTGGTTGCTTACGCGCGTCTCGCCGCGTCTCTGCCCCATTGCGAGTTTCGATTGGGGCATCGCACTGGTGATGACGGTGGTCCGTTTCCGATCATCACGGCAAAAAAGGACAGCCGGAAAGAATTGCCGGCCACAGGGGAAAACGGTCGGGGGACGTGTTGCACGAACAGGGTGGGAGTAAGTCCATGTCGGACGCCGACGAGAACTTGACCTTGCAGGTCCTCAAGAAGCTGCAGCAGCGGCTGCTTCATGCCGAGCGGAGAATTGGCATCTACGAAGTTCAGCTCAGCACGTTTCGTGAGCATCATCTCGAGGTGTTGCGGGATCTGCGCACGATCTACGAGCTGCTGGGCCAGCATCATGATCGCCTGGACGGAGCCGGCGCCTCGCTGCGCAAGGCCACCCTGGTCCCGGACGATTTGCACTGATTCGGCGGCTGAAGCGGCGTCGAGAACGCGATCGCGCGCGCTGCGGCAAACATAACATCCACACAATTGCCTGTTGGCATGCATTCAGCACATCGGATGTCCGGTGGCTCCCTGATCGGAACAACCGTCATGGAGCCCGGTTATAAGCCCCGGAATAAACGGCGGGAATGCGCAATGTCCGACACCTACATCATCGAGGTCAGCTCCCAGGCGGCAGGCATCGTCATTCGGGATCGCGGCGGCTTCCGCTTCTTTGCGGCGTCGCACCGCTTCAATGTCCTCGAAGGCCAGGTGTTTCGCACCGCCCGCGAGGCCGAACGTGCCGCCATGCGCATCGTCGCCGGCGAGTTGAGCGTCGCGGCCTGATCCGCAAGCTCGATTCGGTCGCCATCACGACCGTGGTCGTCCACGAGACATAATTGTCGCGCTGCACCGCGATGAATTGCTGCGGTGCTTTGCGCGCTCGCGCATTGACGCTCGACTCGATCGGCATCACCATGGTGCGGTTCGTCTCGAAAGTTCGCCATGGTTGTCCTTTCACAGCGCCAGACCGAGATTCTGAATGTCGCCCGCGCCTCCGGCCGCGTCATGGTGGAGGATCTCGCGCGCCGGTTCGAAGTGTCGGCGCAGACGATCCGCAAGGACCTCAACGATCTGTGCGAGCAGCGCGCTTTGACGCGCATCCATGGCGGCGCCATCATCGCCTCCGGGGTCGAGAACCTCGCCTATGAGGCGCGGCGCTTCGTCGCTGCCGACGAGAAGAAGGCGATTGGCGCGATCGCGGCCGCCCGCATTCCCAACGGCTCCTCGCTCTTCATCAACATCGGCACGACGACGGAGGAGGTTGCGAGCGCGCTGTCCTCGCATCAGGATCTTCTGGTCATCACCAACAACCTCAATGTCGCGATGCTGCTCTATCGCCATCCGCGCATCGAGGTGATCGTGGCCGGCGGCACGGTGCGGCGCTCGGACGGCGGCGTGGTCGGATCGACTGCGACGCAGCTGATCGGCCAGTTCAAGGTCGATTACGCCATCATCGGCGCGTCCGCGATCGACGAGGAGGGCGCGCTGCTCGACTTCGATTATCGCGAGGTGCAGGTCGCGCAGGCCATCATCGCCAATGCCCGCAGCGTGATGCTGGTGGCCGATTCGACCAAGCTCCACCGCAGCGCGCCGGTGCGCATCGCGCATCTCAGCCAGATCCAGACCTTCGTCACCGATCGTCCGCTGCCGGACGGGCTCGCCAGCATCTGCCACAGCCGCGGCATCGAGGTGATCTCGGCGATGCCGGCTGACGAAACGGACGAGGCTGCAGAAGCGACCGAAACCCCGTCGCCAGCAGTGCTACGCCGCGCCTGACATTCCGCCATCATCCCGGGCCGTTTGATCCCTGATTGGGCACGTTCTGCCCAATCTCGGTCCAACATGCGGATTTCGATTTGCTTTCACTTTCGTTTGTGATTAACTCGAAAGTGAAAGTGAAATCGCCGGTTTGAAGGCGATTGCCGGGGGATGCGTCTGTTGGAGCGGATCTACGACCTCGCCATTGTCGGAGGCGGCGTGAACGGCTGCGGCATCGCGCGCGATGCGGCCGGACGCGGAAACTCCGTTTTTCTCTGTGAAATGAACGATCTGGCGAGCGGGACCTCGTCCTGGTCCACCAAGCTCGTGCATGGCGGCCTGCGCTATCTCGAATATTACGAGTTCCGCCTGGTGCGCGAGGCGCTGATCGAGCGCGAGATCCTGTGGCAGATCGCGCCTCACATCATCAGCCCGCTGCGCTTCGTGCTGCCGCATCATGCGGGCCTGCGGCCGGCCTGGCTGCTGCGCCTCGGCCTGTTTCTCTATGACCATCTCGGCGGGCGCAAGCTGCTGCCGCCGACCCGTTCGGTCGATTTGCGGACCGACGAGGTCGGCCGGCCGCTGATTGCCGGGCGCTATGCCAGGGGCTTCGAATATTCCGACTGCTTCGTCGACGATGCCCGTCTCGTCGTGCTCACCGCGCGCGATGCCGCCGACCGGGGCGCCGTGATCCGCACGCGCGCCCGTGCGACCGAGATCCGGCAGGACGACGGCGTCTGGCTGGTCACCACCGAGAACACGCAGAGCGGCGAGCGCGAGACCATCAAGGCGCGTGCGCTGGTCAATGCCGCCGGGCCCTGGGTGGAGCAGGTGCTGGCGTCGGGCGCCGGCGTCAATGCAAAAGCGAAAGTGCGGCTGGTGCAGGGCTCGCACATCGTGGTGCGCAAGCTCTACGATCACGATCGCGCCTACATCTTCCAGAACGCCGATGGCCGCATCATCTTCGCGATCCCCTACCAGCAGGACTTTACGCTGATCGGCACGACGGACCGCGACTATCAGGGCGACCCGGCCAAGGTGAAAGCGACCGACGAGGAGATCGCCTATCTCTGCGCCGCGCTCGGCGAATATCTCGCCAAGCCGGTCAAGCCGGCCGACGTCGTGTGGAGCTATTCCGGCGTGCGGCCGCTCTATGACGATGGCGCCAGCGAAGCCAAGGCGGCGACACGCGACTACGTGTTCGAGCTCGATACGCCGGGCGGCCTGCCGCTGTTGTCGATCTATGGCGGCAAGATCACGACCTACCGCCGATTGTCGGAGGAGGCGCTGGAGCGCCTCGCGCCCTATCTGAAGGGCACGAAGGCGCAGGAAGGCTGGACCGGCAGGGCGCCGCTGCCCGGCGGCGACATGAAGGTCACGGCCGTGGCGCCGCTGATCGCCGGTCTCCGCCACACTTATCCTTTCCTGACAGATGCTCATGCGAAGCGTATCGCGCATGCCTATGGCACGCGGGCCGCGACGATGCTTGCCGGGGCGACATCTTCCGCCGATCTCGGCCAGGATTTCGGTGGCACCTTGACGGAGCGTGAAGTCAGGTACCTGATGACGGACGAGTGGGCGTTGACGGCCGAGGACATTGTGTGGCGGCGATCGAAGCTGGGGTTGCGGATGTCGGCGGCGGAAATCGCCGCGCTCGATGCATGGATCGTCGCCAATCGCGACAGGGCTGCCCCTCCGGTGCGTGAAGCAGGGGGACGCGCATGAGCGTGACGCTCGACCACGTCTCGCGCATCGTCGACGGGCTCACCACCATTCGCGATGTCTCGCTGACCTTGCAGCGCGGCACGCTCAGCGTGCTGCTCGGCCCGACCTTGTCGGGGAAGACCTCGATCATGCGGCTGCTCGCCGGCCTCGACCGGCCGACCACCGGCCGCGTGCTGGTCGACGGCAAGGACGTCACCGGCGCCGACGTGCGGCAGCGCTCGGTCGCGATGGTCTATCAGCAGTTCATCAACTATCCCTCGCTCACGGTGTATGAGAACATCGCTTCGCCCTTGCGCGTTCAGGGCAAGTCGCGCCAGGAGATCGAGAAGCGCGTCGCGGAAGCCGCCGGGCTGCTCAGGCTCGAGCCCTATCTGAAGCGCACGCCGCTGCAGCTCTCTGGCGGCCAGCAGCAGCGCACTGCGATTGCGCGGGCGTTGGTGAAAGGCGCCGATCTCGTGCTGCTCGACGAGCCCCTGGCCAATCTCGACTACAAGCTGCGCGAGGAGCTGCGCACCGAGCTGCCGCGCATCTTCGAGGCGTCAGGCGCGATCTTCGTCTATGCCACCACCGAGCCGTCGGAAGCGCTGCTGCTCGGCGGCCGTACCATCTGCATGTGGGAAGGCGAGGTGCTGCAGGCCGGCGACACCGCAGCCGTGTATCGCCGTCCCGACACCTTGCGCGTCGGCCAGGTGTTTTCGGACCCGCCGATGAACATCGTCGACATCCAGAAGCGTGGCGACAGCGTGCATTACGCCGGTGGCGTGAGCGCGCCGGCGGGCGGACTCTATGCCGATCTGCCCGATGGCAATTACCGCGCCGGTCTTCGCCCGCACCAGCTCGGGCTCGCGAAGGCCGGCGCCAGCCATGGCCGCCACGCCTTCCCGGCGACCGTCTCCGTGACGGAGATCACCGGTTCGGAGAGCTTTGTGCACCTGACGTGCGATGGCATGAACTGGGTCGCCGTGCTGCACGGCGTCCATGAATACGAGCCCGGCGATATCCTGGACGCCGTGCTCGATCCCGCCGACGTCTTTGTGTTCGACGCCAGCGACCGACTGGTCGCGGCGCCGAAGAGCCTATGAGGGAGATGCCGCATGGCCCGCATTGACCTCGTCGATCTCGCCCAATCCTACCATGGCAACAATGCCGACATCGAAAGCTTCGCGCTGAAGCCGGTCACGATGACCTGGCGCCAGGGCGGCGCCTATGCGCTGCTCGGGCCCTCGGGCTGCGGCAAGACCACGCTGCTCAACTTGATCTCCGGCATTCTCGTGCCCTCGCGCGGCAAGATCCTGTTCGACGGCACCGACATCACGAAAGCCTCGACCCGCGAGCGCAACATCGCGCAGGTGTTCCAGTTCCCGGTCATCTACGACACCATGACCGTCGGCGAGAATCTTGCGTTCCCGCTCAAGAATCGCGGTGTGCCGAAGGCCGAGATCGACAAGCGCGTCGCCGAGATCGCGCGGCTGCTCGACCTGACGCCGGATCTCAACCGCAAGGCGACGCGGCTCACGGCTGACGCCAAGCAGAAGATCTCGCTCGGCCGCGGGCTGGTGCGCTCAGACGTCGCCGCGGTGCTGTTCGACGAGCCGCTGACCGTGATCGATCCCGAGCTGAAATGGCAGCTGCGCTCGAAGCTGAAGGCGCTGCATCGCGAGCTCGATCTGACGATGATCTACGTGACCCACGACCAGACCGAGGCGTTGACCTTCGCAGACACCGTAGTCGTGATGCATGACGGCCGTGTGGTGCAGAGCGGCACGCCGGCGGAACTGTTCGACAAGCCGGCGCACACCTTCGTCGGCTACTTCATCGGCTCGCCCGGCATGAACATCCTCTCCGCGGACGTGAAGGGCCGCGAGGCCCGCATCGACGGCCACACCCTGACGCTCGCACGCAGCTACGATGCGCTGCCGGCGGGCGCCAAGATCGAGATCGGCGTGCGTCCGGAGTTCGTCGACGTCGCAGCACCCGGACCAGGCCTGCTCGACGCCAACATCGAGCGCATCGACGATCTCGGCCGCATCCGCTTCGCGCAGGTCCGCGTCGGCGACGTCAAGTTCGCCGCGCGCCTGCCGGCCGGGTTCTCGCCGCAGGGGGCGGCGATCGGGCTGCGCTTCGACCCGTCGCATGTCCATGTCTATGCCGACAGCCGCCTCGTCGAGGGAGCCTAAGTGATGGACAAGACCATCAACAACAAGGCCTGGTTCCTGGTACTGCCGGTGTTCCTGCTGGTCGCGTTCTCCGCCATCCTGCCGCTGATGACGGTCGTGAACTATTCGCTTCAGGATACGTTCGGCAACAACCAGTTCTTCTGGAACGGGGTCGGCTGGTTCAAGGAGCTGCTCGATCCCTCGACCGATCTCGGCGGCCGTTTCCTGGCCTCGCTCGGGCGCAACCTGCTGTTCTCGGCCGTGATCCTCGCCATCGAGGTGCCGCTCGGCATCGTCGTGGCGCTGTCGATGCCGCGCGGCGGCTGGACGGTGGCGTTCTGCCTCGTCACCCTGGCGCTGCCGTTGCTGATTCCATGGAACGTCGTCGGCACCATCTGGCAGATCTTCGGCCGCCCCGACATCGGCCTGCTCGGCTATACCCTGACCAGCATCGGCATCGACTACAATTACGTCTCCAACGATATCGACGCCTGGGTGACGGTCATCGTGATGGATGTCTGGCACTGGACCAGCCTGGTGGCGCTGCTCTGCTATGCCGGCCTGAAGTCGATTCCCGACGCCTATTACCAGGCGGCGCAGATCGACGGTGCCTCGCGCTGGGCGGTGTTCACCGCGATCCAGCTGCCGAAGATGCACCGGGTGCTGCTGATCGCGGTGCTGCTGCGCTTCATGGACAGCTTCATGATCTATACCGAGCCGTTCGTCGTGACCGGCGGCGGGCCCGGCAATTCCACCACCTTCATCTCGATCGAGCTGGTCAAGATCGCGCTCGGCCAGTTCGACCTCGGCAAGGCCGCGGCGCTGTCGCTGGTCTACAACCTGATCATCCTGATCGTCTGCTGGATCTTCTATACGATCATGACCCATGCCGGCACTGAGCGCCGGCCGACGCAAGGAGGCGCGTGATGAACTCGATTCCGGGCCGTCGCGTCATCATCTCGGTGTTCCTGGTCTTCCTGCTGTTGCCGATCTACTGGCTCGTCAACATGAGCTTCAAGACCAATTCCGAGATTGTCTCGACGATGACGCTGTGGCCGCACCAGCCGACAATCGCGAACTACATGCGGATCTTCACCGATGAGAGCTGGTATTCCGGCTACATCAACTCGCTGAAATATGTGATCATCAACACGGTGATCTCGATCTCGGTGGCGTTGCCGGCGGCCTACGCGTTCTCGCGCTATCGCTTCCTCGGCGACAAGCACCTGTTCTTCTGGCTGCTGTCGAACCGGATGGCGCCGGCCGCGGTCTATGCGCTGCCGTTCTTCAACCTGTATTCGGCGATCGGCCTGTTCGATACGCCATGGGCGGTCGCGCTCGCGCACTGCATTTTCAACATTCCGCTGGCGGTGTGGATCCTCGAAGGCTTCGTCTCCTCGGTGCCGCGCGAGATCGACGAAACGGCGTTCCTCGACGGCTATTCGTTTCCGCGCTTCTTCGTGAAGATCCTGGTGCCGCTGATCGCGAGCGGCATCGGCGTCGCCGCGTTCTTCTGCTTCATGTTCTCCTGGGTCGAGCTCCTGCTCGCCCGCACCTTGACCTCGGTCGATGCCAAGCCGATCTCGGCGGTCATGACCCGCACGGTCTCCGCCGCAGGCATGGACTGGGGCCTGCTCGCCGCCGCCGGCGTGCTCACGATCATCCCCGGCGCGCTCGTGATCTGGTTCGTCCGCAACTACATCGCGCGCGGCTTCGCATTGGGGCGGGTGTGATGATGGGTGTGATTGTCGCGCAAGCGCACGGCGGTTCTAACCTCTCCCAGCTTGCGGGGGCGCGACGAGCTTCGCTCGCGCTGAGAGGTCGGGTTGCATCGTCAGATGCAATCCGGGTGAGGGGGTACAGGTTTCGCAAGTCGCACCGCTCGTGCATCGGCCCCTCACCCCGACCCTCTCCCCGTAAGAACGGGGAGAGGGAGCGCACCGCATTCGGTGCTAGAGCTTTTGATCGCTCTGGCAGAAAGGTTTGAGCCATGGACAATATCGCATGGATGGCCTGGACGCTGCCGAGCGCGATCTTCTTCGTTCTGCTGGCCTGCACGCTCGGGGTCATGACGTGGCTTGCTGCGGCCTATCCGGAGGCGGAGCGGGTCGGCGTGTTGCGGATTCCGACCACGCGCGGCGACCGCCTGTTCATTTCGCTGATCACTGCCGCCGTCATTCATCTGGTGTGGATCGCACTGGTCGGGACCGACGCCATCGCCAGCGTACCGCTCGGCGAAAACAGTTTTGAGATTTCGAGCCTGTGGCTCGCAAGCGCGATTTCGTTGGCGTCGGCCGTGGCGATCTTCCGCACCGTCTGAGGCGAACGAATTGGAGCAGATCCGGGAGCAACCCGGGCCTGAAGAAGTCTGTCACTGCAATGGAGGAACACCATGCAATATCTGCCTGAAGGGAAGAAGCCCTTGCCCAGGGCCAACGCCTCGAAGACCAGGGCGTTGATGATGACGAGCGCATTCGCGCTGATGGCGGCGTCGGCTGCGCTCACCGCGCCCGCCTACGCCGATGAGGCCGCGGCGAAGAAGTGGATCGACAGCGAATTTCAGCCTTCGACGCTGTCGAAGGACGACCAGCTGAAGGAGATGCAGTGGTTCATCAAGGCCGCTGCCCCCTTCAAGGGCATGGACATCAACGTGGTGTCGGAAACCCTGACCACGCATGAATATGAATCCAAGACGCTGGCCAAGGCGTTCGAGGAAATCACCGGCATCAAGGTCAAGCACGACATCATCCAGGAGGGTGACGTCGTCGAGAAGATCCAGACCCAGATGCAGTCCGGCAAGAACGTCTATGACGGCTGGATCAACGACTCCGACTTCATCGGCACGCACTTCCGCTACGGCCAGGCCGTCGACCTCACGGAGTGGATGAAGGGCGAGGCCAAGGACGTCACCAATCCCGGGCTCGACGTCGACGACTTCATCGGCAAGTCGTTCACGACCGCGCCGAACGGCCATCTCTATCAGCTGCCTGACCAGCAGTTCGCCAACCTCTATTGGTTCCGCTACGACTGGTTCACCAACGCGGACTACAAGGCCAAGTTCAAGGCCAAGTATGGCTACGACCTCGGCGTGCCCGTGAACTGGTCGGCCTATGAGGACATCGCCGATTTCTTCACCAACGACGTCAAGGAGATCAACGGCGTCAAGGTCTATGGCCACATGGACTATGGCAAGAAGGATCCCTCGCTCGGCTGGCGCTTCACCGATGCCTGGCTGTCGATGGCCGGCAACGGCGACAAGGGCCTCCCGAACGGCCTGCCGGTCGACGAATGGGGCATCCGCATGGAAGGCTGCCGTCCGGTCGGCTCCTCGGTCGAGCGTGGCGGCGACGTCAACGGCCCGGCTGCTGTCTACTCGATCGCCAAATATCTCGACTGGATGAAGAAGTATGCTCCGCCGCAGGCGCAGGGCATGACCTTCTCCGAGTCGGGCCCGGTGCCGTCGCAGGGCAACGTCGCCCAGCAGATCTTCTGGTACACCGCCTTCACCGCCGACATGGTCAAGCCCGGCCTGCCGGTGATGAACGCCGACGGCACGCCGAAATGGCGCATGGCCCCGTCGCCGCACGGCTCGTACTGGAAGGACGGCATGAAGCTCGGCTACCAGGACGTCGGCTCCGCGACGCTCCTGAAGTCGACCCCGGCGGATCGCCGCAAGGCCGCCTGGCTCTACCTGCAGTTCATCGTCTCCAAGTCGGTGTCGCTGAAGAAGAGCCATGTCGGTCTCACCTTCATCCGCGAATCCGACATCTGGGACAAGTCGTTCACCGAGCGTGCGCCGAAGCTCGGCGGCCTGATCGAGTTCTACCGCTCGCCCGCCCGCGTGCAGTGGACCCCGACCGGCAACAACGTGCCCGACTATCCGAAGCTGGCGCAGCTGTGGTGGCAGAACATCGGCGATGCGTCGTCCGGTGCGAAGACCCCGCAAGCCGCGATGGATGCGCTCGCAGCCGCTCAGGACTCCGTCCTCGAGCGTCTAGAGAAGTCCAAAGTCCAGGGCGACTGCGGTCCGAAGCTGAACAAGAAGGAGTCGGCCGAGTACTGGTTCAACAAGTCGGCCAAGGACGGCAACATCGCTCCGCAGCGCAAGCTCGCCAACGAGAAGCCGAAGGGCGAGACCATCGACTACGACACGCTGATCAAGTCGTGGCCGGCCAGCCCGCCGAAGCGCGCGGACGCGAAGTAAGGTCCGCGTCGTCAACTCCACCGTGGCACCTCGGATCTGGTGCTGACGGCTGTGTTGACAGGATGCCCCGCCTGCGTGGGGCATGACGGTGGAGAAACACGAAAGGCCGGGAGCAATCCCGGCCTTTTGCATTCCCACGCTCCGTCGCCGTTGCGAAGCGCAACGTGACGAAGCAATCGAGCCACAAGAACGATTCGGGATTGCCTCCGCCGTCGCCCGCCGGGCTATGGCCGACAAGTCGCTTTCGCTCGCAATGACGGCTACAATCATCACCTCGCTCGCCGTCACGGAGGAGACGCCATGCGCATGGTCTTTCGCTGCGATCCCGCGCTGATCGATCACCTGCCGCGGCCGGTGGCTGCGCGGACGGCCTTGCCCGACTGGCTGCGCCGGATGCCGGCGCAGGCATTTTCCGACCTGCATGGCCGCGACATTCGTACCGTCAAGCAGTGCCCGCCATTCGTCGATGCGATGGCCCATGGCGTGATGATCCTGCTGCCTTGCGACGTCAGGGTGAGCCGTGGAACGTTCTCATGGGATTGGGACGTTCCGGCTGCTGCGACCGCAGGGCATCCCCGTGCACCACTCAGCTTTCACGTCGCCGCGCAATTCGAGGGCGCCCCGTTTGCGCGAGATCGGCAGGCGGCCATCAAGTTCAACAGCTTCTGGACCATCGAATGTCCTGAGGGCTGGTCGCTGTTTGCGACCCACCCGGTCAATCGCGACGACCTGCCGTTCCGGACCGTGACCGGTCTCGTCGATGCCGACCGTTTCCACGACGGCGGCATCAACTTTCCGGCGCTGTGGATCGCGCCCGATTTTTGCGGCGTGGTGCCGAAGGGCACTCCGGTCGCGCAATGTTTTCCGGTGCCGCGCGAGGCGCCGGAACTCGTGTTCGAGCCGTTCGACGCGGATCACGCAATCGCCTATTCCAGGACCGTTGCACAGGTGCTGGCTGCACCGAATGTCTATCGCAAGCGGTTTCGCGCTCGGCGCGGCCGGTCAACGCGTTAAGGCAAGCCGCAACGCGGCTTCGTCGAGCCACAGCCTTCCATGCGCGGCGGACGTCAGCGCCATCGCGATCGAGCCGAACATCTGTGGCCGCAGCCGGTAGGCCGTTTGATAGAATTGCATCGCCGCGTCCGCATCGCCGCTTTCCTGCAATACGATCCCCAGATTGAGCGCGCTTTCGGCGTGATCGGGATTGAGCGCCAGTGCCTTCCTGTAGGCCGTTGCCGCGCCGCTATAATCGCGCTGATCCTGGCGGACCAAGCCGAGATCGAACCACGCGGAAGCCGGAGCGTCGCCCGACGTCGCCTGCTCGAGGTAGGAGGCGGCGCAAGCGAGATCGCCGTCCTCGAACGCGAACCGGCCGAGCCGCGCGGCGGCTTCGCCATGATCAGGCACGACTTTGAGGATCGCCTGCCAGGCGTTGCGGGCCTGGGCGCGATCGCCAGCCTGGTCGAGGATGCGCGCCTTCTCCACGAAGGCTTCGCGCTGCGGCGCCAACGCCAACGCACGATCGACATGGTCGAGGGCGGCGGCGTAGTCCTTGTCGGCGCGGCAAATGCGCGCGGCGAGGAGTTGCGCGGCCGCGTTGTCGGGGCGCCTCGCCAGGCTCGCCGCGACGTGGAAGCGCGCCGCGGCGATCTCCTGGCGCGACAGCAGCACCGCAGCCAACAGGTGGCTGAACATCGGCTCGCCGGGGGCGCGCGCAAGCTCCTGCTCGCACAGCCGACGCGCCTCATCGATGCGGCCGGCATTGAAGCTGGCTGCAGCGCGGCGCACGATGTCCTCGGGTGCGGACGGCATGTGACGACGTTATCGCGTTCCCCGAAGCGAGGGAATCGGCGTTTGCCGAATGCAGCCGACCCCCGCCGGAGATGGGGTATTCCCGTTCCATCCGGGAATTCTTCCCGGTCTACATGGGATATATTCCAAGCGCCAAGTGCCTTGAAGCAGGCGACAACAGGCGGCACTCTTTCAAAATCGGGATGGTCGCCGTCTTCGCCGCGACTTTGCCCCAAGGACGCGAAACAACAAGGCCTCGACACGATCTGACGCCATCGAAGCCGGCCGCGCGCTTTCTCCTGAAGCGCAGGGTCTGCGACGCGAGCCAGCGGCGGGATCGTGATCACCAATCTCACGGGGCCATCGAGGGAGTACGACAATGGACCAGGCACACATCGCCAGTCTCGCGAGCACGCTGCCGGAGGCGTTGTCACCCTGGACCATGTTCATGCAGGCCGACATCGTCGTGAAGGCGGTCATGATCGGGCTGGCGCTGGCGTCGGTTGCGACCTGGACCGTGCTGGTCGTGAAGACGATCCAGCTCCGCTCGGCTCTGCGCACCGCCCGCAGCGCGCTTGGGGGCGCAGTCGCTGCGCGGTCCTTGTCCGACGCGACGGGACGCATTTCCGCTGAAGACGGTGTGGTGGGGCGCCTGCTCGCCGTCGCCGAGGACGAGATCGACAAGTCGCGCGGTCTGCCCGCTGACGGCATCAAGGAGCGCGTCGCCTGGCAGTTCGAGCGGATCGAGGCGGCCGCCGTCGCGCGGATCGGCCGCGGCATCGGCATTCTCGCCACTGTCGGCGCCGTCGGGCCCTTCGTCGGCCTGTTCGGCACGGTCTGGGGCATCATGAACAGCTTCATCGGCATCTCGCATGCCCACACGACCAATCTCGCGGTGGTCGCGCCGGGCATCGCTGAGGCGCTGCTCGCCACCGCCTTCGGCCTCGCCGCCGCGATTCCCGCGGTCGTCATCTACAATCTGTTCGCGCGCGCCACCGGCGGCTATCGCGCCGTCATCGCCGATGCGTCGGTCGCGGTGATGCGCCTGATCAGCCGCGATCTCGACCGGCAGCACGCAGGCCCGGCCGAGGCGCGGCGCAGCGCCATCCGCGCGGTCGATGCACCGATGCTGTCGATCGCCAATCCGGCGGAGTGAGCCATGGCCGTCAAGCTCGCCCGGCGCACCGACGAATTCGAAGAGACGCACGACATCAACGTGACGCCGTTCATCGACGTCATGCTGGTGCTGCTGATCATCTTCATGGTCGCAGCGCCGCTCGCGACCGTCGACATCCCGGTCAACCTGCCGGCCGTTTCAGCCGAGCCGCAGCCGCGCGCGGAGACGCCGATCTTCGTCACCTTCAAGGCCGACCGCTCACTCGCGGTCGGCGACCAGAGCGTCGAACAGGCTGATATCGCCGCGTCGCTCGATGCCGCGACCAAGTCCGATCATGAGCAGCGCGTGCTGCTGCGCGCCGATCAGACGCTGCCCTATGGCGAGGTGATGGCGCTGATGAACACGCTGCGCCGCGCCGGTTATGTGAAGGTGGCGCTGGTCGCGTTGGAAGACCGGAGCAGCCCGTGAGCGTGCTGACGCTCGATCCGTTCGAACCGGAGGAGGGCCGGGAGCGCGCGCTGTGGACGGTCGCCGCGCTGGTGGTGGCCGGGCTGCATGTCGGCCTCGCCGTCGGCTATTTGTTGTTGCGTCCGGCGCCAGAGGGGCGCGCGGAAGCGCCGGCCTTCGACGTCGTGTTCACGCCAGCGGTGGTGAGCGAAACGGCCCCTGCAGCGCAAGACGCGCCGACGGCCGAGCCGACCCCGCCGGTCGAGCCGCCGAAGGAAGAGCCGGTCAAGGAAGAACCTGTCGCACGCGAAGCCGTGGCCGAGCCCGTCCCGCAGCCGGTGCCGGAAGTGCTGCCGTCGCCCGAGCCCGTGCCGCAGGTCACGCTCGCGCCCGAGCCGCCGCGCGCGGACGAATTGGTGTTGCCGCCTCCGCCGCCGCCGAAGCCTATTGAGGCCAAACCGCCGGAGACGAAGCCGGTCGCCGTGCCCGAGCGCGCCGAACGCGGGCCGGTCGAGAAGGAAAGGGCCGAGAGGAAGCCCGCGCCGAAGCCGGCCGCTGCGCCAGCCAGCCGGCCCTCACGTGTGGCGTCGGCGCCCAATCCGGGCGAGGACAGCGTCGGCGCGCGCGATGGGCAGGCCAGCTGGAATGCCGAGATGGTGGCGCACATCCGCCGTTACGTCGCCTATCCATCCGATGGCAATGGTGCGAGCGGCACAGTCATGGTGAGTATTGTCATCGACCGCAACGGCCGGCTGGTGTCGCGCCGGCTCGCCGGTAGCTCGGGCTCACCGGCACTGGATCGCGCGGCGCTGTCCATCATCGAACGCGCGGCCCCGTTTCCGCGCTTTCCCCCAGTCATGAAACAGGCGCAGGAGTCGCGAACGGTGCCTCTGCATATGAGGCCGCGCTGAGCGGCCTCATCACGTCATCACTTACAACTCACTTCGAGCATTCGGTCAGATCCGTGTCGCGCACGACGAACTGCGCGCCTTCCTTGAGCTCGATGTTCTTGGCGACGCAGGTGCGGCCGGCCTTGTCGGCGAGCTTGATGTCGTAGCGGCCCGATTTGACGCCGACCAGGGTCATGCGCTCGTTGTGGTCGACCTCGCCTTCGTCGTCGTTCTTGCACTGGTCCGCACCCCAGGTTTTGGTGCCGACGGCAGCCAGGTACATCTTCACGATGGTCTGTCCGGTGCGGTTGAGAAAGCGCGGGCCGTCCTCGGCATTGGCGGCAGAGCCGGCCAGGATCAGAAGCGCGCAGGCGGTGACGAGGCGACGCATGACGAGTGTCCTTGTTCTTATGATTGAGGATGAGATGAAGGGGGCTGCAACCGGGCCGGTCAGAAATCCTTGCCGATGCTGGTCTTGAGCGCGAGGCCGCGCGAGGCGTTGGTCAGGCCGTAGCCTATGCCGAAGCTGAACTCGAAGCCCTTGAAGCGCGTGTCGGCGACGGCATAGAGCGTCTGCATCTGCTGGTTCCAGGGCAGGATGTGGCCGAGCGGTCCGAGGTTGGAGAAATGCTCGATGCCGACGGTCCAGCGGTCGCTGAGGCGCTTGACGAAACGGATCGACGGCTCGAAGGCCGAGCCGGCGCCGTCGATGCCGAAGGTCATGTTGGCGTTGAAGATCAGCTGATAGTCGTTGGGCAGGTTGACGCCGATGATCGGCGTGAACATCTGCGCCACCCGTGGCGTGGCCTCCTGCACGAAACGCGGTGCACCCGGCTGACCCGCCCCGGCCTTGTTGGCGACCCACAGATCCGGCGTGAGTCCGCCCTGCGGCGCCAGGATGGTGCGCGAAACGAGGCCGACGAACACCGTGCGCTCGAGCCGGTCGCCCTGGATGAAGGTCTGGCGAATGGTCACGCCGCCGGACTGGAATGAGTAGCCCGGCACGCCGTTGTCCATCACATTGCCCATCGCCATCGGCACGTTGGCGCGCGCTAAGGCGTAAGGCGAGGTCAGTGCGATCTCGTACCATTCGGTCGGCGAGTAGCCGATCTCGGTCTCGCCGGTGAGCGCCCGCTGGGGGACGCGGCGGCCACCGTTCTGCTGCTGCGGATTGAAGGTCGTGACATAGCCGAAGCGCTGCTCGACCTGGAAATGACCAGGAGATGCCGGGTCGTTGCCCTGGATTTCCTCAGCGGCTGCGCCGAACGGCGCCAGCAGGAGGACACCGCCGACCATGCACCATCGCGATCGTTTTTGTTGTCGTCTTGCGACGTCGTCCGGCTGCATGTCCCCGCACTCCCTCAGCAAATGAGCTAACGAGTGCGCGCGGCGAAAACATGCGGCGGTCTCGGCTGAAAGGTGACGCGATCGGGAAACGATCAGTTGCGTCTTGCCCCATTTGCCGTGTCCGCATCTGTATCAGTGGGAATAGGGATGTTTTGGCAAGCCGAACGGGACATTTTGACCGGGACAATATGGCGGCCGACTCGCAAATGAATCTCAGCACGGCGATGAATGTGGCGCGTTGCAAACACATTGACGTCACAGAGCGATGGAAAATCCGCGTTGCAACATCCGCCGCCGAGAGCCGGATAGCCAGAGATCGGACGCGCAGTGCCTCAAGCTATCGACCATCGTCGCCGCAATTCCGCCCGGCCCATCAGCCTGCGCGTGATTGTCACTCTCGCCATCTCCGTCTTCGTGCTCGCGGATGGGCGCGCTTTCGCGCGGGAGCCGCGGCTGCAGAACGAGTTCGAATCCTGGTGGAAGCAGACGCAAGCCAGCAAGAGCACCGCCAAGAAGACCAGTGAGCCGACGGCACGTAGCGGGCCCAGGCGCGTCCGTGCCGCTAAGCAGGGACGTCTCGCTGCGAACGCCCGGGCCGAGGCGCGAGAGTCCACGAGCTCCGCTTCGGAGACTCCCTGGCGCGACCGACCCGGGAGATATTTCCTGCACGGTCCCAGGTTTTGATCCCGATTGCGGTCGATAATTTCCCGGACGTCCTCTCTGTTGCACTTGCGAAATTGCAGCGCCTCACTTAGGTCAAAGTGGTACGTGTCGCGTCGCCTGCGAAGCCGGCGACGCTCGGATACGTTTTTACCGCACCATTCATCGCCGCCCCGTCGGACGGCGGAGACAAAGGATCAATTCGATGAATTGGAAACTTATGATGGCGGCAGCCGCCTTGGGCTTGGCCGCGATCGCCGGCACCACGACGATGGCTGCGAGTGCGCCGGCCGCCTCGAAGCTGCTGACCTCGATCGACCCCGACAAGGACGGCACCGCCGATCTGAACGAGGTCCGTGCCGCAGCCGGTGCCCTGTTCGACCGTCTGGACCGCGACCACGACGGCACGCTCGACGCGAAGGAACTGCGCGGCCGGGTCTCGGCCAAGGATCTCAAGGCGGCTGATCCCGACAATGACGGCACGCTGACCAAGGACGAGTATCTTGCGCTGGTGGCCAGCCGCTTCAAGGCAGCCGATCCCGACAATGACGGCACGCTCGATTCGAAAGAGCTGAAGTCGGTGGCCAAGCTGGTGAAGTGAGACCCGGACGACGTGGGTGCATCAGCGTTCTGTGGTGCAGACCCGCGATGCCGACGGCAGAAGGCCTGCGACGGGATGGTCGCAGGCCTTTGTCTTTGAATTTGGGTCTTTGAATTTGACTGCCCGATCATGGTTCGATGGTTGATCCATCCCGTCGATCGCGGTCTCCGTAGTAGAATTTACTCAGGTCGGGACCTGACGCGGGACATCTCTACGGCCAGGCGAACGAGGTCCGGCAGACTGCGCGCGCCGACCTTCTGCCGCAGCCGGTAGGTCAGGTTAATGACCGTCTTGTAGCTGATCCCCAGTTGCTCCGCGATCGCCTGATAGGATTTCGCCTCCGCCAGCAACGCGAGAGCCTGTTGCTCGCGCGGCGTCAATGCGGCCGCTGCTGGTCCGCCCGACTCTGTTCGCAACAGGGCAATCCGGGTCGCCAGTTGCGCATCCAGATAGGAGCCGCCAGCCCGAACCCGTTCCAGCGCCTTCGGCAGCTCCTGCGGCGGAGCGTCCTTGAGCAGATAGCCGTTGGCGCCGGCGTCGAGGGCCGAGCGAACGACCCGCGGATCGCCGTGCATGCTGAAGACCAGGATTTTCGCGCGCGGATCATGGGCGCGCATGCGCTCGATCAGGCCGATTCCGTCCCACTCCTGGCCCTGCAGGCGAAGGTCGACGACCGTAACGTCCGGCCGATCGCGCAAATAGGCTTCGTAGCCGCCATCAGCGTCATGCGCCTCGAACACGGACGCGATCCCGGCCTCTTTCAGCAGCCAGCGGCAGGCCGTGATGACGACCGGGTGATCGTCGACCAGCAGAACGCGATACATCCGATCCAGGTCTCGCCCTTGGGCGTGGTTTGCGCCGACGTTGCTCTCCATGCTGGTTCCCTTGGAAACCACGAAGACGTGCGACAATGCGGCCGAGAAACGAAAATAGCACGGCGAAACGATCGCCAGTTTCCGGATGCGGGAAGATTGTCCCTAGTTGGTGAAGAATATTCCCCGTTGCGACGAAGATTGCCGCTGTTTACCAATGTTTACCGTTCGTAATCGTGTGAATCGACCGGCTTCGAGTGAGGGGAGGCTCAGGGGCGTGAGCTGACGCTTGAACCGGTCGACAAGAAACTGGGGGACGTCTTGACCAGACTCTCGGCGCTGAAGAGCGCGCTTCTCGCTACATGTGCGTTACTACCTTCAATTGCGTTTGCGCAACAAACACTCCAGACCATCGAGGTGGTCGGTGTCTCGCCGGTTCCGGGGAGCGAGATCGCCAAGGACAAGATTCCGTCCAACGTCGAAACCATCGGGGCGAAGGAGCTCGATCACAGCCGTGCGCCGTCGCTGCTCGACGGCATGCTGCAGTCGATGCCGGGCGTCTCCCTCAGCGACCAGACCGGCAACGCGTTCCAGCGCGACCTCAACTACCGCGGTGCAACAGCATCGCCGGTGCTCGGCACGCCGCAGGGCATTGCCGTCTATCAGAACGGCACCCGCATCAACGAGGCGTTTGGCGACGTCGTGAACTGGGACCTGATCCCGGAGATGGCGATCGCGCGCATGACGCTGCAGCCGAACAACCCGCTGTTCGGTCTCAACGCCACCGGCGGTGCGCTGTCGATCGAGATGAAGAACGGCTTCACCTATCAGGGCGCCGAGACCCAGCTGTTCGGCGGCTCCTTTGGCCGCATCCAGTCGGGCGCCCAATACGGCTGGAACAACGGCACCTACTCGGCCTACTTCGCTGCTGAAGGCGCCTTTGATCGCGGCTGGCGCGACTTCTCGTCGCAGTCGCAGGTCCGGCGCATGTATGCCGATATCGGCGCGCGCGGCGACCAGACCGAGTTCCACCTCTCCTTCACCGGGGCCGACAACAAGCTCGGCTCGGTGGCGGCGACGCCGATCGAGATGCTGAACCAGCGCTGGTCCAGCGTCTACACCTGGCCGCAGTCGCTGCATCTGCAGATGCAGATGGTGCAGGCCAGCGCGAAGTGGACGCCGACCGATACGCTCTCGTTCCAGGCCAACGGCTACTACCGCAACTACAAGTCGGCGCGCGTCGACGGCAACGCCACTGAGGCGGCTGCTTGCGATCCGGCTGGAGCCTTTCCTGGAGAGTTCTGTCTGACGGACGCTGCTGGCGCCGAGGTTCAAATCAACCGAAATGGCCCGACCGCCAACACGTTGGCCGGAGATCTTGCGCTCGGCGAGATCGACCGCAACCAGGTCAAGACCACGAGCTATGGCGGATCGCTGCAGGCGACATCGACCACGCAGCTGTTCGGCCACGACAACCATTTCGTCGTCGGCGCCAGCGTCGATCACGGCAACACCAACTTCTCGGCGACGTCGGAGCTCGGCACCGTCGACAACAATCTCTTCGTGACCGGCCTCGGCGTCTACATCGATCAGCCGGCGGCCGACATCTCACCGGTCAATCTGAACGCCAAGAACACCTATCTCGGCATCTACGCGACCAACACCTTCGACATCACCTCGCAACTGGCGTTCACGGCCGGCGGCCGCTTCAACTGGGCGCAGATCAACCTGCGCGACCAGACCGGCCTGGCGCCGCTCCTGAACAGCGACAACAATTTCCAGCGCTTCAATCCCGTGGTCGGCCTGACCTACAAGATCACGCCGAACATGACAGCCTATGCCGGCTACTCCGAAGCCAACCGCGCGCCGACCCCGCTCGAGCTCGGCTGTTCCGATCCCGCCAACCCCTGTCTGATCGACAACTTCCTGATCGCCGATCCGCCGCTCAAGCAGGTGGTGTCGCGCACCATCGAAGGCGGTCTGCGCGGCGAGATTTCCGGCGGCGGCTCGGCGTATGCCGCGGCGCCGCCGGCCTATCGCAAGGCGCCGGTCAAGGCGGTGTCGGTCGACGACGGCTGGCGGCTGCGCTGGGGCCTCAGCGTCTTCCGCACCGAGAACTCCGACGACATCATCAACGTCGTCGATCCGGCGAACCCCGTGCGCGGCTATTTCAAGAATGCCGGCACCACCCTGCGCCAGGGCGTCGAGGCCAAGCTCGATCTGACCTGGAACCGGTGGAGCGCCTACGCCAACTACACCTTCATCGATGCGACGTTCCGCAGCGCCTTCGACGTCAACGACCCGTTCCTGGGCGTGGCTGTCGGCGTCGTGTCCGGGAACCACATCCCCGGCATTCCGGCGCATCGCCTGAAGCTCGGGGCCGAATATGCCGTGACCGATGCCTGGAAGGTCGGGGCGAGCGTCAACTATGTCGGCAGCCAGTATCTGCTGCACGACGAGACCAACGTCTATCCGAAGGTCCCGGCCTACTGGGTCGTCAACGTGAATACGTCCTATCAGGTGACCAAGAATGTCGAGGTGTTCGGTCTGATACAGAACCTGTTCAACCAACGCTACTACTCGGCAGGCACCGTGTTCGACCCGGGCGGTTTCAATACCTCGGGCGGCAATACCGCCTTCGCCTTCAACGATCCGCGTAGCATGGTGCCGGGCATGCCGCTCGCAGCCTACGCAGGTATCAAAGCGAAGTTCTGAGTTTCGCGGACGAACGACCAGCGATCGCAGGCGCATCTGCGCCGCGCCACGGCAGCCCCCCACCGTGGCAAAAAGGCCGGGAGAAATCCCGGCCTTTTTTGTTTGTCTTGTCCGCCGCGGGTCGTTGCTCCATGCGGAAGTGGCGGGTGTGAGCACGGCTCTGCCGGGACGTTGCGGTGTTGCAAGGTGCTCGCATTGCAATAAGGTTTGCATCTTTCGCGAGAGAGAAAAAAGATCATGGCATAGGTAGTAGTAATTAGTCGTTCGATGTCGGGACTAATTCTATTATTAGTTGGAGTTTGTCCCTAAGGTTCCGAGAAACTTTCGCCTTGCTGGTTCCCGCCAATGTTTCGATACAATTGGCCACCAACAAGAATGCGCATGTCATGCGCAAATTGGGGCGTCAGGTGAAATCAAGAACCAGAAAGCGCGGCGAAGCAGCTGCCGCAAGTTTCGTATTGTTGTCGACGTGGATGGCTGCGGGCGCCGCGAAGGCCGAATGTACGACGCCGGGCGTCACGGTCAACTGCAGCGGGAGCATCAGCTCCGCGATCACGGTGTATGACGCGGCGGCTGCGACCGCGACCCCCTCCAGCGGCGGCAATGGCTACACGCCGGCCAACCCGGCTTTCCCGGCCACCGGCTATAATCCGAACCCGCCGACAGCGACCATCACGCTCGATTCGACCGCGAATCGCAGCCTCACGACCAACACCCAGGCCGGCCTTGCAGATCGCGGCATGATCGCGGCCAATTTCTCCAACGACGAAGACCCGGCCGTCAACAACGTGATCATCAACAATGCCGGATGGCTCAGCCTCACGACGAGCCAGCTGAGCGCCGGACGCCTTCACGTCATCGTCGCCGACAGCCAGGTCAACAAGTTCACCATCAACAACACCGGCACCTTGGCCGTCACCCAGAACTTCTTCGGTACGTTCGATCCGACGAAGCTGACCGTCTCGGCCGGGACGACCGCTTCGGGGCGGTACAATGGGACGAGTCTGGCCGTCATCTCGGCGCTCTATTCCGACGACAACACCAACAGCTTCATTCTGAACAACCGGGCCGGCGGCACGGTCTCGGCGACCGGCAACTACGCGGCCGCCTACTACGGACGGGCCGATACCACGATCACCAACTCCGGCACCATTGCCAACACCAGCTGGACTGCGGCGAGCCGGTTCTACGACGGCCATTGGGCGATCGCCGCGTTCGCCGGCGCCGAGTTCGAGACGATCCCTGGCAGCAATCCGGATTCGCCGCTCTACAAGTTCGACTCCAGCGGCAACGTGACCGTGACCGAGACCAAGGCGTTGACCGTGACCAATAACGCCAGCGGTGTCATCAAGGGTGACATCCTGGCGCTCGATACCAATCCGCTGACCACGGCCGCCGGCTTGGCTGCAGGATCGACGTTTCCGCTGACGGGCAGCGGCTCGAATTCGGGCCCGCGTGACAGCGTCATCGCCAATGCCGGGCTGATCCAGGGCAACATCTATCTCGGCTCGGGCGAGCACGACGTCAGCAACAGCGGCACCATCTCGGGATCGATCTCGGTCGACCAGAGCGCGTCGCGGGGATCGTTCACCAAGGGGACCGCGGGCACGGTCGAAGGGACGTTCAGCAGCTCCGGGACCGGCACCGACGCCAATGGCAACGCCTGTCCGACCGCGGGCACCAACACGACCGATCCGCTCTGCGCCGCCACGACCAACGGCGCCGCGAACTTCTTCGGAGCGCGCACCTTCAACCTGGTCAATACCGGCACGCTCGGTGGCGACATCACCATCAATGATCAGGAGGGCGCCACCAACACCATTCTGTTCAAGGGCACCGGCTTCAGTGGCAACGTCGTGGCGCAGACCGGCCTCGGCAGCAATTCGCTGACGCTCGACGGCGTGACCAGCCTTTCCAGCATAGTCAATTTCGGCATGCTCGACCTGATGACGTCGCAGGTCACCGTCGGCGGCGCGGCCGGCGTGCAGCTCGTCGACGGCGCAGTGCTGCGGACCACGATCTTCGGACCGGGCGGCACCGCTGCGGCCCCGTCGACCAACATCGGCAACATCACGGGCACTGTGACCTTCGCGGGCGCCGGGACGATCGCGCCCACGCTGGCAGGCATCGTGCGCAATGGCGACGTCTACCGGGTGGCGACATCGGCGTCGGCGTCGCCGCTCGACGTCGACTTCTCCAGCGCCCTGGTCGGTTTCAGCGCCGATACGTCGACCGGCGCGCTGCTGTTGAATGCTGCGGTCAGGTCGCCCGCGACGATTGCCGGCATCTCGCCGGGCAGCCTAGCGGCGCTGAACGGCCTGTTCGGCTACGGCGGCAGCAACGCACAGGTGCAGGCGTTGGGCGGCGCGGTGCAGAGCCTGGGAACGGATCGGGAGGTGCGCAACGCCGGCGACCAGCTGCGTCCGTTCGTGAACGGAGCGCAGACCCAGGTCCCGCTCGCCACCGCATCGCTGTTCCAGGGGCAGATCGACAACCGTCTGACGGCAGCGGCCGCGGGACCGTCTGCCAACTCGCGCGTGGCCTCGGCCTTCGCGGCCGACACCGATGCGCTGACATCGATGCTGATGGCCTATGGTGCGATCAAGGCGCGTCCGGCGTTGAAGGCGCCTGCCATCGTGCCGGAGCCCGAGCGGACCGTCTGGGGCAGCCTGATCGGCACCAACACGTCGCAGCATGACGTGGCCGGCGTCGCTGGCTATTCGGGCAACACCGGCGGATTGGTCGCCGGCATCGACCAGCGGATCGACGCCGCGTTCCGCGTCGGCGCCGCGTTCGGCTACGCCACCAGCGCGATGGACGACAAGACGGCCGCCGGAGACGCGGTCGGCATCCAGCACTATCAGGGCACGGTGTACGGTTCCTACGTGCAGCCGTCCTGGTATCTCAACGGCTCTGCCGGCGTCGCGCTGGTCGACTACACGACCACGCGCCGCGTCGCCTTTGCGGGCTTCACCGACACCGTCTCGGGCAGCCACAAGGGATGGCTGACCCTGGCTCGTGCCGAGTTCGGCATGCCGGTCAAGGTGGATCAGGCGGTGCTGACGCCGTTTGCCGGCGTGACCTTCGCCCATCTCGATCAGCAGGCCTATACGGAGACGAGCGCCGCGGGAGCAGCGCTTGCGATCGCCAAGCAGACCACCAACTCGGTGCGCTCCAACCTCGGCTTCCGTTCGACCGTCCCGCTGCTGGTCACCGCGACCTATGGCTTCGGCCTGGAGACGCTGGCGGCGTGGCGGCACGAGTTTGGCAACACGGCGCAGAACGTGACGGCCGGCTTCGCCGGAGGCGCCGGCACGTTCTTCGCGGCCGGTCCGTCGCCCGAGCGCAACATGGCCGAGCTCGGTGCCGCGCTCAAGCTGGTGGCGTTCGGCGAGCGCCAGTCGATCTCGCTCGGCTACAACGCCGTGCTGGGCAGCCAGTATCTCGAGCAGTCAGCGGTGCTGAAGGTGCGCGCGGAGTTTTGAGCACGCCTGCATCTGCAGGCGGCGTCCGACAGTCAAAAGGCCGGGAGCAATCCCGGCCTTTTCGATGTTGTACGCGGTCATCGCGTACAGCGCGGCGCGTCCGTCGGCTCGTAGAGCAATCGAATATGACGATCAGAGTCTCTGCCGGCTCTTTCCGCGTCGTCATGGCCGGGTTTGTCCTGGCCATCCACGTCGTCCGGGCCTGGTTAGAAAGACGTGGATGCCCGGGACGAGCCCACGGCTGTCCGGTTTAGTTTTTAGCATATACTTAGGCTCAACTGGCGGTCATCTTGCCTGGCTGGCGGGGGCCGATCGAGTAGTCGATCGATCCGCTTGCGATGCATGAGGTTTTGCGTGATCAGACCTGTAAACGTCTGCAGGCTCTTGACGCTGTTTTGCAGCTTATGGGTCGCGCGCAGCAACAGATGAGCGATCAGCGCCACGGCGATCTGGATGCGAATGGCGTTCTCGGAGGTTCCGAGAAAGTGGCGGATCTTCAGCGTATGTTTGACCCAGCGAAAGAACAGCTCGATCTGCCAACGGCGCTTATAGAGATCGGCGATTTCATCGGCCGATGCATCGAGATCATTGGTGACGATGCGCAGGATTTTTCCGGTTTCCGTAGAGATCCTGATCTCTCTGACAGGATCCTGGAACGGGTTCTTTCGGGACGCTGCGAGCCTCGCAGGCAGGAGGCCGACACGGTCAGACAGGACGGAAGAGTCTTTCGGGATCTTGTTCTCGGTCACATTTCTGAGCTTGGTATTGGCTTTGAGACGGGTAACGAGACGACACCCTTGCTTGTTGAGCTCGGCCCACCAGCCGTAATCATAGTAACCAAGATCGAAGACGTAGGTGGCGCCTAGGCGGATCGGAAGAGACTTCGCCATGGTGATGTCGTTGACGTTTCCCGCGGTCAACTCAGCCGAGGTTGGATTCTCGGTATCTGGATTATAGACGATGTGCAGCTTGAAGCAGTTGATGCCGCGGCTGAACTTGGCCCAGTCGGCACTGAGCGAGTTCAGGGAAAATCTGGTCGAATCGATCAGATAGACCGCATCCGCGACTTCACCTGCCAGCTTCCGTTCACAGCTTTTCATCATCTCGGCCAGAAGCCCGGTGAAGACCTCATAGGGCCGCCGAGCATTGGCATCAGCCAGCGTGGAACGCGAAACCTCCTTTGCGCCAACGTGATAGAGCCGCGCTGCGTGGCTCTCGAAGGACGCTTCAATGGCACGCAGGCTCTCCGCGCGAGCCAGTTGGCCATAAAGCAGAGCGAGAAACTGGTTCTGGGTACTGAGCCGGCGCACGCGCTTGTTCGCCCGATGTGTTTCCACAAGCCGGTCGAAATCCCTCCACGGAACAAGCTTCTGCAGCGCGTGAAATACAGTATTGTGGTGGCGCATGGCGGGACCTTCCTGGCGTGTCTCGAACATTTGGCGATGCTCAAGACCGCAGAAGAATCCACGCCATGCGCCTTGTCCACTCATTCTAAACCGGACAGCCGTGGGACGAGCCCGGGCATGACGAGTACCTAATTCCTGGCTTGCTCGCTGCGCCCAATTATGTGCCAGCCGGTAGGGCGGGCAAAGGTGCGCCTGCGAAATGCTGCGTCATCCGAGATGCATCGTGCGCCGTGCTCACCGCGGTCGATGTGGCATGGTGGGCACGCGCCATCTGACGGCGGCGCTTTGCCCTCCCTGCGCAGGTCGTGGGCCGCATCGAGCGTCGATCGGTCTGTTCAAAGCCGGCGTCGGGCAATTCTCCCGCTGTCCCGGTGAACGAGATTACAGCGTCCTCTTGGAATTTGCGCAGTCGGCCGATTAGTTGCCGACAATCATCGTTTGCTGCGAACTTCCGCCACAGATGTCGACGAGCTATTGCGCAGCTGTCGCATCGGGCAACGAGGTGGTGGACATGATTGACGGATCCTCGATGATTGAATCGATCATCTCCTCTCTGTCGAATATCCCTCGTCGGCCTGTCTTCATTCGTTGGGCGCGAGCGACGATCTCAGTAGTTGCTCTCGCAGGCGGTCTGGGTGTGCATTCCCTGCTGTTACCCGACGCGACGGCTCGCGATCTCGATGGGCGCTATGCGAATTCGCCGCTCAAGGGCTGGTTCGAGAAGTTGCGTTCCGGCAAGGGGCCGTGCTGCTCGGATGCCGACGGGACAGCGCTCTCGGACATCGATTGGGACATGAAGGATGGCCACTACCGCGTGCGCATCGAAGGCCTGTGGTGGAACGTTCCGGAAGAGGCGGTCGTCACCGAGCCCAATCGCGCAGGCCGGACGATGGTGTGGCCCGTCTACTATCGCGAGCTCAATACCGGGCTTCGTATCGAAGTGCGCTGCTTCCTGCCGGGAAGCATGACCTGATTGGGATCGTCAATGGCGGTGTCAAAAAGGCCGGGAGCAATCCCGGCCTTTTCTTTCATGGTCGCCTGGGGGGCTTCGCGCTACTCGGCCGCTTGCGAGGCCTTCAGGGTCGGATAGTCCGTGTAACCCTTCTCGCCGCCGCCATAGAGCGTGGCACGGTCGAGCTCGTTGAGCGGCGCGTCCGATTTGAGCCGCTCGACCAGATCGGGGTTGGAGATGAACGGCTTGCCGAAGGCGATCAGGTCGGCCGCATCAGTCGCGAGCACCTTGTTCGCGAGTGCGAGGTCGTAGCCGTTGTTGGCGATGTAGGCGCCCTTGAACCGCTTGCGGAGCGACGCGTAGTCGAACGGAGCATTGTCACGCGGTCCGCCGGTGGCGCCCTCGATGACATGAATATAGACGAGGTTCAGCGCACTGAGCTGGTCGACGATGTAGTCGAACAGCGGTTGCGGGGTGGAATCCGAGACGTCGTTGGCGGGCGTCACCGGCGACAGGCGGATGCCGGTCTTCTCCGGCCCGATCGCGCCGGACACGGCCTTGGCGACTTCGAGCATCAGCCGGGCCCGGTTCTCGATCGAGCCGCCATAGGCGTCGCTGCGCTTGTTGGCGCCGTCCTTGGCGAACTGGTCGAGCAGATAGCCGTTGGCGCCATGGATCTCGACGCCGTCGAAGCCGGCCTCGACCGCATTGAGCGCGGCCTGCTTGAAGGCCTCGACGATGCCGGGGATTTCCGCCAGTTCCAGCGCGCGCGGCGTGGAGACGTCGGTGAAGGTGCCGCCGACGAAGGTCTTGGTCTTGGCGGCAAGGGCCGAGGGCGCGACCGGCGCGCCGCCGTTCGGCTGCAGCGATACGTGCGAGATGCGGCCGACGTGCCAGAGCTGGATGAAGATGCGGCCGCCCTTGGCATGCACGGCATCGGTCACCTTGCGCCAGCCGGCGATCTGCTCCTTCGAATAGATGCCGGGCGTGTCCTGATAGCCCTGGCCCTGTTGCGAGACCTGGCTCGCTTCGGTGATCAAGAGGCCGGCGCTGGCGCGCTGGCCGTAATAGTCGACGGCCAACGGGCTCGGGACCAGGCCCTCGACCGCGCGGTTCCGCGTCAGCGGCGCCATCACGACGCGATTGGCCAGGGTGACCGGACCCAGCTTGTACGGCTCGAAAAGTTTGGATGTGCTCATCGGATTCGTTTCCACAAAAAGGGATCGGTGCAGGTCAGTTGTGCATTGCGGCAGACGGCGCAATGGCGCGAGCTATTCGATTTTGCGGGGGTATACAGCGCAGCCGGGATGCGGAGGATATCGTGCTGGCAGCGCCAAGCCGGCAGCATGTCCGTGCTACGACTGGCTGCTTTGACAGAGGCAGGCTGGTCGCTGGTGCCTCACGGCTGAAAACGGCGACGCCGGGCCTTGTGGACGGCGTCGCCGCCGGCCGCGAAGCTCAGGCCACCCCGAGAAAATCCCGTTTTCCGATCTCGACGCCGTTATGTCGAAGAATGCCATGGGCAATCGCGGCGTGGAAATAGAAGTTCGGAAATGAGACGCGGTTGACGAACTCCTGGCCCTTCAACGTCATGCTGGTAGTCGCCCCGGTCGGAAAGGTGACGTCGCGGCTGTCCGCGCCCTCGAATTGCGCTGGCGTGAAACGCTTCAGATAATCGACGGTGTTGGCGAGCCGCTGGCGCAGCTCGGCAAAGCTGGTCTCGGTGTCGGGGGTGACAGGCACCTCGCTCTGGGTGAGGCGGGCACAACCCTTGGCGGCGAAATCGGAGGCGAGCTGGATCTGCTTCGAAAGCGGCAGCATATCGGGATAGAGCCGGGACCCGAGCAGCACCTCGGGCTGAATTTTCTTGGTCTCGCAATGGGCTTCGGCCTTGGTCAGCAGGCCGGAGAGGCTGGTGAGGATCTGCAGGTAGGCCGGGACGGTGGCGTCATAAAAGGACATGTGATGCTCTCGCTGAAGGAGACGTCGCAATGAAGCGCCCCACGCAGATGGGGCTGCCTCCAAGAGAATGCAACTGCATCTTTCTAAGCTTGCGCGCGATTTTGGAAGATTCTTCCCGGCTCGATGTGGAGGCGTTTCGCCACTCTCATGATCGCTCCGCATCGTGACCTGAGCGGCCGGCCAACGCACGCGCCGCGCGGGCAGCTTGTCGAGCGACCAGTGCAGCGATATCGTGACGCGCGGTCCACTCGAGAAGTCCGAAAAGGTCGGGGCCGCAAAGATCGCCAGGGAGGAGAGTTTCATGACATCCGGCATTCGCATCGTGGCTTGCTGCGCCGTCGTCAGCACCATCATCGGCGGGTCGGCGTTCGCCGACACGAGCGGCAAGAAGATCGCGTTTTCGAACAACTATGCCGGCAACTCCTGGCGCCAGGCGATGCTCAAGAGCTATGAGATCGTCACCAAGAAGGCGGTCGTCGACAAGGTCGTCGCTGCCGCCGACGTGTTCACCACTGCCGACAAGGATGTGCCGACTCAGGCGGCGCAGATCCAGAACCTGATTCTGCAGGGTTATGACGCGATCGTCATCAATGCATCTTCGCCTGACGCCTTGAATGGCGCTGTCAAACAGGCCTGCGATGCCGGCATCGTGGTGGTGTCGTTCGACGGCATCGTCACCGAGCCCTGCGCCTACCGCGTCGTCGTCGACTTCAAGGCCATGGGAAATCAGGAAGTCGAGCAGATGGCCAAGTTCCAGCCTAAGGGCGGCAATTTGCTCGAGATCCGCGGCCTTGCCGGGACCTCGATCGACGACGCCATTCACGCCGGCATTCTCGAAGGCGTCAAGGCGCATCCGCAGTTCAAGATCGTGAGCTCGGTGACCGGCGATTGGGATCAGACGACAGCCCAGAAGGCGGTCGCGACCGTGCTGCCGTCGCTGCCCGACGTCGTCGGCGTCGTCGACCAGGGCGGCGACGGCTATGGAGCGGCCCAGGCGTTCGCCGCCGCCGGCAAGCCGCGCCCCACCATCATCATGGGTAACCGGCAGGACGAGCTGCAGTGGTGGAAGGAGCAGAAGGCCAAGGACGGCTACACCACGTGGTCCGCCTCGATCGCCCCGGGCGTGTCGACCTTGGCCTTCTGGGTCGCTCAGCAGGTGCTGGACGGCAACAAGACCATCCCTCACGATCTGCTGGTGCCTTATCTGGCTTTCACGCAGGACAATTTCGAGACTGAACTGCCCAACATCCCCAAGGGCAGCGTCGCGAGCCACGAATATACCCGAGAGGAAGCGGTCGCGGCGATCAAAGCCAACATGAAGTGACGGCTGAACGGGGCGCGGTTCGCAGGACGCAGGGGCCGAATGACCGCTACCAGCCCTGAACTCGTCAGGCTGAACGGCATCGAAAAACATTTCGGTGCCGTTCGTGCGCTCGGCGGCGTCGATCTCGCGCTCGGTCGGGGCGAATGCCTCGGGCTCGTTGGACACAATGGCGCGGGCAAGTCGACCTTGATGCACATCCTCGCCGGCACCGCCGTTGCCGATCGCGGACATCTCGCGCTCGGAGGCGAAGTGCCGTCCGGCTATTCGCCTGGCCTCGCCAAGAAGCTCGGCGTCCGCTGCGTGTTCCAGGAACTCTCGCTCTGTCCGAACCTGACCGTGGCCGAGAACACCCGCATCTTCCATCCTTCGCTCACCGGCTTCAACTGGCGCCGAAAGGCGGGCCGGCTGATCCTCGACAAGCTCGACGCGATCTTCCCCGGTCACGGCATCGGCGCGTCCGATCTGGTACAGGACCTTCCGATCGGACGACGCCAGATGGTCGAGGTCGCGCGCGCCTTCACGATGACCGACGAGCCGGTGCGGCTGGTCATCCTCGATGAGCCGACCTCCTCATTGGACGCCCACACCGCCGGACAGCTGCTCGGCTTCATGCGCCGCGTCGTCGCCGAAGGCGTCAGCTTCATCTTCATTTCACATCTGCTTGGCGAGGTGCTCGCGAACTGCGATCGCATCGCGGTGATGCGTGATGGCAGGACAGTTGCCGATGCAAGCGCTGCGGCGTTCGATCGCGACAAGCTGGTCGCGGCGATGGGCGATGTCGAGGTTCATGCGCGCGAGGCTCATCGGGGCGAGGGCCGCGCCCGCGGGCAATCGCCGCTCCGCGTGCGTGCGCGCCCGAAGCGGCAGAGCGGCGTCGGCGACCTGGTGGCGCATGAGGGCGAGATCATCGGTCTCGCCGGTCTTGCCGGACACGGCCAGACCGAGCTGCTGCTCGCGATCTTCTCGGCGGCGACGCGCGCTGTGACCGGCGTGGAGGTCACCGCGAGCGTGGCCCTGGTCGCGGGCGACCGCCAGGCCGACGGCGTCTTCCCGCTATGGTCGATTGCCGAAAACATTGGCGTGTGCTCGCTGGCAAGCCTGCGCGAGGGCCTCCTGATCTCGCGCCGGCGCGAAGACGCGCTGGCCGCGCTCTGGCGCGACAAGATCAGGATCCGTACGCCCGACGTTCACGACAACATCCTCTCCCTGTCCGGAGGTAATCAGCAGAAGGCGTTGTTTGCCCGCGCGCTCGGCTCCGACGCGCGCATCGTGCTAATGGACGATCCGATGCGCGGCGTCGACGTCGGTACCAAGCGCGAGGTCTATGATCTGATCCGGCAGGAGGCGGATTCCGGCCGCACTTTTTTGTGGTACACCACCGAGACCGACGAATTGAAGCAGTGCGACCACGTCTATGTGTTTCGCAACGGGGCCATCGTTGCTGACCTCACGCGCAATGAGTTGACCGAGGAGAAGGTCATCCAGTCCTCGTTTGCGGAAGCGAGCTGAGATCATGAGCTCCCGGAGCGCATCGGCGAAAGGGGCTTTGCCCGTCCTCGGGGCGCGCAACATGCCGCGACTCCTGCGCGCATTGCTGCCGGCTCTGTCGCTTGCGCTGGTGCTGGCGGGCATCGCCTGGCTCAACCCGCGGGCCATCAGCTATTTCGGCTTCACGCTGATGCTCAACCTCGCGGTGCCGATTGCGCTCGCCACGATCGCGCAGATGTTCGTCATCGCCGGCAACGACCTCGATCTGTCGATCGGCGCATTCGTCGGCTTCGTCGGCTGCGTCACGGCGACATGGTTGCGCGAGACGCCACTGCTCGGGGCCATCACGCTGCTCGGCTGCATCGGTGTTTACGCAGGCCTCGGCGCACTGATCCATCTGCGCAATCTGCCCTCGATCGTCGTGACCCTCGGCATGAGCTTCGTCTGGCAGGGACTGGCCATCCTGATGCTGCCGAAGCCCGGCGGCAAGGCGCCGGACTGGTTGCTCGCCGTTGTGAAATTCAAGCCGCCATTCGTGCCATTCCCGATCGTCGCCGCGGTACTGATCGCAGCGCTCGCCTATGTCGGCCTGATGCGCACCTCCTATGGCGCGGTTCTGCGTGGCTCCGGCGGCAATGCGGTCGCGATCGGCCGTGCCGGCTGGTCGCTGCTGAAGGCGAAGATGACCCTGTTCGCCTGTGCCGGCCTGTTCGGTGTGCTCTCAGGCCTTGCGCTGATCGGCACCACGACCTCGGCCGACGCCAACATCGGCAACGGCTATACGCTGCTGTCCATCGCAGGCGTCATTCTTGGCGGCGGCGAATTCGTCGGCGGTCGCGTCTCGCCAATCGGCGCTGTCATCGGCGCCTTGACCCTGGCACTTGCGGCCTCGCCGCTCCTCACCTTCATGCGCATTCCGCCGGACTGGCAGGTCGCGGCCAACGGCATCATTCTGATCACCGTGCTCGCCGCCCGTGTGCTGATCAGCAGAAAGGACGCGGAGGGATGAGGGACGTGCTCGGCAGGACGCTCGCCAGACCTTGGATATGGTCGTTCATCGGCGCCCTCTCGGTCTGGCTGGCGGCCATCTCCTTCACCGGCGGTCATGGCGGCGGCGGCATGCTGACGGCTGCGCTCTCGCTCGCGGTGTTCACGATCGTGGTCGGTGTCGGCCAGATGTTCGTCATCACGCTCGGGCCAGGGAATGTCGACCTGTCGTTGCCCGCCAACATCGGGCTTGCCAGCGCCGTGGCGATGACGGTGATGGCCGGCGAGGACAGCCGCATCGCGCTCGGGCTGCTCGCCGCCCTTGCATGCGGCGCGGCGATCGGAACGGTCAACTACCTGCTGATCTGGGCGTTGCGGATCCCGCCGATCATCGCGACCTTGTCGGCGAGCTTCGTCATCCAGTCGATCGATATCAGCTATGGCCGCGGGCTTCAGATCAAGCCGCCGACCGGCTTTGCCGACTTCACCAACGTCCAGGTCTTTGGCATCCCGATCCTGGCGATCCTGATCCTGCTGTTCACGATGGGGGCGAGTCTCCTGCTGCAACGGACGGTGTTCGGCCGCTCGGTCCTTGCGATCGGACAGAACATGCGCGCCGCGCGGCTGGCCGGCATCCGCGTCAATCGGGTGCGCTTTGCGACTTATGTCCTGTCCGGGACGCTCGGAGGCATCGACGGCGCGCTGCTGGCCGGCTACTTCCGCGGCGCCAACGTCGACATCGGCAACGAATATCTCCTGGCCTCGATCGCGGTCGTCGTGATCGGCGGTACGTCGGTTGCCGGCGGGCGAGCCAACATTCCCGGTCTCTGGGGCGCGGCGTTGTTCCTGGTGCTGCTGCTGACCATGCTCAACACGTTCGGCGTCAGCGCGGGTGTTCGCCTGGTCCTGACCGGGCTCATCATCGTGGCGGTCATTACCGCGGCCGGCGGGGCCGAAGCGGCGCGTTGAGCGCGATCTCTGCTCCCGGAAGGTAGCTTTTCTGGAGACGGTCCTGTATCGGGGCGGAAGCTGGTAGGTCCTGTGTCTGCCATGAAAACCAAAGATGCGGTTCTTGCCTCCATGCAGTCGGGTTTCCCGCGCCTGGGGCTCGCCACCCTGCCCACGCCGCTCGAGCCAATGAGGCGGCTTACGGCCCATCTGGGCGGACCGCGCCTATGGGTGAAGCGTGAGGACATGACCGGTCTTGGATTCGGCGGCAACAAACTGCGCAAGCTCGACTACGTGCTGCACGAAGCCGTCGCCTCCAACGCCGATGTGCTGGTGTCCGGTGGCGTCGTCCAGTCCAACAGTCAGCGTCAAGTCGCTGCCGCAGCAGCAAAGCTCGGCATGGAATGCCATCTGGCTGTCTATCACGGCCGTCTGGCTCCGCCGACTCCCGAGTACGAGACGTCGGGGAATATGCTACTCAACCGACTGTTCGGCGCGCATCTTCATCCCGTGCCGTGGACAGGGGATCGCAACGTCGCGATCGAACAACTGGGAAGCCGGCTGAGGCAAGAGGGACGTCGGCCTTACTTCGTTCCGTACGGAGTTTCCAGCCCACTCGGCGCGATCGCCTACGCATCAATTATCTTGGAGATCGCGGAGCAGTCGGCGGCATCAGGCATTCGACCTGCCGCGATCGTGCATTGCAGCGGTAGCGGCGGCACGCAGGCCGGCCTTGTTCTCGGCGCGTCGGTCGTGATGCCTGATACGCGAATCGTCGGCATCGACATCGATGCCGAACCCGAGCGCGTGCGATCCGACGTCATCGCCTACGGAAGAGCCGCAGCCGAGATGATCGGCGCCCCCTTCGCTGAGGATGACGTGGAGGTCATCGCCGGGCACGCCGGCCCTGGCTACGGCGTGCCGCATGCCGCGACGCTCGAAGCGATCAGGCTTGCCGGAGCGCTGGAAGCCTTGCCACTGGATCCGGTCTACTCCGGCAAGGGATTGGCAGGCTTGATAGCTCTCATACGGGAAGGGCGATGGGAGTCGGGCACAGACGTTGTGTTCATTCATACCGGCGGAACGCCCGCTCTGTTCGCCTATCAAGCTGTGCTTGAACTCTGACCGGCGATCCGCTTGAGCTGCGCCCGGGAGGCAATCGTCGCGCGCCCAGCGCCCCGGTCCGCCCCGCAGACATGACGTCCTGATCGCCCGTGAGATTCGCTTGGATCGGTTCGATGCTGTGCTATTTGGACCGGTCGTCGGGCATCGAAAACGCGCTTTGACTTAGCGCGTGGCCGTGGCCGCCGGCCCGGCCTGCGCGCGCGGCGCGCCGCGCATGCGCGCCAGCAACTCGGCCGTCGGCCAGGAATCGGCCGGCAGCCCCAGCCGGAGCTGCATCGTCTTGATGGCGATGCGGCTCTGCTGGCCGAGCACGCCGTCGACCTTGCCGACGTCGAAGCCGGCCCGGACCAGCAGCTGCTGTAGCTCCTTGATCTCGTTGAACGGCAGCTGCGCGACCGGGCCGCTGGCCTTGCGCATCGGCGGCGCGCCGGCGATGCGGGTGGCGAGATAGCCGGCCGTGGTCGAATAGATCAGCGAGTTGTTCCACTCGGTGTAGGCGGCGAAATTGGCATAGGCCAGGAACGCCGGTCCGTTGCGGCCCATCGGTAGCAGCACCGAAGCTTCGAGCGCATCGTTCGGCAGGGGCCGTCCGTCCGGATAGGTGACGCCGAGCGACCCCCATTTGCTGCGCGGCGCCTTGACGGTGAGATCGGCCTGCTCCCAGGGGAAGCTCGAGGGCACGCGAATCTCTTCCAGCCATGGCTCGCCGCGGCGCCATTTCAGGCCGGTGGCGATGTAGTTGGCGGTCGAGCCGATCACGTCGGCCGGGCTGCGCAGCAGGTTACGGCGGCCATCGCCGTCATAGTCGACGGCGTAGGTGGCGTAGTGGGTCGGCAGGAACTGGGTTTGGCCGAGTTCGCCCGCCCAGGAGCCGATCATCTCCTCCGGCGCAAGGTCGCCACGGTCGATGACCTTCAGCGCGGCGATGGTCTCGTTCTGGAAGCGCTCGCTGCGGCGGCAGTCATAGGCGAGCGACACCAGCGACGGCAGCACCGGCAGGTTGCCCATGTTGGCGCCGAAATCGCTTTCCAGGCCCCAGAACGCGGCGATGACCGCCGGCGGCACGCCATACTCCTTCTCGGCGCGCGTGAACGCCGCCGCATGCATCCTGATGTGCTGCTGGCCGTTCTGCATCCGGTAGCTTGCGGCCATGCGGCCGGCGAACTCGGTGAACAGCTGGCCGAACACGCGCTGGCCGCGGTCGCGGTTGACGATGCCCTGGTCATAGGTGAGGTACGGCGAGGCCGCCGCGATCGCGCGCTGCGACACGCCCTCGGTGACGGCGCGCTGCTTCAGCTCGGTGAGAAAGCGGTCGAAGCTCTGGCCGTTATGGCAGGCCGCCGCGCGCGATGACGGCGCCGGCCGGGGGCGCGGAGCGGCAACCTCCGGCGCCATTTGCGCCGCGGCGGTGACAACCAGCATGAACGAGGTTGCGAGCGCGCTGAAGGTCACGCGCAAGGCAGTCGAAGAGCTTCGCATCCGGTCTCACCGATGGCTATCTAATCCCTTGTCGGACCATCGATATCCGATGCGCGGTCAAAAAGGAAAGGGAATGGCGAATCGCCGGGAGCGAAGCAGATCGCCCCGTCGGCCGTCGCCACCTGCCATTCGCCGCTACGCCACCTTGGCCAGCGCCGCCTGCGCCTCGCTCTGGATCCGCTCGAGATGCGCCGCGTCGCGGAAGCTCTCGGCATAGAGCTTGTTGACGTCCTCCGTGCCCGACGGGCGCGCCGCAAACCAGCCGTACTCGGTCTCGACCTTGACGCCGCCGAACGACTGGCCATTGCCGGGCGCCTTGGTGTGGACGGCGCGCACGGGATCGCCGGCCAGCTCCTTGAGCCCGAGCTGCTCAGGCGTCAGTGCCTTCAGCGCTGCCTTCTGCGGCGGGCTGGCCGGCACGTCGATGCGCGCATAGACCGGCGCGCCGAGCTCGGCCGTCAGTTCCTTGTACAGCTCGCTCGGATCGCGGCCGCGCTTGGCCATGATCTCGGCGGCGAGCAGGCCGAGAATGAGGCCGTCCTTGTCGGTGGTCCACACCGTGCCGTCGCGCTTGAGGAACGAGGCGCCGGCGCTTTCCTCGCCGGCGAAGCCGAAGCCGCCGGAGCCGAGGCCCTCGACGAACCATTTGAAGCCGACGGGGGTCTCGACCAGCTTGCGGCCGAGCTTGCGCGCGACGCGGTCGATCATCGAGCTCGACACGATGGTCTTGCCGATGGCGGCATCGCTGCGCCAGTCGGGTCGATGCGCAAAGAGATAGGAAATCGCGGTCGCGAGATAGTGGTTCGGATTCATCAGCCCGCCCGTGCGCGTCACGATGCCGTGGCGGTCGGCGTCGGTGTCGTTGGCGAAGGCGACGTCGAAGCGCTCGCGCATGCCGATCAGGCTCGCCATCGCGTAGGGCGACGAACAGTCCATGCGGATCTTGCCATCCCAGTCCGCGGTCATGAAGCGGAAGGTCGGATCGACGACGTCGTTCACGATCGTTGCATCGAGACCATAGCGCTCGATGATCGGGGCCCAGTAATGCACCGCGGCGCCGCCGAGTGGATCGATGCCGATCTTGATGCCGGCGGACTTGATCGCGTCGAGGTCGACGACGTTGGCAAGATCCGCGACATAGGGCGTGAGGTAGTCATGCGGATGGACGGAGCCGCGCTGGCGCGCCTGCCGGTAGCTGATGCGCGACACGCCATCGAGATCGTTGGCCAGATAGACATTGGCCTGCCGCTCGATCTCGGCCGTCGCGTCGGTGTCGGCGGGGCCGCCATGCGGCGGATTGTATTTGTAGCCGCCGTCCTCGGGCGGATTGTGCGACGGGGTGATGACGACGCCGTCCGCAAGATGCGAGGTGCGGCCCTTGTTGTAGGAGATGATGGCGTGCGAGATCACCGGAGTCGGCGTGTAGCCGCCGTCCTTGTCGATCATGACCTCGACGCCGTTGGCGCCGAACACTTCCAGCGCGCTGGCGAGTGCGGGCTCGGCGAGGGCATGGGTGTCGATCCCGACGAACAGGGGGCCGTCGAGCCCCTGCTGTCGCCGGTAGTCGCACAGCGCCTGCGTGGTGGCCAGAATGTGGTTCTCGTTGAAGCCGGTCTTCAGCGACGAGCCGCGATGGCCGGACGTGCCGAACGCGACGCGCTGGGTCGGCTCGTGCGGATCGGGCTTCAGCGCGTAGTAGGCCGTGATCAGCCGCGGAATATTGGCGAGCGCGGCATTGGCGATCGGCTTGCCGGCAGCGGGGTCTGTCTTGGCCATGGAGCATCCTTCGCAAGTTCAAGAACATCGGCGGCGGCGCTTCGTTCCGCGCCGCGGGCGCGTGGAACGACCGGCCGTATCGACTGGATTGCCGCCCAACATGGCGGTGTGCGGTGATCCGATCAACGGAATTCGTGCCAACCGCATGACGGGCGTGGGCGGAACGGCCGGTCAATCCGTCAGCTCGTAGATGAGATGTCCGGGTCCGACCAGCTTGGCGCTGAAATTCGCGGTCCTGCCGGCCAGCGCCGCGAAATTTCCGGATGCCAGCTTGAACACCACCTTGCCGGTCGCCTCGGAAATGGCGGGGCTGCCGTTCTTCATCACGACGGATCCGGTCCCTTCGGCCAGCACCGCCACTGCATAGCCGTCCGTCATGCGGTGAATGCCGGCGCCGTACAGATACGTTCCCTTCTGGTTCTCCCATTCGGAGGCGACGTTGGCGGTGTAGATCGCGCCCTTCATCAGGCCGTCGGTCCCGACGCAGGAATATTGGAAGCTGACCAGCATGTGACCGGGACGGTCGCCGATCGGCTCCAGGCCCATGGTGCCGACGATCGTGCAGTCGTAGCGGGCGATGGTGTCGGCGCGCGCCGCACCGAGGCCGGCGACCAGGCCGAGCGCGAGCCCTGCGGCGGATATGCGATGTGACATTGTCATCGGCGTGTCCCCCCACCTGATTGATGAAGTCGATACTACTACCTTAAAGCGTGTGTGTGTCCCGCTCTTTCTCTGCAGGTGAGGCTTTCTTCAGCATGTCGCCGCCGCAGCTGTCTGGCGGTCGGCAGGATCGGCCGCTTCATGCGCGCACCATTAACCACGCCGCGCTGTGAGAGCCGTGCCGGACCAACAAATAAGTCTGAGTTTAACGCATGGCCGTCGAGATGGGAGGCCAGCGCAGATCGCGTGTGCATCGTGCGCAAGAGAGTTCGTCAGGAGCGGAAAGTGAGAGCGCTTGTTATCGGCGCGTGGGCCGTCGTTTCAGTCTTGACCCTGGCTGGCTGCAGCCATCCGGTCACGCCGCAGGTGGCATCACCGTGTGTGGATCTCAGTGGCAAGGCCTGCGCGGAGAGTGCAGCGGTCGGCCAGCCGCCGCCGTCCGGGGAAGCCGCCATGGTGCACCGCAAATCCGCGGCCGGCGTTGCCCGTCGCGCGGCATTGCAGCGCAAGCACGCACGTGCCGCCAGGAAACGGGCGGCGTCCCATGTCGTCGCCGCCAAGCCGATCGAGCCGGCGGTGCGGACGCCACGGCCGGATCCAACGCCGCTGCCTGCTGCTCCCGCGCCAGCAGCCAAGATTCCGTCCGTCCCGACCGCTGCTCCCCCGAGTCCTGCCAAGGTCCAGAGCGAGGTCATGATTGCGGCGGTCACGGTGGCGGCCGAACTGGCCGAGCGGATGACTGCGCTGCGCGTCCCCGAGGCGCCGGGCGACACTCATCTGGTCGCCGTGGTCCTGGCGCGCCCGAATGTGCATGCGATTGCCGATCTCAGCGGCAAGGTGATCGCGATCGACGAGCGCTACGCCAAATCGAATGCCAGGATCACCGCCGCGATGTCCACGGCCGGCGCCTCCGAGGTGCTGCTCCTGGAAGGGCAGGCGACCGCGATCACCCGGCTGACCAACGGCGAGGTGGCGGCGGCCGTCGTCGCCCTTGCCTCGCCCGAGGCCGCCGAGGCGTTTCCGAAGATCGAGGGCTTCCGCCTGTTCTCGGTCGTGTTGCCGAAGCCGTAGCTGCGGCATCGGAGCCGGCTGCTGCCGGCCGCCTCAGGCCGCCGTCTTGGTCGTTCTCTTCGCAGCGGCCTTTGCCGGTGGCTTCTTCTTGGCAGGCTTGCCGGCCGGCGGCTTTCCCGGTGACGCCTCAGCCGGCTTGTCGGCCTTCTTTTCCGGCTTTTTCGGCAGCTCGGCTGCTGCGGCCTGCCGCATCGCGCGGGCATAGCTGTCGGCGGCGTTGTCCGCGGAGATCAGCAGCCGGCGCGCCGCGGCATTGGCCTGCTCGACCACTTCCCGGGCGAGCATCTTGAAGCGCTCCTTGGCGTCCTTGTCCTTGGCTTTCACGGCCATGCCGCTGAAGCGGTCCCGCCGCTTCTTCGCCGCCGCCAGAATGGTCTTGTTGTGCTGCTTGGCCAGTTGCCGGATCACGGCATCAAGATCGGCATCCGCCATCGTCGTCCCCAAACACCCCTGAGAATCAGCGCGCCCGTCGCGCAAAGCGCGCGGACTATGCTATCGGCGCTCCCGCTTTGCAATCGGGGTACCATGGGAGGGGTGCCGTCGCCTATGCCTGCCGTCGGTGCCGGTGAGGGCGCATCCGCTCACGGCGCATCGGGCCGGCGCTGATCCCTCGCATGGCAGTCATGCCGCGGTCGCTGGTGCAGCGGCACCGCCCGCAACGCGGTTACGACAATCGGAAACGCATCGTAACCGAATCCGCGCAATCGCATCAATTCCAACGCAACGGTTGACCAGCAACATCGGTCTGCAAGAGCACCTGTTTGTTGGAGCGCGACGTGCCGACCGGATATCGATACCTCAAGCTTCTGTCGCGGTTTCGTCGTGACCAGAACGGTAATATCGCGATTATCTTCGCGCTCGCGCTGCTGCCGATCCTGACCTTCGTCGGCTCCGCGGTCGACTACTCGCTCGCGGTGCGCGCCAAGGCGAAGCTATCCGCCTCGATGGACGCCGCCATGCTGGCGGCGACCGCCTATACCGCCATGCGCGGGACCGCGTCGGACGCCAAGACCGCGGCGACCAACATGTTCAATGGCCAGATGTCGGCCCACAATCTCGCCTCGAACTCCCTCAACATCACCATCACCGACAGCGTGACGGCACGAACCGTGACGGGCACCGCCACCGTCGTGGTCAAGACGGCGTTCATGTACATGTTCGGCTACCCGACCATGACGGTCTCGGCCTCGTCGTCGGCCTCGGCGTCGTTCCCGACCTACATGGATTTCTACGTTCTCGTCGACAACTCGCCGTCGCAGGGGCTCGGCGCGACCACGGCCGACATGACGTTGCTGCAGAACGCGACGTCCGACAAATGCGCGTTCGCCTGCCACGACACCTACACGTCGAGCTCGAAGAAGACCCTGCAGACCAACAGCTACTATCAGATCGCCAAGAATAAGGGCGTGACGATGCGCATCGACGTGGTCAGGTCCGCGACCCAGTCGCTCACGGACACGGCGACATCGAGCCAGGTCGTCAGCAACCAGTACCGCATGGCGGTCTACAGCATGGGCAGCGACTGCGGCTCGTTGGGGTTGTCCACCATCGCGAGCCTGTCGTCGAGCATGTCCTCGGTGAAATCGTCGGTCGGGTCGCTGGACCTGATGACGATCCCCTACAGCGGCTACAACAACGACATGTGCAGCGATTTCGACGGCACCATGTCCGCAATGAATGGTGTGATCCCCGCGCAGGGCGACGGCTCGTCGACGAGCCCGCAGAAATGGCTGTTCTTCGTCTCCGACGGCGTTGCGGACTATTCCTATCCCACGACCTGCAGCAAGACCGTGCTCTCCGGCGGACGCTGCCAGGAGCCGCTGAACACGACGACCTGCAATACGCTGAAGGCCCGCGGCGTCAAGATCGCGGTGCTCTACACCACCTATCTCGCGATCACCAACAACAGCTGGTACACGACCTATATCGCGCCGTGGCGCGACTCGATCGGAACCGTCATGAAGTCCTGCGCCAGCCCCGGCTACTACTACGAGGTCGACTCCAGCGGCAGCATCGGCGCGGCCCTGACGGCGCTGTTCCAGCAGGCCATCGCCTCGGCGCATCTGACGCAGTAGGGCGGGGCATCAGGGCTCGGACGCCTGCAGCGCGACCAGCTGCCCGAGCGCCGCTCGATCGTTGAGCACGGCGACCGTTTCGCGGCGGGAAAGAAAGCGGATCGCCTGTTCGAAGCAGCCGGCCTCGGCAATCCTCGCTTTGGCGGTGGCAAGGTCGACATCGATATCGCCCGGCTCGCGCGGCCGCGGCGCCGGCAGGGCGTCCACGTGATGGCGGCGGAGCACGGCATCCTGCCGGAGCTCGACCAGCGCAGCTCGACGTCGCGGCCGAAGCTCATCCGCAAGCTCCCTGGCGCGCACCAGCACCCGCGGCGGGATACGATCCTCGGGCGTCGTGAACAGGCGTGCGCCGCTGCCGCGGGCCGCGGTGAGCAGGCCGATCGGAATGGCGAGCACGAGCCCGGCGATGACCGGCGACATCCAGGCCAGCAGGGGCACGGAGACCGCGGTGGCGCTGGCCGCCATGGCGAGGCCGCAGATCGTCGGCAGCGCGAACTTGCGATAGATCTCCCGCCGGCTGACACCGCCGTCGCTGCGGCGCTGCACCTGCCAGCCGGCGTCGCGGCCGAGCAGGATCTCGATCACGGCGACCGACTGGAAGATCATCATCGAGGGCGCGATCAGCGCCGAAAGCACCGTCTCCGCCAGCACGGCGGAGCAGAGGCGCAAGCCGCCGCCAAAGCCTCGGCGCCTGCTGGGCGTGAACAGGGTCGCGAGACAGGCGAGCAGCTTCGGCACCATGAGCAGGCCGATGGTGGCGGCAAAGACCTGGGCGGCGAGCACCGGATCCTGGGCCGGCCAGGTCGGAAACAGCGCAAAGCCCTTCGGGAAGTATTCGGGCCTGACGAAATTGGCCTGCAGCGAGATCAGGATGCCGAGCACGAGGAAGGCGAACCACAAGGGGGCGGTGACATAGGCGCCGATGCCGATCAGAAGATGCAGCCGTGACGCCCAATGCAGGCCGCGCGCCGGCAGCACGGCCAGATGCTGCAGATTGCCCTGGCACCAGCGCCGGTCGCGCGCGGCGTAGTCGATCAGCGACGGTGGAACCTCCTCGTAGCTGCCATCGAGGTCGACGGTCATGTAGATCCCCCAGCCGGCGCGGCGCATCAACGCGGCCTCGACGAAGTCATGGCTGAGGATATGTCCCCCGAACGGCTTGCGCCCGCGTAGTTCCGGCAGCGCAGCGTCCTGCGCGAACGCCGCCACGCGGATGATGGCATTGTGTCCCCAATAATTGCCCTCAGAGCCGTACCACCAGGCATTGCCGGCCGCGACCATCGGCCCGTAGAGCCGGCCCGCGAATTGCTGCAGCCGCGCGAACAGGCTGGTGCCGTTGACGATCACGGGAAGGGTCTGGATCAGCGCCGCCTGCGGCGCGCGCTCCATGGCGTCGACCAGCCGCACCACGGTCGCCCCGCTCATCAGGCTGTCGGCATCGAGAATGATCATGTGCGCGTAGGCCGCGCCGAAGCGCCGGACCCAGTCGGCGATGTTGCCGGACTTGCGGGCGACATTGTCGGCGCGGTGCCGGTAGAACACACGATCGGTGCCGCGGGCCTTGCGCAGGGCGAGAAAGGCGGCCTCCTCGCCGATCCAGATGTCGGGATCGGTGGTGTCGCTGAGCAGAAACCAGTCGAAATGCTCGGACTGGCCGGTGGCGGCGATCGACTCGATCATCGCGCGCAGCCGCACCATCACGGCGTCCGGATCCTCATTGTAGGTCGGCAGCAGCATGGCTGTGCGACTCGAGAGCCTGGGCAGAGGACCGTCGATGTCGATCGGGATCGTATCCTGCCGCCGCGCCAACATCAGGCAGAAGCCGGCCAGCGCCGTGACGAACGCGAAGGCGATCCAGGCGAGAAGAATGGAAAACAGCGCAAGCACCAGGCCCTCGAGCACGGTCACGCCGCCGACTTCGACGACCTCGTACATCTTGGTGATGCCCGCGAACGTCAGGGCTGCGGTGCCGGCAAGAAGGAGACCGCGACGGAGCGCGATGCGCCACCCGCTGCTGATCTCGGCTCTGCCGGGCGCTGCGTGATGCAGCGGCGACGGCACCATCTCGCGCGGTGCCTCGGCGGGGAGGAAGTCCGAGCCCATCCCCTCATGAGGCGGGCGCTGCAGCCTTGCGCTTACGGCGTCCATCGATAGATCCAGGTCTCTGAGATCAGCTTGTCGCCGACGAACAGCTCGGCCCTCAGTTCGACCGGCGCGTCTTCGACGGCGCACTGGAAGCTCAATCGCCATCCTCCGGTTTCGGGATTGGGCTGCGCGACGATGTCGGTCACTGCGGATTTCCCGGCGCTGACCACGCCCTTCACGCCGCCCGGATCGAGGCCCTTCAGGATGTCGCCCGCCAGTTCGAGGACAAATTGTCGTCCCTCGCCGCGCGCGCCGACGCCGGTGCGGGTGACGCGTGCCAGCCCGTGCGGCTTCGGCATATCCGGCCCCCAATGCAGGCGATAGGTCATGTTGTGCTCGCCCTTGGCGGCGAGCGGCGTCTTCGGCCGCCAGAAGGCGGCGATGTTGTCGTGGATCTCCTGCTTGGTCGGAATCTCGAACAGCACCACCGCGCCTTCGCCCCAATCCCCGATCGGTTCGATCCACAGGCTCGGCCGCCGTTCGAAATGCGATTCGAGATCCTGGTAGGCAGTGAATTGTCTTTCTCGCTGCATCAGGCCGAAGCCGCGCGGGTTGAGATCATTGAAGACGCTGACCTGCAGATCGCGCGGGTTGCTCAGGGGCCGCCAGAGCTGCTCGCCCTTGCCGTTGAACATCGCAAGCCCGTCGGAATCGTGCACCGCGGGCCGGAAGTCGTCGACGTCGTTGCGATCATTGGGGCCGAAGAAGAACATGCTGGTCATCGGCGCCAGCCCGGCGTGGCCGATCTCGACGCGCGGATACAGTGAGGCCTCGACATCGAACACGGTGGTCTCGCCGGGGCGGATCGTGAAACGGTAGGAACCGGTCGCGCTCTTGCTGTCGAGCAGCGCATGAACCACCATCGCGGTGGTGCCGGGCACGGGCTTCTCGAGCCAGAACGCCTTGAAGACGGGAAACTCCTCGCCCTTCGCTTCGCCGGTGTCGATCGACAGCCCGCGCGCCGAAAGCCCGTAGATCTCGCCCTTGGCAACGGCGCGGAAATAGCTCGCACCGAGAAAGACGCAGACCTCGTCATAATAGTCCGGCCGATTGATCGGCGCGTGAATCCGGAAGCCGGCAAAGCCGAGATCGGTCGCCGGGAATGCGGGGACCTGCGGACCGAACGCGAAGTCGTCAGGACGATAGGCCACAGGTCTGGCCTGTCCGTCGGACACCTCGTAGATGTCGACCCGGTCCTTGTAGATGGAGCCGCGGTGAAAGAACTGCGCCTGAAATGGCAGATTCTCGCTGCGCCACAACGCGTGATCCGGCAGGAAACGGATCGAGCGATAGGCATCGTAGTCGAGCTTGGCCAGTGCGTCCGGCAGCTGATTGTCCGGCGCGGCGTAGGGCTTGGCGGCGAGGCTGCGCGCGAGATCGCGCACATAGGCCGCATTGAACGGTTGGCTTGCAGGCGCTGCCGCGGCTGCGCCCCGCACCAGCGATGCGGCGACGGGGATTGCAGCCGCAGATTGAATGAACTGACGGCGATTCAACTGAGTCTCACTTTTCTGCGTGGAACTGCGAAGCAACCATTCTGGAGCCATGCGGTTCCATCCCGAATTGAGGTTGCCGCGGTGGCGCGGGCCGCGGCGGTCTCCGGCCTGGCGCAAGTACGCCCTGCATGTGCAGACCGCCTCGCCCGATGGGGCGTGATCGCGCTATGCGCGTGCGCGGTGCTGACATACGACGGGGAATTGATGTCGCTGGTCGGCGAATGTGTGGCTGCGAGCGGCGATGATTGCTGGAGCCGGCGCATGTTTCGATACCCAACCGCCGATCGCTTGCGAAACTTGCAAGTCATCATGTCCGAGGCGTCATGAACGCAAGCTGAGCGATCGTCGGACGTGGCGATGAAGATTGGGACGAGACCTCAACAGACGCCCGACCGGGCGCGCGCCTCACCTTCCGATGACGCCGATCAGACGCGGGCGGCCTGCGAGCGAGGTCCGGGACGCGACGGCGCGCAGCCATTCGCGGAAGCTGACGACCTCCGGACAGTCCGCGGTGCCTTCAGGCGCAATCAGCCAATCCCCCAGACCGGATCCCTCATCGATCCGATCGCAGCGATAGCCCGGATGGTGGCCGAGACCGCGGGCGATCAGCAGGTCGACCTTGCCTTCGACCAACTCATGCAGGCCGGCGGGCTGCAGCACCCGCAAGCCGATGTCCGCATGCGCGCCGCGGAACTCCGCCAATGCGAGGTGGCGGAGGTCGAAGCCGCCATGGACCCCCAACTGCAGCAGCACCGCACCCGCCGGTTTCAAGCGCGAGGTCGCTTCCGCAATGTGCCGAAAGCCGGCGGAGATCCCGGGCAGATAGGCCTGACCGGCCGCGGTCAGGATGAGCTGCTTATGCAGCCGCTCGAACAGGCGGACGCCGAGGCGTCCCTCCAGCGCTTTCACCTGCTGTCCCACAGCGGCGGGCGTCACGTGTAGCTCGTGCGCGGCTAGCTTGAAGCTGAGATGCCGTGCGGCGGCTTCGAATGCGCGGAGCGCGTTGAGGGGTGGAAGGGCGTAGGTCATCGCGCTGCAATCTGACACGGACGGGCCGCCACCTTGCAATAGATTTTCTAGCGCTTGGCCGAAGAAACCATGCTTTGCGTGGACTTCGTGTCCCCGCCTACGGTCGGTTCGCAAATCCGCAAATCCTGTCCGCCAGCGAAGTCCGTGAGCGCGGCCTGTTCGAGAGGTGTCCCATGGCTGAGATCATCCATCCCTTCTACGAGTCGGAGCGCGGTGCCATGGAGGCCGCGATGCGCCACCGCCTCGATCTTGCCGACGCGATGTTGCGTGAGCGCGCGCATCTATCCGATATCGATGGCATCAGGCGGGAGGTGATGGACGAATTCCAAATCGTGCTCACGCAAATGCCCTATGTCGGAGGCACGGCAAGCCGCATGACCGAGTTCTTCATGCGTCTCATCGGCTTCATGGCCATCGGCCGCGTGCTGCGGCGACACGGCGTAGCGCTGTCCGTGATCGGCGAAATCGAGCGGGAGACCTACAAGGCGCAACTGCTCACAGTGCCGGAAGCGGAGCGTCTCGCCTCGGGGCGCCACTTCATGTCGTCGGAGAATCAGGCTTTCCTGCGCGAGCAGGCGATAAGGAGCGCCACAGAAAGCCATCAGAAGGAGTTTCCGGAGGATTTCATCTACGATTTCGTCGAGCCGGGCCCGGGTGACAACTTCGAATTCGGCATCAACTATAAAGCCTGCGGTTTCTGCAAGTTCGCGGCTCGTCATGGAGACAAAGAGATCCTGCCGAACATTTGTGGGCTCGATTTCGACGCCTATGCAACCCGAGGCATCCACCTGGAACGGACACAAACCCTGGCCGGCGGCGCGAACCACTGCAATTTTCGATACTCCCGGCTCCCGTCGGACTAGGACGACGCACGTGTCCGGTTCGGATCATTCGCCAGGGTGCAGGATGTGAAGAGCTTTCCGGATGCCGCGCACCTTGGTTAAGCATCGGAGCTTCCATGAGGTCCGGTGTCCTTCGCAGGGGCGGCCTTCATTCCATCGGCTCAGGTAATCGGTTGCCCTGGTGAAAGAGCGATGTCATGGCCGCCGGGGCAGGGCCGCGCTGAGATTTTGACAGCGCCGCTCATTGGCCCGGCTGTCCTCAATCTCGGATTGTGTCCTTATTCCTATTCCCTTTCCGATGATCTGTGCAATGATGACACCGGGAGGCAGGCATCCGGCTCGTTCGATCGCGGCATCTCGCAGATTGCGCGAGCAAGTGTGGTGATCTCAGTCTGTGCAAGACGAAGTCAGACGGATTTATCGATGATGAAAAAGGTATTGCCGGTAGGGCTGCTATTGCTCGGTGCGGTCCTGTTATATGTCTATTTCGATACCCGGTTACCGCCCGGCGTTCAGGCCAAGGGCGGCGAGGATTGGGTCAACAGCCTGTCTTTGGTTTCCTCGATCATCTCCATTCTCGGAGGCGTCGTCAGCGTGACACTTCAGGTGATCCAGCATCGCAGGGGGTAGTCATCCCATGCTTCGAACTTGGCTTGCGCTGTCCATTCTCGCCTTGACCTGCGGTCTTGCCCGCGCCGGTGTCGATGAGACCTACATACGTCCAACCGAACTTCCATCCTGGTCGGATCTCTACAAGAATTTCTTCGGCAGCAACGAATTCGGCAAGAGCTATGCCGTCGTCATTGGCATTGGTGACTACGACGTCTATCCCAAGCTCGATGCCCCCGCATCAGACGCCACTCGGATGCGCGACTTTCTGCGCGACGAGGCCGGATTCGACTACATCGTCACTTTGACGGATGAGCGGGCGTCTCGGTCGCGGATCGAGACGTTGATGGAAAAGACACTTCCGAAGCTCGTCGGCGCCAATGATCGAGTTCTGCTGTACTTCTCCGGCCACGGAGAAACCCGGAAACTCGCCGGAGACACGAAGCGCGGATACCTCATCCTGAAGCCCGCCGGCAAGGAGGACTGGGATGAAATGCTGGACATGCCGCGCGTCATACAATGGGCGGAGAATGTCGGCCAGTCGCGGCACAGTCTCTTCATCCTCGATGCATGCTTCAGCGGCCTCGCCGCGCTGCAAGTCAAGGGGACTGTCAGGGATCAGACCATCGGCCGTCTCTCGCAACCCGCCCATCAATTGGTGACGGCGGGCGTGGAGGACGAACTCAGCTTCGCGAGCCAGGGCGAAAGTCTGTTCACGAAAGCATTCATCGAGGCTGCGCGCGGCACGAGGAGGCCGGCTCCCGACGGCGTCGCGTCTCTGAGCGAAATCATGCTCGATGTCGGCCGTTCCATAGACGAGTATCGGTCCACGACCGGAATGAAGCGCCGGATGTCACCGCGTCAGTACCTGCTCAGCGCGAAGAACAATGCGGGCGAGTTCTTTTTTCTGCAGAAGGAGCGGCTCGAAAAAGTGGCCGCGAGGGCGCCGGATGCGCCGCAGAAGACGGGAGATCCAGTCCCGAAGGGACACGATGGGCAGGCCGGTGTGCCTGGCGGCAAGCCGCAGGGCGGGGGCGATCCGGCGCGGATTCCGGGCCGGGTGACGCTCGATGCGTATACGGTCCTGTTCGATCCCGCGAACGGCAAGCCTCTGCTGTGGTTCTCCCGCTTCGATCAAGAGTATGAATTCTTCGATGGACCCGGCTTTCACCCGCGCTCGGGCGAGAAGCTGTTGCCGTTCACCAGTGAAGAAGCGAAGAAGTTTCAGAAGCTGACGACGGAGCGAGCGGAGGCCTTGAAGAAGGAGAAGGAGCAGTTGGAGAAATCCAAGGCGGAGCGCGAGGCGCGTGATGCCGCTGCCAGAGATGCTCTTGCGAAGAAGCAGGAAGAGGATCGGAAGTTGAGGGAGGCCGAGGCGGCGCGGGCCTCGGGGGCGGGACAGCATTGCGACGAGCTTGCAGCCAATCCGAATGACAAGAACAAAGTCGGCCCGGGTGTCTCCTTTGCGGTTCTGAAGTCCCAGGCTGCTGAAGCCGTGAAGACGTGCGAGGCGGCAACAAAGCAAAGCCCGAACGAGCTGCGTTTCAAGTATCAGCTGGCTCGCAGCTTGCAGTTCTCGGACCGGGCGCGCGCATTCACCCTCTTTCAAGACCTGGTGTCGAAACGGTATCCCGCGTCCTTCGACAATCTCGGCTGGATGCAGCTGACTGATAAGAACAATCCGGCGCAGGCGGTGTCGATGTTTCGGTCCGGGGTGCAGGCCGGTGACGTCGATTCCATGGTCAGTCTTGCCGAGATGATCGATCGGGGGCAGGCAACTGCGGCGAATCCGTCGGAAACCAAGATGGAGCTCTGTCGCAGGGCGTCGGAGCTGGGACATCTCGGCGCAGCCCAATGCTATCAGGCAGAGGTGGCCAAGCTGGAGCAGGCGGAGAAGGATCGCGTCCAGAAGCTCGAGCAGCAGAAGGTGATGATGGAGGTCATCGGCACCGTCCTGCAGACGGTGACGAAGAGATAGTCGCCGACAACTCCTGCTCGGCTCCAATGCCGTGCAGAAGCGAATTTGCTCCGTGCGCTCGAAACTGTTTTTATCAGTCTTTTCAAATCGATCACCTCTGTCCAGATCCGAGTCGAAAAATATTTTTCTTTCGCTTTATCGGAAATTGTGTTTTCCTCCATTCATCCCGCCTCGATCTGAGGGGCGTTTCGCGGTCGTCACGAGCGTTGGGTGCGGGATGCGATGGGCGTGTCGGGTTGCAGCGTGAGTCATCATGCCGACGGACAATCCGATGCGCACGGTCAAGCCGTGTGGTCCTGGTCTCCCGATGCTGAGGCCAAGTTCGCGCTGAAGTAGCTGCGGACGACAGGGGCAAGACAGCCGGTCCCTGGGGAGAGCGCGGAGTAAGCCGTAAAGCCATTGCGCAGGGAGGGCCGGGATGTCCCAGCCGAACCTGTGGTTCCTGCCCCGTGCATTTTTTCCGCACGGGGGCCATGGGGGCGGCGAGCTCCCGGTCTTCCCTGCGCCCTCACGATTGAAGGGGGCGAGCTATCAGCAAAACTCGGACGCAGATGCGCCGCGAGAGAGTGATCCCATGTGTCTCCGCGTCATTGCGAGCGAAGCGACGCAATCCAGAATCCCGCGCGCGATTCTGGATTGCTTCGGCGCAAGGGCGCCTCGCAATGACGTGGATGGATGGGTGCCAAACACTCACTGTCATTCCGGGGCGCGCGTCAGCGCGAGCCCGGAATCCATGTCACAGCCCGGCCTGCGGCCAAATGGATTCCGGGTTCGCCCTGCGGGCGCCCCGGAATGACGGCGGAGTGAGCGGTGACGCTACAGCTCCCTGGCATTGCTGAAGGCGAACGAACTCACGCGCCGCGTGGTCTCGTCGAGGATCAGCGTCCGCGTGATCGGCGGCTCGGCGCGCTGGGCGCAGTTCTCGCGTTCGCACAGCCGGCAGTTGACGCCGATCGGCGTGCCCTCGGCCTTCTCCAGATCCGTGCCGGCGGCATAGACGAGGCGGGACGCGTGCCGGATTTCGCAGCCGAGGCCGATCGCAAAGCGCGGCTGCGGATGCGGATGCGGCGCCACCGGACGGCGTACCATCTGGGCGATCGAGAAATAGCGCGAGCCGTCGGGCAGCTCGATCACCTGCTTCAACAGCCGGTCCGGCGTGTCGAAGGTCGAATGCACGTTCCACAGCGGGCAGGTGCCGCCGAACTTGGAGAACGGAAAGGTGCCGGACGAGAAGCGCTTGGAGACGTTGCCGGCATTGTCGACCCGCAGCATGAAGAACGGAATGCCGCGGGCATTGGGGCGCGACAGCGTGGTCAGGCGATGGCAGACTTGTTCGAACCCGGTGTTGAAGCGCTGCGCCAGCACGTTGATGTCGTAGCTCAGCGCTTCCGCGGCGGCGAGGAAGGGGGCGTAGGGCATCATGACCGCGGCGGCGAAGTAGCTCGCCAGAGTCATGCGATAGAGCCGGCGCGAGGTGTCGTCGAGCGCGCCGGCGCGTCCGATGATGACTTCGAATGGGGCAAGGCATTCCGCCATGCCGAGCTGGACGGCGAGCTGAAAGGTGCGGCCCGGCCCGTCGACGAGCTCGGAGATCAGCAACTGGCGGCGATGGCGGTCGTAACGGCGCAGGGTCTCGCGCATGACGTCGACCGGCATGACACGGGTCTGAACCGAATGCTTTTCGCGCAGCCGCGCCGCGAGCGCCGCATAGAGCCCTTCGGCCGGCACGTCGAGTGCGTCGCGCAAGCTCTCGGCCTGCTGCTCGAGCTCGGCGAAATAGTTGCGGTTGGCCTCGATGAGGTCGCGGACGCGCTCGATCGGGTTGGCCTCGAAGCGCGCGCCCTCGTTGCGGTCGGCCATCTGCGCCGCCACCAGGGTCTCGCCGCGCCGCGCCTCGGTGTAGGCCGCGTACAGCCGCTGCAGCGCATGGGTGACGCCGGGGCAGAGCTCGGCGAGATCGCGCAGCTCCTGTTTGGGCAGCTCGATCTGGCGGAAGAGGGGATCGGAGAAGATCTCGTTGAGCTCGGCGAAGAACCTGTCCTCGTCGGCGGTGGCGAGGTCGCGCAGGTCGAGGTCGTAGGTCTCGGCCAGCCGCAGCAGGATCTGGGCGCTGACCGGGCGCTGGTTGCGCTCGATCAGGTTGACATAGCTCGGCGAGATGCCGAGCCCCTCGGCAAGCTGGGTCTGCGACAGTCCCAATTGCTGGCGGATGCGCCGGAAGCGCGGGCCGACGAACAGCTTCTTTCCGGATTCACCGGGCATCGCGCGCTCCCTTCGAGGTCATCCAACGACCGAATTTGTGACAATAATTACAAAATTACATTCGTTACAAGTAATGATGTTACATGACATCACCATTCGGAAACAAGCCATCTATACGAAACGTCCGGATTCGCGTTTATCTCCTGTCACGCAATTCGCAATGCTCTGTCAAAGTTGTGACGGGGTTTGAAGGAGGGTCTCATGACCAGCAATTTCTGGGTGATTGGCGGCGAGTTCGGCTCGATGAATTTCCACAAGCTGGTGGAAGGTTCGGCCCAGGTGAAGGGCCCCTTCAAGTCGCGCAAGGAAGCCGAGGACTGCTGGCGCGAGGTGTCCGAGGAGAACCGGCACAAGGCCGGCGTGCGGTTCTCGATCGTCGAGGAGCCGCAGCGCGCTCCGGCCGCCTGAGGCGGTCGTTTCAGGAATGCATTGCCGGGTATTTGAATAAGCTCGAGGAAGAGCCCAAGGACGGGGCGGTCTCAGCCGGGTCACACCGGAGGGGGCCGCCCACGTCCGTTTTGTGGTTACGGCAGCGTGCTTATAACCCATTGAAGATGAAAGGGGTTTGCGGAATACTGGGTTACTGCTAGGTTAATGGGTGGGAACCTGGCGGAACCAGGGCCAAAACGTGAAAGCGTGAGCGATGTCCGAGGCGCCCGACAGCAGCAGTGAATCCGGTCCCGTGCGCCTGCGCGAGGCGCTGCGCCAGGCCCGCATCGAGGCCGCAGACCGAACGGGCGTGGTGGTCGATCTGCGCGACGCCGAGGTGGCGCGGCTCGAAATTCTCAACGACGCGCTCGACCCGCTGTTCGCCGAGATTCCGAACCATATCGATCTGTTCGATCGTGGCATCAGCCAGGGCGAGACGCCGCGGTTGTGGATCGACGTCGTCGCCCACGTCGTGATGGGCCGCGACAAGCGGCAGTATCGATTCGTGCAGGACACACGCAACGGTCGCATCGTGCTCGCGGAGTCGCACGATCTCGGCGGCATCGTGAAGGCGGTGACGGACTACGTCGCGCGTCGCATGGTCGAGCGCGAGCGCGCCTTCGCCGTGGCGCGTGTCCAGGCGCCGGTGCTCGGCGAGACGCCGCGGCGGCGCGGCGGATTCTGGCCGTTCGTGCTCGGCTTCGTGTTTGGCGTGCTGTCGCTGTTCGGGGTCGCATTCTATGCGAGTCTGCAGCAGATCTGAGGCGCGGCCCGCGTTTCAGAGCAGGCGGATCTCGCGGATTTCGCGCACCCGCATCGCCTCGTTGACACCGCGCACGGTCATGTCGCAGCGCCAGTGATTGCCGTCGCGGGAGATGGCGAAGATGTTGTAGGCCGCGGCCGGATAATGGCCGTGCGCGATCGAGGAGGCGGAAGGGACACCCACGACCGGAATCTTGCGTTCCGGACCGTCGATCCAGATCGTCGAATGCACGTGGTCGTGGCCGTGCAGGATCAGCTCGACGCCGTGGCGCGCGAGCAGGGCGATGAGGTCCTGGGCATCGGTGAGCCGCTTCATCCGATTGGCCGAGCGCAGCGGATGATGCACCAGCAATACGCGAAACGCCTGCTCGTTGCCGAGCGATCCTAGCAACTGCTCGAGCGCCGCAAGCTGCGCGCTGCCGAGCCGGCCCGTCGCCAGGAATGGGGCCGAAGGGACAGCCGAGGACAGGCTGATCAGCGCCAGCGCCCCGCGCCGGCGCAGCGAGGGAAAGGTCGCCGGTCCCTCGCCATCGCCGCCGAAATAAGAGGCGAAGCTTTCGGCGAAGCGCAGCCGGGTCGAGCGCACATAGGCGTCGTGGTTGCCGGGGATCGCGGTGACCTTGTCGGGCGGGCCGACCGTCCGGAGCCAGGCCTGTGCCAGCGGGAATTCCGATTCCAGCGCGAAATTGACCAGATCGCCGGTGACCGCGATCTGGTCCGGCATCTGCGCATGCAGGTCGGAGACCAGCAGGTCGAGCACCTCGCGGCGATGATATTTGTAGCGGTTGCGCGTCCAGTTGAGATAGCCGAGCGCACGCTTGCCGGCGAGCTCGGACAGTCGCGGCCGCGACAACGGCGCGAGATGCGGATCGGACAGATGGGCGAGCGTGAAGGCGGCCATCAGCGGCCTCTGCGCCGAATGTGGATGCGAGCGCGCCCGGCTGTCATGTCGTGCTATCCCTCATGCTGGTGGCTCTCATGACAAGCCCTGCCTTCGAGCGCAAGACCAACCAGGACGACGACAGCGATGACGACATATCTCAGCGGGCTGAGAAGCCGGTTCGAGCCCGTGTTGAGGCGGGGATTCCACCTGTATTGGCGCTTCGCCCGCGGCATGACCTTGGGCGTCCGCGGGGTTGTGCTGGATGCCGCGAACCGCGTGTTCCTGGTGCGGCATGGCTACGTGTCCGGCTGGCACCTGCCGGGCGGGGGCGTCGAGGTCGGAGAGACGTTCATGGAGGCCCTGGAACGGGAGCTGTTCGAGGAAGGGCGGATCGCGCTGGCCGGCGAGCCGGAGCTGCACGGCATCTTCCTCAACAGTCACGTCTCGGTTCGGGACCACGTCGCGGTGTTCGTTATCAAAAGGTTCACGCAGGACTGGCCGCCGGAGCCCAACCACGAGATCGTCGAGACCGGATTCTTCGCCCTCGACGCGCTGCCGGAGGGAACCACCCTCGGCACGCTGTCCCGCCTGCGCGAGGTGCTAGACGGCGTTAAGATCATTCCGACCTGGCGTCCGGAACAGCGCCCTGCCGCCGGCTCATTATGAAATTCTGCACCGAATGCAGGCAGTCTCCCGGCCGTGGGAGATCGGTCAATGATATCACCATCGATGCGGATCGCCGTCCTGGTGCCGTGCTACAACGAGGAGGCTGCGGTCGCCTCCGTGGTCAGGAGCTTCAGGCAGGCGCTGCCGACGGCGACAGTTTACGTCTACGACAACAACTCGAAGGATCGCACGATCGAGGTCGCGCGCGCGGCCGGCGCCGAGGTGCGCAGCGAACGGCGGCAGGGCAAGGGCCATGTGGTCCGGCGCATGTTCGCCGATGTCGATGCCGACATCTACGTGCTGGTCGACGGCGATGCGACCTATGATGCGCCAAGCGCCCCTGATATGATCGAGCGTCTCGTCAACGAGCACCTCGATATGGTCGTGGGGCTGCGGGTCGACCAGGAGCAGGCCGCCTACCGGATGGGCCACCGCACCGGCAACTGGATGCTGACGAGCTTCCTCGCCGAGGTGTTCGGCCAGGCCTTCAAGGACATCCTGTCCGGCTACCGCGTGTTCTCGCGCCGCTTCGTCAAATCCTTCCCCGTCCTCTCGGACGGCTTCGAGATCGAGACTGAGCTCACCGTCCACGCGCTGGAGTTGGCGCTGCCGGTCGCCGAGATCGCGACGCCCTATTACGCGCGGCCCGAAGGCTCGGTCTCCAAGCTCAACACCTGGCGCGACGGCTTCCGGATTCTGGGCACGATCCTGAAGCTGTACCGTTCGGAGAAGCCGCTGCGCTTCTTCACCGCGATCGGCATCTTCTTCGCGCTGGTGTCGGTCGGCTTCGCCATCCCGATCTTCGTCACCTACTTCGAGACCGGGCTGGTGCCGCGGCTGCCGACCGCGGTGCTGTCGATGGGCCTGATGATCATGGCGCTGTTGTCGGCCTCGTCCGGGCTGGTGCTCGATACGGTCACGCGTGGCCGGCGCGAGATGAAGCTGCTGGCCTATCTGTCACAGCAGCCGGTGGGCGGCTGACACTCGGGAGCGAAGGCCGACATTGAGTGGCGGAAGCTTGTGTCCGCCCGCGGTTGCGGTCATGGTTCGGGGTCGTCAACTTCCTGGAACGAGAACACCGCTTCCCATGCCCATCCTCAACAGCATCGCCGCGCTCGCCGACGATATGGCCGCCTGGCGCCATGATCTCCATGAACATCCCGAATTGATGTACGAGGTGCATCGCACGGCCGGCATCGTCGCCGAGCGCCTGCGCGAATTCGGTTGCGACGAGGTGGTCACCGGCATCGGGCGCACCGGCGTGGTCGGCGTCATCCGCGGCCGCAACACGACGTCCGGACGCACCATCGGCCTGCGCGCGGACATGGACGCGCTGCCGATCGAGGAGGCCTCCGGCGTGCCCTACGCGTCGAAGACCCCGGGCCTCATGCATGCCTGCGGCCATGACGGCCACACCGCCATGCTGCTCGGCGCCGCCAAGCATCTCGCCGAGACGCGGAATTTCGATGGCACGGCGATCGTGATCTTCCAGCCGGCCGAGGAGGGCGGCGCCGGCGGCAAGGCGATGGTCGATGACGGCCTGATGACCCGCTGGGGCATTCAGGAGGTCTATGGCCTGCACAACGCGCCGGGCGTGCCCGAAGGCGTATTTGCCTTGCGGCCGGGCGCGATGCTGGCCTCGTCCGACCAGCTGGAGATCACCGTGCACGGCAAGGGCGGTCATGCCGGCGCCGGTGTTCACAAGGCAGTCGACAGCGTCCTGATCGCCGCGCACATCATCACCGCGCTGCAGTCGATCGTGTCGCGCAACGTCGATCCGATCAAATCCGCGGTCATCTCGATCTGCGTCGTCGAGGCCGGCAAGGCCATGAACGTCATTCCCGAGACGGTCGAGCTGAAGGGCACCGTGCGCACGCTCGATCCCGACGTGCGCGACCTGGTCGAGCGCCGAATCGCCGAGGTCGCCGACGGCATCGCCCGCACCTATGGCGGTACGGCGACGACGACATACACGCGGCTCTATCCGATCACGATGAACCATGCGCGCGAGACCGTGATCGCCGCCGACGTCGCCCGTGACGTGGTCGGCGCTGAGCGGGTCGTCGACAACGCGCCGCCGCTGATGGGCGCCGAGGATTTCGCCTTCATGCTGGAGGCGCGGCCCGGTGCCTTCGTCTTCCTCGGCATGGGCGACGGCAAGGACTGTCACCACCCGGCCTATCGTTTCAACGACAACATTCTCGGCCACGGCGCCTCCTATTGGGTGCGGCTGGTCGAGAAGACGATGCCGGCGGAGTGACGCCTGCGTCCTGGCGTCAGCTGCGGGACAGCACCTGCCTGGACAGCTGGCGCCACTGCCGCGGGCCGCAGCCCGCCCAGCGCGAAAACGCGCGGGAGAAGGCGGACGCCTCGGAATAGCCGAGCAGGAAGGCGACGTCGCCGAGCGGCAGATGCGCCTGGCGCAGATAGTGGCGGGCGAGATCGAGACGCGTCGCCTCGACGAGATCGGAGAACGTGGCGCCGAACTCGGCAAGGCGACGCTGCAAGGTCCAGGGCGTGGTCGACAGCGCGTCCGCGATCTCCTCGAGATGAAGCGGACCGACGGCCAGCCGGCGCCTGATCTCGCCGCGAACCAGATCGAGGAACGCCGGCGTGCCGCACGAGCCCGCGACGCCAGCCAGATCGGTCGTCAGCCGCTGCAGGCGTGACAGGTCGGCCTGCGGCATGGCGCGGTCGAGGCCATGGTCGCGAAACATCAGTGCGTTGGTGCCGTGCGACCATCCCACGTCGGCATCGAAGGCTGTTTCATGGTCGCGCCATGCGGCGGGCCGCGCGTGCTCGAACAGCACCATCTCCGGCGCCCAGCCCGACGGCAGGCAGGCGCGGAAGACGTTCGCGAACATGCCCATGGTCAATTCGGCGTCCTGCCGGCGATCGACAATCGACCCGTCGAGGATGCGATATTCGAGACGGAGAAATCCGTCCTGACGCGTGAGGCGGGTCTCGGTCGCCTGCTGGTGCCAGGGAAACCACAGCGCAAGGTGCTCGATCGCCGAGCCGAGCGTCGGGGCTGACAGCGCGATCTCGCCGATCAGGCCCAACATCCGCGGCTGGTAGCGCTGGCCGAACCACAGTCCGAAATTGTCGTTGCCGGTCTCCTGGGCGGCGTCTTCCATCATCGCCACATAATCGGCGAGATCAAGCGCGCTGCGGGTCTGGCCGAGGCATGCGGCATCGATGCCGATCCGCTCGAACACCGCTTCCGGACGACCGCCCGTCCGAGCGATGAAGTCTGCAACCCCGGTCGCCGCGGCGGCCAGAATGTTCCGGCTGCGATTTTGCGGATGCTGGCTTTCGGCTGCAAGACGCTGTGCCATGAAATCCTCGCTTTCGAGGAAATACGTTCCCGGTTCACACCTCGTAGTTATGCAAGTCACATGCCTGCCAGCCGTCGGCTGGCGATGAAACCCTCCGCGCGGGCGCATGACGCGGAGAGTTTGTTCGTATCGATTGAAGGTCTCGCGATCCGGCCGGATCAGTCGACCATGGCGCGGGCTTCGTTCAAGGCGATGTCGAGCAGATTGTCGTTGGCCGCATTGCCGCGTTGACCTGCCGTCAGACGATACAGCAGCAGGCCGGCGGCGAACAGCACGACGAATGCCGCGAACACCTGTAAATTGAACCAGATCATCGTGAGCAGCGAGAGCGTCGCGCTCACCAATGCGACGGCCGGAAGCACCGGATAGAGCGGCGCCATGAACGGCCGCACCAGGTTGGGCTCGGTGGTGCGCAGGCGGAACAGCGCGGCCATGCTCATGATGTACATCACCAGGGCGCCGAACACGCTCATGGTGACGATGTTTGCGGTCAGCGTCTGTCCGGCGAACTGGATCAGCTCGTCGGAGAAGATCGCGGCGATTCCGACCACGCCGCCGGCAAGGATGGCCCAGTGCGGCGTGCGGCAGGTCGGATGCAGGGCGGCGAGCTTCGCCGGCAGGAAGCCGGCGCGGGACAGTGCGAAGATCTGCCGCGAATAGCCCATGATGATGCCGTGGAACGAGGCGATCAGGCCGAACAGGCCGATCCACACCAGCATGTGCAGCCAGCCTGAGTTCTCGCCGACGACGATCTTCATCGCCTGCGGCAGCGGATCGTTGATGTTGGAGAGCTTCGCCCAGTCGCCGACGCCGCCGGCCATGATCATGGTGCCGAAGGCCAGCACGACCAGGGTCAGGATGCCGGCGATGTAGGCGAGCGGAATGGTCCGGGTCGGGTTCTTGGTCTCTTCTGCCGCCATCGCGGCGCCCTCGATCGCCAGGAAGAACCAGATCGCGAATGGAATGGCCGCGATGATTCCGCCGACGCTCGCCATCGAGAACGAAGTTTCTCCAGCCCAGCCATTCGCGGCGAAGTTGGCGAAGGAGAAGCCCGGGGACACGACACCCATGAACACGAAGAGTTCGATGATCGCCAGGATCGTGACGAACAACTCGAAAGTCGCCGCGATGGTCACGCCGGCGATGTTGAGCGCCATGAATACGACGTAGGCGCCGACCGCGGCCGTCTTCGGCGACAGCGCGGGAAACTGGACGTTGAGATAGGCGCCGATCGCGAGCGCGATGGCGGGCGGTGCAAACACGAACTCGATCAGCGTCGCAAAGCCGGCGACGAAGCCGCCGAGCGGTCCGAACGCCCGGTAGGAATAGGCGAAGGGCCCGCCGGCATGCGGGATCGCGGTGGTGAGCTCGGTAAAGGAGAAAATGAAGGTCGTGTACATCACCGCGATGAAGATCGTGGTGACGAGGAAGCCGAGCGTGCCGGCCTTGTCCCAGCCATAGCTCCAGCCGAAATACTCGCCGGAGATGACGAGCCCGACCGCGATGCCCCAGAGATGGAGTCCGGTCAGGCTCTTCGAAAGTGTCGGTTTGGTCTGGTCACTCATGTGCACGCGCTCCTGTCGGTTTGTGATGGGTGATTTGAGTTGTCGGTTGTGTCGTCTCGATCGCGCCATCCGGCGCCGCCTCCTTGAGGCCGATCCCGGTCACGCCGATCCGCAGGGCCTCGCGGACCAGCCAGGCGAGCTTGTCGGCAGCGCGTTCGGGCGTGAGCCCATGGCCGTGAATGTTCGAGATGCAGTTGCGCGCGCTGTCGCGCAGTCCCGGCGCCGGATTGAACGACAGATAGGCGCCGAGCGAGTCGGCGGCGGAGAGGCCGGGACGTTCGCCAATCAGGACCGCGACGAGACGCGCGCCCATCGTGGCCCCGACGTCATCGCCGAGAGCAACACGTGCCTGCGAAGCCAGCACGACCGGCGCGATGGTGAGACCGGCGAGGCGTGCTTCGGTCGCGATCACGACATTTGCCGCATGGCCTTCCACGGCATCGGCAGAAAGCCCGTCGGCAATGACGAACACGAGATCGAACGGTCCGGGCGGCAGCTTCGCGGCCTCGCCCTCTGCCAGGCGGCGGCCGAGGTCGGGCCGGCGCAGATATATCGCGCGATCGGCCGCAGCGCTTGCGACATGGATCACCTCGCGCGGCGCGAGCGCGGCTGCGATGCTCTCGAAATTGACTTTGCCCCACACGGCATCGCGGGCGAGCGCGTGCGCCATCTGGAATTCCAGCTTGGCCTTCGTCGGAAGCCCGTCGCCGGAACGCCCGAGCGCGACGCGGGCGCGCGTCATCCGGCGCAGCCTATCGAAGGCATCGTCCCTCATGCCCGTGCTCCCTGGCCGATCAGCCGGGTCACCGCCGGTGCGCTGCCGGGCAGCGGTGGCACGCGTCCGCTCTCGTCGAGCAGGCCCATCCGCGCCAGCCAGGCCTCGAATTCCGGCGCCGGGCGACGGCCGAGCAGATGGCGCAGCCGCATCACGTCGTGATGCGACAGGCTCTGATAGTTGAGCATGATGTCGTCGGCGCCGGGCACCGCGATCAGGAAATTGACGTTGGCCGCCGCGAGCAGCAGCGCCAGATCGTCCATGTCGTCCTGATCGGCCTCGGCGTGGTTGGTGTAGCAGACGTCGCAGCCCATGGGCACGCCGAGCAGCTTGGCGCAGAAATGGTCCTCGAGCCCGGCGCGGATGATCTCCTTCGCGTCGTAGAGATATTCCGGGCCGATGAAGCCGACGACGGTGTTGACCAGCAGCGGCGAGAAGGCGCGCGCGACAGCATAGGCGCGGGCCTCGACGGTCTGCTGATCGAGGCCGTGATGGGCCTCGGCGGACAGCGCCGCGCCCTGGCCGGTCTCGAAATACATCACGTTGGACCCGACCGTGCCGCGCTTGAGCGATAGCGCTGCCTCCTGCGCCTCGCCCAGCAGAGCGAGGGTCACGCCGAAGCCGGCGTTCGCGGCCTCCGTGCCGGCGATCGACTGGAACACGAGATCGAGCGGCGCGCCTTGTTCGATGGCCTGGATCGACGTCGTGACGTGGCTGAGCACGCAGGACTGCGTCGGCACCTCGAATTTCAGCCTGAGCTCGTCGAGCATCGTGAGCAGGCGGATGCAGGCCTCGACATTGTCGGTAGCAGGATTGATGCCGATCACGGCATCGCCCATTCCGAACAACAGGCCATCGAGCGTGCCCGCCGCGATCGCCATCGGATCGTCGGTCGGATCGTTGGGCTGCAGCCGCGACGACAGCCGGCCGGGCAGGCCGATGGTGGAGCGGAAACCCGTCACCACCCGGCATTTCGCGGCGATGGCGATCAGATCGCCATTGCCGCAGAGCTTCGACACGGCCGCGACCATCTCGGGCGTGAGACCGGGCGCGAGCGCGGCAAGCCGGTCGGCATCCGCCTCCCACGACATCAGCGATTCGCGCAGCTCGCCGACCGTCAGCGAGGCGACGGCGGCGAATGCGGCCGCATCGTGGCTGTCGAGGATGAGCCGCGTGACCTCGTCGTCCTCATAGGGGATCAGCGGCTCGTCGAGGAACCGCTGCAGCGGCACGTCGGCCAGTGCCATGCGCGCGGCAACCCGCCGCGCTGCGCTGTCGGCGGCGACGCCTGCGAGCTCATCGCCGGAGCGGCGCGGAGAGGCGCAGGCCAGCAGCGTCTTGAGATCGTCGAACACATGTGTTTCGCCGCGATGGCGCGACCGGAAACCACCCGTCATCTTCGACCTGCCGCCCGTGCTGCGTCAGAGCCATCCTGACGGTCGCGATGGCGACCGCAACGCTCATGACCGGTCTCAGGTTAAATGAGGTCCGCTCGGAAAACTTGACATCTCAGCACAATCTTCGATCACGTCGGGCGGGTGCTCATAAATTCAGCATTGCGAGGCTGTCCGGCGACCGTCTTCACACCAGGCTGGTCACGCCATGGACCGCGCCGCTTCGGGATGCTATCTCGCCACCCCACATGAGTGACCTCTCCATTACGATTTCCGCCGAAAAGCCGGGCGACGCGCAGGCGATCGAGCGGCTGCATGAGCGCACCTTCGGCCCCGGCCGCTTCGTGCTGAGCGCCTATCGGCTGCGTGAGCATGTCGAGCATCTGCTCGAACTGTCGTTCACGGCCCATATCGGCACCCTGCTGGTCGGCTCGGTGCGGCAGCTGCCGATCTGCGTCGGTGACACCAAGGCGCTGATGCTCGGGCCGCTGACGGTCGAGCCGCCCTTCCGCAAGCACGGCATCGGTCGTACCTTGCTGGAGCGCTCGATCAGCGACGCCAAGGCGCAGGGCCACCGTCTGATCCTGCTGGTCGGCGACGCCGCCTACTACGCCCGCGTCGGCTTCAAGCCGGTGCCGAAGGGCAGGGCGACGATGCCCGGCCCGGTCGACTACAATCGGTTGCTGGTGAATGAATTGGTCGAGGGCGCGTTCGACTGCATCTCGGGCGCGATCCGACCGGATTGGGACTACGCGCGCTAGCGTCTTTCCGTCATTGCGAGCGAAGCGACGCAATCCAGGGTCCCGAAGGAAGTCTGGATTGCTTCGTCGCTTCGCTCCTCGCAATGACGAAGGCGGCGCCCGTTGGTCGCCTCCGCGCCCCACCGAGCTCTTGATCAGAACTTCAGGTTGGCAAAAATCCGCACGCCGATGCCGGGCAGCAGCACCTCGTCCTTGGTGTAGGACACGGAGTTGCGGATCTTCTCGTTCAAGAGATTGTTGCCGACGAGGCCGACCAGCATCTCGCGCGCGCCGAACATGTTCGGATCGAGCTTGGTCCGATAGCTGACCTCCGCCTTCAGGAGATTGTAGCCCGGCGTCGGCGTTTCCGCGATCTGTGCGATGTCGTTCTGGGCGAAAGCGTGCAGCAGGTTGATGCGCGTGAGCCAGTTGGCATCGCGCCAGAACAGCCCGCCGCCGACGCGCATCGGCGGAATCCGTGGCACGTTGGTGCCGTCGGGGAAGGTGGCGCGGACGACATCGAACTGATTCTCGATGCCCCAGATGCCGCTGCCGAGCGCGGCGACGTCGAACTGGCTCTGGAACTCGGCGCCGCGGAACAGCGCGTTGCGCTGCGAGTAGACCGCCTGGTTCAGCTCCGTGCCCGTGGTGCCGCAGGAGGCGAAGTCGCCGTCGCACATGACGCCGGTCAGTCTCCGATAGATGAAGTTGCTGAACTGCGTGTAGTAGGCATTGGCCTCGAAGCGGAACGGGCCGGTGGCCTTGCGCAGGCCGACCTCGACGGTCTTGGCCGTCTCGATGCCGAGGTTCGGATTGCCGATGTCGAAGGTCGCGGTCGCGTCGTGCCCGCCACGCGAGAACAGCTCGGCCGCCTTCGGCGCACGCTCGACATATTGCGCCGTGACGCTCGCAACGAGGTCGCCCGGCAGGTTCTGCAGCAGACCGACGCTCGCGCTCTTCGGCGTGAACGACGGATTGCGCGCGATGTTGGCCTGCGGCGTGCCGTCCGGCAGATAGTCCGCCGGGAAGTCTGGCGTTGAGCCGTTCAGCGAGACGTGCTCGATGCGGCCGGCGATCTGCGCCTTGGTCGTGGGCGTGAAGGCGAGTTCGTTGAAGACGTAGCCGGCGACGCGGTTGTTGGTGTTGGGGCCGAACAGGCCGTTGAAGACCGAGCCGGGATTGTCGGGGCTCGGCGCATTGAGCTCCTGATGTCCGGCCTGCACGCCATAGGCCGTCGTCAGCGTGGCGAAGCGCAGATTGACCGGCATCATCTGCATTTCGACGCGGGCCTCCTGCTCGCGGTTGGTGAAGGTCTGACGCACGCCGTCGGTGGTGGGATCGGCGGTGTTGGCGAGGCCGATCTCATTGTGCCGATAGTCGGTGGCGCCGGCCCAGAACCGGATGGCGTCGATCGCAGCGGAGTCCGGTCGGTACTCGCCCTTCGCCGTGATCTTGGTCTGACGCGCATCGATCCGCGTCCGGCTATCGGCGCCGTCGATGCCGGGGATGTGGTAGAGCGCGTCGGTCTGCGTGATCGCCGCGCCGATGAAGCCGCCGCTGAAGAAATAGCTGCCGCCGATCGAGGCGCCGTCGTTCTGCACGGCCGAGTTGGGCTGCCGGCCATTCACCGGGCGGGTCTGATCGAACAGATAGGGATAGCCGGGAATCGAATAATCCCCGGTCTTGCGGCCATAGGCATCGGCATGAAGGGCGAAGTTGCCGCCGCCGGCATCGAGCAGCACGCCGCCCTCGACGCCGCGATCGACCGAGCTGAACGACGTGCGTGTCTCCGCCGTGACGCAGGGCGCGCCGCCTGCGGCAGGTGCTTTCGCCGGCAGGCCATAGGTCTGGAACGGTGCGGTCGAGCAGGCCGGCAAGGCCTGCGGAATGCGGTTGTTGGTGGCGCTGACGACGCCGCCGATCGATGTCGAGCCGTAACGCAGCGCGGCGGGGCCGCGCACGACCTCGATCTGGTCGCTGGTGAGCGGATCGATCGGCACGAAATGGTCTTCGCCGAGGTCCGACGCGCCGCCGCCGCCGATGCCGTTTTCGACGATGCCGACCCGGTTGCCGTCGAGGCCGCGGATGATCGGCCGGCTCGAAGCGCCCGGCGCGAAGCTCGAGCCGGTGATGCCGGGTTTCGAATTGAGGAGGTCGCCGAGCGTGGCTGCGCCGGCGCGCCGGATCTCCTCGTTCGGCACCACCGTGACGGTGGCGAACTGGTCGGTGACGATAGGCAGCACGCCCTGCTGCGGCGGAGGCGGCGCCGCCTGAGCTTCGCGTGCCGGGGCCGGCGCGCGGGTGCCGCCGCGCGCCACGCGGACGGTGGGATTGGGGCGCGGCACGACCGGCTTGCGGGCGCGGATCGGGCTCGGCGCGGTCACGGTGACCTCGGGCAGCTCGGCCGCCGGCTTCGGATCATCGGCGCGCGCGGTCGCGCCCAGAACGCACAACAAGGCTGCGGCGCTGCAGCCCGACATCAAAGCTCTCGGCAACATTCTTCCATTCCTGATCTTGATCAGGCGTCCCACGTCTTTCGTTGCTGGTGGGATGCGCCTGCCGTCGCCGTGCGACGGATGCATTCCTGAACGCTGTCGCTGCGCGCGTGAGCGCAGCGGTGCAGCATGTCGAGCGGCTCAGATCAGGCGGAGGGGAGGGGCGCGCGGCTGGAACGCCGTGCTGATGACGACCGCCGCCGCGGAGGCGGGGATCGCATCGGGCAGACGAAATGCGACGGCGTCAGGAAGAGTCAGAACCGGCGCGGGCGACAGCAGGATCGATTGCGCCATCGCCATGACGGCACAGATGGCACAGCCATCAGGCGAGGGCTGCTGATCGGGGTCCTGGCTTGCGGGAGACGAGCCGGTGTCCCGCTCGGCGACGGTGACGCCGCCCCCGTCCTGCGCCTGTCCGGCGAGCCAATGGACATGCCCGAACGCAAGCGCGAACTGCAGCAGCAGCGCAAACAGCGCCAGCCGCGAGACATCCTTGATGTTCGTGCGAAACCAGCTCATGGCCAGCTCTGGCTCATGCGGATCAGACACCCCGTTCGGCTGCGAATGTCAGCCGATGTTATATTGTAACATCGCAGGGACGATCCGGAGGTGTCAATCAGCACGCGGCGCGACATCGCGGAATCGCGTCCGCTGTGCCCTTGGCGCCACGTCATCTGAACCCCGTCGGGTGCGGATGCGGCGAGGGCTTAGCGCCCCTCACGCACCCAGGTCGCAGCGAGCGCGCCGAGCAGCAGCAACAGACCGACCAGGCCTGCGAACATCGGCAGCACGCCGACGCCCTTGACCACGCTGGCGTCGCGCATCCGCACGCCCATCCAGCCGTCGCCGCTGAACAGCGTCGACGACTTGACAGGGACGATGCGTGGCATGTCGAGGCTCGATCCGTCGGCGATGCGGCGCGTATCGCCGCCGGTCGCCTGCGTCAGCGCCTTCAGCGTCTCCGTGGTCGAGGTGACCTCCGAGAATTCCTTCGGGTTGGTCGGCCCGACATTGATCAGCGCCTTCAGCGTGCCGTCGGTGGCCTGCCACAGGCCGAGCTCGTTGGCCGGCAGCGTTGCGCGCCACTCGCCGGGATCGCCCTGGTTCAGGGCGAGCTCGCGCGTCGTGCCCGAGGGCGAGGTCACGGTGACCGGCGGGACGGTGTCGGCCATCGTCTGCCGGATCACCACGAGATCCTTGCCCTGGATCTGCAGCCGCAGCGCCTCCTCGTCGAGATCGGGCTGCTTCATCAGCCAATGCGACATCCGCCGGAGAAGGTCGAGATGGGGACCGCCGCCTTCATAGCCGCGTGCCCATAGCCAGATGTGGTCGGACAACAACAGCGCGACGCGGCCCTCGCCGAAACGCGACAGCAGCAGCAGCGGCTTGCCGTCGGCACCGGTCATGACCGGCGGGCTGACCGCATTGCGCGTCTCGACGGTGCGGAAGAAGCGGCTCCAGTGCGGCGGCTCGGAGGCCGAGCCCTCGAGCCCGCGCGTCACCGGATGGCGTTTGCCGGCATCCGACAGGTGCGCATAGAACGGCTTTTCGGTGACGCCGACCGGCTCGGCGGGCAGCACCGAGTCGAGCGGCGTGCGCCAGATGCTGGTGTTGGAGGCGTAGTCCGGCCCGGCCGAGACCAGCACCGCGCCGCCGTTGCGGACATAGCGCGCGATGTTGTCGAAATAGGCGATCGGCAGCACGCCCTGGCGGGCGTAGCGGTCGAAGATGATCAGCTGGAATTCGTTGATCTTCTGCTGGAACAGCTCGCGGGTCGGAAACGCGATCAGCGACAGCTCGTTGATCGGCGTGCCGTCCTGCTTCTCCGGTGGGCGCAGGATGGTGAAGTGCACGAGATCGACGCTGGCATCCGACTTCAACAGGTTGCGCCAGGTGCGCTCGCCCGAATGCGGTTCGCCCGACACCAGCAGCACGCGCAGCTTGTCACGCACACCATCGATCGACACCACCGCGCGGTTGTTGACGAGGGTGAGCTCGTTGTCGAGCGGCGAGGCCTCGATCTCGACGATGTTCTGGCCTTCGTGCTTGATGTCAACATCGACATTGGCGCTCTGGCCGCTCGTCAGCGTCCGCTCGCTGATGACCTCGCCGTCGCGGCGGATCACGACCTTGGCGCTTTCGCCGCTGACGCCCTGGTCGTCCAGCCTGAAGCTGATCGTCTGCGGCTGGCCGACGATGCCGAAACGCGGCGCGGCGGTGATCGCGACACGGCGATCGCGCTCCGCCTTCTGTCCCGTGATCAGGGCCTGCAGCGGCGCCTGGAAGCCGAGCGCCGCCACGTTGCCCGGGATGTCGTGGACGCGGCCGTCGGTGATCAGGAACGCACCGGCGACCCGGTCGACCGGGACGTCCGACAGCGCCGAGGTCAGCGCGCCGAACAGATGCGTACCGTCGGTCTCGCCGTCGGCCTGGCCGGCATCGACCACGCGGACTTCGAGGCCCTTGATCTTCTTCAGGCCATCGACCAGCGCCTCCTGGGCCGCCTGCGTCTGCTTGGTACGGTCGCCGAAATTCTGGCTCGGGCTCTTGTCGACGACGACGGCGGCCACCGAAGTCAGAGGTTCGCGATCCTCGCGCGTGAACTGCGGATTGGCGAGCGCCAGCGCGATCAGGACGAGTGCGGCGACGCGGATCCAGGCCGCGCGCGAGCGGCCGATCAGCAGCAGCGCGGCGATGACGGCGATGGCGCCGATCGCGAGCCACAGCACGATCGTCGGAACCAGAGGCGTGAACGCGATGCCATAGTTCATGAGGCAAACTCGCTAGCTACGTCGTGGCCGGGACAAGCCCGGGCATGACGCTGGTGGTTTTGGCGCGATCGGCGAGCACAGCTAACATCATCACTGCCCGAGCCGTTCGATCAGCGCTGGAGCATGCACCTGGTCGGCCTTGTAGTTGCCGGTCAGCGTGTACATCACGATGTTGACGCCGGCGCGGAAGGCGAATTCGCGCTGCCGCGGCTCGCCCGGCACCATCGGCAGCATGGCCTGGCCGTCGGGACGGATCGCCCAGGCGCCTGCCAGGTCGTTCGACGTGATGATGATCGGCGATACGCCGTCGCCGCCGCGCGCCGGACGTGATGCACCGTCCTCGTCCTCGTCCTTCGGCAGCGCCTCGACCCAGGTCTGGCCCGCGGTGAAGCGGCCGGGGAAGTCGCGCAGCAGATAGAACGTCTTGGTCAGCACGTGCTCGCGCGGCACCGGCTCGAGCTCGGGCACGTCCAGCGAGGAGAGAATGTCGCGCAGCGACTGCATGCCCGGTGTCTGCTGGGCGCCGTTGTCGCCAGGCGGCGCCTCGACCGCGTCGCGGGTATCGAAGATCACCGTGCCGCCCTGCTTCATGTAGGCGTCGATCTTGTTGATCGCGTCCTGCGGCGGCTTCGGCGCGCCGGGGACGATCGGCCAGTAGATCAGTGGGAAGAAGGCGAGCTCGTCATGGGCAGGATCGATGCCGACGGGATCGCCGGCTTCCAGCGCCGTGCGCTGCGCCAGGAACAAGGTCAGCCCGGTCAGGCCGGCCTTGACGATGGAATCGACGTCGGCATTGCCGGTCACGACATAAGCGAGCCGCGTCTGCGACACCGCGCGCATCGCGAAATCGTCGCTGGCAGCATCGGCGCGCGCGGCCATCGGCATCGCGATCGCGAGCAGGGCGCCGGTCGCGAGCACGGCGAAGGCGATCGCCGCCGGAGCTGCACGGCGGCGCCGTGCGAGCGAGGCCAGCGCGCCACCGAGCAGCGCGACGATGACGGCGTCGATCAGGAACAGCAGCAGCGCGGTCGACAGCAGGATGCCCCGGAGATCGCGCGGCTCGGCCGTGGTGTAGCTGGCGCGCCTGGCCTGCAGGCCGGAAGTATCGAGCGCCAGGATGCGATCGTTGGGGTTGAGCGTGTTCACTGCGGTGGGTCCCTCGGCAGGGCCGTAGAATCCGGGTGGATGATCCAGCGAAGCCCGGTCGTTGAAATCTGCCGGCAGCGGCTTGGCCGTCGAAGGCGGCGGTCCGAAGGCGCCGAACCCGTCGAGCACGTGCAGCGGCGCCAGCGTGGCCTTGGCGGTGTCGCCCGCGGGACCCGCGCCTGGCGTCGAGGTGTAGCCGGACATGTCGACGATGCGGCGGAGCATCTCGACCATCGCGCCGGACATCGGGAGATCGGACCAGCGCATGTCGGCGCTGACGTGGAACAGCGCGATGAGACCCTTGCCGCGATGCTCGCCGGTGACGAGCGGCGTGCCGTCTTCGAGCGAGGCCCAGCTCTTGGTCGCCAGCACTGCGTCGGGCTCGGCCAGCACCTGCCGGCTCACGGTCACGTCCTTGGGCACGACGATGCCCGCGAACGGGCCGTCGGCGGCAAAGGCCGCCAGATGCTGCGGCTTCTCCCAGGTCAGGCTGCCGCCCAGCGTGCGGCCGCCGCGGCGCAGCTTCACCGGGACGAGGTCGTCATCGCCCTGCGCGAGCCGCGGGCCGGCGAAACGCACCAGCACGCCGCCATTCTCGATCCAGCCGTTGAGCCGGTCGCGCAGCTCCGGCGACAGCGTGCCGATGTCGGCCATCACGATCATCGGCACTTTCTGATCGAGGAACTGGGTGATGATCTGCTGCGGCGCGCCGCGGTCACCGAGCCGGAGATCGGCGAATGGCGACAGCGCGCGCGTCAGGTAGAAGGTCGGTGCGAGCAGCGGCTGCGCGGTGTCGCTGGTGGCACCGGTGACGATGCCGACGGCGCGGCGGCGCCAGCGCTTGTCGAGCAGCTGCACGGCGCCGGCCGAGCGCTCGCCGGCGATTTCGAGCCGGGTGATGTCGTTGCGCAGCTCGACCGGAAGATCGAAGCTCGCCTCGCCATCGTGCGAACCGGCGGCGAAGCCGAACGGGGCCTCGCCCAGCGGCGAGCCCTTGGCATCGAGTGCGCGCACGATGCCGCCGGGCACGGACAGATCGGCCCGCAGCACCTTCACGGTCATCTTGGCGGCCGCATTCTCGGCGCCGGCGAGCGCCAGCGGCGACAGCATGCCGCCCTCGAACACTGTCAGGCTGCGGTCGCCGATCGTCTTGGCGAGGCCTGCGACGAACTCGCTGCCGCGGCCAGGATCGACCCCATCGGAGAACCAGATGATCTCGGCATCTCCAGTGGCCTTGAGAAAGCGGTCGAGCAGCGGCAGCGCGTCGGCGCGCTCCGCCGTGTAGGCCTTCGGTGCGATCTGGCGCAAAGCGACGCGGGCGGCGCCGGCCGGCATCAGCGTGATGTCGCGTGCGGATTCGGACAGCGGCACCAGCGCGACGCCGCGGCGGTCGGCATCGGCATTGGCGATCATCTCGTCGGCCGCCTTGATGCGCTGGTCCCAGCTCGCCGCAGCGCTCCAGCTGTCGTCGAGCAGCAGCACCAGCGGCGCCTTGCTGCCGACGGCTTCGGTGCGCGGATTCCAGATCGGGCCGGCCGCGGCGAAGATCACCAGCGCCGCTGCGATCAGCCGAAGCAGGGTCAGCCACCACGGCGAGCGCGACGGCGTCTCTTCCTTGGGCGTGATGTCGAACAGCAGGCGGGTCGGTGGGAATTCGATGCGCCGCGGCCGCGGCGGCATCACCCGCAGCAGCCACCATAGTACCGGCAGGCTGACGAGGCCGGCCAGCAGCAGCGGTTCGGCGAAGGACAGCGGCAGACCCATCATGCGCCAAGACCTCTCGCGCCAGCGCCTGCCTTGACGTTGCCGCGCGCGGCCCCTTTGGCTGTCGTCATGCCGGCATGCAGGAACAGCAGCAGCTCGGCGGCCGAGCGGCTGGTGGTGTGCGTCGTGAACAGCCAGTCGAGCTTGCCGGTCTCGGCGCGGATCTGGTCGCGATGCAGCGCGACGCGTGCGACGTAGTCCTGCGCCCAGCTCTCGGCGCGGCCGGCGGTGATCACCTCGCCGCCCTCCGGCTCGACGAATTCGACGCGGCCCGAATACGGGAACGTCTCTTCGGCGGGATCGACGACCTGCACCAAGGTGCCATGCGCGCCCGATGCAGAGAGCCCGGCGAGCATGGTGCCGATCTCGGAGATCGGCGACCAGAAATCGGACAGCACGACGATCTCGGCCAGCGCCGACGGCACGAAGGACGGCGGCAGGCTCGGCCGCGCGCTCTCATCGTGCAGCATCGCCTGCGCGATGCGGTCGATCACGCTGCGGCTCGCGGTCGGATTGATCAGGCCGGGAATGCCGACGCGCTCGCCGCCGGCGACGAGCAGTTCGGCCAGCGCAAAGGTGACGATCAGCGCCCGCTCCAGCTTGCTGTCGCGTGCGCCCTTCGACGCAAAGGCCATCGACGGCGAACGGTCGGGCCAGATCCACACCGTATGGGCGGCCTCCCATTCCTGCTCGCGGACATAGAGATGGTCGTCGCGCGCGGAGCGCCGCCAGTCGACGCGTTGCGACGGCTCGCCCGAAACGAAGCGGCGATACTGCCAGAAGCTTTCGCCGGAGCCGGCGCGTCGCCGTCCATGCAGGCCATGGATCACGTTGGCGGAAATCTGGCGGGCTTCCAGCACGAGACGCGGCAGCGATGACGCCAGCGTCCGGCTTTCGCCGTCGGCACGCCGGATTGCGAGAATCTCCTTGTCGGCGTGCCCTGTCGCTGCGGCCATCAGCCAATCCGGCTCTTCAGTTGCCGGATCACGTCCGGGATCGTTCGCCCCTCGGCGCGGGCCGGGAAGGTCAGGGCCATGCGATGCTTGAGCACAGGCTCGGCAAGATCGAGCACGTCGTCGATCGACGGGGCAAGCCGGCCGTCGAGCAGCGCGCGGGCGCGCACCGCGAGCATCAGGGATTGGCTGGCGCGCGGGCCCGGGCCCCAGGCGATCAGCTTGCCGGCGTCACCGGCCTCGGGGCCGGGACGGGCGGAGCGCACCAGCGACAGGATCGCCTCGACGACGGAATCGCCGACCGGCAGCCGCCGCACCAGCCGCTGGGCAGCGATCAGCGCATCGGCGGTCATCGCACCCTTGGCGATGCTGTCCTCGGAGCCGGTGGTTTCGAACAGGATGCGGCGTTCGGCATCGCGATCGGGATAGTCGACGTCGATCTCCATCAGGAAACGGTCGAGCTGGGCTTCGGGCAGCGGATAGGTGCCTTCCTGTTCCAGCGGATTCTGGGTGGCGAGCACATGGAACGGCTTGGGCAGGTCGTGCCGCGCGCCTGCAACCGTGATGTGCTGTTCCTGCATGGCTTGCAGCAGGGCGGACTGCGTGCGCGGACTAGCGCGGTTGATCTCGTCGGCCATCAGAAGTTGCGCAAAAACTGGGCCGGCGATGAAGCGGAACGAGCGCTTGCCGCCCGAGCTCTCATCGAGCACTTCGGAGCCGAGAATGTCGGAGGGCATCAGATCGGGTGTGAACTGGACGCGCTTGGCATCGAGCCCGAGCGTGACGCCCAGCGTCTCGACCAGTTTGGTCTTGGCGAGGCCGGGAACGCCGATGAGGAGCGCGTGGCCGCCGGACAGGATGGTCACCAGCGTGTTTTCGACCACTCTGTCCTGGCCGAAGATGACGTTGGCGATCGCGTCCTTCGCTGCGCGGATCTGTCCGGAGACCTGTTCGGCCGACCGGACGATCGCATCCTCGAGCTTCTCGGCACTCTCAGCCATTTCCGTCGCTCCTTCTGCCCCGCATCTTCAACTTTCGGACGGACGTTCCGCTCCAGTTTCTCAGGAAGCGGATGCCAATCTATGCGAAGGCGCTGTATTCGTTGAGTTAAACTATCCCCATATTATCGGCATTCCGGGGTATAGACGGCATCACGATATGGCGACCTTACATCACGCGCACTGACGCCAGGAACTTTTGCACAGACGACTGCGATGAATTCCTGCACCAATCGTGCCAATGCCGACGCAAACTCAGGGCAAACAATGGCGAAGCAAGGGCAGACCACCGACCAGGGACTCGAACGGCTGACGTCGGCCGTGACGCAGGCCGGCGCCTCCGGAAAGGGCCTGCCGCCGGTGCATCTGTGGAATCCGCCATTCTGCGGCGATCTCGATATGCGAATCGCAGCTGATGGTAGCTGGTACTACATGGGCACGCCAATCGGCCGCCCGGCTCTGGTTCGTTTGTTCTCGACAATTTTGAAGCGCGAGGGCGACCGATATTTCCTGGTCACGCCGGTGGAAAAGGTCGGCATTCGCGTCGATGACGCGCCGTTCATGGCCGTAGAAATGCGGAAGGAGAGCGACGCACGCGGGCCGCTTCTCCACTTCCGCACCAATGTCGACGACTGGGTCGCTTGCGATGCCGAGCACCGCCTGCGCTTCGAGCCGGGTGAGAGCGGCGGCCTCACGCCGTACCTGCACGTCCGCGCCGTTCTCTGGGCCAAGGTGACGCGGGCGCTCTACTACGAGCTTGTTGACATCGGCGAGGAGCGGATGATCGATGGCGAGGTCATGTTCGGCGTGGGGTCGGGCGGCGCGTTCTTCCCCATGGCCAATGCAGAAGAGGTGAGGGCTGCGCTTTGAACGAGCCCATGGTGAGGAACGGGACGGCCGTGCTCAGTTCAGCAGAGTTCTTCGGGCGCGGCCGCGAGCGGCTGCGCTTCGACGTTCCGCAGGCGTTGATCGATCCGGACATCGTTCCCGCCAGCGGCGATTCCGGCACCGATCGCATGCTCGAGATCATTGCCCGCGAGCAGCCGATCCGCCCTGCCGCGGTGCTGATCCCGGTGGTGGACCATCCCGAGCCGACGGTGCTCCTGACCCAGCGTGCGCCCCACCTGAGCAGCCATGCGGGACAGATCGCCTTTCCCGGCGGCAAGATCGACGTCACCGACGCATCGCCGCTTGACGCGGCGCTGCGCGAAGCCGAGGAAGAGGTGGGGCTCGACCGCAGTTTCGTCGATCCGATCGGCTACCTTGATGTCTACGGCACCGCCTTCGGCTTCCGTATTCTGCCGACGGTGGCGCGCGTGCGGCCGGGTTTCACGCTGCAGATCAATCAGGGCGAGGTCGACGATGCCTTCGAGGTCCCGTTGGCGTTCCTGATGAATCCCGCCAATCACCAGCTGCATTCCAAGGAATTTCGCGGCATGGAGCGCTCCTACTATGCGATGCCGTTTGCGGAGCGCTACATCTGGGGCGCGACGGCGGGTATCCTTCGGGTTCTCTACGAGCGGATCTATCTGTCATGATCCGACCCGTGTTGACGGAAATCGGAATCTTCCTCATTCCTTTTGCGGTCTATGTGCTGTTCTTGATCGCGACCCGGTCGGGGCTGTTGGTGCCGGCCTCCTGGCCCCTCCATCTGGTCGCAAAATTGACGGTGGCGGCGCTGGTGTTGGTGATCGCAAGTCTGGTTCTGCTCGCCGAGTTTTCCGGCGCCCCGCCGCGTTCCACCTACACCCCCGCGCATGTCGAGAACGGCAGGCTCGTTCCCGGAGTCGAGAAATGACCGACGCGCGGGTGTTGAGCGCGCCCTGGCTCGCATCCGGTCCGGCCGCGCGGGTGCTCGCGCTCCTCAATGCCGAAGGCGAGGAGGCGCGCGTCGTCGGCGGCGCCGTGCGCAATGCGCTGCTCGGCATTCCCATCGGCGACATCGACATCGCGACCACGGCGCTGCCCACCGAAGTGATCCGGCGGGCCAGGGCCGCATCGATCAAGAGCGTGCCGACCGGCATCGATCATGGCACGGTGACGCTCGTGCTCGAAGGCCATCCGTTCGAGGTGACGACGCTGCGCGAGGACACCGAGACCTTCGGCCGCAAGGCCAAGGTCGAGTTCGGTCGCGACTGGGTCGGCGATGCGCATCGGCGCGACTTCACCATCAACGCGCTCTCCGTGGGGCCCGACGGCGTCATCCACGACCATGTCGGCGGTCTCGCCGACATCGCTGCCCGCCGCGTGCGCTTCATCGGGGATCCCGCGCAGCGCATCGACGAGGACTATCTGCGCATCCTGCGCTTCTTCCGCATCCATTCGGCCTTCGGCCACGGCGAGCCCGATCGTGAGGGTTATGTCGCCTGCATCGCGGGCCGTGGGGGGCTTGCCACCCTCTCCGCCGAGCGCGTGCGCATGGAGATGCTGAAGCTCCTGGTCACCGACGGCGCGGTCGGCGCGGTCGCGGCGATGACGGATGGTGGTCTGCTGACGGCCATCCTTGGTGGCGTCGCCTATCTCGGTCCGTTCTCGGCGATGATCGACATCGAACGCGAGTTGGCGCTGCCGCCGAGCCCGGTCCGCCGTCTCGCCGCGCTCGCGATCGCCGTCACCGAGGATGCGCGCCGTCTCGGCGTCAGGCTGAAGCTCTCCAATGCCGAGACCAAGGCGCTGGACGGCATGGGCCATCGCTGGTGGCGCTTTGCCTCCGCGGACGAGGCGCGCGCACGGCGCCTGTTGTATCGCCTCGGCGAGACCGTCTATCGCGACCGCCTGATGCTCGGCTGGGCGCGTGCCGGGCGCGATCGCGACGATCAGCGCTGGCGCGAGCGCGCACTGTTGCCGCAGCGCTTCACGCCGCCGAAATTGCCGTTGAAGGCGGCCGATTTCATCGCGCGCGGGGTTGCGGAGGGGCCGCTTCTCGGTCATGTGCTGACCCTCGCAGAGGATGCTTGGCTTGCTGCGGATTTTCCGCTCGACGAGGCATCGCTGAGCGCGATCGCCGATCAGGCGGCGGCGCGCGTCAACCGCGACGGACGTTCATGAATTTTCTGGCAGGCTTTGCCGACATCTCGCTGCTGCAACTCCTGCTCGTCGCTTCCGTCGCATTATTTGCTTCCATCATCGGTGGTCTCGCTGGCTACGGCACCGGCGCGCTGATGCCGCTCGTGCTGGTGCCCATGGTCGGCGCCGAGCCGGTGGTGCCGATCATCGCGATCTCTGCGATCCTGACCAATCTCAGCCGCGTCGGCGCCTATTTCAGTCATGCCGACCGCACGCGCGCCGGCATCGTGGTCGCCGCGGCGGCGCTGACGACCGCGCTCGGCGCCTATGGTTACACGCGGCTGACCAATGCCGGCGCGGCCTTCGTGATCGGCACCATGCTGATCATGAGCGTTCCCCTGCGGCGCATCCTGCGCAAGCGCAATGTGCGGATCGGTCATGGCGGACTCGCCGCAGGCTCCGTCGGCTATGGTGTGCTGGTCGGCGGCACCTCCGGCTCCGGCGTGATCCTGCTGTCACTCTTGATGGCGGCGGGCCTCGAAGGCGCGGCGGTCATCGCCACCGACGCGATGATCTCGGTAGCGACGGGGGTGATCAAGATCTCGGTGTTCGGGCTCGCCGGCGTGGTCACGGCGCAGGTGCTGGCCTTTGCGCTCCTGATCGGCGCCGTCGCCGTGCCCGGTGCCTTCCTCGCCAAGGCCTTCGTCGCGCGGATGCCGGTGCACATCCACGCCGCGATCCTCGACGCCGCCGTCATCACCGGCGGCGGCGTGATGATCGCGTCGGCCTTGCGGCCGTTGCTGAGCGCCGCCTGAGCGGTCTCGCGAGACCCGTCAGGCGGCGGGTCGTTCGATCGCCGCTTCTACCTCAGCCCCACTTCATCTCGCCCTTGGCGACCTTGGCGCCGATGTCGAGCGCAACGCCCATGCCGAGATTCGAGAATCTCGCCTCCATCGCGGCCTTGAGGGCTGCGGCGTCCTTGGCCCTGGGCAGCTCCTCGTCGAATGCGACGAGATAGGCCTTGGTATGCTGAACGCCCGACAGATCGGTGGCAGCCTCCGGCACTGCGTGACCGGCTACCACGACGGTAGGGCCGCGCGCGGCGATCTTGTCGAGGGTCGCGATCCATGCCGCCCGCTGGTCCTTGGTCGGCGTGTCGGCGGTCCAGACATGGACGCCGGAAAAGATCATGACGCCGCCGAACACGGCCTTGAGCGAGGGCACCCAGAGATAGCGGCGGTTGGCGAGACCCTCGGCGTTCACGATCTCGATCGTCTCGCCATCGACCGACAGGGACGGGCCGTCGAACGGCTCGGGCAGAACGATATCGGCCATCGTCTGCGGGCCGTTGTCCTTGAGCTGCGGCCCCCAGACGGCGAGCTTCTTCTCGACATTGGCCTTGATCGCCTCGACGGTTGCCGTTGCGGCGATCACCTTCACGCCGGGGAATGCCTCGCGGATCGGCCTGAGACTGAAGTAGTAGTCAGGGTCCGACTGGCTGACATAGATCGCCGTCAGCTTCTTGCCGCTCGCCTTGATCGCAGCCGCCACCGCGCGGCCGTCGGGATAGTTGAAGCCGCCATCGATCAGCAGCGCTTCGGTCGGGCCCGAGAGCAGCACCGGGGCGCGAAAGAATCCGCTGGGGCCGGCTGGAAAATGCGTCCAGCTGAGCTTGCTCTCGGCGGCATGGCCGGTCACGGACGAGCCGAGGATGGCGGCGGCGGTCCCTGCAATTGCTGTCGTCATGATCTGTCTCCGTGTCGGCATGTCAGTCTCCTTGGCGTGATGAACTGATGAGGCCGGGCAGCCGGCCACGCTCCGGACGTGCGCGACGGCCGGGTGACGTGTGCCAGGCGTGTCCAGGCAGGTTGGCTAAGGCGCTCCGAGCTGCGCGAGCAGACCATCGAGCGGTTCGTACAGGACGTTGCCCGGCAGGGGCTTCTGGTCTGTGCCGTCACCGGCCAGCAAGGCCGGGACGCCGGACAACCCGTGGCGTCGCATGAGTGTCTGCGCGGTCTGGATGCGGCGGCCATAGGCTTCGATCAGCACTTGGTCGCGCGCCAGCATTCGCTCGGCTGCGCTCGCAAGTCCCAGCGATCGAAGGATCTCGCTCACGCCCGTGACACTCACGATGTCCTGCCCCCGCACATAACGCGCAAGCTGCAGCTCCTTCAGGGCCGCGATCTCACGGCCGGGATCGGTGACGTGGACCGCCGTCAGGCCGAGCGAGGCGGCCGTCGAGTCGAACGCGCCGGTCACCGCCAGGACCTTCGTGCGGTAGTCGTCGGTGAAACGCTGTCCGGTCAGCTTGGCGATACGCTGATCGTTGCTCCAGGCATACTCGGCAAATTGCGCATCCATCCTGCCGGCGCCACGACCTGCAAACAGGCCGGTTGGCAGCAGCTCGAGCTCGATGTTGTGGAGGGCTGCCAGCTTTTCGATCGCCGGGCCGGCGCCGTAGCACCATCCGCAGAGCGGATCGAACAGATAGGTCAGTCGCATGTCCAGAACCCTGTGTTGGATCGGCATGACGCTGACATAACGCGTTCTCTTTTGTTCAAAAAGAGAGCATAATCTGACAGACTGTATGCTAAAGACAGACAATCGAATGGGAGATCCACGGCGTGGAGCCGATCAATCTCAATCGCCTCGTCTATTTCGCCGCGGTCGTGGACGCAGCGTCCTTCACCCGTGCGGCCGATCGGCTCGGCATCACCAAGGCGGTGGTCAGCCAGCAGGTCGCCCAGCTCGAACGCGAGCTGAAGACCGACCTGCTGGTGCGGACCACGCGGCGCGTCGAGCCGACGGAAGCCGGCCGCCTTCTTCATGCACGATGCGCCGCGATCCTGCGCGAGGCGGAGAGCGCGATCGCCGAACTGGCACAGACCAACGCCGCGCCGATGGGCCTGTTGCGGATCGCCGCTCCGAACGACTATGGCACCTGCATCCTGGCCCCGATCGTGACGGCGTTCTCGCGGACCTATCCCGCATGTCGGGTCGAATTGATTCTTGCCGACAGCAGGGTCGACGTCGTCGCGAGCCAGATCGATCTCTCGATCCGGGTGGGGTGGCTCGATGATTCCACCCTGCAGACCCGGCGGATCGGCAGCTTTCGTCAGTTGCTGGTGGCCGCTCCCGGCGTGGTGAAGCGCGTCGTGCACCCGCGAGATCTGACGACGCTGCCGTTCATCACCAACGCAGCGCTCAGGGAGCCGCTCACATGGCAGTTCACGAGAGGCGAGGCCGGGCGCGAGACCGTTCAGATGACCCAGGCGCTGAGCATCAACACGACGCCCGCGGTCCTCGCTGCGACCTTGGCCGCGGGTGGTCTTGCCGTGCTGCCGGACTTTCTGATCACGGACGATCTGGCCGCGGGCCGTCTCGTTCAGGTGCTGCCGTCATGGACGCTTCCCTCCGGCGGCATCCACGCCGTCTTCCCGGCGGCCCGCTTTCGCCCGCCGAAAGTCACCGCCTTCGTGGCGATGTTGATGGACGCGCACAAGCGCTTGGCTGCAAGCGGCCGGAGGCGAACGAGATGATCGCGATCGGTCTATCGCGCCGGCACGAGCTCGGTCAGTGAGCGAATGATGCGGTCGGGCTTGACGGTGGTGTCGGCCGGCAGGCCGTCGCCATGGACGTCGATCCAGATCGAATAGATGCCGAGCCGCTGCGGCGCCTCGATCTCCCATTCCAGATTGTCGCCGATCATCCAGGTGTCTTCCGGACCGACGCCGAGCCGCTCCATCGCGTGCCGATAGGCCTTCTCCTCGGGCTTGCCGAAGCCGTGCTCGCCCTCAATCTGGATGTGGTCGAAGCGGTGCGCCAGCGCGAAGCGCTCGATCTTGGCGCGCTGCTGCCCGGCCTCGCCATTGGTGACCAGCGCGAGCCGGACGCCGCGTGCCTTGAATTCGTCGATCGCCTCATGCGCGCCGGGAAAGATGAACATCTGCTCGTCGCGATAGGCGGTGAAGCGGTCGGCGATGCGGAGCGCGAGCTCCACCGGCAGAGCGGCGCCGTCGCTGGTCAGCGCCGCGAAGCCGCCCTTGACCACCTCCTGGCGGGCCTGGATCAGCTTCATCCGCCATTCGGCCCCGGCGACCGACCAGAAGCGGCGCGCCGAGGCCAGGATCGCGGCCGCGACAGCGTGCGGCGTGTGCGGCGCCAGCTCGTCGGCGAATTCGGTGGCGACGATATTCCAGGCGATCTCCGGTCGGCCATAGGCCGACAGGATGGTGTCGTCCATGTCGATCAGCATGGCGCGGGGCAGGGGAGCGGTCATCTCCTGGGTACGCGGCAGCGTGGCTGAAGGTTTCAGGGCCATTTCACTTCGGGCGGCATCGAGGACAGGATCGAGTCGACATTGCCGCCGGTTTTGAGCCCAAATGTGGTGCCGCGGTCATAAAGCAGATTGAATTCGACATAGCGGCCCCTGCGGATCAGCTGCTCCTCGCGGTCGGCCTCGGTCCAGGGGGCGCTGAAATTGCGCCGGACCAGCTCGGGATAGATGGCCAGGAAGGCGCGGCCGACATCCTTGGTGAAGGCGAGGTCTGCCTCCCAGTCGCCGGAATCGTGATGGTCGTAGAAGATGCCGCCGATGCCGCGCGCCTCCTTGCGATGAGGCAGATAGAAATACTCGTCGCACCATTTCTTGTACTTGTCGTAGGAGGCGACGGCGGCGTGGGCGTCGCAGGCGCCCTGCATCGCGGCGTGGAAGGCGATCGTGTCCGCGTCCTCCTGGGTGCGCCTGCGGTCCAGCACGGGCGTGAGGTCGGCGCCGCCGCCGAACCAGGCCTTGGTGGTGACGACGAAGCGCGTGTTCATGTGCACTGCCGGCACATGCGGCGACCATAGATGCGCGATCAGCGAGATGCCCGAGGCCCAGAACCGCGGGTCTTCGGCGGCTCCCGGAATCTGGCTGCGGAATTCGGGGGCGAACTCGCCATGCACGGTCGAGCAGTGCACGCCGACCTTCTCGAACAGCCGACCGTGCATCATGCTCATGACGCCGCCGCCGCCCGGCGCCCCCGTGTGATCGGTGCGCTCCCAGGGCGTGCGCACGAACCGGCTGGCGGCGCGCGGATAGAGCGCGGCAGGCGCCTCGTCCTCGAGCCGCTCGAACGCCGCGCAGATCTGGTCGCGCAGGCTTTCGAACCAGGCGCGGGCGCGGGCCTTGCGATCCTCGATGGCGGCTGTGGTCATGAACGTTCCCCGGGCAATTTGTCCTTCACCCTGCTGTCAAGACTGTATGACAATCCTAGGTGACAGCGCCGTTGTCGCTGCAGGTGAGGTCCTACCACAAGAGATCAGCCCTGCGGGCCGAAATAGGTGCAGGTCTCGCGGCAGCTGTCGCGGTGGACGCTGACCTTGGTGACGTGGCCGATGGGACGGACGCGCTCGTAGATGAAGCGCGACAGGTTCTCCAGCGTCGGCAGCCCGATCGCTTCGATCTTGTTGAGAAACTTGTGGTCGAGCGTGGCCTGGATCTCGCCCAGGCGCTGCGTCAGCAGGCCGAAATCGACCACCATCCCCGTTGTCGGGTCCGGCGTGCCGCGCACGGTCACCTCGGCGCGGAAGGAATGGCCGTGGATTTCCTGGCTGGCTTCGCCGAGCGTGGTGATCGGCAGCGTGTGCGCGGCCTCGAAGGTGAAGGACTTGGTCAATTCCCACATCGGTTCAGTCACAATCCCTATCTGATGCCGATCATCTTGTGCGTCTGCAGGCTGAGCCGCCATTGCGGATGATGCTGGCAGTAGTCAATGGCGCGGGCCGTGTTCGCGGCCGCCTCCGGCCCGTCCATCGGCTGCAGCGAGAAGCGGCTGAAGGCGAGCCCTTCAAATCGCTCCGGCTCGGCGTCCGCCTGCGGATAGACCAGCTTCAGCTCATGGCCCTGGCGAAGCTTCAGCTCGGCGCCCGCCTTCGGGCTGACGCAGATCCAGTCGATGCCGTCGGGCGGAATGAGCGTGCCGTTGGTCTCGATCCCGACCGCAAAGCCCTCCGCATGGAGCGCTGCGATCAGGTCCGCATCGACCTGCAGCAGCGGCTCGCCGCCGGTCAGGATCGTATAGCGGTCGGCGTCGCCGCCTGTCCATTGCCCGGCGATGGCATCGGCGAGCCGCGCAGCCGTCTCGTAGCGGCCGCCCAGCGTGCCGTCGGTGCCGACGAAATCGGTGTCGCAGAACCGGCACGTCGCCGTTGCGCGGTCGGCCTCGCGACCGCTCCACAGGTTGCAGCCGGCGAAGCGGCAGAACACGGCGGCGCGGCCGGCCTGGGCGCCTTCGCCCTGCAGGGTCATGAAGATCTCCTTCACCGCGTAGCTCACTCCGGGGCTCCTCGTGCCGATTGCAGTTGGTCGAAATGCCCGGTCTGGCGCAGCGCCTCGCCGGCCGCCATGGCGGCCGCGATCGCCACGTTCAGCGAACGCAGGCCGGGCTGCAGCGGAATCCGCAGCCGCGCATCGGCGGCCTCAACCACCGCCTGTGGAACGCCGGCACTCTCGCGCCCGAGCAGCAGGATGTCGTCCGGCCGGTAGCTGACGTCCAGGTAGGACGTGGCCGCCCTGGTCGTGAACAGCAGCAGGCGATGGCCCTGTTCGGCCCGCCAGCTTTCGAACGCGCTCCAGGAATCATGCCGCCGCCAGGTCACGTGGTCCAGATAGTCCATGCCGGCCCGGCGGAACAGCCGATCCGACACCGGAAAGCCAGCCGGCTCGATGATGTGGGCCTCCAGCCCGAGGCAGGCGCAGAGGCGCAGAATCGTCCCGGTGTTCTGCGGAATGTCCGGCTGATAGAGCGCGATTTGCATGCGAACGGGTCTTAGGAATGGTGCGTCGGGACCGCATCCCCCACGGGAATTGGTGCATGGCGTGCTGCGGGGCCGATAGCGGGCTTGCGCTCGTATCGCAAGGGTGCCAATAGAACGATTCTGGACGGCTTGTTCCCACCAGGGGCGGTGGAACGAGCTGTTTTCTGCCGCCGCGGGGGACGCGGGCGCCGGCAGGCATCTCCCGCTCACGTGATCTCCAACGCCGAGATCTCAAGCGTCGAGCGGGGCGGTTCCACCGGCTGCAACGAAGAAAGGGTTGGAATCGTGACAGCGTCTACTGCGGATCATCCGACACGCCGTGATTTTCTTTTCGTCGCCACGGGCGCAGCCGCGGCAGTTGGTGGTGTGGTCACCCTGTGGCCCTTCATCTCCCAGATGAATCCCGATGCCTCGACCATCGCGGCCGGCGCGCCGATCGAGGTCGACCTCGCCCCGGTGGCCCAGGGGCAGGACATCAAGGTGTTCTGGCGCGGCAAGCCGATCTACATCTCCCACCGCACCAAGAAGCAGGTCGAAGAGGTTCGCGCGGTTCCGGTGTCGAGCCTGCCTGATCCGCAGACCGACCAGGCCCGGACCAAGGAAGGCCACGAGCAGTGGCTGGTCGTGATCGGCATCTGCACCCATCTCGGCTGCATCCCGATCGCTCACGAAGGCAATTACGACGGCTTCTTCTGCCCGTGCCATGGCTCGCAGTATGACGCCTCCGGGCGCGTCCGCCAGGGGCCGGCGCCTCTCAACCTTCCCGTCCCGCCCTATCAGTTCGTTTCCGACACCAAGATCCAGATCGGCTGAGCGGACGTTTCGTCTGCAGCTCACGCTCGATCGTGCAAGATAATTTCTTCAGGAACGCATCATGAGTGGACCTTCTGACTACCAGCCGAGCCATCCCGCCTTGAAGTGGCTCGAGCAACGACTTCCGATCCTCGGCCTGGTCCATTCGTCCTTCGTAGCCTATCCGACGCCGCGGAACCTGAACTACTGGTGGACGTTCGGCGCCATCCTCTCGATCATGCTGGGCGTGCAGATCGTCACCGGCGTCATCCTGGCGATGCACTACACGCCGCATGCCGACCTTGCCTTCAAGTCGGTCGAGCTGATCGTGCGCGACGTGAACTACGGCTGGCTGCTGCGCAATATGCACGCCTGCGGCGCGTCGATGTTCTTCCTCGCCGTCTACATCCATATGTTCCGCGGCCTCTATTACGGGTCGTACAAGGCGCCGCGCGAGGTGCTGTGGATCCTCGGCGTCATCATCTACCTGCTGATGATGGCGACCGGCTTCATGGGCTATGTGCTGCCGTGGGGCCAGATGAGCTTCTGGGGCGCCACCGTCATCACCAACCTGTTCTCGGCCGTGCCCTATTTCGGCGAGAGCATCGTGACCCTGCTGTGGGGCGGTTACTCCGTCGGTAATCCCACGCTGAACCGCTTCTTCTCGCTGCACTACCTGCTGCCGTTCCTGATCGCCGGCGTGGTCGTGCTGCACGTCTGGGCGCTGCACGTGGTCGGCCAGAACAATCCGGCCGGTGTCGAGCCCAAGACCGACAAGGACATGGTGCCGTTCACGCCCTATGCCACGATCAAGGACTTCTACGGCGTCACGCTGTTCCTGATCTTCTATTCCTGGTTCATCTTTTACATGCCGAACTATCTCGGCGACGCCGACAACTACATCCCGGCCAATCCGGCCGTGACGCCCGCGCACATCGTGCCCGAATGGTACTACCTGCCGTTCTACGCCATCCTGCGCTCGGTGCCGAACAAGCTCGCCGGCGTGATCGCGATGTTCTCGGCCATCATCGTGCTGGTGTTCCTGCCCTGGCTCGACGCGGCCAAGACCCGCTCGAACAAGTACCGTCCGCTCGGCAAGCAGTTCTTCTGGATCTTCGTCGTGGTCTGCGTGCTGCTCGGCTATCTCGGCGCCCAGCCGCCGGAGGGCATCTACGTCATCGCCGGCCGCATCCTGACGGTGCTGTACTTCGCCTACTTCCTGATCGTGCTGCCGCTGCTCGCCCGCATCGAGAAGCCGCGGCCGCTGCCGAACTCGATCGCCGAGGACGTTCTGGCCAAGTCCGGCCGCGCCGCGATCGTCTCGACGGTGGTCGCGCTGGTCGCCGCGCTGTCGCTGCTCGCCGGCAGCATGGGCGAGGCCCGTGCCAGCGAAGGCCAGGAGAACCCGCCGTCGGCGAAGTGGTCGTTTGCCGGGCCGACCGGCACGTTCGACCGCGGCGCCCTGCAGCGCGGCCTCAAGGTCTACAAGGAGGTCTGCTCCAACTGCCACTCGCTGCAATATGTGGCGTTCCGCAACCTCGCCGAGCCCGGCGGCCCCGGCTACACCACGGCGCAGGCGGCGGCGTTGGCGGCCGAGTACAAGATCAAGGACGGTCCGAACGATTCCGGCGAGATGTTCGAGCGCGCCGGACGCCCGGCGGACTACTTCCCGTCGCCGTTCCCGAACGAGCAGGCGGCGCGTGCGTCCAACGGCGGTGCGGCTCCGCCGGACCTGTCGCTGATCGCCAAGGCCCGCTCCTACAAGCGCGGCTTCCCCTGGTTCCTGATCGACTTCTTCACCCAGTTCCAGGAGCAGGGCCCGAACTACGTCAACGCGCTGTTGCAGGGCTATGAAGACACCCCGCCGCATGACGTCACCATTCCGGACGGCTCGTACTACAACAAGTACTTCCCCGGCCACGCGATCAAGATGCCGAAGCCGTTGTCCGACGGTCAGGTGACCTATGATGACGGCTCGCCTGCGACGGTGGCGCAATACGCCCACGACGTCGCCACCTTCCTGATGTGGACCGCCGAGCCGCACATGGAGGCGCGCAAGCGCCTCGGTTACCAGGTGTTCGTGTTCCTGATCATCTTCGCCGGCCTGATGTACTTCACCAAGAAGCGGGTCTGGGCCGCCGCGCATTGAGCGGCGTGCCAGCAGCGTCGCCTGAGAACGAAAAGCCCCTTCGGGGGCTTTTTTGTTGTCGCCAGCCGGATGGCTAGCTCGCACGCTTGGGGCGGCAGAGGAGGGATTGCATGACGTCGCTCTTGGCCTTCGCAGGCGCCGCCGTGCTCGAGATCGCCGGCTGCTTCGCGTTCTGGGCCTGGTTGCGCCTCGGCCACTCTGCGCTGTGGCTCGTGCCCGGCGGCGTTGCGCTCGCCGGCTTTGCCACGCTGCTGACCCTGGCCGACAGCCCGCTCGCCGGCCGCGCCTACGCAGCCTATGGCGGCATCTACATCGCGGCCGCGCTGCTGTGGGGCTGGCTGGTCGAAGGCCATCGCCCGGACGTCTGGGACGTCGTAGGTGCGGTCATCTGCCTGATCGGCATGGCCGTGATCCTGTTCGCGCCGCGCGCGATGCCGGCCTAGCGCGCCGATGTCGTAGCCCGGATGAGCGAAGCGACATCCGGGGCCAACGCGAACGCTGTTGTGATCCCGGATGTCGCTTGCGCTCATCCGGGCTACGGAAGTGGTCACGTTCGAGCGAAGCGGATCGCCACCAGTCGCGCAGCGAGCGTATTTGCGGTAGACCGCATTCCTAATTTCGAACACGAACAGCGGAGGACCATCATGGGCACACTCATCAGCTTCAAGCGCCCCGACGGCCAGGAGGCCAAGGGCTATCTGGCCAAGGCCGCGCAGGCCAATGCGCCGGGCGTCGTCGTGATCCAGGAATGGTGGGGCCTGCAGGACCAGATCAAGGGCATGTGCGACCGCTTCGCGCTGGCCGGCTTCAATGCGCTGGCGCCGGACCTCTACAAGGGCACGGTGGTGCCCTATCACGACACGGACGCGGCGGGACGCGAGATGAACTCGCTCGACTTCATGGATGCGACCACGCAGACCGTGCGCGGCGCCGCGCAATATCTGGCGCGCAACGGCGCCAAGGTCGGCCTCACCGGCTTCTGCCTCGGCGGCGCCGTCACCATCATCGGCGCGACGAAGATCGACGAGCTCACGGCCGGGGTCGTGTTCTACGGCATTCCGCCGGAGCAGGCGGCCAGGCCCGCCGACGTCAAGATCCCGCTGCAGGCGCATTTCGCCAACACGGACGACTGGTGCACGCCGGCCGTGGTCGACGCGTTCGAGAAGGGGATGAAGGAGGCCGGCAAGTCGCTCGAGCTGTATCGCTACGACGCCGAGCATGCCTTCGTGAACGAGCAGCGCATGAATGTGCATGACCGCGCGGCCGCCGAGCTCGCCTGGGGCCGCGCCACGGCGTTCTTCCACAAGCATCTGGGCTGATGGGGCAGGAGCGCCGTGCGGTTCCGTCGATCGCGTCTGATCGCTGGAACTGTCGCGGGCGCGTACGTTTCTGCCGTCCTTCGAGGCGGCCGCCTCGGTCGGGGTCTCGGGAGCAGGGCTGCATTCAGGGCGATCAAAGACCCTCATGGCGAGGAGCGCCGCCTGCGGGCCTCTCGAACCATGAGGCCGGATGGCGGTTCGCCATCAGGCACTGAGCGAGCCTGCTTGTGATCGTCTTGCCGCTTATTCCGGAACAATCGCCGCAGCGCTGTCTCAGGTGAGCCGAACCGGCTTGAGGATGGTCGGCGCGGACCGATCGACGTCGTCTGCGGCCGTTTGATCGACCTGATCAGCCGGCAGCTCAACGCTGATCGGCGCGGAAGCGGAGATGCGCCTGCGCTTCGTCCTCTTCGCCTGCGCTTCGAGGAAGCAATCGAGCAGCGTCTGCTGCTTCGGAAGCGCATGCGACACGGAAGGCTGTTTGCCGCGGGCCATGTTAACCAAGGTAATTCAATATGGTTAACCAATCATTGCCACACTATTGCAGATAGACAACAGTGTTGCTCTCGGGTCAGGCCAAGTTATGTAACTTTTTGGGGCTGATGCAGCCAATGGTAGGTAAATACTAAGTGATACACGCGCGCAACATGAGGTTGTGACGCGCTGCACAGCTGTCGGCTGCAGTTTTTCCGCCTCCGGACGCTGCCGCCTCACCTCGAATCACCGTGAAAATGCGGGACTCTGAGCACTGATCACGTTCGAAAACGGGCCATCGCGTTCGTCGTTCGAACGTGATCGGGCCTTCTCTGTTTGCATTGCCGAAACAATCTGAGGTAGCGTTCTCCAGTTCTTCTGCCGACGGAGAGAACGGTGCCTGTCGCCTTTGCGCTGGCCGGGCTGGGCGGCCTGAACGCCCATGGCGCCGGTTTTCTCGACACCGCCCGCGCCTGGGGCGTCACGCCGGATCTGGTCACGGCGACGTCGGGCCAGATCCTGGTGGTGTCGGCGTGGCTCAGGGGTCTCGACCTGCGCCACCAGCTCATCTCCTCGGACCGCACCGCCGATCCGGCGGCGCAAGCACGCACGGTGATGTTCGGCCATCCCGGCGTATTTCGTCCCGCCTTTGCCGAGGCGCTGGCGCGCTTCGCGTCCTGGCCGGATTGGCGCGACAGTCCGTTCAACGTGATCGCCGACCGGTTGCTGCCGGCGCAGCAATATGTGCCCGTGCGCAGCGAAGCCGACTTCGCCGACGCGGCGGACACGCTCAACGCGACGCCGATCGGCATCGTGTTCAACACCTACGATCCCGAGGCGGGCGCCGGCTATCTCTACGGCAACGACGCCGCGCGGGCGCTGCTGCCGTTGGAGAAGTCGATCCGCAACACCCATGTCGCCAAGGCTCAGCGCTCGGCGGCGAAGCGCGACCTGCGCTATGCCTCGGACGTGACGGCCGAACGCGCCATCCGGCCGATCACGGCCGAGGCGGTCAAGGCCGCGCTCTGGCTCTCGCTCTATGGATTTGCGCATCTCCCCGGCGGACAGATGGACGGCGCCTATCATCGCGCCTGCATTGTCTCCGAGCTGCACGGCTTCGATCGCGTGTTCGCGGTGCGCCCGCTCGCCAACGGCTGGCAGGGCAAGGCGCCGCAAAACTGGTTCGAGGTGCAGGACTGGACCTACGAGATGTGGTTCTCGGTCGGCTACAAGGCCGAGGTCGATGCGCTCAAGCGCATCAACGACCTGATCGCCGCGGGTGTGATCACCGATCCGAAATTCAAGAGCGTGGACCTGGTCGAGATCCAGCCGGAGACGCCGGCCGGCTATTTCAACTACTTCGTCGAGCGCGGCGAGGTCTATGAGAACGCGGTGGTGGCGACGGAGCTGAAGTTTGCGGAGCTGGGATTGACGAAGCCGGAGAGCTGACGCGCGCCGGTGCAGTCGCCGAAAGCGGGGCGCCGCCTCGGTCTCCGCGATCGTCCCGGGCAGCGCTGTCGCGTATGAGGATCCGAGCTCGTGGTCGGCTGCCTCCACGCCGTCATGGCCGGCCATCCACGTCGTTCGACGTCCTGGAAGGACGCGGATGCCCGGGACGGAGCCCGGGCATGACGAGCAACCAATAAGCAGCTATCCTCGTTGCGAAGGTCCTTTGTCTTCATAGGCGATCGCCCTGGCCGTCAGGGAAGGGCACCCTCAACGCGGTGACGAGTCGGGCCCATCGAGGCGTTGGATTGCAAAGTGCAACTCGCAAAAGTCATCCTGGATCACGCATGACCATTGAGCCGATCACGTTCGTAGACCAGGAATCCGGCGGATCCAGTACGCCGCGGCCCCTCCGCATGAACCGCAGCGTCAGTGGAATACTGGATGCCCGCCTGCGCGGGCATGACGCCGGTGAAAACAGGTGCCGCCTCGTTTCTGGGCATCGACCACGGCAAATCAAGCGTTGGCTGCCGGGATGGGCTGCTCAAAGCGGGAGCGGCATCCGGAAAAGGTTCTGCCGCTTCCGAGACGGCGCGATCGTCGTTGATGTGCCCTCTCCCCTTGCGGGGCCCCTTGCGGGAGAGGGCATGTGTGACCGGTCGGCAAACTCGGTCGGGTGAGGGGTATGCCTCCACGAGCGCCGTTTGCGGAGAGAGACCCCTCACCCGACCGCGTGCGTGGATGGGCCGGAGATGCCCTCTCCCGCAAGGGGAGAGGGCGCTGTATCGCGCAGGCGCTCGCAGAAACTCGGCTGAAGCCGATCCTCTGGCGCATCCCGCCACCACCCCCGAATGTGCCCCTCCCGCCCTTGACCCCGGCCGTCCCGCGTGGTCAGTTCCGTGCCATGAGCACCCCCGTCCGCCCAGCCCGTCTCTGGTGGCGCACCTTGTAAAAGGTGGCCGGTGCGATTTGTCTGACATCCAATCGCTTAGGGGCCGCCACGCAGCGGCGGCTTCCGGTTGGTCCTGTGTGGCGTTTCCTCGGCAAGTTTCGTAAGAGGACACCATGAACAGGACCGTTTTCGCCCTCCCGGCGCTCAGCGACTACCGCACCCGTGGCGGGCTTGCGATCACGCGCGCCGCCGAGCAGTTTTCCGGTGGCGCCAGCCGCCTCGACGACCTGATCGACCTGCTGGATCGCCGCCGCGGCGTGGTGCTGTCGTCGGGCACCACCGTGCCCGGCCGCTATGACAGCTTCGACCTCGGTTTCGCCGATCCGCCGCTGGTGCTGGAGACCAAAGGCACCAACTTCACCCTGCAGGCGCTGAACCGCCGCGGCGAGGTCTTGATCGCCTTCCTCAAGGACACGCTGCGCGAGCCCTGCGTCGTCATCACCGAGGCTTCACCGGCGCGTCTGGCCGGCCACATCGTCCGCGGGCCCGCCCCGGTCGAGGAGGATCAGCGCACCCGGCGCGCCAGCGTGATGTCGCTGGTGCGGGCGCTGATCGCCGTCCTGTCGGCCAATGACGATCCGCTGCTCGGCCTGTTCGGCGCCTTCGCCTACGACCTCGTGTTCCAGATCGAAGATCTCGTCGAGAGGCGCCCGCGCGAGCAGGACCAGCGCGACATCGTGCTCTACGTGCCGGATCGCCTGTTGGCCTATGACCGTGCCACCGGCCGCGGCGTGGTGCTGTCTTACGATTTCGCCTGGAACGGCCAGTCGACCTCGGGCCTGCCGCGCGACACCGACGCCAGCATCTACCTGAAGGAGCCGCGCCAGGGCTTTGCCGACCATGCCCCCGGCGAATACCAGGCGACGGTCAAGAAAGCGCGCGCCGCGTTTGCCCGCGGCGACCTGTTCGAGGCGGTGCCCGGACAGCTTTTTGCCGAGCCGTGCGAGCGCTCGCCGGCGGAGGTGTTCCAGCGTCTCTGCCGCATCAACCCGTCGCCCTATGGCGCGCTGATGAATCTCGGCGACGGCGAGTTCCTGGTCTCCGCCTCGCCTGAGATGTTCGTCCGCTCCGACGGCCGCCGCGTCGAGACCTGCCCGATCTCCGGCACCATCGCGCGCGGCCGCGACGCCATCGGCGACGCCGAGCAGATCCGCCAGCTGCTGAACTCGGAGAAGGACGAGTTCGAGCTCAACATGTGCACCGACGTCGATCGCAACGACAAGGCGCGCATCTGCGTGCCCGGCACGATCAAGGTGCTGGCGCGCCGCCAGATCGAGACCTATTCGAAGCTGTTCCACACGGTGGATCACGTCGAGGGCATGCTGCGTCCGGGCTTCGACGCGCTCGACGCGTTCTTGACCCACGCCTGGGCGGTGACCGTGACCGGCGCGCCGAAACTGTGGGCGATGCAGTTCGTCGAGGACAACGAGCGCTCGCCGCGGCGCTGGTATGCCGGCGCCATCGGCGCGGTCAATTTCGACGGCTCGATCAACACCGGCCTCACCATCCGTACCATCCGGATGAAGGACGGGCTGGCCGAGGTCCGCGTCGGCGCCACCTGTCTGTTCGATTCAGATCCCGCGGCCGAGGATCGCGAGTGCCAGGTCAAGGCGGCCGCTTTGTTCCAGGCGCTGCGCGGCGATCCGCCGAAGCCGTTGTCGTCGACCGCGCCGGACGCCACCGGCTCCGGCAAGAACGTGCTCTTGATCGACCACGACGACTCGTTCGTGCACATGCTGGCCGATTATTTCCGCCAGGTCGGCGCCAACGTCACCGTGGTGCGCTATATCCATGCGCTGAAGATGCTGGCCGAGCGCAGCTGGGACCTCATCGTGCTGTCGCCGGGACCGGGCCGTCCGGAGGACTTCAAGATTTCCACCACCATCGATGCGGCGCTCGAGCGGAAGCTGCCGATCTTCGGGGTCTGTCTTGGCGTGCAGGCGATGGGCGAGTATTTCGGCGGCCGGCTCGGCCAGCTCGGCCATCCCGCGCATGGCCGGCCGTCGCGGGTTCAGGTGCGGGGCGGGCGCCTGATGAAGGGGCTGCCGAACGAGATCGTCATCGGCCGCTATCATTCGCTGTTCGTCGAGCGCGACGGCATGCCGGACGTGCTGACCGTCACGGCGGCGACCGAGGATGGCGTCGCGATGGCGATCGAGCACAAGACGCTGCCGGTGGGCGGCGTGCAGTTTCACCCGGAGTCGCTGATGTCGCTCGGCGATGCCGTGGGGTTGAGGATCGTGGAGAATGCGTTCCGGCTCAATCAGCCGGTGACATGAGGTCACCGTCATCGCGAGGAGCGTGAGCGACGAAGCGATCCAGACTTGTTTTCGGACTCCTGGATTGCTTCGCTTCGCTCGCAATGACGTAAATCTTCGCGATCACGGCCAAACAGGGCAACGAGAGCACGATGACGTTCGATCTGGACATCAAGAACACGGTCCGCACCATTCCGGACTACCCGAAGCCCGGCATCCTGTTCCGGGACATCACGACCTTGCTGGCGGACGCCCGTGCGTTCCGCCGCGCGGTGGACGAACTGGTGCATCCCTGGGCCGGCTCGAAGATCGACAAGGTCGCCGGCATCGAGGCGCGCGGCTTCATCCTTGGCGGCGCAGTGGCGCATCAGCTCTCGGCCGGCTTCGTGCCGATCCGCAAGAAGGGCAAGCTGCCGCACAAGACGGTCAGCATGTCCTACGCGCTGGAATACGGCACCGACGAGATGGAGATGCATGTCGACGCGGTCGAGCCCGGCGAGCGCGTGATCCTGGTCGACGACCTCATTGCCACCGGCGGCACGGCCGAGGGTGCGGTGAAGCTGTTGCGCCAGATCGGCGCCACGGTGGTCGCGGCCTGCTTCATCATCGACCTGCCGGATCTCGGCGGCGCCGCCAAGCTGCGTGCGCTCGACGTGCCCGTGCGCACGCTGATTGCGTTCGAGGGGCATTGAGGCGCGGTCGCAGCGGGCGTCAAGACCGCTGCATCAGGAGCTCCGTTTCGATCTCGCGCAGCGCGTAATAGTTGCGCCGGATCCACTGATAGAGCTCCGTCGACGGATCCTTTTCCTGGCGCAGATAGCCGGTGAAGGAAAACGAGTAACGTTCGATATAGGTTTTCAGGAAGTTGGGCAGGGCGGCGATGCGCAGGTGCTTGGCGCGGTTGTAGAGCGCCGGAAGGTCGTTGCGCAGCACGTGGTCGTTCTCGACCACGATCAGCTGGGGCAGCGGGATCTGGCGCCGCAGGGCGTCATAGGCGCGGGTCGAGACCCGGTCGCCCTCGGCGCAGTACAGCACGATCGGGACCACGTTCCGCCGCGAGGCCTCCTTCAAAAAGCCGATCTCCTCGGACATCTTGAAGAACTCGTCGAACGAGTAGTAGCCGAGGTCGATGACCTTGGCGATACCGTCATTGAGGATCACGCGATCCATCAGCTGGATCTTGCCGTAGGTGTCCTCGATCGACGCGGTTTCCGTGATCTGCGGCAGGAAGTCGAGCAGCGACGGCTCGCGCAAGGTGACGTCGAAGGCGAGCACCTGGCCGTTCTTCAGCAGCAGGAACTCGCTCAGCACCCGCGCAAGCAGCGTCTTCCCGGACTGCGGCCGGGGCGAGCAGACGATGTAGACGGGCGTCGCGGGCATCAGACCTATATCAGGTCAAACGCGGCGGCGATAAAGTCCCATCATTCACGGAGATGCTATTTTTCCCCGGTCGGACGCGGCGCCGCCGGCTTGGTCGATCCGACGATGTCGGTCAGCTTGATGCGGTCGAACTCGCTCCAGACATTGGCGAGCCAATGCCGGACATAGCCGCGCAGCACGAAGGAGTAGTTGGCGGCCTCGTCATGGGGGCCCTTGTTGGCGACGAATTTCAGGAACGGGACCGAGGCGACCTCGACCTGCTCGAACGCCATTTCATTGAGCTTGGGGATGGTCAGCTCGGTCGCATCCTTGATGCGGTGAAAGTAGGAATTGTAGGTCGACTGGTCCCACTCGAAGAAGCTCGTGTTGTTGATGAAGTTCTTCACCAGGAAGTACTTCGCGCCGACCATGTAGCTGGCGGTCTCGGCGATCTCGTCGAGCGAGGCGATCGACGAGCCCAGGATGTGGAACACCGCGAAGGTGATCTGGCCGGAGCGGGCGGCATCGAGGAAGCCGATGTCGCGCAGCGCGGCAAGCGTCGGCGACATCAGGCCGGCGCGGACGTCGATCACGGTCACCGAGGGCGCCACCGCGCTCAAGGTGTCGAAGATCTTCATCTGGTCCGGCGTCGAATTCATGTCGACGATCTCGGTGATCTCGGGATGGAAGCGCTTGAGCGTGCCGCGCGGATGCTCGGTATCGAACGCCCGGGTGGGGACGTTGTTGGCGCTGAAATAATCGAGCAACGTCCGCGACACCGTGGTCTTGCCGACCCCGCCCTTGTCCGCGCCCACCACAACCACTGCCGGTTTCGCCATGGAAAGTCCCTGGATCCTTTCGGGCCGGCCCGCGGCCAGCGCAATGCGTCTGCTTTGGGCGCGAACATGGCAGAAACGCTGGAGAATTCAAATTCATTGAAGCAAGGCGCCGGTGAAATTTGCGCCCTCGCTGCAACAGGCGCGAGCAACCGGGAGCATTCCGGCCGAAACCTTCGGTCCGGTCCGGAAACACTTGAGAGCGATTGGCAGAACGGCTGTCCGCAAGACGGGGACTGGCGCCCGAATCGCGCCTCAGGGGCACGTCAGTGCCGGCCCCAGGGCCCCGACGCGGGCGTCGTCCAGGGGCCTTGCGGAGGCGCCTGCGCCGGATCAGGCGGCGTGCTCGGACCGTCGCCGGTGCTCCAGGGCCCCGCTGGAGGCAGGGGCGGCGGACCATCGCCGTCGGCGGGTCCGGCAGCCTGGCCGTCGGTGGCGGCCGGGGAGCCCTCGTCGGACGGCAGCGCGAGCGGACCGGGGTCATGGCCGCCGGCAAACTTGATCAGTGCCTGGATGCGCGCGTCGACGGACGGGTGGGTGGCGAACAGGTCGGCAAAGCCTTCGCGCGGATTGTCGACGCACAATTCCATCACCGCGGAGGTGGCGCCGGGCAGCTCGCCGCGCCCCTCGATCTTGCGGAGCGCGCTGATCATCGCGTCCGGGTTCTTGGTGAGCTCGACCGAGCCGGCATCGGCGAGGTATTCGCGGGTGCGCGACAGCGCCAGCTTGACGACCTGGGAGAGGAGCCAGGCCAGCACGATCAGCACGACCGCAATGATCACCACGATGACGGCGCCGCCGCCCGAACTCTTGCGGTCGGAGGAGGACGACGACGAAGAGGAGGAGGACGACGAGGATCGGCCCCAGCCGCCGCCCCAGCTCATGTTGGTGAACAGCCGGAAGAACAATTCGCCGAAGAAGCCGACCACGCCGGCGATGATCACGGCGATCACCATGAGCTGGACGTCGCCGTTGCGGATGTGGGTGAGCTCGTGGCCGAGCACGGCCTCGATCTCCTGGTCGTCGAGGGCGTCGAGCAGACCGGTGGTCACGGTGACCGCGTATTGCCGCGGGTTGAGGCCGGTCGCGAACGCGTTCAGCGCCGGGCTGTCCATGATCTTCAGTCGGGGCATGGTGATGCCGCGTGAGATGCAGAGGTTTTCGAGCAGATTGTACAGCCGCGGCTGCTCCTGGCGGGTCACCGCGACCCCGCCCGTGACGGCATCGATCATCGCCTGATGGAAAAAATAGGCGATCACGATCCAGGCTGCCGCGGCGATCGTGGCCCAGGGCAGCGCCTTGATCAGGTCGCGCAAGGCGGCCTGCATGTAATAGGCGACGCTGCCGTCGCTGTTGATCATGACCTCGGCGATCAGCGCGCCGGCAAACACCAGCACGTAGATCAGCAGGAACAGGCCGCCGAGCAGCAGCATCGACCGGAATTTGTTCGATGCGATGTGGGTATAGAGACCATAAGCGGCCATCGGATCGAGCTCTTCAGGCGCGAGGGCTCAGGCTCAGAACTTGACGCTGGGCGCAGTCTCGACTTCGGCCCGGCTGGCGCCGAGACCGAAGAACTCCTTGCGGGTGAAGCCGAAGGTCCCGGCGAACAGCGCTGCAGGCATCTGCTGGATGCCGGTATTGTACTCCTGGACCGCGCTGTTGAAGAAGCGGCGGCTGGCTGCGATCTTGTTCTCGATGTCGGACAGCTCGCTGGCGAGCTGCTGGAAGTTGGCGTTGGCCTTGAGGTCCGGATACGCCTCCGAGAGCGCGATCAGGCGTCCCAGCGCGCCGGAGAGCTGGCCCTCGGCGGCGGAGACCTGGGCCGGCCCTTGGGCCGACATGGCGGCATTACGGGCCTTGATCACCTCGTCCAGCGTGCCGCGTTCATGTGCGGCGTAGCCTTTCACGGTCTCGACCAGGTTCGGGATCAGGTCGTGGCGCTGCTTGAGCTGGACGTCGATGTCGGCAAAGGCCTGGCCGACCCGCTGGCTGAGGGCGACCAGCCGGTTGTAGGCGCCGAAGGCGAACAGCACGAGGATGACGATGATGCCGAGGACGATCCAGCCGGACATGACGGGCTCCGAGGGAGAAGGCGGGAGGACAAGGCGGCCGACGCATGGCGGCGCCGCCGGTCCCCGGGAGGGCCGGCGTGCATTGGTCGCACTAAAGCGGATGCGCGTTCAACCCGTCGAGAGCGTCCGATCGTTCGCGGGCCGACCGGATCATCCGATCTCAGGCAACTGGGCAGCGATCGGGCAAGCTCAATAGGGCCGGGCGACGCGCCAGAGCTGGGCGGGATCGTGGCCCTTGACGTCGCCGGGGGCGCTGTCGAGCTGCGAGTTGTAGAGCGGGCGGTAACGATAGGCCCACATCTTCTTGCCGTCGGGGCGGGTGATCACGGTGAAATCGCCGCTGGCGACCGCGTTGTCGGGCGCGAGCAGCGGCGGTCGCTTCTCGGCGCAGGCGCCGTCGCAGGTCGACTTAGTGCCGGTATTGTCGCGCTCGGTATAGTAGAGGGTCATCCCCTTCGGGTCGACCAGGACGGGACCGTTCTTGCCGACGATGGCCTTGGCCGGCGGGCCCTCCTGCTTCGGTGCCGGAGGCGGCGCCGCGGATTCACCACCGTGGCCGTTTGCCAGGGCCGTTCCTGCCGAAGCCAGCAGCGTCACCGTGATCACCGTCATCCTGAACATCGAAATGCATTCCCGTATGAGCAGCGCATTCAGCGCCTGTTGCAGCTCACCGTAGCAAACGCGGATTATTCCCGGGTTTCGCGAAATTGCGAAAATGAGAGACAAACACGACCTGACGTTAACCACGCTCCGCGGGCGGAGGTATCTGCGCAACGCTCGGCGTCATACGCCGTCGCCCCACGTCCAGCGGCGCGCGGCTGCGAAGGCGGCCTTGTCCCGCCGGGGAATGCTGACGGTTCGCGCCTGGCCATCAGCTTCGCATAGCTTGGCCGTCACCCCGATCTTGGTGGTCAATGCCGGTGCGAGCACACGCGCAGCCGGCCGCTGTGCCGCAGGCTCGCGTGTCAGCGCGACATAGCTAAATTTCTCATCCTCGAAGGGGACGTCCGCGCCCTTGATCTGCCGGTGGGCTCGCGAGCGGGCCAGCCGCTGCGCGAAGTGGCACCAGTCCGGTGCTACAAGCGGACAAGCCGCCGCGTGCGGGCAGGGGGCGGCGACGTGAGAACCGGCGGCGATGAGGCGGTCGCGCGCGGCGATGATGCGCTGATAGCCCGCCGGCGTGCCGGGCTCGACGATGAGGAGAGTGTCGCCGGTTCTGGCCCACAGCGCATCGATGATGCCCGGGCGTTCGGCGTCGGTCAGCTCGCCGATCATGTAGCTGGCGATGACGAGGTCGGCGCTCGTGGCGCACTCGCGCAGCGCCCGCGCCGGGCCGAGCGTGTAGGCGAGATCGCGCAGGCGCATCGTCTCTCCGGCGAGCGCAAGCGCCAGCGCGCGCAACGCGGGATTGGCGTCGATGGCATCGAAGGATGCCAGCGACGAAAAGGCTTCAGTTGCCGCAAAGCTCGCGGTGCCCGGCCCGGCGCCGACATCGAGCAGCGACGTCGGGGCGAAGTCCGGGCTCGCCTGCATCACGGCGTTCAGGCTGGCTGCAACGGCCGCGTAGGTCGCCGGCATCCGCACGGTGGCGTAGGCGATCGCGTCGGCTTCGCTGGTGATCGTTCCTGAATTGCCGCCGCTACGATAGGAATCCGAGATGCGGGTCGCGCGAACAGCCGCATCCTGCCGCGAATGCCCATGCAGCTTGCCTTCCAGGGCGGCCTTGAGGTGAGCGGGCAGGTCAGGAGAAATCATTGATGGTTGTCATCGTCCGGAGCGTTCGCGCATGATCGATGTGCGTCCTGAAAGAGGATGGCTGGCGTCTGGGGTGCGGAGCGAGCAATGCACAAATCGGCCGTGGGAAGGAAGCTCAGGCGATGGGGAGGGATCGGACTCCTCGGTGTGATCGCATTGGTCATCGTTGAATTAGCCCGTTCTGGCCCTCTGGGCTACCGCCCCTATTATTATTTGGCCATGCTGCTGCGTGAGCCACTCGACATTTGGCGCACTCAGCCGAGCGGGTTTTACAATGGCACGTTTCACGCGCGCGGCAAGTCGCTCCTGATATGCCCGGCGAGCGTCTGCAAGTCTGCCGAGAAAATCGACGTTGAGCCGCCCATCTTAAATGGATCGGCGGAGGAACTGATGGCGCGTCTCGACGCGGTCATCATGGCGGAGGCCGGAGCAGGTCGGGGCTATCAGCCTCCTGACAATTCGCTGCGAGCGCGCTACATCATGCGCTCATCATGGCTTGGATTGCCGGAGACCGTCGATGTCATCGTCATCCCTATCGACGACACGCACGCGACATTCGCGCTCTACGCGCGTGACCTCATCCGGGAGCTTGCCCCGGACCGGTCCGAGCGCACCGCGCGTTGGCTGTCAGCCTTGCGCGATGCACACTGAAACTGGGTTACGCCACCTGCTGGTCGAGGATCTTCACGGCCTCGTCGAGCGCGACCGAGACGAGCTGCGACACGCCGCGCTCGGCCATGGTGACGCCGAACAGCCGGTTCATGCGCGCCATGGTGATCGGATTGTGGGTGATGATGATGAAGCGGGTCTCGGTTGATCCCTTCATCTCGTGCAGCAGGTTGCAGAAGCGTTCGACGTTGTGGTCGTCGAGCGGCGCGTCGACCTCGTCCAGCACGCAGATCGGCGACGGGTTGGTGAGGAACACCGCGAAGATCAGCGCCATCGCCGTCAGCGCCTGCTCGCCGCCCGACAAGAGCGACAGCGTCTGCGGCTTCTTGCCCGGCGGCTTGGCGATGATCTCGAGGCCGGCCTCGAGCGGATCGTCGCTCTCGATCAGATGCAGCGCGGCCTCGCCACCGCCGAACAGCTCGGTGAACAGACGCTTGAAGTGATCGTTGACGGTCTCGAACGAGGCCTGCAGACGCTCGCGCGCCTCCTTGTTCAGGCTCTGGATGCCCTGGCGCAGCCGCTTGATGGCCTCGACCAGATCGTCGCGCTCGGTCGTCAGCGCGGTGTGCGAGCCCTCGACCTCGATGAGCTCTTCCTCGGCGCGCAAATTGACGGCGCCGAGCCGCTCGCGATCGCGGCGCAGCTTCTCCAGGCTGTCCTCGATCTCGTGCTGCGGCGGCAGCTGCGTGTCCGGGCCGATCTCGGCCATGGCGGCAACGGCCTGCGGCTCGCATTCGAGCATGTCGTGGATCTCGCGCTCGACATCGGCGACCCGGCGCTTGGCGCTTTCGAGCCGCTCCTCGGCACGGGCTGCGGCCTCGCGCGACTTCGACAGCGCCTCCAGCGAGGCCTTGGCGGCGCGATCGGTGTCGCCCATCGCGCCCTCGGCTTCGGCCAGCGCGTCGGCCGCGACCTGGCGCTCGCCTTCGGCGATGCCGAGCTCGTCGATCAGCGCGCTGCGCTTCTCGGCAAAGATCTCCGGCGCGTTATCGAGCTCGGCGCGCTCGTCCTTCACCTCGGCGATGCGGGCCTCGATGGTGGCGATCTGCGAGCCGGCGCCGCGGATGCGGTTGAACCAGTCGTTGCGCTCGCCGATGATCGCCTGCAGGCGGCGGTCGGCCAGTTCAGCTTCGCGCGCCAGCGCCTGGGCCTCGGCGCGGACCTGCGCCGCGGCCCGCCGCTTGGCCTCGATGTCGGCGCGCACGGCCATCAGCCGTGCCTCGGCTTCGGTGGTCGGCGGCAGCCCCTCGATCGCCTCCAGCGCATTCTCATGCAGCTCGGCGATCTCGGCGCGGTCATGGGCGAGGCGGGTCGACGCCTCGACCAGCGCCGATTTGCGCGCCGAATGCCGGTTGATCTCGCGCTCGGCATTGGCATGGCGCTCGCGCGCCGAGTTGACCTCGCGCTGCGCGGCGCGCCAGGCTTCGCGGCCGGCGCTCTCGGCGGCGGCGGCCGCTTTGACCTCGGCCTCGGCGCTCTCCAGCGCCTGGCGCTTGTTGGACGCATCGATGCGCGCCTGCTCGAGCTCGGCTTCGATATCGATCAGGCGGGCGCGCTCGGCGAGGCGCCGTGCCGCGCCGGTCGGCGCATGCGCCGCCGCGATGAAGCCGTCCCAGCGCCAGACGTCGCCTTCGGGCGAGACCAGCCGTTGGCCGGTCCGCAGCTGCGACACCAGCTGGGCGCCGCGATCCCGCGACACCACGCCGATCTGCGCCAGCCGGCGGGAGAGCTCCGGCGGCGCCTGGACATAGGCGGCGAGCGGCTCGACGCCATCCGGCAGCGCGGGATCGGTGACCTCGGCGCCGGCCACCGTCCAGTGCATCGGCGCCGACGCATCGACCGGCGCATCGAGGTCGTCGCCGAGCACGGCGCCGAGCGCCTTCTCATAACCCTTGGCGACCGTGACGCCGTCGATGATCGGCGGCCACAGGTTCTTGGTCTCGCTGTTGACCATCTTGGAGATGGTCCGCGCCTCGGTTTCGAGCCGCTGCACGCGCTTGTCGGCTTCGGCGAGCGGGGCGCGCGAGGCTTCGAGCTTCTGGCGCGCGGTTGCCTGCGCGGACTCGTTGCTCTGCACCGACGCTTCCGCCTGGGCCTCGGCCTCTTCAGCCGCTTCGAGCGTGGCCGCGAGCGTATCGAGATCGCCGAGATGGGCGGTCTCCTGCGCGAGCCGCTCCTCGTCGCCGCGGACGTTGGCGATGTCCTGGTCGAGCCGGGCGAGACGATCGCGATGGCTGCGAACGTTGGCCTCGAGCTGATTGCGCCGCGCCGTGAGATCGGCGAGCTGCGTCGTCAGCTCGGTGAACTGACGTTCGGTTTCGGTGAGATGGGCCTCGGCCTCGGCGACGCGCTCGTCGACGCCGCTGCGCATTTCGACGCGCGCCTTGATCTCTTCCTTGAGCTCGGCGTCTTCGGTTTCCAGGCGCTGCAGCGCGACCTGGGCGTCCTGGTTCTGCTGCTGCTCGCGCGCGACGTCGGCGGTGAGCTGCATCAGACGGCGGTCGAGCTCGCCGGCACGGTCCTTGGCGCGCAGCTCCTCGCGGTCGAGCAGGTCACGGGCGTTCTTCAGCCGCTGCATCGTCGCCGCGGCACGCGCCTCGGCCTCGCGCAACGCCGGCAGATGCGAGGCGCGGATCGCCTGGATGCGGGCCGATTCGGCCTGCTCGCGGGTCCGCTCCGCCATCTCGCGCACGCTGACATCGTGCACACGGGCGGCGTCGTTTAGATCCGCATGCGCGCCCATCCAGCGCATATGATAGAGCGTGGCTTCGGCCTTGCGCACCTTGGCCGCGACCTCGCGATAGCGGATCGCCTGGCGCGCCTGCTTGCGCAGCCCTTCCATCTGGCCGGAGAGCTGGCCGATGACGTCCTCGACGCGCAGCAGATTCGTCTCGGCCGCCTTCAATCGCAGCTCGGCCTCATGGCGGCGCGCATGCAGGCCGGCGACGCCGGCGGCGTCTTCGAGCACGCGGCGGCGCTGCTCAGGTTTTGCTTGAATGATCTCGCCGATCTTGCCCTGGTGGACGAGCGCGGGCGAGCGCGCGCCGGTGGCGGCGTCGGCGAACAGGATCTGCACGTCGCGCGCGCGCACGTCGCGGCCGTTGATCCGATACACCGAGCCCGCCTCGCGTTCGATGCGGCGCGAGATCTCGAGAATGTCGCGGTCGTTCACGGCCGCCGGCGCGGTGCGATCGCTGTTGTCGATCGTCATCACCACTTCGGCGTGGTTGCGCGACGGTCGCGTATTCGAGCCGGAGAAGATCACGGCGTCCATGTCGGCGGCGCGCAGCGATTTGTGCGAGGTCTCACCCATCGCCCAGCGCAGCGCCTCGACCAGATTCGACTTGCCGCAGCCGTTCGGACCGACGACGCCGGTGAGGCCGGGTTCGATCACGAAGTCAGTCGGTTCGACGAACGTCTTGAAACCGTGAAGACGAAGACGGGTGAGTTTCATGCACAGATTCTCTGTTGGCGGGAGACGAATCTCCCAGCCCCGACAATACCATGGAAGGCAATGTCAATGTGGACTGAGTCGCCTTGGCGCCCCATTCTAGGGGCCGGACAATGGCGAGAGCGGCCCGCGAGGGCAACCCGCCGCCCCTGCTTTTCCAAGGCTTTCTCGTGGCGATCAGCCCACGAAACAGAAGCGGCCCCATCAAGGGGCCGCACTGTGTCTCATAGGACTCAGTGATTCGAATCAGCTCTTCAGAAGCGGGTTGATCTTCTTCTGGAACTCCTCGATCGAGGTCTCGCCCTTGATCTTCTCACCGTTGATGAAGAAGGTCGGCGTCGAATCGACTTTAAGAACGTCGCTCGCATACTTCTGATCAGCGGCGATCTTGTCGAGCAGCGCCTGGTCCTTGAGGCAGGCCTCGACCTGCTGCTGGCTCAGCCCGGCCTGCTTGCCGATCCGCGTCAGCGTCTCCGTGGTGTTCTTCACCACCCAGTCGTTCTGCGAGCGGAACAGCATGTCGGTGACGGCGAAGTACTTCTGCGAATCGCCGTTGGCGATGCAGCGCGTCAGCATCGAGCCGGCGGCGGCTTTGATGTCGAGCGGGAACTCGCGGAAGATGTAGCGGACCTTGCCGGTATCGATGTATTCGGCCTTCAGCTTCGGGAACACGGTCGCGTTGAACGCCGCGCAATGCGGGCAGGTCATCGAGGCATATTCGGTGATGGTGACTGCGGCATCCGCCGGGCCGAGCACCATGTCGGGCAGCGACACCGGCTTGGCGACGTCGGTGGCGCTCTGCGCGAAGGCGTCCGAGATCAGCCGCAGCGGGGACAGCCCGGCCAGGGCGGCGAGGCCGGTCAGGGACAGGGCGGCGGTGAAGGCGCGGCGGGTGATGATCAAGGCTCTGCTCCGAAATGGGCGCATCTCGCGCCTGAAACGCTCATAACTTGGCTTTTCGCTAGCTTGAAACCCACCCGGAGGCAATGCCGGGCCGCAAAGCGGGATCGAAGGGGGAGTGTCAATTTCGCTTGATGGCGGCACCCAGGCGGGCGAGCGCGTCACGCAGGGCGTCGTCCTCGATCGCGGTCAAGCTCTCGGCGACTTCCGCCACCGCTTTCGGATCAGGCGGCGGCGGGCGGCGCTTCACGGGTGGCCGCGACAGCGGGCCCTGGCGCAGCGCCAGCTTGCCGACGGCATGCCAGCCGAAGAACCGGTTCACCCGCTCCAGGATCACGTCGGATGAATGCTGGATCTCCAGCGCCATCGGCCCCTCGACGCGCAAAATGAGGGTTGCCGGCTCCTGCGGCTGGCCCTCGACCGGCCGCGGCCACTGCATCTTGAGCGGCTGGGCATGGTCGGCGATGTCGCGGCCGGCGATCTCCGGCCAGCGGGTGACGAGCTCGCGCGCCGCAAAGCCCTGCTTGGCATAGGCGGCCGACAGCACGTCGCCCAGCATGAGCGACAGGGGCTTGGCAGTGAGGCGGCCGGGCTTTGCCATGATGTACGGGCTTCTCGTGGTCTGCCGTCAGTCCGAGCCGCCGGGGACTCGAAGAAAGCCGTGGATGCCGCAGACGAGACGGCAGTCCAGCGGGCGACGATGGCTCCTGACGTACTAGATTGGGCCGATGGTGTCATCAGCCCTTCCTTCCAAGCGCAAGAGTCAGCCAGAGAAGAGCCAGCCAGAGAATCGTGGCTCGGCCGAGCGTCCCGCGCAACTGCTCGCCTGGTACGACCGCCACCGCCGGCGGCTGCCCTGGCGCGCGCCAGCCGGGCAGCGCTCCGATCCGTATCGCGTCTGGCTGTCTGAGATCATGCTGCAGCAGACCACGGTGAAGGCGGTCGGGCCGTATTTCGAGAAGTTCCTGGCGCGCTGGCCGGAGGTCTCAGCGCTCGGCAGCGCTGATCTCGACGACGTGCTGCGGATGTGGGCCGGCCTCGGCTATTATTCGCGGGCGCGCAATCTGCATGCCTGCGCCGTCATCGTGATGCGCGCGCATGCCGGCGTGTTCCCGGACACGGAGGAGGGGCTGCGCGCGCTGCCCGGCATCGGTCCCTACACGGCTGCGGCGATTGCCGCGATCGCCTTCGATCGCCTGACCATGCCGGTCGATGGCAACATCGAGCGCGTCGTCTCGCGGCTGTTTGCCGTGGAAGAGGCGTTGCCGCAGGCCAAGCCGCAGATCCAGGCGCTGGCGGCCACGCTGCTCGGACCGTCCCGCGCCGGCGACAGCGCGCAGGCGCTGATGGATCTCGGCGCCACCATCTGCACGCCGAAGAAGCCGGCCTGCGCTCTCTGTCCGCTGAACGAGAACTGCGCGGCGCGCGAGCGCGGCGACCAGGACACGTTCCCGCGCAAGGCCGCCAAGAAGACCGGCGCACTGCGCCGCGGCGCGGCCTTCGTCGTTGTCAGAGGCGAGGAGGTGCTGGTGCAGTCGCGCCCCGCGAAGGGGCTGCTCGGCGGCATGACCGAGGTGCCGGGCTCGGAGTGGCTGGCCGGCCAGGAGGATGCGGCGGCACTGGCGCAGGCGCCGGAGCTGGCCGACGTGAAACGCTGGCACCGCAGGCTGGGCGTCGTCACCCATGTGTTCACGCATTTCCCGCTGGAGCTCGTGGTCTACACGGCCAAGGTGCCCGCACGGACGCGCGCGCCGAACGGCATGCGCTGGGTGCCGATCGCGACGCTGGACGGCGAGGCGCTGCCCAACGTGATGCGCAAGGTCGTGGTGCATGGGCTGGGGGAGTGAGGCTGCGCGTATGAGGGAGGCTGAAGGCGCTTCGCGAGCCGGCTGATGTAGGGTGGGCAAAGGCGCGCCCCGACAGGGCACGCCTCATGCCGCGCTCTCGCGCGCGCCGTGCCCACCGTTTTGGTTGGTTAAGTGCACTGTCACCGTAACCCCTGCTGCTCCGCCGTCTTGACCGGCACGTAACGCATCCGCGGCCGGCTCGATGCCTCACACAGCGCCTCTGCGTCTCGCCCGTCGTTCTTGTTGCGCTGAACGTATGGCTTCACCAGTTGCGGGGCGATCAGCTTGACCGTGTGCCCCAGCTTACCGAGCTCACGCGCCAGATTGTGCGCGGCCCCGCAGGCTTCCATCACCACCACCGTCGGCGGCAACTTGCCAAAAAACTCCATCATCGCCTTGCGCGTAAGGCGTGTGCGCAGAACCACGCTCTCCGACGCGTCCACCCCATGCAGTTGAAAAATATACTTCGACGTATCCAGCCCGATGCGGATAATCTGGCTCACGGACGGCTCCCTGGTATGAGACTTCGACAACCTCATTCTGGCACAACTGATGCCGTAGGGGGCCGTCCACACCATCACCCCCAGGGAGCGGTTCGAGGCACGCTGGTCATTGGCACTCTGCCCATCACGACGGCCGCAGCGTATGGGCCCCGGATCGGCGCCCCGACGCGCTTCCCGCGTCATGGCTTGTCCGGGACGGCGGCGAGGGTGAGGAGCCGCTGCAGCACCAACCACCGCTGTCGGACGTGATCGTGCCGCTGCTGACACAAGGCTGGCAGCAACGAGGATCTAGAACGGGCGCGCATTGGAGGCGCCCATGGTCGCAACCGAACTCGATACGCTCACCTCGCCGCCCTGCGCAAAGCTGCTCGGCTGGCGGCTGCTGGACGCCAACCCTGCTGACGGCTGGATCAAGATCGGCTTCGACGGCAAGCCGGAGTTCTGCAACCCGGCCGGCTACACCCAGGGTGGTATGCTCGGCGCGATGCTCGACGACACGATGGGGCCCGCCGTGTTCGTTAGCACCGAGGGGCGGCTCTACACGACGACCGTGAGCATGACCGTCAACTTCCTCGCTCCCGCCAAGCCCGGACCCATCGTCGGTGAGGCGCGCGTGCTGCAGCTCGGCAGGACCATCGCCTTCATCGAAGGACGTCTGACCAGCTCGGACGGCACGCCCCTCGCGACCGCCAGCGCCAGCGCGCGTCTGGTGGAAGCCGCAAAGGCGCTGCGCTAGGCGGTTTGCCGGGTAGGGTGGGCAAACGCGCGCCACGACGCTGATGAGTTCGGCGAGGTGCCACCCGCGGCGTGCCCACCATCGCTACCGCGAGTCCGCTGTGAGACTTCGTGGTTATACTGCTACGCAAGTGCCAGCTGCCTCACCAGGCTCAGTCGATCTATTTCATGCAGCGTCACCGTAATTCGGCGCGCCCCTATTGCTGGCCGGTTGGGGAAGGCAATGTCCAAAGATCTATGGCGCCTGCGTCTTGAGTGGCGGGCTTGTGAATGTATTGAATACCTACAACGTTGTGCTTTGGGAATTGCTCGGCAAACCGTTTAATAGGTTCAATTGACCCCTGAGTTTTTGAAATTGAGTATAACTCTCGGCCAACTCGAGTTAGTAGCACGCTGGGTAGGGAGACGGGAGTGGGGCTGGTGAATCGAACAAGGCAAATGTGATCCCTAAACTCAAAACCCCAGAGAGGTTTTTCTTCTGGAAGGGTTGGTGATTGCGCTTCGAAAGTCTTGCTTAATTGCCCGGTTGCCCCTGTTATAAGGCCGAAGTCTTCTAGCTGTAACAATTCAGTAAAATCGGCCCCGCCTTTGGCAGGGAATGCGATGTAATCTGACGAGATAACCCAGTTCGACCATTTTTCAAACATCGCGGCGATGTGCATGTCAAGTTCAGAAATAAATCGTAACGTCTGAAGAGAAAAGCACTGCGGCTTTCTTATCTGGCCGGCGAGCACGCGAGCCCAAATGTCCTGCAATCGATCCGATGATGCCTCCTGAGCGTGTCGTGCGAATACATTGAGCCAGTCGTCTTCTGGTGTGTTTGCCTCCGAGTTTGGAGTTTCTTTCAAGTGCTCAATCGTTTTAATTGCAACGGCCTCGCGATTGTATTGGTGGCGTATCTCTCTTGCCAAAAAAACGTCTGCAGCTCGCTGCACTAGTTCTGGGTCGTTCTTTACAAACTCCGCGGCTGCTCCAGCGAGAGTCTTTGAGACCAAATTTTGGGCCTCCGTCTTGTTGCGAATTGATTTTGCCTTTTGCTCAAGCCAAGCGGCCGGGACATCTGCGCCACCCGCTATCAGCCGAGATATCGCTTCGCCTGCCGGACCGGCGATCAGCTTCGGCAGATTGATCTCGGCAATAGCTCCCTTGATCATGTTGAGCGCATCCGCAGGAGGGGAGGTCTCTTCGGAGGGGCCGGGTGCAGTTGTCATCGTTTCCTCACTAGCTTGCCCGAGGTTGAGGATCCTGGTGAACCGGCTATATCAAATTCGTGCGGCTCCGTCCTAGGCTTTGTTGATTGGAGGAGCGCATTGGAGAAGATTACTTGACTTCTCAGGAGCAAAAAAGAAGTTGGAAAATTAGCTGATTGCATGGCTCGTCTTGTGGACTAATTCAGGATTTTCCAGGCGTCGAGCCCGTGGCGCCAGCGGCGGAAAATAGCTCGCCCACATCGGTTGCAGGGGCGTGCTGGCATGTATTCCGGTTTTCAGAACTCCCCCTTGACTCTCCTCCCAAATCAGGTGTCTTATCCGCCCCGTTCCGTCCCGGCAGGAGGGGCGTACGCGTCGTCACGAGACGCGGGGCGGGATGCGGTGGCTGCGACGGCGTCGTCACGACGAGCGATGTCGACCGGCCTCGTCCAGCGCTGCGGCGGCTTGCCGGCGTGGCGCGGGTGCGAGGTCTTTCGCGGACGTTGAAATCGTGTGGTCCTGGCATCCCGATGCTGATGCTAACTCACGTTGAGGCTTCGCTTCGCGTGGGGATGGTGGCCAAAAAGCCCGGCGCACCAGGGAGATCACGTATAAGACGTAAAGCCCATCGCGCAGGGAATGCCGGATGACCGGCTGGACCTGTGGTGACTGCCGCCTGCTTTCTTTGTTGCAGGCGGGCCATGGGTTGCGGCCAGCACCCGGCATTCCCTGCGCCCTCCTCATTTGCGAGGGTTCCTTGTCTGACATCACTCGGGCGCGCATCGCGCCGCGAGAGGGAGAGATCATGTCTGGCGTCGAGGCGCCGTCGGTCGGTCGAGACCATGCGCGCAGCTGTGCGGTGGACGACGGAGCGCAGCGGTGATGCGTCCGGTCCTGCGCAGATGGAACCATCGTGGCGACCGCGATCGCCGATGCGCGGATGATCGCGCGCGCAACGGTGCCGCGCGGAGGCTTCGCGGCTGCAGCGCCGAAACATCGCCGGCGCGATGTCTTTTTCATTGCCGCGCCAGCGAGGATGACGATAATCTAAGATTGTGTTTGAACGTTGCGCATCCTGTTGGTGCGATGCGTCGCATGACAGCTGGCGGCGCCTCGTTCGGACGCCGCGCACATTCGGTTCGCGGATGACGGCCTCTTCGTTGTCTCGTTCCCGCTGTGTCGTTGAAGGGCAGAGCTTGGACGAACGACGCGCTCGAACAGGACGCGCTCGAACAAAGAAGATCAATCTGGGGAGAGACGCATGATCAATGCTGCAGGATTGTCGCGCCGTTCGATGCTGAGCCTCGGCGCTGCGGCCGGGCTTGCCGGGCTCGCCAACAGCACCGCGCTGGCCAAGGGCCCGTTCCTGAACACCCAGGCGCCGACCTTCTTTCGCTTCAAGCTCGGCTCGGCGGAAGCCACCATCATCTCCGACGGCGTGCTGCCGCTCGGAGATCCGCATGCCGCGTTCCTCGGCATTTCCGCTGGTGATCTCGACGGGATGCTCACCAACAACTTCCTGCCGTTGGGAGCCGCGACCCTCGAGCAGAACATTCTCGTGCTCAACACCGGCGACAAGATCATCATCTTTGACAACGGCATGGGCGTCTCGAAGTTGTTCGGCGACACCACCGGCAAGATGCTGCTGACCTTGAAGCAGGCCGGCATCGACGCTGGGGATGTCGATGCGCTGGTCATGACGCATGCCCATATCGATCATTGCGGTGGCGTGATCGGACCCGACGGCAAGCCGAGCTTTCCCAATGCCGAGCTCTTCATTTCCGAGGCCGACTTCACCTACTGGACCGATGAGGCGAAGGTCGGTCCCACCTACAAGGCCTTCTATGAGCAGGCGGTTCGCAATCTGCTGCCCGTCAGGGACCGCATCACCTTTTTCAAGGACGGCCAGGAGTTCCTGCCGGGCATCCAGGCGATGTTCACCCCAGGCCATACGGTGGGACACACGATCTTCCTGATCCAATCCGGCAAGGACCAACTCGCCTATATCGGCGACATCTCGCATCATCCGGTGCTGCTGATCGAGAAGCCGCTGATCGAGTTCGCCTACGACACCGATCCGAAGCAGGCCGCCAAGACCCGCGTCCGCGTGCTCGACATGCTTGCCGCCAACCGGACGCAGATCCTCGGCTACCACTTCCCGTGGCCGGGCCTCGGCCACATCGGAAAGTACGGCGACGGCTTCCGCTATTACCCGACCGCCGTGCACACGATGGACGTGGCGCCGATCTAGTGTTTCAAACCGGAACAGGTGGTTCGCGGGCCGGCCCATGGCAGGCGGGGGTGGACGACCGATGTCGTCACAGCTAGGGTTCGGCTCCTTTCATTCGGGATCATCATGCTCAAGCTCTATTACACGCCAGGAACCTGCGCGCTCGCCTCGCATATCGTGCTGGCCGAAGCCGGCGCCGACTACTCGGTCGAGAAGATCGACTTCAAGACCGGCCAGCAGAGCAGCCCCGGCTATCTCGCGATCAATCCCAAAGGGCGGGTGCCGGCGCTCGTGACCGAGCGGGGCATCCTGACCGAGACGCCGGCGATGCTCGCCTATATCGCACAGATGTTTCCGCAGGCGGGGCTTGCGCCGCTGGATGATGCATTCGCCTTTGCCGAGGTGCAATCCTTCAACAGCTATCTGTGCTCGACGGTGCACATCGCACACGCGCACAAGATGCGCGGCCATCGCTGGGCGAACGAGGAGTCCTCCTTCGCCGACATGAAGCGCAAGATTCCGGAGACGATGCGCGCCAGCTTCAGCCTGATCGAGCAGAAGATGCTGCGTGGTCCGTGGGTGATGGGAGAGCAGTACACGATCTGCGATCCCTATCTTTTCACCATCGCGCAATGGCTCGAAGGCGACAGCGTCGACATCAACGCTTTCCCCAAGGTGGCCGAGCACTTCAGGCGGATGTCTGAACGCGTCGCCGTGAAGAAGGCGTTCGCAGAGCAGGCGGCCTGACGTCAGATGAAGACGACCGGCGCTGACGCCGGAACGAGCTTGATCGAAATTATTGGAGGGTGCTGAGCGCCAGCGCAGTCCAGGACATGACGAGGAAAAATATGCGGCGTCGGGAACCTCGGTGGGGCCCTGACGTTGCAGAAAGCCGTGGCGTGCGTCTGCGGCCGAATTTCCTCGATCCCGGGCCCCTTGATGTCGCTGGCTGCCATTTCGAATGATGCATTTTATCCGAGCAGCATCGAGGGAATCCGCGAGAGATTGAAGGTCGCGACAGCGGCAGACCATCATGCGCTCGATGAGCGCCTCCGCGACTTCGATCTCAGCACGACGGCGCATTATCGCCGCTTTCTTCAAGCCAGCGCGGCCGCCCTGTTGCCGCTGGAAGCGGCGCTTGAGCAGGCCGGGGTCGGCGAACTGTTCGAGGACTGGGCGCAGCGGCAGCGTGCACAGGTGATCGCCGCCGACCTCGCGGACATCAACGGCGTATGCGTGCCGTTGGGTCTGCCGATCCAGCCGCTCGACCGCCCCGCCGTCTTCGGCACGCTCTACGTGCTGGAAGGATCGCGACTGGGCGCGGCCTATCTGTTGCGTGTCGTCGCCGCCTCGGCCGATCCGCGCGTGCGGCGCGCCACGCGTTATCTGCGTCATGGCGCAGGCCAGGCGCTGTGGTGCGGCTTTCTCTCCCGTCTCGCGCGCGAGCCGGTGACGGCGGACGATGAGCTCAGGATGATCGTGAGTGCGCGCGAAGCGTTCGCGGTGTTTGCGAAGGCAATGGCGTGCCCATGAACGAGCCGGTCAATCTCACCAATTGCGATCGTGAGCCGATCCACGTGCCCGGCAACGTCCAGCCGTTCGGCTTTCTGCTCGCGCTGGTGTCGGACTTGACCATCTGCATGGCCTCGGAAAACGCGCCGGACTATCTCGGCGCCGATATCGGCTGGCTGTTGCAGCGGCCGATCGCCGCCGTGCTCTCCGAGGCCGCCGTGACGGCGATCCGCTCGCGGGTGGACTATCTGAGCGGACCGGACGCCGTCGAGCGCGTGTTCGGTGTCGATCTGCAGGGACGGGGCAGGCTGTTCGACCTCGCCATTCACTTCTCCGGCGCGTATCTCGTCATCGAGGCAGAGCCGAGCCTGATCGAGCCCGACGTCAATTCCGGTGAGCTGGTCAGGCTGATGCTCGGCCGGATCCGCAAGACCGCGGGCATCGCAGAGCTCGCGCAGGAGGCGGCGCGCCAGCTCAAGCTCCTCACCGGCTTTGACCGTGTGATGGTGTACCGCTTCCATCCGGACGGCTCGGGCGAGGTGATCGCGGAAGTCGCGGGCTCCGGACTGGAGCCGTTCCTCGGTCTGCATTATCCCGCATCCGACATTCCGAGGCAGGCGCGGCAGCTCTACCAGCGCAACTGGTTGCGCATCATCGCCGACATCGATGCCGCGCCATCGCCTTTGATGTCGACGCCGGCGCACAATGCGGGGCTGCTCGATCTCTCGATGAGCGTGCTGCGCGCGGTCTCGCCCATTCACATCGAGTATCTCCGCAACATGGGCGTGGCGGCGTCGATGTCGGTGTCCATCCTGCGCGAGGGCAAGTTGTGGGGCCTGTTTGCCTGCCATCACTATGCCCCGCATCATCTGTCGTTCGAGAAGCGCACGGCGGCCGAGCTGTTCGGCCAGATGTATTCCTGGCTGCTCGAGGCGCGCGAGCGCGAGAGCGACGTGGCCTACCAGACGCGCGCGCATCAGATCCAGGAGCGGCTGATCGAGCGCGCGGCCGCGCAGGCGCACAGCAAGCGCGCCATTCTCGATTTCGTCGGCGACTATCGGCAGATGATCGAATGCGACGGCATCGCGGTCTGGTCGGACGAGGAGATCACGCTCGACGGCGAGACGCCGACGGAGGCGGAGGTGCAGGACCTCGTCGGCTTCATCAATCGCACCTCGCCGGGACGCATCTGCGCCAGCGCCGAGATCGCCAAGATATATGCCGCGAGCGAATCGTTCCGCGATCGCGCCGCCGGCTTCCTGGCCATCCCGATCTCGCGCACCCCGCGCGACTGCCTGATCTTCTTCCGACGCGAGGTGCTGCGCTCGGTCAACTGGGCGGGCGATCCCGACAAGACCTATTCCGAAGGTCCGCTCGGCCCGCGGCTCACACCGCGCAAGAGCTTCGAACTGTGGCGGCAGACCGTCGTCGGCCAGTCGAAGCCATGGACGACGGCGGCTCTTCGGATCGCGGAGAGCCTGCGCGTCACGCTGCTCGAGGTGATCCTGCAGCTGTCGGAGCTCGCCGCGCGCGAGCGCCGTGGCGCGCAGGAGCGGCAGGAGCTCATGATCGCCGAGCTCAATCATCGCGTCCGCAACATCCTCAGCCTCGTGCGCGGCCTGGTGACGCAGAGCAAGGACACCTCGACCTCGATCGAGGACTTCGCGTCCCTTCTCGGTGGTCGCATCCAGGCACTGGCGCGCGCCCACGACCAGATCACCAATTTCAACTGGGCGCCCGTCGCGCTACGCTCGCTGCTGGAGTCGGAGGCCGGCGCGTATCTCGGCTCGCGGGCCGGCCGCGTGCGGATGGAAGGACCTGACGTCGCGCTCGACCCCAAGGCGTTTGCGACGCTTGCGCTCGTCGTGCACGAGATGATGACCAACTCGGCGAAATATGGTGCGCTCGCCGACTCGACCGGGCAGGTCCAGGTGTTGTGGCGGCTCGATCCCGGCGCGAGCCTCGTCATCGACTGGAAGGAGAGCGGCGGTCCACCGGTGCAGCCGCCTTCGCGACGCGGCTTCGGCACCACGATCATCGAGCGTTCGGTGCCGTTCGACCTGAAGGGCGACGCCGAGCTCCGCTTCGATCTGCTCGGCGTTCAGGCGCGTTTCGTGATTCCCGCCAGCTTCGTCCAGATCGTGCCGACCATGACCGGCGCTCTTTCTCATGAGGCGCAAAAGCAGGAGCAGACACGGCGTCTCTCCGGCACCGCGCTGATCGTCGAGGATAATCTGATCATCGCGATGGGCGCCGAGGTGATCCTGCTCGAACTGGGCGCGCGCCACGTCGAGACCGCCGCGTCGGTCAATCAGGCGTTCAAGGTGATCGAGCGCGTGACGCCGAGCTTCGCGCTGCTCGACATCAATCTTGGCGCGGAGAGCAGCCTGCCGGTGGGGCACAGGTTGAAGGAGCTCGGCGTGCCGTTCATGTTTGCCACCGGCTATGGCGAGCGCGCGCCGATTCCAGCCGAGTTGTCCGACGCGGCGGTGATTCAGAAACCGTACACGCGCGAGCTCGTTGAGAAGGCATTGACGAAAATCAAATGAGTTGCGCGCGCGGTGGCGTCCGACTCCGCGCCCTGCAGTGATGGGCATGCATAATTTCAGTCTTAGGTTTTCTCACATCCGCGTGTTGTCTCGAACAGGACCACATGCTTTTCGCTGCCGGATCGACGCGTATTCCAGCTGTTGCTGCGACAAAACAGCACGAGAAAATTAGAACGCATCCAAAGGACACCGCCGTTCTAACATTGTTTCGACAAATGGAACCCCCGCAGCCTTATTCCGAACGAAGTCATCGCCGAAACGGCGCATCGGGGGCGGTGTTGAATCGTCGGAGGTCTGATGATGAATCGAGCGACGAGTTTGTTGCCGTGCGTTGCTGTCGCGATGCTTGCGGGAGCAGCTGCGGTGACAATCGAGTTTCAACCGGCATCGGCGGCTGACGATTGTCTGACGAAGCCTGCGGGGACACCAGCGGGGAAGCATTGGTTCTATCGAATCGATCGCACGACGAAGCGGCAGTGCTGGTATCTGCGCGACGACGATCGCGCGGCGCAGGGGGCCTCGCTCGTCACGCGGAAGCTGGCTTCGGAGAAGGAGCGGGCGAAGCTCTCGTCGTCAGCCGCCGATGCGCATGCCGAATTCCAATCGCCCGCGAGCCAGACCAGCGATGATGTGAAGATTGCTGCATCGACGCCGCCGACATCCGCGCCGCCGGTCGCCGGCTTCCCGCCCGTGGCTGCGTTCCCGGCGCCAGCTGTGCCGGCCGTCACCCCGCCGGTGGCGTCGGCGCCCGCCGTGTCGCCGCCCCATACTGTCGATTCTGCTGCCAGCGACTCCGCGGTGGCGACACGCTGGCCCGATTCATCCGGCACGCTCCAGACGTCCGCCGAGCCGCCGCCCCGCGCCTCCTCCTACACGCTCGCCGCTGCGTCCGCCGATGCCGCGCCGGCGGAGACCGCCGCGCCCGTCGCGCCGGCTCCGATTGCGGCTGACTCGCAGCTGACCGCGGCGGTCGGCAGTGCGAGCGACGACGCGGCCCGGACACGGCTGTTCGCCTTCCTCGGCGCGGTCGCTGTCGCCGGCTTCTCGACCAGCGTTCTGCTCGCCCGCGCCCGTGCAAAGCGGCAGCTCCGCATCGAGCCCGTTGCCGCGCGGCGCGTGACACGCTGGCCGGTCGAACCGGAGCTCGATCGCATGCATCTGCCGCCCGTAGAGAGCTACTACCCTGGGCTTGCTCCGCGTGGCAAAGCGCGGTCGCAGCCGACGTCGCAGGTTTCGGTCGTGCCGCGCGACGATGTCCGCTATGACGAGCAATATGAGGTCGAAGACCTGCTGGCCCGTTATTCGGGACAGCCGCGCCCCAGATCGTAACGAATCAGGCGGTCATTTCCGAGCGGATCGCGGCGCGCAATTCGTCGATCAGCTTCAGGCCGCCCTTCGTCTCGACGTGCCAGAACGTCCAGCCGTTGCAGGCCGGCAGCCCCTGGGCCACCGCGCCGATCCGGTGGATCGAGCCGACCTTGTCGCCGAGCGTGATGGCGCCATCGGCACGCACCAGGGCCCCGTGACGTCGCTTGGAGTCGACCAGCTTGGTACCGGGCGAAATCATGCCGCGCTCGATCAGCTCTGAAAAAGCGACGCGCGGCGCATCGCGCGCCGTCATGAACGGCGCGAGCGTGGCCTCAGGCAGCGGTTCGACGGCGGCGATGCGCCGTTCCGCAGCATCAGCATAAGTCTTGTCGCGCTCGAATCCGACATAACGGCGGCCGAGGCGTTTTGCCACGGCGCCGGTGGTGCCGGTGCCGTTGAACGGATCGATCACGAGATCCCCGGGCTTCGATGACGACAGCAGCACCCGAGCGAGCAGGCCTTCCGGCTTCTGCGTCGGATGGATCTTCTTGCCGTCGCCGTCCTTGAGGCGCTCCTCGCCCGTACACAGCGGAATCAGCCAGTCTGACCGCGCCTGCACGTCCTCATTGGCGGCCTTCAACGTCTCGTAGTTGAAGGTGTAGCCTTTCGCCTTCTCGTCACGCGCTGCCCAGATCATGGTCTCGTGAGCGTTGGTGAAGCGGCGGCCGCGGAAGTTCGGCATCGGGTTGGACTTGCGCCACACGATGTCGTTCAGGATCCAGAAGCCGAGATCCTGCATGATCGCGCCGACGCGGAAGATATTGTGATAGGAGCCGATCACCCAGATCGTCGCGCTCGGCTTCATCAGCCGCCGTGCGGCGAGCAGCCAGGCGCGCGTGAAGTCGTCGTAAGCGGCGAACGATGAGAACTTGTCCCAATCGTCGTTGACCGCATCGACCTGCGATTCGTCGGGGCGCTTGAGCTCACCCTTGAGCTGCAGATTATAGGGAGGATCTGCAAACACCAGGTCGACCGATCCGCCTGGCAGTTTGGACATCTCGGCGACGCAGTCGCCGACGATGATTCGTTGCTCTTCAAGAGCCTGAAATTTAGTGCGGGGCGCCCTTGCAGACGCCCCGCGACGCGACTCAACCATGACTCATGAACTCTGACTCAGGCGACGCTGTCGGCGACGCGGGACCTAACAACCGACTGGCGTCACATTGACCCGGCAAAGTAAAAATGGACTTAATCGGGAAAATTTTTCGCATCGATGCGCAGTCCTTCATCACGTGCGGTGACGATGAAGTCCGGCGCGCTTGCGATCGGCGTTCTTGCGCAACACGGCGATTGTGATGGGTTTTTCGCTCCCGCTGCGCGGACGCCGTTGGGCGAGGCGCGGGGCGCCCGCCGGTTTTTCCGGCGGCGCTAGGCAAAAGTTGCCGGGCGGGTTATTGATTAACAGTGTGGAAATTTTACCTGTTTGCCGCGTTGGGAATTTCGCGCAGAGCCGCGCAGGATCATGAGGAAAGGCCGCCATGCGTTACGATGATTTCCGTCGCAGCGACGACATCGACGACCGTCGCGACGAAGGCGGCGGGATGGGCGGCGGTATGGGTCTGCCGATCGGCGGCGGCGGGCTCGGCATCGGCACCATCATCGTGCTCGGCCTGATCGGCTACGCCTTCGGCATCGATCCGCGCATCCTGATCGGCGGCGCCGAGATGTTGAACCATGGCAGTGCGCCGTCCTATCAGGCGGATCGCCGGTCGCCCGGCAAGACCGGCGCGCCGAAGGACGAGATGGGCGACATGATCTCCGGCGTCCTCGGCGAGATCGACGACCGCTGGAGCGAGATATTCCAGGCCAGTGGTCAGAGCTACACCGGACCGAAGATCGTGCTGTTCCGCAACAGCACCAATGGCGGCCGCTGCGGCATGGCGCAGTCGGCGATGGGGCCGTTCTATTGTCCGCCGGATCGGCAGATCTTCCTCGACACCGGCTTCTTCCGCGAGGTCGAGACGCGCTTCCGTGGCTGCTCGGGCAGCGCCTGCAAGTTCACGGCGGCCTACATCATCGCGCATGAGGCCGGACACCACATCCAGAACCTGCTCGGCATCCTGCCGCGCGTGACGCGGCTGCAGCAGCAGTCGGGCAGCAAGGCTGAAGCCAACGCGCTGCAGGTCAAGGTCGAGCTGCAGGCAGACTGCCTGTCCGGCGTCTGGGTGAACCGCGAGGCGAAGAAGCGCCCGGGCTTCCTCGAAGAGGGGGACATCGATTCCGCACTCACGACCGCGTCCGCGATCGGCGACGACACCTTGCAGCGGCAGGCGACCGGACGCGTGGTGCCGGATTCGTTCACACACGGCTCAGCGGCGCAGCGCAAGCGCTGGTTCATGGTCGGCTATCAGCAGGGCACGGTGCAGGCCTGCAATACGTTCGGCGCGAATTCGCTGTAAGGAGTGGTGGGATGGCGATCGACGAGAGCAAGAGCTTCGTTCCGCTCAACATCGCCGTGCTGACGGTGTCCGACACGCGCGCGCTCGCCGACGACAAGTCGGGGACGACCTTGAGCGACCGGCTGACGGCAGCCGGCCACAAGCTGGCGGCGCGCGAGATCGTCACCGACGACGTCGAAAAGATTCGCGTGGTGGTGAGGTCGTGGATCGCCGATCCCGGCGTCGACGTCGTGATCACCACCGGCGGCACCGGCTTCACCGGCCGTGACGTGACGCCTGAGGCGATCGAACCGTTGTTCGAGAAGCGCATGGACGGCTTTTCGATCGCCTTCCACATGCTGAGCCATGCCAAGATCGGCACGTCGACGATCCAGAGCCGGGCCACCGCGGGCGTTGCCGGCGCGACCTACATCTTCTGCCTGCCGGGATCGCCCGGCGCCTGCCGTGACGCCTGGGACGGCATCCTCGCCGCCCAGCTCGACTATCGGACGCGTCCGTGCAATTTCGTCGAGATCATGCCGCGTCTCGACGAACATCTGCGGCGGCCCAAGGCCCAGGGCGCGACGGCCTGACTCGCCATGGCGACGACGCGCGATCGGCCGCGTCCGTCACTGAGCCGGAACGATCTCGAATGCGCCGCCGCCTTCAATCGCGGCGCCGACGAGGCCGCCCATCATGCTGGCCGCGAAATTCTTACCCCGTGGACCAACGACCATCCGATAGGTTTTTCCGGGCGCCGCGGTGAAGCGAAGGCTCGATGATCCCGGCGACGACCAGGTGGACACGGTGATGGCGATCGGACCCGGCGCGATCTGGCCGCTATAGCTTTCGCCGCGGCCGAGACTCGCCACCTTGGCGCCGTTGATCTCGATGGCGGCGGGCGCTGCCAGATAAAGAAAATCATTCGTCCGCGTGATCGCGATCGTGGTGCGGCCCTTTGGCGCGGCGTGAGCCGCCATGCCGCCGGCGCCCTCGATTCCCAACATGCCAGCAAGTGCAAGAAGCACGGCAAGCTTCGATCGACACGTCAAACTGATCACTGATCACACCCTCTCTGGTTCGGCGAAATACTACCGAAGAGCGGGAACTCCGCAATCAGCGTGTACAGTGTGTTGCAGAGGTAGGATGAGGCTACCGCCAGTTGTCGCGACGCCGCGATCGGGCGAGCCCGCGCAAGCTACAGCTCGAGCTCCCACGTCTCGCCCATGAGCTCGGCGCCAAAGGAGGCATGCGGCTCCTCCGCGATCTTGCGAAAGCCGGCGCGGGCGTAGATGTCGCGCGCGGCCGTGAGGATGCTCTGCGTCCACAGCACGACCTTCTTGTAGTTCTTCTCGCGGGCGAAGCGGATGCATTGGTCGGTCAGGGCGCGGCCGACGCCAAGTCCGCGCGCGTTCTTTTCCACCAGCAGCAGCCGCAGCTTGGCGACCTCGTCGGTGCTCCTGACTAGGAAGATCGAGCCCACGGGGGCGCCGGCGACCTCGGCGATCCAGCAATGCTCGCGCGCCGGATCGAAGCTCTTGATGAACTGCGCGCCGATTTCGGCCACCAGCGCCTCGAACGAGATGTCCCAGCCATATTCCTCGGCGTAGACGGCGCCGTGCCGCGAGATCACCCAGCCGATGTCGCCGGGACGGTGGCTGCGCAGGAGGACGGGGGATCGTGCCTGCGCCGGCGGCTCCAGCACGTTTTCGATCGTCGTCATCGCGCCCACCAGCCGCTCGCGCGCCGGCTGTGGCAGTGTGTCGAGCATCGCCGCGACTTCCTTCTGCGAGCTGCGGTCGAGCCGGGCGAACGCCTGGCGTCCCTTCGCGGTGAGGCCTATCTGCTGCTGCCTTCGATCGGACGGCAAGGGCGTGCGGCTGATCAGTCCGTTCTCGTCGAAGCTCTGCACAATGCGGCTGAGATAGCCGGCGTCGAGTCCGAGCGAGAGTCCGATCTCCTTGGCGGAAACGGCCTCGCGGTGGGCCAGTTCGTAGAGCACGCGCGCTTCAGCGAGCGAGAACGGGCTGTCGAGCAGATGCTGATCGAGCGCGCCAAGCTTCCTCGTGTAGAAGCGATTGAACGCGCGCACGGCGGCAATCTGGCTGTCCGACTGAGCATGGACCATGGGCATCTCCAATACTTGCCATTGTCAACCAATTCGTTGAATTTGGCAAGTATCGGGCGCTACACCATCACGATCCGGCTGCGCAGCATGGTGCGAGAGGAGCGGCCGAGCTGGCGCAGCAACCGCGTTTCGGCCCGTTTGGCGTCGGGCTTGTAACCGCCGACCTGGCGGTAGTGATCGCGGGCGATCAGCAGCCCCTGATCTCCGAGCGGGCCGACCAATGCCCGCGTAACCGACCGCAGCCGGTCGCGCACGCTGACGGCTGCGTAGGGCGATCTGGCGTAGCGGAAGACGCCGGCCAGCGGCCGGCCGGCGGCGGATACGCTCTGCACGAACTGCATGGTCTCGTCGATCCAGCCGGGATCGAGCACCGCGCCCGCCGGCAGAAACATCAGCCAAGGCGCGCGGGCCTGCGCCGCGCCCGCCGCGAGTGCTGCGGCATGCGAGCCCTCGAACTTCATGAAATGGCAGCCGGCGACGTCGGCGACGCGCTCGATCACGCTGGAATCGAGGGAGCGGTCGATCAGCAGGACCTCGCTGACGACACCGGCTGCCGCGCCCGGCACCAGCGCTGACAGGGTGGCGACAGCGGTCTGCTCGACCCCTGCGGTCGGGATGATCACGCTCAGCATGGACCGGGCATCGTTGTTTGTAACGCCTCCGGCCTGCTTGTTATCATCTTGTCATATCCAAATCAGCCCGCTGCGCTGCGGAATTTTGCGGCAGGCCGGGCGCTCGCCCCGGCCTGCCGCGCCGTCGACCGGTGGATGCGACTTCCTGACCGCTCTACCTTTGCAGGCCTAGATGCCGGCGGCTGGCGTCGTGTTGCCGGTGCTGTACGGCCAGACCCAATCGCGGATCTCAGGCATGTCCTCGCCATGGGCGCGGATGTAGCGACCGTGTTCGATCAGCGCATCGCGGAATTTCTGCGTCACGTGCGCAGCCGAGACGCCGCGCCCCGGCACACGTTCGATCGCCTCGATCGCCAGATGGAAGCGGTCAAGCTCGTTCAGCACCACCATGTCGAACGGCGTCGTTGTCGTGCCCTCCTCGATGAAGCCGCGCACATGCAGGCCGCTGTGGTTGGTCCGGTTGTAGGTCAGGCGATGGATGAGATGGGGATAGCCATGATAGGCAAAGATCACCGGCTTGTTCGTCGTGAACAGGCTGTCGAACTCGCGATCGCTCAATCCGTGCGGATGTTCCTCCTTCGGCTGCAGGGTCATGAGGTCCACGACATTGACGACCCGGATCTTCAGGTCGGGCAATTCCTTGCGCAGGAGATCGACGGCCGCGAGCGTCTCCAGCGTCGGAACGTCGCCGGCGCAAGCCATCACCACATCAGGCTCCTCCCCGGCCGGCTCGGTGCCGGCCCATGACCAGATGCCGATGCCGGCGTCGCAATGCGTGGCGGCGTCCTGCATCGACAGCCATTGCAGCGAGGGTTGCTTGCCGGCAACGATCACGTTGATGCGGTCGTAGGTACGCAGGCAATGGTCGGCGATCCACAACAGCGTGTTGGCGTCCGGCGGGAAGTAGATGCGGACGATGTCCGCCTTCTTGTTGGCGACGAAGTCGACGAAGCCGGGATCCTGATGGCTGAAGCCGTTATGGTCCTGCCGCCAGACATGCGACGTGAGCAGGTAGTTCAGCGACGCGATCGGTCGCCGCCACGGCAGCTCACGCGACACTTTCAGCCATTTGGCGTGCTGATTGAACATCGAATCGACGATGTGGATGAAGGCTTCGTAGCACGAGAAGAGGCCATGGCGACCCGTGAGGAGGTAACCTTCGAGCCAGCCCTGGCAGAGATGCTCGCTCAGTACTTCCATGACGCGGCCGTCCCGGGCGAGATGGACGTCGTAAGGCTCGATGCCTTCCATCCAGACCCGCTCGGTCACCTCGAACACCGCGTCGAGCCGGTTCGACGCCGTTTCGTCCGGGCCCATGATGCGGAAGTTGCGGCGGTCGGCGTTGAGGCTGATGACGTCGCGCAGCAACTTGCCGAGCTCGCGCGTCGCCTCTGCGGTGGTCTTGCCGGGGGAGGGCACATCGACGGCGAAGGCGCGATAATCGGGCAGCTTCAGTTCGCGCTTCAACAGCCCGCCATTGGCGTGCGGATTGGCGCCCATGCGCCGTGAGCCCTTCGGCGCCAGCGCCTGCAGCTCCGGTCGGAGGCGGCCCTGGTCGTCGAACAGCCGCTCCGGCTCGTAGCTCTTCATCCAGGCTTCGAGCAGCGCGAGGTGCCCGGGGTTGCCGCGCGGATTGGCGATCGGCACCTGATGCGCGCGCCAGAAGCCTTCGACCTTGAGGCCGTCGACCTCCTTCGGCCCGGTCCAGCCTTTTGGGCTGCGCAGCACGATCATGGGCCATCTCGGGCGTTCGATCGCCGCATCCGGCTGGCGCGCATTCTGCTGGATCGAGCGGATGCTCGCGAGCGCGACGTCGAGCGCATCCGCCATCTCCCGATGCATCGCCTTCGGCTCGGAGCCCTCGACGAACAGCGGCGCGTAGCCATAGCCCTCGAACAGGCTCCTGATTTCGGCGTCGCTCATGCGGCCGAGCACGGTCGGATTGGCGATCTTGTAGCCGTTCAGATGCAGGATCGGCAGCACCGCGCCGTCATGGGCGGGGTTCAGGAACTTGTTCGAATGCCAGGATGCGGCCAGCGGGCCTGTCTCGGCCTCGCCGTCGCCGACCACGCAGGCGACGATCAAGTCGGGATTGTCGAACGCCGCGCCATAGGCGTGGAGCAGCGCGTAGCCGAGTTCGCCGCCCTCGTGGATCGAGCCTGGCGTCTCCGGGGCCGCATGGCTTGGGATGCCGCCGGGAAAGGAGAACTGGCGGAACAGCTTGCGCAGGCCGTCGGCGTCGCGCGCGATGTCCGGATAGATCTCGCTGTAGCTGCCTTCGAGATAGGTGTTGGCGACCATGCCCGGACCGCCATGGCCGGGGCCGCAGACATAGATGACGTTGAGGTCCTGCAGCCGGATCGCGCGGTTCAGGTGCGCGTAGATGAAGTTCAGTCCGGGCGTCGTGCCCCAGTGTCCGAGCAGGCGCGGCTTGATGTGGTCCGGCCTGAGCGGCTCACGCAGCAGCGGGTTGTCCAGCAGGTAGATCTGGCCCACCGAGAGAAAATTGGCCGCGCGCCAATAGCGGTCCAGCAGATCGAGATCGTCGGTCAGGGTCGTCGGGTCGGAAGATGTGAACTGCATAAGCCCTCGCTTGCCATCCGCTGCGCGACTGCGGGATGCTGTATTAGAGTAATGCCGCACCGCCTCGTTCCAGCACCGTCCGAGAATAGAACAGGAATGTGATGGCTGGCCTTGCGCGGGCTCAGATGCTGAGCGCAGCGTCGTTCCGTTTTGTTCTATTTTGTTCTTGTAATGTTCTGTTCGTGTGCTATGTCTTGGCCATGAGCCGAGCATCCTCACATGCCCTCAAGCGCCCGCCGGTCAAGGTGCCCTCCGAGCCGGCGGGCGCGACCCAAAGCGGTCCTGAGACGGATTTCCCCGAACTCGCGGTCGCCATCGAACGGGGCCGGCGCCGCGGCCGGGGCGCACAATCCAATGCCAGCGGCCGCTACGAGGCCGAAGCGCGCGTCATCTTCGACGATGGCTGGCAGAGCCTGGAGGAATTGCCGCCGTTCAAGACGACGGTGGCCACCGATACTTCGCGCAAGGTCATCACCCGCAACGACTCGCCCGACATCGGTTTCGATCGCTCGATCAATCCGTATCGCGGCTGCGAGCATGGCTGCGTCTACTGCTTTGCACGGCCAACGCACGCCTTTCTCGGCCTGTCGCCCGGCCTCGACTTCGAATCCAAGCTGTTCGTCAAGCCGGACGCGCCGGCGCTGCTGGAGAAGGAGCTCGCGGCCAGCGGCTATGAGCCGCGGATGATCGCGATCGGGACCAATACCGATCCCTACCAGCCGATCGAGCGCGAGCGGAAGATCATGCGCGGCATCCTCGAGGTGCTGGAAAAGGTTGGCCATCCCGTCGGGATCGTCACGAAGTCGGCGCTGGTGATGCGTGATGCCGACATCCTGGCGCGGATGGCCAAGAGGAATCTGGCGAAGGTCGCGATTTCCGTGACCACGCTCGATCCGAAGCTGGCGCGGACCATGGAGCCGCGGGCCTCGACGCCGGCGAAGCGGCTGGAGGCGCTGCAGGCGCTTTCCAAGGCCGGCATTCCGACCACGGTCATGGTGGCGCCGGTGATCCCGGCGCTCAACGACAGCGAGATCGAGCGCATCCTCGATGCCGCCGCCCATGCCGGCGTCAAGGAGGCAGCCTATGTGCTGCTGCGGCTGCCGCTCGAGGTGCGCGATCTGTTCCGCGAATGGCTGCTCGAGCACTATCCGGACCGCTACCGCCACGTGTTCACCCTGATCCGTGACATGCGCGGCGGCCGCGACTACGACTCGCAATGGGGGACGCGCATGAAGGGCACGGGCCCGATGGCCTGGATGATCGGCCGGCGGTTCGAGATCGCCTGTGAGAAGCTGGGACTGAACAAGCGCCGCGCGAAGCTCACCACCGATCATTTCGTGCGACCCAAGGGCGGCGGCCAGCAGCTCAGCCTGTTCTGACGTTGGCAGTTTGACTTGGCACGAAATGGGTTTGGCACGAAGTGGATTTGGCACGGAGTGGATGATGGCTGACCAAGTTGTGGTTCCCCGGTTCACTGTCGTCACGCTGGGAGTGGCCGACATGCGCAGGAGCATCGCCTTCTACGCTTCGCTCGGGTTTGCCCGAAAATTCAGAGCGACGGGCGAGGCGGTGGCGTTTTTCGACACCGGCGGAACGGTGTTGGCGCTGTATCCCTGGGACGCGCTTGCGCAGGACGCTGGCTTGCCGGACATGCCGCGCGCCTCCGATTTCCGTGGCGTGACGCTAGCCTGGAATTGCCGTTCGGAAGCCGAGGTCGATGCCGCGCTCGATTGGGCAGTCGGGAAGGGGGCGGCTCTGCTGAAGCCGGCACAGCCGACCGACTATGGCGGTTATGGCGGCTATTTCGCCGATCCGGACGGACATGTCTGGGAAGTCGTGGTCGCGCCAGGGATCGATCTCGGCGACGACGGGCGGGTGCGCCTGCCGGATTGATGGGCTGCGAATAGCGGGAATTGCCGCCGGTTCCGGGTTGCGCGGGCGAAGCCCGTTACGCACCATGCCGGCCATGATTCGGGATCAAGCGAAGAAGCCGGGCAGGGCGAAGGCTGCTACCAGCACTGCTACGAAGGCCGCTGCCAAGGGCGCTGCGAAAGTGGCCGCCGAGAACGGCGCGGGCAAGGCCGGCGCAAAGCTCGGCAAGGGCGTCATCGCGGTGTCGCCGCCGAGCTTCCGGCGCGAGCGTGCGCTGCTGAAGCAAGGCGTCTGGCCGGTGGCCGGCTGTGACGAGGCGGGACGTGGTCCGCTCGCGGGGCCCGTGGTCGCTGCGGCCGTCATTCTCGATCCCGCGCGCATCCCGAAGGGTCTCGATGATTCCAAGCGGCTGAGCGCCGAGCAGCGCGAGGCGCTGTTCGACAAGATCTGCAAGACTTCGGCGTTCGCGGTCGCCTTCGCCTCGCCGGCGCGAATCGATCGCGACAACATCCTGCGCGCCTCGCTTTGGGCGCTGTCGCGCGCCGTCAAGGCGCTGCCGGAGGCTCCGAAGCACGTGTTCGTCGACGGTCGCGACCGCATCGATGTCGACTGCGCCTGCGACGCGGTGATCGGCGGTGACGGCCTCGTGATGTCGATCGCGGCGGCGTCGATCGTGGCCAAGGTGACGCGGGACCGGCTGATGTGCGCCCTGGCGCAGGATTGCCCCGGCTACGGCTTCGAGCAGCACAAGGGCTACGGGGTGCCGGAGCATCTCGCCGCGCTCGACCGGCTGGGCCCGTCGGTGCATCACCGCAGCCTGTTTGCACCGGTCGTGGCGGCGCGCCAGAAGCACCAGCCCTCGACCGTGCAGCGCGAGCCGGACCTGTTGGCGGAGATCACGGTCGTCACGTCCAGCGAAATATCCATCGGCCTGTGATGCCGGTTGCCTCGCCAGCGCCGCGGTCTTAATAGCTTAAGTCAGCCAACCGGCACGATGTGTCACTCCTCGCAGCGGGGGCGATCTTGTGCGCCCCGATCATGTGGCATCGATCGTGGGCGTCGGGACAGCGAGGCTGCTGCGGATGAGGGACGGTCCTGCCGGCCTCTCCTCGACGTCCCAAGCGATCCAGCCGTTCATGCGTTTCACGTCCCTGGTTGTCGAACTGATCCGCGCGCGGCCGCGGCTGGTGGTCGTGATCGTGGTGTTATGCCAGGCCATGCTGTGGCTCGGCGTCGCCATGGTGCTCTATCGCAGCCCTCCGGGCGAGCTTGCGACCTCCCTCGCGTTCGGCCGGGAGTACCAGGTCGGCACCGATCTGGGGCCGCCGCTGTCGTTCTGGCTTGCCGACATCGCCTATCGCGCCGCCGGCAACCATTTGTTCGGTGTCTACCTCCTTTCCGTGCTGTGCTCGGCCCTGACGTTGTGGGGCGTGTATCTGCTGGCGCGCGCGATCGTCGGCGGCCAGCAGGCGGTACTGGCCGTGCTGCTGACGATGACCATCACTGCGTTCGGCGTTCCGACCCTCGAATTCGGTCCTGACGTGCTGGCGCGTCCGCTCTGGGCGCTGTTGCTGCTCCACAGCTGGCAGATCCTCGGGCTGGGCCGGCGCAATGCCTGGTTCGCCTGGTCGATCGAAGCCGGATTGCTGTTGCTAACCACGTCGGCCGCGATCGGGCTGCTGCTCCTGATCGCGGGCTTCGTGGTCTCGACCGTGCAGGGCCGTCGGGTGTTGCGATCGTTCGATCCGCTGTTCGCGCTGCTCGTGGTGCTGGTGCTGGCGCTGCCCTATCTCATCTTCGTGCTGCGGGCCGACAGTGTCGGGCTACCCGCGCTGCCTCCGCTTGCGGAGCTCGCGGTGCGCGCCAGGCATTGGCTCACACTTGGCGGTGGGCTGCTGCTGGCGATCTCGGCCGTTCTGCTTCTGGTCCTGCTGGATGCCAACTGGCCTGGCCGCAGCGAAACCGACGCGCCGATCATCTATCGTCCACCGGTGCCGCCGCTCGGGCGCGATTTCGTCTACTGCTTCGCGATCGCGCCGGCGGTGGCCGGCAGCCTGATCTCGGGTCTGTTCGGCCTGCCCACCGTGCTCGGAGGGCCTGCGGTCACGCTGATGATGGTCGGCCTTGCCATGGTGGTCGCGTCAGGCGACTTGATCTACCTGCGGCGCCAGCGGCTCCTGCGTGCGGTGTGGGCGGCCGCGATTGCGGCGCCCGCCATTCTCGTCGCCGGCAGCGCGGTCGTGCTGCCCTGGGCCGGCGACGGCGAGGTCGTGACCGCGATGCCGGCCCGCGACATCGCCCGCTTCTTCGTCGACAGCTTCGAGCGCCGCACCAATCAGCGGCTGCAGGCCGTCGCCGGCGACCCGCAACTGGCGAGTCTGATTTCGCTCGGCCGCCGCCGGGCGCACCTCTTCCTCGATGCCGCCCCGCAACGGACGCCTTGGCTGACGGCCGCCAAATTCGCCGAGAGCGGCGGCATCGTGGTTTGGCGCGCGTCCGATACGGCGGGCACGCCGCCGCCGGAGGTGATCAGTCGCTTTCCGGGCCTCGTGCCCGAGGTGCCGCGCAGCTTCGACTGGCTGGTCAACGGCCGGCAGCCGCTGCTGCGGGTCGGCTGGGCCATCGTCCGGCCGAAGGGGCCGTGATGTGATCGATCGAAGGGATGGTTGGGAGCAGCCGGCATGGACCTGAACCCCCCTGATGGCTCTCGGATCACGATCTCCGGGGGAGGGGTGCATCCGATCATCCGCATTCCCCAGGCCGGCAGCCCGACGCGCTATTTCGGCGGGCTGTTTCTGCTGTTCTGGCTTGGCGGCTGGGCCGTGGGATGGACCTCCGCCTGGTCCAAGATCACGTCCGGGCAAGGTTCCGCATTTCTCGTGTTCTGGCTTGGCGCCTGGACCATCGGCGGCATCTTCGCCGCTGCGACCGGGTATCGTTCGTTTCGTCCGACCGTTCCCGAGACCCTCGCCCTCAGTCGGAGCAGCCTGTCTTACGATTCAGGCGTTGCCCCATTCGAATTCAACAATGGCGAGCAGGGCCGGTCGAAGGGAGTCCGCGACGGCTTCAGAACGCTGTTTCCGAAGCGAATTCGGATTGAGCTGACGCAAAGGCAGCTCCAGTCGCTGCGCCTCCGGGAGACCGATTCGGGCAACCGCCTCACGGTCGATGCTGGTGCCGAGCGTCTTGATCTTGCGCGAGGCGCCAGTGAGATCGAACGCGAGTGGCTCGCGCATTACCTGGCGCGCCGTTATGGGCTTTCGCAGATCACTGCGCCCGCAGCCGAGACCTGAACTCGGGGCGCCGCGGGCATCAGGCCGGCAACACCTTTGCGATCGCGCGCAGGTCCTGCCACGACAACCGCTTGTAGGATGGCGAGCGCAGAAGATAGGCGGGATGGAACGTCGCGATCGCGCGGATGGTCCGTTTTCCGGTGTCGTAGTCGCGCCATTTGCCGCGCGTGCGCATGATGCCTTCGGTCGTCCCGAGCAACGCCTGGGTCGACGGATTGCCGAGCGTCACCAGCACGTCGGGATCGACCAGCTCGATCTGGCGGCGGATGAAGGGCAGGCAGATCTGCGTCTCCTGCGGCGTCGGCGTCCGGTTGCCCGGCGGCCGCCACGGGATGACGTTGGCGATATAGACCTTGCTGCGGTCGAGCCCGATGGCGCTGATCATGCGGTCGAGCAGCTTGCCGGAGCGGCCGACGAAGGGCAGCCCCTCGATGTCCTCGTCACGGCCCGGCGCCTCGCCCACCAGCATGATGCGCGCCTGCGGATTGCCGTCGGCGAACACCAGCCGTGAAGCGGTTTGCTTCAGCGAACAGCCGTCGAAGGTCTCGAGCAGAGCACGCAGCGCCTCCAGGGTCGGCGCGGTGCGCGCGGCCTCGCGGGCCGAGGCGATCGCTGTCTCCGGCGGGGGCGGCGGTTCGCCGCGGGGCGGAATGACCGCCGGCGCTGCCAGCCTGCCGGCCGGCGCCGCCGCGGTCTGGCGGGCGACAGCGGCGGGCGCAGGCATCGCCTCGGGCTCCACCAGCCGATTGATAGGCTCGTCGGCGAGCGCGCAATCGACCCCGGCCTCCAGATAGAAGGCGAGCAGTTGCCGGACGTCGGGGAGGGGCTCGAGGGTCATCATGATCGGTCGATACGTCTGTTTACGCCGCATTGGCGCATGACGGAATGCATTTCCGTGGTTGTCCTGCCCGGAAAAATCGGAAACAAGGGATTGGAATGACCCAAAAAAAGGGACGGAACGCCCTAGTGCAGCGGATTTGACGTTTGCATCTCCCCGCCGCGAGATCGCCGTGCAAATTTCAAATCCAAAGCTGCAATAGCAACAATAACTTAGCTAGTCCTTTGGCGCCGACATTCGCTGAAGTGCCGCCCGGAGGGGGGATGCGAATGTTGATGCCGGAACACTAGCCGGGCCTGAGATCGAGAAACATGAGCACCGAAGAATTGCCCCCGCGCGAATCCATGGAGTTCGACGTCGTCATCGTCGGCGCCGGCCCCTCGGGCCTGACCGCTGCGATCCGCCTGAAGCAGCTCAACGCCGACCTCAACATCGTCGTCGTCGAGAAAGGCTCCGAGGTCGGCGCGCACATTCTGTCGGGTGCGGTGATCGATCCGGTCGCGCTCGACAGACTGATCCCGGACTGGCGTTCGGACGACGATTGCCCGCTCAAGACGCAGGTCAAGATCGACAAGTTCTTCTGGATGACCGAGAGCAGTGCGATCGCGCTGCCGGGCTTCGCGATGCCGCCACTGATGGACAATCATCATTGCTACATCGGCTCGCTCGGCAATGTCTGCCGCTGGCTGTCGCGCAAGGCGGAAGCGCTCGGCGTCGAGATCTATCCCGGCTTCGCCGCGACCGAAGTGCTCTACGACGACAATGGCGCCGTGCGCGGTATCGCGACCGGCGACATGGGCGTCGCCAAGGACGGCTCGCACAAGTCCTCGTTCACGCGCGGCATGGAGCTGCTCGGCAAATACACGCTGTTCGCGGAAGGGGCGCGCGGCAGCCTGTCCAAGCAGCTGATTGCGAAATTCGCATTGGACTCGAACAGCGAGCCGCCGAAATTCGGCATCGGTCTCAAGGAAGTCTGGCAGATCGATCCCGCCAAGCATCAGAAGGGGCTGATTCAGCACTCCTTCGGCTGGCCGCTCGACATGAACACCGGCGGCGGCTCGTTCCTCTATCACTACGACGACAACCTCGTCGCAGTCGGCTTCGTCGTTCACCTGAACTACAACGATCCCTATTTGTCGCCGTTCGAGGAGTTCCAACGCTTCAAGACGCACCCTTCGATCCGGGGCGTGTTCGAAGGCGGCAAGCGGCTCGCCTATGGCGCCCGCGCCATCACCGAAGGCGGCTATCAGTCGGTGCCGCGGCTGTCGTTTGCCGGCGGCGCGCTGATCGGCTGCGCCGCAGGCTTCGTCAACGTGCCGCGCATCAAGGGCGTGCACAACGCGATAGGCAGCGCCATGCTCGCGGCCGAGCATGTGAACGCCGCGCTCGCGGCCGGGCGCGCCAATGATGAACTGGTCGACTACGAGAACGCCTGGCGCGACTCCCCGGTCGGCAAGGACCTGTTCACGGTCCGCAACGTCAAGCCGCTGTGGTCGAAGTTCGGGACCGTGCTGGGCGTCGTGCTGGGCGGCTTCGACATGTGGTGCAACACGCTCGGCTTCTCGCTGTTCGGCACCCAGTCGCACGGCAAGCTCGATCGCGCGACCCTCGATCCGGCCAAGGCGCATCAGCCCAAACCGGCGATGAAGCCGGACGGCAAGCTGACGTTCGATCGGTTGTCCTCGGTGTTCCTGTCCAACACCAATCACGAGGAAGACCAGCCGGTGCATCTGAAGGTCGCCGACATGGCGCTCCAGAAGAGCTCGGAGCACGACGTCTATGCCGGGCCGTCCAACCGCTACTGCCCTGCGGGCGTCTATGAATGGGTCGAGGACGGCACCAGCCCACGCTTCGTCATCAACGCGCAGAATTGCGTCCACTGCAAGACATGCGACGTCAAGGATCCCAATGGCAACATCACCTGGGTTCCTCCGGAGGGCAGCGGCGGGCCGAACTACGAAGCCATGTAGCGCGGATTAACGCACGATTGCGTGAGGCGGTCGCCCCGGGAGGGGTGACCGGCCACGATACGGCCATACTGCCGCGGTTTGACGCAGGTGACCTTTGCCAAAGGGGCTACCGGCTGACCCGAATATCCTGCAGATCCTTGCGGTTGGCCGCTAAACGCGGCATTGTCGGCGCCTTGAAGAGCTGCCGACCGGGTTTGTGTCCGAGACGACCAGTCCTTTCCAACAATCAGAGCGCACCGTGATGTTATCAATTCGTTGCAATCGCTGGACCGCCGTTGCCGTTGCTGCCTTGCTGCTCCCCGGTACCGTCCTGGCCCAGACGCCGGATCACCCGGCGGATAACACCGCGAAATTTCCGACCGGCGTCGATCTGAAGGCGCTCACCACGTCCGGCAGCTATCTGGCGGCGCGCCATGCCAGTGTCGAGCGCGATGCGGCCTCCGCAGCTGCGTTCTACCGTTCGGCGCTGCGCAGCGATCCCAAGAACAACGAGCTGCTCGATCGTGCCTTCATCTCGTCGGTCGCCGACGGCGACATCGACGAAGCCGTCAAGCTCGCCGAACGCGTGCTCACGGTCGACAAGTCGAACCGCATCGCGCGGCTGGTCGTCGGCGTGCAGGACATCAAGCAGAAGAAGTACGCTGCAGCCCAGACCAACATCAACCAGTCCGTGCGCGGTCCGATCACGGATCTGGTCGCGACCCTGCTGTCGGCGTGGGCAGCTGCGGGCGCCGGCGACGCCAAGACCGCGGTCGCCAACATCGACAAGCTGACGGGCCCCGAATGGTACCCGCTGTTCAAGGACCTGCATGCCGGCATGATCTGGGAGCTGGCCGGCAAGGACAAGGAAGCCGGCGTGCGCTTCGAGCGCGCCTACAAGCTCGACGATTCGATGCTGCGCATCACCGAAGCCTATGCGCACTGGCTGTCGCGCAACAAGGATGCGGCGGCGGCGACCGCGATCTACGAGGCCTTCGACAAGAAGCTCGCGCGTCACCCGCTGGTGCAGGACGGCCTGCGTGAGATCAAGGCCGGCAAGAAGCTGCCGCCGCTGATCGATTCGGCGCAGGCCGGCGCTGCCGAAGCGCTGTACGGCATCGGCGCGACGCTGAGCCGCCGCGGCGGCGAGGATCTCGCCCTGGTCTATCTGCAGCTCGCGCTGCATCTGCAGCCGAATCATCCGTTGGCGCTGCTGTCGCTGGCCGATCTCTACGAGACCGTGAAGAAGCCGCAGATGGCGATCAAGGTCTATGAGCGGGTGCCGGCAAGCTCGCCGCTCAAGCGCAACGCGCAGATCCAGCTCGCAACCGATCTCGACAGCGCCGACCGCGGCGACGAGGCGATCAAGATTCTCAAGGACGTGATCGCCCAGGATTCGAAGGATCTCGAAGGGATCATGGCGCTCGGCAACGTCGAGCGCGGCCGCAAGAAATTCGCCGATTGCGCCAAGACCTATTCGCTCGGCGTCGACGCGCTGCCTGCGAACAACGACAAGGCCAACAGCGTCTATTACTACTATCGCGGCATCTGCCTGGAGCGCTCCAAGCAGTGGCCCAAGGCCGAAGCCGACATGCGCAAGGCGCTCGAGCTGCAGCCCGATCAGCCCCACGTGCTCAACTATCTCGGCTATTCCTGGATCGACCAGGGCGTCAACCTCGACGAAGGCATGAAGATGATCAAGCGCGCCGTCGAGCAGCGGCCGGACGATGGCTACATCGTCGACTCGCTCGGCTGGGCCTATTATCGCATCGGTAACTACGAAGAGGCGGTGAAGAACCTCGAGCGCGCGATCGATCTGAAGCCCGAGGACCCGACCATCAACGACCATCTCGGCGACGCCTATTGGCGTATCGGCCGCAAGCTGGAAGCGAAGTTCCAGTGGGCCCATGCCCGTGACCTGAAGCCGGAGGCTGAAGAGCTGCCGAAGATCGAGGCCAAGATCCAGAACGGCCTGACCGACGATCCCGCTCCGGCGGCAGCGAGCGCGGACACCAAGGACGCACCGTCCGACGCCAAGAAGGACGACGGCAAGGGCGGCTAAGTCGCCGCTCAATCTTGGGGGACTTTGCGCCGATGTTGGCGTCCAGCAATCAAGGCGCGCTTCGCGAGACGGGGCGCGCCAAAGTCAATCTGACCCTGCGCGTCGTCGGCCGCAGGGGCGACGGCTACCATGATCTCGAAAGCGTCGTCGCCTTCGCCGACTGTGCGGATCAGCTCAGCCTCGTGCCCGGTTCCGAGCTGACGCTGACCACGATCGGTCCTCTGGCTGGAGCCTGCGGCGAAACCTCGGACAATCTGGTGCTGAAGGCCGCGCGCCTGCTCAGCGAGGCCGTTCCCGGGCTGGAGCTCGGCGCCTTCACGCTGGAGAAGGTGCTGCCGGTCGCGGCCGGGATCGGCGGCGGTTCGGCCGATGCAGCGGCCGCGCTGCGGCTGCTGGCGCGGCGCAATGGTCTTGCGTTGGATGATCCGCGGCTGGTCGCCGTGGCGCTGCAGACCGGAGCCGACGTGCCGGTCTGCGTCGCGTCACGCGCCTGCACCATGACCGGTGTCGGGGAAAATCTGCTGCCGCTCGATCTGCCGGTGCTGCCGTGCGTGATGATCAATCCGCGCGTGCCGGTGGCGACCAAGGACGTCTTCCAGGCGCTCGGCCTGAAGCCGGGTGAACTTCTGGTCGGCGTGACCGACGTGCTGACGGCGCCGGCGTGGCCAGGGGCCGGTGCGTCGGTCAGCGACTGGGTCGATGCGCTCGGAGAGGTGCGCAACGACCTCGAGCCGCCGGCGCTGAAGGTGCAGCCAATCATCGGCACCGTGCTCGACTCGCTGCGTGCAAGCGGCGGCGTCCTGCTGGCGCGGATGTCCGGCTCAGGCGCGACATGTTTCGCGATCTATGGCAGCGACGCCGATGCAAAGTCCGCCGGCGCACAGATTGCAGCCGCGCACCCCGAGTGGTGGGTGCACGCGGGGACGCTGAGTTAGCTGCGTACAGTCTCCGAGCGCCTGCGCGATACAGCGCCCTCTCCCCTTGCGGGAGAGGGCATCGCCGGCCCATCAACGCACTCGGTTGGGTAAGGGGTATCTCTCCGCAAACAACGCTCGTGGAGGCATACCCCTCACCCGACCGAGTTTGCCGCTCTGTCCGACATGCCCTCGCCCGCAAGGGGAGAGGGCGCAGTCATGAGCACCGCGGTGTACTGGATGCCCGGCCTTCGCGGGGCATGACCGCGTGTGTGTTGGTCACTAATGCGACCGCGCCAAACAGAACGCCACGACCTGCCCGAGCGCCGCCTTCATCGGCGAGGCCGGGAACAGCGCCAGCGCATCGACCGCCATCGCGCCGTAGTGATGCGCGCGGCTGATCGTGTCCTCGAGCGCGCGGTGCTTGTTCATCAGCCCGATCGCATGATCGAGATCATGATCGCTGATCTCGCCGCGTTCCAGCGACTTGATCCAGAACGCGCGCTCGCTGTCGCTGCCCCGGCGGAACGCGAGCACGACCGGAAGCGTGATCTTGCCCTCGCGGAAATCGTCGCCGATGTTCTTGCCGAGCTTGGCGGCCTTGCCGCCATAGTCGAGCACGTCGTCGACGAGCTGGAAGGCGATGCCGAGATTCATGCCGAACGAGCGCGATGCGGCCTGCTCGGCCTTGGGGCGATCGGCGAGCACCGGACCGACCTCGCAGGCGGCCGCGAACAGCTCCGCCGTCTTGCCGCGGATCACGGCGAGATATTCGTCCTCGGTGGTCGCGGTGTTCTTGGCGGCGGCGAGCTGCATCACCTCGCCTTCGGCGATCGTGGCCGCGGCGGCCGACAGGATGTCGAGCGCGCGCAGCGAGCCGACCTCGACCATCATGCGGAACGCCTGCCCGAGCAGGAAGTCGCCGACCAGCACGCTGGCCTCGTTGCCCCACAGCATGCGCGCGGACAATTTGCCCCGGCGCATTTCGCTCTCGTCAACCACGTCGTCATGGAGAAGGGTCGCCGTGTGCATGAATTCGACCGCGGCGGCGAGCTTGATGTGTCCGTCGCCCGGGTATCCCGTGAGGTGCGCCATGGCGAGCGTCAGCATCGGCCGCAGCCGCTTGCCGCCCGAGGAAATCAGGTGATTGGCGACCTCCGGGATCATCGTCACGTCGGAGCCGGTCCGCGACAGAATCGTGGTGTTGACCCGTTCCATGTCGGCTGCGACCAGCCCGACCAGCCCATCGATCGAAGCTCCCGATGGGCTCTCGAAAGGTACGATAACCGCCACGCTGGTCTCCAATTTTGCTATCCTGGCAACGACAATAGAAACTGCCGTTGCACGCGGCAAGGGCAGACACGGAACCTTGACCCAGCCTTCTTTGACACAAGCCGGCACGGAGACATAACGATTGAAGGAATTGGTTCGGACCAACGATATCGTGCTGGTTTCGGCGATCGGGGCGCTGCTCGACGGCGCCAACATCCATCATCTCGTGCTCGACCAGAACATGAGCATCATCGAGGGCTCGCTCGGCATTCTGCCGCGCCGGATCCTGGTCCATGAGGACGACAACGTCGAGGCCCGCCGTCTCCTCACCGAGGCCGGTCTCGCGCATGAACTGCGCGCCGATGAGTGACGCCGCCGACATCTCCGAAGACGCCGTGCTCGGTGGCCGGCTGCGGCTGCGGCAGCCGACCTCGGGGCATCGCGCCGGCCATGATGCAATCCTGCTCGCGGCGGCCACGGCCGCGCGCCCGGGCGATCGCGTGGTCGACCTCGGCGCCGGGGTCGGAACGGCCGGGCTGGCGCTGGCCAGGCGGGTGGATGGCGTCGCACTGACGCTGGTCGAGCGCGAGCCGGGTCTGGCGAGCCTTGCGCGCGACAATGCACGCGCCAACGAACTGCAGGCGGATGTCGCCGTGCTCGATGTGGCTGCGGACGCCGCCGCCTTCGCCGCCGCCGGGCTCGGGTCCGACAGTGTCGACGTGGTCCTGATGAATCCGCCCTTCCATGACGCCGCGCGTCATCGTGCCTCACCCGATGCGACCCGCGCGGCTGCCCATATGTCCACCGCGACGACGCTGGAGATCTGGACGCAGGCGGCGCGACGGATGCTGAAATCAGGTGGTGTGCTGACGCTGATCTGGCGTGCGGATGGCTTGGGGGAGGTTCTGGCGGCGCTGACGCGCGGCTTCGGCAGCCTAGCCGTTCAACCCGTTCACGGCCATCCGGCGCGGCCGGCCATTCGTATTCTGGTGAGGGCCGTCAAGGGAGGCCGGGCGCCGACCCAAATGCTCGCGGGTGTGATGCTGAATGAGGCGGCAGGCGGACCGAGCGACGAGGTGGTACGCGTGCTGGAGGGGCAGGGGGCGCTGGCCTTGGCCGGCCCCCTGAACGGTTGATGGGGGTCAGACGTTATTGCGTCTGCGCTTCGGATTGGCGTTCGGTTACCGTCGTGAAACGGATCGCCGTCAATAGAGTACCGATCAGCAGCATCAACAGGTAGGCCTTCATGAATTCCTCCGCCGCTCTCTGCAACTTGGCTCGCCGTGCAATTGCCCAGGCCATTGCAAGGCTCGTTCCAGCCCTTTGAATGGCAGCGGCGCGATAAAAAGTGGTTAATCCGAGGTAACAGGATGGTGGACGATTTGACACAACCAGGTGATGTGGCGGGGCCTTTCGATCGGTTGAAGGCGCTGCTTCCAGCAAGGCTGCGCGGCGCACCGGTGGTGCCCGTCGTTCGCCTGTCCGGCGTGATCGGCGCGGTGACGCCGCTGCGTCCGGGGCTGACGCTTGCCGGCGTTGCCAAGATGCTGGAGCGTGCGTTTTCGATGCGCAACGCCAAGGCGGTGGCGCTGGTCATCAATTCGCCCGGCGGCTCGCCGGTGCAGTCGCGCCAGATCTATCTGCGCATCCGCCAGCTCGCGACCGAGAAGAAGCTTCCGGTGCTGGTGTTCGTCGAGGATGTCGCCGCGTCCGGCGGCTACATGATCGCCTGCGCGGGCGACGAGATCTTCTGCGATCCGTCCTCGATCCTGGGCTCGATCGGCGTGGTCGGCGGCTCGTTCGGACTGCAGGATCTGATCAAGAAGATCGGCATCGAGCGCCGGCTCTATACCGCCGGCGAGCACAAGGCGATGCTCGATCCATTTCTGCCCGAGAATCCTGATGACGTGGCGCGGCTGAAGAACATCCAGCGCGAGATCCACGCGCTGTTCATCTCGCTGGTCAAGGAGAGCCGCAGCGCCCGGCTGAAAGGCGCCGACGATATGCTGTTCACCGGGGAATACTGGGCCGGCGACACCGCCGTGACACTCGGGCTTGCCGACGCCATCGGCGACCTGCGCGCGGTGCTGCGGGCCCGGTTCGGCGACAAGGTCGCCATGCCCGTAGTGGCGCCGGCCGCAGGGCTGCTGTCGGGCCTCCTTGGCCGTCGCTCGCCGGGCGCGGGCAGCCTGGAATTTGGCAACCTTGGGCTCGGCTGGGCGGGCCTGGCCGAGGAGCTGATCTCCGCGGTCGAAACCAGGGCGATATGGGCCCGATTCGGGTTCTGAACCCGGTAAATGGCTGCGCCATTTCGCCCCTCGCAATCCGGATTGCGGGGGGAACCGGGATCGGCGAGAATACGAATCAGGGGTGGCGCTTCTCATGAACAAGGATCGACCGATGCCGCCGTTCGTTGCATTCGCGGGTATGCTGGGCGGACTTGCTGCGGTTCGCTGGGTCTACAAGACCGCGCAGAAGATCAACCGGGAGCTCGAAGAGGCGCGACTGTCGCGCGCCGCCGAGGTCGCGCAGACCGCCGAGATCAAGACGCTGCGCCGCGATCCCGTGACGGGCGCCTACCGGCCGGGCTGACCCGTCCTGCTGATCCCGAAACGGCGGCCTGTTCGCCGCCGTTTTCGCAGGTCCCTATTGCCTTGATTCCTGTTGCCCCCGCCGATACGGTCCGCGCGCTTTTCGACCCCCCGCGAAAGACCGATATCGACGATGGATTCGCTGCCTCTGCACATGCGCCCCGAACGTTCGTTCCAGGGCTTCATCCTGGCCCTGCAACGGTTCTGGGCCGAGCAGGGCTGCGTGATCCTGCAGCCCTACGACATGGAGATGGGCGCCGGCACATTCCATCCGGCGACGACCCTGCGTGCGCTTGGGCCGAAGCCGTGGAATGCCGCCTATGTGCAGCCCTCGCGCCGGCCGAAGGACGGCCGCTACGGCGAAAATCCGAACCGGATGCAGCACTACTACCAGTTCCAGGTGATCATGAAGCCGTCGCCGCCGAACCTCCAGGAGCTGTACCTGAAGTCGCTGGGCGCGATCGGCATCGACGCCGCCGTGCACGACATCCGCTTCGTCGAGGACGATTGGGAAAGCCCGACGCTCGGCGCCTGGGGCCTGGGCTGGGAGTGCTGGTGCGACGGCATGGAGGTGTCGCAGTTCACCTACTTCCAGCAGGTCGCGGGCTTCGAATGTGCGCCGGTGGCGGGCGAGCTCACCTACGGGCTCGAGCGCCTGGCGATGTACGTCCAGGGCGTCGACCGCGTCTACGACCTCAACTTCAACGGTCGCGACGGCGACGCCAAGGTCACCTATGGCGATGTCTTCCTGCAGGCCGAGCGGGAATATTCCCGGCACAATTTCGAGCATGCCGACACCGACATGCTGTTCGAGCAGTTCAAGATGGCCGAGGGCGCCTGCCGCAAATATCTCGCCGCCGGCTGGCAAGAAAATTCAAAGCTGGGCAACCGCAAGGAGCACCTGATGGCGCTGCCGGCCTATGACCAGTGCATCAAGGCCAGCCACGTCTTCAACCTGCTCGACGCCCGCGGCGTCATCTCCGTCACCGAGCGCCAGAGCTACATCCTGCGCGTCCGCGAGCTCGCCAAGGCCTGCGGCGAGGCCTGGCTGCATACGGAAGCGGGCGGGGTAGGAGCGTGAGCCGGTACAAGCGCAAAGGCTGACTCTTCACCCTCCCCTGGAGGGGGAGGGTCGGCACGCGATCGAGCGAAGCGAGATGCGTGCCGGGGTGGGGTGATCTCTCGGCTGGAGCACTGTTTATAATGGATAGACTGTCACCCCACCCCGATTGCTCATGCATTCGCATGAGCAATCGACCCTCCCCCTCAAGGGGAGGGTGGCCCTGCGCTCGTGGGTGGACATCATACGATCGCCCTGCCCTGAAGGGGAGCGGGGTGGGGTGAAGGTGCCAGATGGGCAAACGGCCGATCAGCGATTTCAAACGCCAAACCGCGAAGAGGCTGCGCGAAAACACCACGGCCGCCGAAGACATCCTGTGGCGCCACCTGCGAAGACTCGAGATCGACAGGACTCACTTCAGGCGACAGGTCGTCATCGGTCCCTACGTTGCCGATTTTGCCTGTCTGGCCCGGCGCCTCATCATCGAGGTGGACGGGTCGCAGCATGGAGAAGATGCGAACATCCAGCGCGACGAAATCCGTACGCGCTGGCTCAACTCGGAAGGCTATCGCGTTTTGCGATTTTGGAACAACGACGTTATGACCAGGACCGAGGCGGTGCTCGAAGCCATTCACGCGGAGATCGCGGTCACCCCACCCCGCCCGCCCATGGCAGGCGACCCTCCCCCTCCAGGGGAGGGTGGTTCTTCGTGCAGAGAGACTTGAGACATGCCTGACCTTCTTCTCGAACTGTTCTCCGAAGAAATCCCCGCGCGCATGCAGGCCAAGGCGGCCGAGGATCTGCGCCGCATGGTGACCGACAAGCTCGTCGCCGAGGGCCTCGTCTATGAGGGCGCCAAGGCGTTCGCGACGCCGCGGCGGCTGGCGCTGACCGTGCACGGCATCCCCGCGCGGCAGGCCGACCTCAAAGAGGAGCGCAAGGGTCCGCGCGTCGGCGGTGCCGACGCGGCGATCCAGGGTTTTCTCAAAGCCACAGGCCTGTCCTCGATCGAGGAGGCGACGATCCAGCGCGACCCGAAGAAGGGCGACTTCTACGTCGCGCTGATCGAGAAGCCCGGCCGCGCCACGCTCGACGTGCTGGCCGAGATGCTGCCGGTGATCGTGCGCACGTTCCCGTGGCCGAAATCGATGCGCTGGGGCAAGCGCTCGGAAAGGCCGGGCGCGCTGAACTGGGTGCGGCCGCTGCACGCGATCACGGCGACCTTCGGTCTCGAGACCGAGGAGCCTGATGTCGTCAGCTTCGCCGTCGATGCCATCGAAGCCGGCCAGACGACGTATGGCCATCGCTTCATGGCGCCCGCGCCGATCTCGGTGCGGCGCTTCGAGGACTACGAGGCAAAACTGCTCGACGCCAAGGTCGTGCTCGATCCTGACAGACGGAAAGACACCATCGTCACCGACGCCAAGCAGCTCGCGTTCGCGCAAGGGTTTGAGCTGGTCGAGGACCAGGTGCTGCTCGACGAGGTCGCGGGCCTCGTCGAATGGCCGGTCGTGCTGATGGGCTCGTTCGATCCGGAGTATCTCAAGGTCCCCGGCGAGGTGATCCGCGCCACCATCCGCAACAACCAGAAATGCTTCGTGGTGCGCGATCCCAAGACGGGTGGGCTCGCGCCGAAGTTCATCCTGACCGCGAACATCGAGGCGTCAGACGGCGGCAAGACCATCATCGCCGGCAACGAGCGCGTGATCCGCGCCCGCCTGTCGGATGCGAAATTCTTCTATGAGACGGACCTCAAGACCAAGCTCGAGGACCGCCTGCCGAAGTTCGAGCAGATCGTGTTTCACGAGAAGCTCGGCACGCAGGCCGCGCGCATCGCGCGCATCGAGAGGCTCGCCGCCGAGATCGCACCGCTGGTCGGCGCCGATGCAGCGAAGACCGCGCGTGCGGCCAAGCTCGCCAAGGCCGACCTGCTGACAGAGGTCGTCGGCGAATTTCCGGAAGTCCAGGGTCTAATGGGCAAGTACTACGCGCTGGCGCAAGGAGAGGACGCCTCCGTCGCCGCAGCCTGCGAGGAGCACTACAAGCCGCAGGGACCCGCGGATCGCGTGCCGACCGATAGGGTTGCGGTAGCTGTGGCGCTGGCCGACAAGCTCGATACGCTGGTCGGCTTCTGGGCGATCGACGAGAAGCCGACCGGATCGAAGGACCCGTATGCGCTGCGCCGCGCGGCGCTCGGTGTGATCCGGCTAATCTTAGAAAATAACTCGCGAATTTCGATGATGCGGCTGATACACGTAGCTGTCTCTATCGCTGCGTCGCATGAACTGGAGTTGATCGGCAAGATCGCTTCGTTTGAAGGCTTGCCATCGCAGCAACGTGAGTTTTTGGAGCACAATCGTATTCCATTTATGCGAGGCTTTTCTGCTGAAACTGGTGTCACGACGGGGACTCATGGCGACCCGTCGTTTTTTAAGTTCGTGTGGTTCTATCCCGAATTCTTTCGGGAGGTCGCATCCAAGTTCCCGATTTGGATTCAAGAGTACAATCCGCCGGAAAAGGATCGTGATCTCCTCTCCTTCTTCGCCGACCGTCTCAAGGTCCAGCTGCGCGAGCAGGGCGCGCGGCATGATCTCGTCGACGCGGTGTTCGCGCTCGGTGGCCAGGACGATCTCTTGATGGTCGTCCGCCGGGTCGAAGCGCTCGGCAAGTTCCTTGAGACCGACGACGGCAAGAACCTGCTCGCCGGCACTAAGCGCGCCAGCAACATCCTTGCGATCGAGGAGAAGAAGGACAAGCGCAAGTTCGACGGCGCGCCCGACCCGGCGCTCTACAAGCTCGACGAGGAGAAGGCGCTGGCGAAGGCCATCGGCGAGGTCGCGGCGGAAGCGGGCGCTGCTGTCGCCAAGGAGGACTTTGCCGCCGCGATGCACGCGATGGCGAAGCTGCGCCCGGCGGTCGATGCCTTCTTCGACAAGGTGAAGGTCAACGATGATGACGCCAAGATCCGCGAGAACCGGCTCAAGCTGTTGAACGAAATCCGCAGCGCGACGCGGGCCGTCGCCGACTTCTCCAAGATCGAAGGCTGAGATGGATCGTGCGACGCTCGCCGCCTATGACCGTGAGGCGGCAGCGTTCGCCGCTGATTGGCATGCGCAGCCGGCACCGGCCGATCTGCACGACATCATCAGGCGCGTCTTCATTCCAGGCGGCCGTACCGCCGATATCGGCTGCGGCAGCGGCCGCGAGGTCGGCTGGCTGAATGTCAACGGCTATCCGGCGGAGGGCTTCGATGCCTCGGAGGGACTGCTGACCGAGGCGCGGGCGCGCTATCCGGGCGCCTCATTCAGGCCGGCCATGCTGCCCGATCTCACCGGCATCGCCGATTCCAGCTTCGACAATGTGCTGTGTGAAACGGTGCTGATGCATCTGGCTCGCAACGAGGTCGTGCCGTCGGTGCGCCGCCTGCGCGCGATCATGAAACCGGACGGCATCCTCTATCTGAGCTGGCGGGTGACCGCGGACGCCGACCAGCGCGATGCCCACGGCCGGCTCTATGCCGTCATCGATCTCGCCGCCATCCGCGAGGTGTTCGCATCTGATGCCGCGCTGCTGGACGAGCAGGTCGTCAGCGCATCCTCCGGCAAAGTCATCCACCGCATGGTGGTGAAGAAGACCGCCTGAACAACTCGCCCAAAAAAATTAGCCCCACCCGGTGGGGGGAACCGGGCAGGGCCTTTTTACACCTGGCCGCTTGCGGGGGCGTCGGCGACCAAATGCATCTCGATAACTACTCAACGACCTGAATGATCCGCCGCGTCCTCGGTTCGACCAACACGGTTTCGCCATTGACAACTGTATAGCGATAAGGTGTCGCACCGAAGCGCTGCGGAACGTCGTAGTATGTAACACCGGACTCCGGCAGGACGGTCCCAACAACCACGCGATCGGGCATCACATAGTTGGGAACACGCTCGCGCACCACGTATTCACGGAATTCCGGACGGCGCTCCACCGCGATCATGGGCGCGTCCTCCTCGACGACGACGCTGCGCCCGACGCCGGTCGTATAGGATTGCGCTTGCGCCGCCACCGGGATCACGAGTGCGGCCACGGCGGCTGCAAGTGTGAGATGGTTTCGCATGGACGGAACTCCTGGCAGTTGATGCTGATGACAACAGACCTGCTTGCGCGGGCCCATGCCTCCCAATGCCGGCCGATGCGCATCGTTCCGCGCAGCCCGGGCCCGCACCGGCTGCATTTTTGCGCCAGTTCCAATGGCGCGGGAACCGGAACCAATGCCGTGCGTCTCCTATTCCGCCACGATGAGCCGGGATAAGGTCCGGCCGACTCGAATCGCCCGTCTCGTCTTTCACTCATTCAGAGTTCGTCGATGACCCTGACCGTTGCCCATATCTCGCCGATCATGTCCGTGATCGCCGGAGTCCTCATCCTGATCATGCCGCGCCTGTTGAACCTGATTGTCGCGATTTTCCTCATCCTGAATGGCCTGATCGGCATGGGTCTGCTGAAGTGGTTCCACTTCTAGTCCCCAAGTTCTAGTCCCAAGGTCGGGAACCCTTTAGCTTGCGCCGCAGCGCCCAAAGTGGTGTAAGGCGCGCGATTTCTCCTCCCCATTTGCGGATCGAAGCACCTCATGGCCAAAGCGGTAGCGAAGTCTAAGAAAGTTACAGCGAAATCAAAGCCTTCCAAGCAGGGCAAGGCCAAGGCCGCAGCACTCGCTCCGCCCCGCAAGGCGCTGAAGAAGGCGCCCGCCAAGCCCGTCGCAAAGGCCCCGGCCAAGGTGGCGCCCAAGTTCGCACCCAAGTCTGCACCCAAGGCGCCGGCGAAAGCCGCGCCGAAAAAGCCGGCCAAGACAGCCGCGAAGCCCGCCGCCAAGGCGGCAAAGACTGCGGCCAAGAGCGCGGTGACCGCGATCAAGCCGAACAAGTGGGTCTATACGTTCGGCGACGGCAAGGCCGAAGGTAAAGCCAGCCTGCGCGACCTGCTCGGCGGCAAGGGCGCCAACCTGGCCGAGATGGCCAATCTCGGCCTGCCGGTGCCTCCGGGCTTCACCATCCCGACCTCGGTCTGCACCTACTTCTACGCCAACGACAAGACCTATCCGAAGGAGCTGCAGGCCCAGGTCGACAAGGCACTCGACTACATCGGCAAGCTCACCGCCAAGAAGTTCGGTGATGCGGCAAATCCGCTGCTGGTCTCCGTCCGCTCCGGCGGGCGCGCCTCGATGCCGGGCATGATGGACACCGTGCTCAATCTCGGCCTCAACGACGAGACGGTCGAGGCGCTGGCGCAGCTGTCCGGCGACCGCCGCTTCGCGTTCGACAGCTATCGCCGCTTCATCACGATGTATTCGGATGTCGTGCTCGGCTTCGAGCACCATCATTTCGAGGACATCCTCGACAGCTTCAAGGACCAGAAGGGCTATTCGCTCGACACGGATCTCTCGTCGGAAGACTGGGAGATGTTGGTCGGCAAGTACAAGGACGCGGTCGCGCATGAGACCGGCAAGGACTTCCCGCAGGACCCGCATGACCAGCTGTGGGGCGCGATCGGCGCGGTATTCTCATCCTGGATGAACGCGCGCGCGGTGACCTATCGCCGGCTGCACGACATTCCGGAATCCTGGGGCACGGCCGTCAACGTGCAGGCCATGGTGTTCGGCAACATGGGCGAGACCTCGGCCACCGGCGTCGCCTTCACCCGCAATCCCTCGACCGGCGAGAGCAAGCTCTACGGCGAGTTCCTGATCAACGCGCAGGGCGAGGACGTCGTCGCCGGCATCCGTACCCCGCAGGACATCACCGAGGATGCGCGCGTCGAGTCCGGATCCGACAAGCCGTCGATGGAAACGGCGATGCCGGACGCGTTCAACGAGCTGACCCGCATCTACACGCTGCTCGAGAAGCACTACCGTGACATGCAGGACATGGAGTTCACGGTCGAGCGCGGCAAGCTGTGGATGCTGCAGACCCGCAGCGGCAAGCGCACCGCCAAGGCCGCGCTGCGCATCGCGGTCGAGCTTGCCCATGAGGGGCTGATCTCGCAGAACGACGCCGTGCTGCGCATCGATCCGGCCTCGCTGGATCAGCTGCTGCATCCGACCATCGATCCCTCTGCCAAGCGCGACGTGGTCGCGACCGGCCTGCCGGCTTCCCCCGGCGCGGCTTCCGGCGAGATCGTGTTCTCCTCGGACGAGGCCACCAAGCTGCAGGCCGATGGCCGCAAGGTGATCCTGGTCCGCATCGAGACCTCGCCGGAAGACATCCACGGCATGCACGCCGCCGAGGGCATCCTGACGACGCGCGGCGGCATGACCTCGCACGCCGCCGTGGTCGCGCGCGGCATGGGCAAGCCCTGCGTCTCCGGCTGCGGCACCATCCGCGTCGACTACGGCCGCGGCACGATGAGCATCGGCGGGCGCACCTTCAAGACCGGCGACGTCATCACCATCGACGGCTCGGTCGGCCAGGTGCTGGCCGGCCGCATGCCGATGATCGAGCCGGAACTGTCGGGCGAGTTCGGCACCTTGATGGGCTGGGCCGACGCCGTGCGCGAGACCGGCGTGCGCGTCAACGCCGACACGCCGGAGGATGCGCGCACCGCCATCAAGTTCGGCGCCGAGGGCATCGGCCTGTGCCGCACCGAGCACATGTTCTTCGAGGAGACGCGCATCCGCACCGTGCGCGAGATGATCCTCTCCGAGGACGAGCAGGAGCGCCGCGCCGCGCTCGCCAAGCTGCTGCCGATGCAGCGCGCCGACTTCGTCGAGCTGTTCGAGATCATGAAGGGGCTCCCCGTCACGATCCGCCTGCTCGACCCGCCGCTGCACGAGTTCCTGCCGCACACCCAGGCCGAGGTCGAGGAGGTCGCGCGGGCGATGAACACCGATCCGCGCCGGCTCGCCGACCGCGCCCGCGAGCTGTCGGAGTTCAACCCGATGCTCGGCTTCCGCGGCTGCCGTCTGGCGATCGCCTATCCGGAAATCGCCGAGATGCAGGCGCGCGCGATCTTCGAGGCTGCGGTCGAGGCCGAGAAGCGCACCGGCGAGGCCGTCGGCCTCGAGGTGATGGTGCCGCTGATCGCCACCAAGGCCGAGTTCGATCTGGTCAAGGCGAGCATCGACGCGATGGCGCGGGAGGTCATCCGCGAGACCGGCGCCAAGCTGGAATATCAGGTCGGCACCATGATCGAGCTGCCGCGCGCGGTGCTGATGGCCGGTCAGATCGCGGAAGCCGCCGAGTTCTTCTCGTTCGGCACCAACGATCTCACCCAGACCACCTACGGCATCAGCCGCGACGACGCCGGCAGCTTTCTCGGCGCCTATGTCGCCAAGGGCATTCTCGAGATCGATCCGTTCATCTCGATCGACCGCGAGGGCGTCGGCGAGCTGGTCAAGATCGGCGTCGAGCGCGGCCGCGCCACGCGCCCCTCGCTCAAGGTCGGCATCTGCGGCGAACATGGCGGCGATCCGGCCTCGATCGCGTTCTGCCACCAGGTCGGCATGAACTACGTCTCGTGCTCGCCCTATCGCGTGCCGATCGCGCGCCTTGCGGCGGCGCAGGCTGCGCTCGGCAAGGAGATCGCGAGCCAGGCGTGAGCTTGCTGCGAACGATTTGATTTGATGAAGGCCGGCACATGTTGCCGGCCTTTTTCGTTGCGCTCCATCGACAGGGCCATTCGGCGTAGTCTCATCGCATCTGTGTAGTGGTTTCTCGTCGTGGCCCATCCTTCGAGACGCCCGCCTGCGGCGGGCTCCTCAGGATGAGGACGGGGTCCGCAGAGAGAGCTTCTCCCCTCATGGTGAGGAGCGTCGCCTTCGACGCGTCTCGAACCATGAGGCCACAACTGCGGAACGCACATGCGACTTGCTGCGCTCGGTGTCGCAGGTCATGCGTATGCTTTTCATTCACCGCGTTCGTTGACCGAATGTTCACCGTTCTCGTCGTGCCGCTGTTTACCAAGCATCGTGATCGAAGAACGCTCTGCAACTTCTCCGCTTGCCTGTCTCGATTGCGCAACGCGGGTTAACTCCTCGGCAACCTAAACCCGATACGAAGAGAGAAGATCGAATTGCACGGAAGCACTGTCGTTCGATCTTCCAGTGTAAGCGTTGCGTTGAGCGTATCGATGTTAGTTCTGCGTCCCGGTCCGAAGGGCGCGCGGTTTGCGTCCTTCGGACTCGGTCTCTGCGTCTTCGCTATGATGCCGACAGAGACCGGGTATCAAGACATCGCTTCACTGCTCGCCCGCCAGCCGGGCGTCGCCGAGCGCTGGCAGAAGCGCGTGTTCTCTGCCGCCGCCTCCGTTCAGCTCGCCACCTATAGTTTCGGTCGCCCGATCGGAACCTCGGCGCCGCAGGGCGTGAGCATCCGCCTTGCAAGCATCGATGCGCGCGACATCGACATCACCGGCAGCACGCCGCGCAATCCGGCGCTGCAGGTTCCGCCGCGCTACCAGGCCTCCGACTTTCCGAAAGTGGACCGCACCCTGAAGGGGGATCGCCTCGTGGTGCGCCCGGCCGCACCGCCGGCCGCGCCGACCGAGTCGGCCGAGCCGGTCCAGCCCGCACCCGCCGAGCCCGCGCCGGAGACCCCGACCCCGCCCGATTCGAATTCCTCGGTGTTCGGCGCGAAGACGACGGAAGCCCCGGTGCACACACCGGTGCAGCGCGCTGCACTCGATCCCGAATTGCAGGAAGCGCTGAGCGCGCCGCCGCTCGCGCAGTATGGGTCATCGAAGCAGGAGATCTCGCCGTCGGGCGAGCTCAAGCCCGCGCCGGATGCGCCTTCCGCCGCGAGCGGCATCTCCGCCGACGGTTTGAACATCAAGACGGCGAGCCTCTATTTCGGCACGGCGTCGCTGGGCGGCGCGGCAGAGACGATGGAAACCTGGCAGCCGGGCGAAGCGCCGCTGATCGTCGCGCCGGATCCGGATCTCAAGCCGCTGGCGATGCTGCCGCAGCCGCCGTCGGACGATCCGGTCAAGGCCGGTGACGGCGGCGAAAGCATCGCGCCCAAGGGCGAGGTCAACACCGACAATCAGCGCGCCAGGACTCCGGCCGAACGATTGGGGCTTGCCGACGACAAGGCCCGTTTCAAGTCGGAGAAGTGCCTTGCGGAGGCCGTCTATTTCGAATCGCGCGGCGAGGCGGTGCGTGGCCAGATCGCCGTGGCGCAGGTCGTGCTGAACCGCGCCTTCTCAGGCTATTATCCGACCACGGTGTGCGGCGTCGTCTACCAGAACAAGTATCGCCACTTCGCCTGCCAGTTCACCTTCGCCTGCGACAACACTGCAGACGTGGTCCGCGAGCCCGAGATGTGGGAGCGCGCCAGGAAGATCGCGAAGGCCATGCTCGAGGGAATGATCTGGCTTCCGGAGGTCGGCAAGTCGACCCACTATCATGCCTATTGGGTGCGGCCGTCGTGGGTGGCCGAGATGAAGCGCATGTACAAATTCGGCGTCCACACCTTCTACCGGCCGAAGGCGTGGGGTGACGGCAGCGATGCGCCAAGCTGGGGCACGCCGCAGCAGACCGCGGCCATTTCGGCCGAGCTCAGCGAGGCCGCCAAGAGCGAGGCCGAGATCAATCCGAACTGGACGCGGCGCTAATCATCTAGCGACGCGTCGCATTCCACTCGAGAAAGCGGCGATACAACTCGGTCTGGCGCGCCTGGTCCGGCGGCGTTGCGGCCCGCGGCTTCGCGGTGACAGGAATGCGCGGGGACGGTGCGGCGGCCGCGACCGGCTTCGACGGTCTAACGGTGGCCGTAGTGGCCGCCGGAATCGGTGTCGTCCCATCGAGCCATTCCTGCGCGGCCCGGAACCTGGTCCAGCCGGCGACCGGCGCACGCGGCGCCATCTCCTGCCATTTCGGATGGAAGGGAGGCCGCTGCAGCTGCGACATCCGCGAGAACAGCGACTCGACCAGCAGCGACAGCCGGCGATCGCGATCGCTTCCCGGCTGCCAATTATACGACGCCAGGATTGCCTCCGCTGCAATCGTTTCCACCGACTCGGATTTTGAGATCAGGTTGGGGTAGTCGTCCGCAGTGAGCTTGGATGGAAGGTAGTCCTCGCGCAAGGTCTTGTCGTAGCCGACCGGGACGAGATGCAGATTGGCATCCGTGATCTGGCTGAGCCAGGGCACCGGCTTGCCATCGACCGTGAAGATGGCGTCGATCTCCCCCTTGCGCAACATTTCGAGCGCGATGCGCGGCTCAATATAGAGCAGATGCGGCTTGATCTCGAGGCGCTCGAACACGTTGATCGCGGTCACGAAGGTGCTGCCATCCGGCAGGTCGACCGCGACGGTCTTGCCGTCGAGCTCCCGCATGGTGCGGATCGATCGCGGCGCCAGAACATGCATTTCCTCGTTGAACATCTTGGTGACGTAGACGAGCTGATTGCGGATGTTGCTCGCGAAGTCCTTGCGTTCGAGATAGGACAGCGTGTCCTTGCGCACGATTCCCACGTCGACGCCCTTGAGCATGAGGATGTCGGCCACCGCCTGAACCGAGCCGCTGCCCAGGACCGGCATGACTCGCAGGTTGATGCCGTCATTGAGGACCGAGGCGACGTCGGCGCCCATCTGGGAATAGGTGCTGCCATACGAGCCGGTCATCAGGCTCACCGTATTGGCGTTGAGCTGACCCGCGAGGTCCCGCTTGGCCGATGCATAGCGGAATATCGCCTTGAAGGAATCGCTGACGGCACCCGGGTCGATTCCGCTGCGCACCGGTCCGAACCGCTCCCAGCGGCCGTCGACGAACCGCTTCATCTGCATCTGCTCGATCGGCGCGTGGTCGCTGGCGCTGGTATTGGCGACGATCCCGGGAATCAGCATGGGAATTGGCGTCCCCTTCAAGGAACGCGCCTGCCTCATGATGTTGTCGCGGGAGAAATCGTCGCCGCAATTGCGCAGGACCGCAACCATCAGGTTGGCCAGCGCGTAGCCCACGATTCCCAAGCTGTTGTTCTTGCTGATTGCAGGCGCGTAGCGATCCATGAACGCGGACCACTCGGCGAAGCCGGGATCGCCGCCCTGCGTGCCGCCCTCGTACAGGATGGTGGCGGAAAGCAGTCCTTCCGCATTCTGCAGGCCCGCAGGCTGCAGCACGGTGGCGACCGAATCCGAAATCGTGGGGATGATGTGCTCGGGTCTCCAGCCGAGCTCCGCGAGGCGGCGGATCGCGAGCACCGTGAATTTCGGGGTGCTGACGTCGACCAGGACGTTGGCACCGGCCGCCTTCAGCTTCGCGATCTGCTGATTGATGTCGCTATCGGTGACCGCGTAGGCCGCTTCCGCGACGATCGGCAGCTTGCCGCCGAGCCCGTCCTTCAAGCCCTTCAGATAGTCCTTGCCGAACTCGTCGTCTTGATACAGCACACCGATGCGCATGCCACCGGCATGTTGCTCGAGCAGATATTGCGCGTGGATATGAGCTTCGATCTGGTAGCTGGGTTGCGCTCCCATGGTCCAAGGATAGTCGCGAGGCTGATCCCAGATCGAGGCGCCGGAGCCGACGAACAGTTGCGGTATTTTGTTCGCGTTGAGATAGGGCCGCACCGCGGCGCTGGTCGCTGTTCCAACGCTCGCAAAGATGACGTCTACCTTGTCTTCCTCCACGAGCCGTCGCGTCAGTTCGACGGTCTTCTGCGGATTATAACCGTCGTCATAGGAGATGTAGGTGATCTTGCGGCCCCTGATCCCGCCCTCGTCATTCACCTTCTGGAAATAGGCCGAGATGACCTTGCCCACGCTGCCATAGGCGGCTGCCGGCCCGCTGTAGGGCGTCGTATTGCCGATCCGGATCTCACCCTCGGCAGCACGCGCCGAGCCTGGCACTGCGGCAAGCGCGAGCAGCAACGCCATGGTCGGAGAACTTGGCGCGCAAAGCAGCCGCGGACCACGGAGCGCCGACGACCAGGCCGGCTGCAGCAGACGATCGAACATTCCCATCATGGACCTCATCACGCAACACAACACTTTGCGGGGACGCGCGCCGCCCGCACGGCATCATCGACCAGGATCCAGCGGCGCCCCGCCGCCCATTCCTGCGCAGCGACCGGCGTGAGAACGAGCTTCATCACCCAGTCTCGAAGCTCGGTTCACTTGAGGAGTCGCCGGGCCTCGAGTGATCCGAGTTCGGCGGCTCTCGCGTACCAGGCGCGTGCCTTGGCCGGATCGGGCGCGACGCCAACGGCTTTCAGATTGGACAAGATTGCGGCGTCATAGGTACCGGCCAGCATCAATGATGCTTCGGCGTCCCCTTCCGCGACATGCGCCAGGATCAGACGGGCAGTCGCAACGTCGCCCGCGCCGATGAGATCGCGTCCGCGCTTCACCATTTCGCTGATTTCGTTCTTGGTCAGCGCAGACGCGGTCGCGATCGCCCGAGATGCCTTCGGCAGAACTAATTGCGGGGTCTCGCCTCCGTCCGGAGCCGGCTTGACGGCCGGGACCGACGCCGCGATCGAATCGGCCGGTCCGATTGCGCGCGCCACGGCGTCCACCGATGCTTGGCCGTCCTCGAATGTCGATTTCCCCGCTGCCCGGAAGTTTCGGGGAGACGATGAAGCGGTCGTGTCCGACTGCGCAACTGTTTCAATGGTCGGAGCCTGCATGATGCGCACCGCAAAGAATGCGAGGCACGCAAGCACGGTCACTGCGGCACCGAACCGGAAAACGGAATCGAATTCGAGCGGTTGGGGCGGAGGCGGAGGCATCACGACTGGATCGAGTGAAGGGATCTGCCGGGATCGGTCAGATTCTGCAGGCGTCGGTGACATCGCTGCATCGTCCATCGCTGAAGCGGTTTGCCACCACGGCGGGGGGAGATCGTTGGCCGCATCCTCATCAGGCGCAGACGTCGCATGCGCGAGGCTGTTGGACAAAGCGGCAGGCTTTGCCGGGCGCCAACGTTCGCTCTGCGCATCGCCCACGGCGATCCGCGATCCGCTACTCCGCAATACGGAATTCATCCTCGACTACTCCTGCGGACACGCGCCATCGCGTCGCTCCGCATCACTCCCTGGACCGTTTGCCGCCTTTCCGGTCGGCGACTCGGCTTTCAAACCGGCCGCGAGACCAACGACCGCATTTATGGCCATGCCAAGCGGTCTATCGGCGATCTGGCAGCCGTGACTTTCCATTTCCTCGTCATCAGGACGGACAAAAACGCGCGCTACTACTTGAGCACCGCTAAATTTCGACCATCTCTTTTTCTTATTTGTACAGGTTCCGCGGTTCTTTTGCCGAAATCATGGCGAACCTGTCCAGCCATTTAGTTCGTGCTGGTAAATGCGGCCGGCAATGGAGTGCACGAGACAGTGCGGCGGTGGCTGGCCGACAACGATCTGAAGCCATGGCGCAGGCGCATGGCGTATCCCCACAGGTCGATGCGAATTAGTCGCGCGCGTCAAGGATGTGCTCGATCCGTGCGGCGAGCTGCGTCCGCGTCAGCCGGTGATCTGCTTCGACAAAAAGCCTCGTCCAACTGATTGGCGAAGTCGGCTCAGATCGTGCGCGTCATGACTACGAGTGCCGGCGCAACGGTGCGGCCAATCTGTTCGTCCAGCGTACGCAGAGACAGCACGCACGAACTACATCGCGCCTGTCCCCAAATACCGGCGAAGCAGCAAACAATAACGAGTCCGAGTATCTGTATGGGGCGACGATGGCCGCTTCGTCATCAGCACCGTCGTTCCGGACGAGGCCGCAGGCCTTCAACCCGGAATGACGCTGATCACGAATGACGGTGAAACCGCGACTGCCGAGCTCGGTCGTGACGCAGTCGGATCAGCCTTTACTACGCGCTCAGCGGCCGCGACTGCCGTGCCGGCGGCCGCGCCGCGAGTTCGTCGGCGATCTCCCGCGCAGCGGCCAATGTGGTCATCGTCCTCTGCGCGAAGCTCGGATTCTCCGCCGGGCAATCGGCGCGGCAATGGGCGCCGCGGCTCTCGCGGCGGCTCCAGGCTGCGGTCGCGATCAGGAGCGCTGCGGTCGCCATGTTGCGCAGAATGGGACGGCCGCCGTCGCGCTCGAGCCTGGCGATCGCGACAACGGCTTCGGCCAGCCGCTCCTCGTCGCGGATCACGCCGACCTGCGCCGTCATGATGTCGCGCAGCGTCTTTTCGTCGAATGCAGGGCCCGCACCGCCCGGTTCGGCAAATGCCACGTCGCGCAGGGCGGGCGTCGCCGTGAACGTCCGGCCGGAGATATCGTCGGCGATCCGCTTGGCGAACACCAAGGCCGCGAGCAGCGCATTGCCGGCGATGTGATTGGCGCCATCGGTGGCCGTCGCCGCCACTTCACCGGCGGCCCACAGGCCGTCGATCGAGCTGCGTCCCTGCGCATCGATCGCGATGCCGCCCATGTGGAAATGCGCGGCTGGCGCCACCGGAATCGGTTGCCGCGTCGGATCGAGGCCGGCCGCGACGCAGGCCCGGTGCAGCATCGGATAGCGCTCCGCGACGTCGTCTTCGAGCACGTCCCGCGCATCGAGAAAGGCGCCGCGCCCGGCTGATAGCTCGGCCATGATTCCACGGGCGACCGTGTCGCGCGGCGCGAGGTCGACCAGCGGATGTCGCGGCAGCATGAAGCGCTGGCCGCGCCGGTTGACCAGGATCGCGCCGGCGCCGCGCAGGCTCTCGCTGACGACGGGAGCCGGATCGTGACCGCTCATCATCGCGGTCGGATGGAACTGGACGAACTCCGGATCCGCAATGATGGCGCCGGCGCGCGCCGCAATCGCAAGGCCGATGCCGTTGGCGTGAGACGGGTTGGTCGTCGCCGCGAACAAATGGCCGATACCGCCGGTTGCCAGCACCACCGCAGATGCGGCGATCAGCATCGGCACAGCCGTATCGTCGTTGATCCGGCGCAGCCACAGGCCGCGCACGCTGCCATGCTCGGTCAGCAGCGCGTCCGCGACATGGCCCTCGATGAGGCGGATCGACGGGGTGGCGCGCACCGCGTCAGACAAGGCTGAATTGATCGCCTGTCCGGTGAAGTCGCCGCGGACGCTCAGGATCCGCCGCACCGAATGCGCCGCGGCGCGGGATGTTGCCAGATCACCCTTGGGGTTACGGTCGAACGCGACGCCGAGCCGCATCAGGTCCTCGATCCGCGCCGCCGCGTCGCGCGCGAGGTCGAGCGCGGCGGTCTCGTCGACGAGGCCGCCACCGGCAGCGATCATGTCGGCTGCGTGGGCCTCGGGGCTGTCGCCGGCCGAGATCGGCGCCGCGATGTCGGCCTGCATCGTTGCGCCGAAAGAGTCCTCGCCGAGGGATGTCGCGGAGATCAACGTGACCGGGCGAGGCGCGAGCGTCAGCGCGCAGAACAGTCCCGCAACTCCGGCGCCGACGATCACGACATGGTCTGACGTCTCGATCTGGTCGTGGTCCATACGCTGTCCAATTCCCCATTCCGTGCGCATGTGTACCGCGTTACCAGTTAGCTCTTCTTCAGAGACATTCCTCGGTGTTTAGGCGTGTTTTGCTACAAATCGCGGCCGTTCTGTCGGTCGCTCTCGCGCTGAGTGAATCATGACCATCGACTCGCGTAGAAGGACTAGCGAGCAGTTCCCGTCCGATGCGCGCGAGTTCCGTTTGGGGAACTCGCGCCGCAGGACGAACACGAGCGACATCGATTTTTTCATGGCTGGGTCTCGCTTTTCAGCTTGGGAGTTCTCATGCAAATGCATTAATCCCGGAGCAACGGCCGGGCGACAGCGAAAGCATCAGGGGAGGACCACATGTCGATACAGGCAGGAGATCTCGGCGCGGCCTCCCGCGCCCCGAGCTGGCGTACACCGCTCGTCATCATCGTGTGCGGCTGCGCCATTGCGCTGCTGAGCTTCGGCCCGCGCTCGACCATCGGCTTCTTCGTGCAGCCGATGAGCCGCGAATTCGCCTGGGGACGCGACGTGTTTGGGCTCGCCATCGCCGTCCAGAACCTGCTGTGGGGGCTCGGCCAGCCACTCGCCGGCGCGATCGCCGACCGCTTCGGGGTCATGCGCGTGATCTGGGTCGGCGCGCTGCTCTATGCCGACTCGCCGCTGTCACTGAACATCGGCGCCGGCGTGCTGGTCGGCTTCGGCCTGTCAGGCTGCTCGTTCAACCTCATCCTGTCGGCCTTCAGCAAGCTGCTGCCCCCGGAGCGGCGCGGCCTTGCACTTGGTGCTGGCACGGCTGCCGGCTCGCTCGGCCAGTTCCTGTTCGCGCCGTTCGGCGTCGCGCTGATCGATCAGTTCGGCTGGCAGAGCGCGTTGATGGTGTTCGCAACGTTGATGCTGTTCATCTTGCCGCTGTCGCTCGCGGTTGCGACGCCGCCGGCTGCCGAGGCCAAGCCGTCCGAGACCGAGCAGCAGTCGTTCACGACGGCGCTGATGGAGGCCTTCGGCCACCGCTCCTACGTGCTGCTGGTGCTCGGCTTCTTCACCTGCGGCTTCCAGCTCGCCTTCATCACCGTGCACCTGCCGGCGTTCCTGGTCGATCGTGGCCTGTCGGCCCAGACCGGCGGCTGGGTGATCGCGGCGATCGGGCTGTTCAACATCATCGGCTCGCTCAGCGTCGGCTGGCTGCAGAGCCGGCTGCCGAAGCGCTACATCCTGTCCTTCATCTATTTCACCCGCGCGCTGGCGACGCTCGCCTTCATCTCGTTTCCGGTCACGCCGGCGTCCGCGATCGCCTTCGGCGCGGTCTCCGGGCTCGCTTGGCTCTCCACCGTGCCGCCGACCTCATCGCTGGTCGCGATCATGTTCGGCACGCGCTGGCTGGCGACGCTGTACGGCTTCGCCTTCGTCAGCCACCAGGTCGGCGGCTTCCTCGGCGTCTGGCTCGGCGGCATCGTGTTCGAGCGCTACGGCTCGTATACGCCGATCTGGTGGCTCTCGATCCTGTTCGGGGTGCTGTCGGCGCTGATCAACCTGCCCATCGTCGAAAAACCGGTGGCGCGTGCCGTTCCGGCAACCTGAGTTGCACGCCGGACCCGATCGGCTAAACATGGCCGGAAATCGAAAGAGAGCGCAGGGAGTGCCGCGGTGGGAACGTTCAAGGCGATCCGGATCGACAAGGCCGACAAGGGGACCACGGCGACGTTGACGCAGTTCGACGAGGCCGAACTGATGGACGGCGACGTCACCGTGAAGGTCGAATGGTCGACGCTGAACTACAAGGACGGCCTGGCCTTGACCGGGAAGGCGCCGGTCGTCCGGCGTTTCCCGATGATCGCCGGCATCGATTTTGCCGGCACGGTCGAGCAGTCCAGCCATCCGCAATGGAAGCCAGGCGATGCCGTCATCTGCACCGGCTGGGGCATGGGCGAGACCCATCTCGGCGCCTATGCCGAGAAGGCCCGGGTCAAGGGCGATTGGCTGGTCGGCCTGCCGCCGGGCCTGGCGGCCCGCGACGCGATGGCGATCGGCACCGCCGGGTTCACCGCCATGCTCGCGGTTCTCGCGTTGGAAAAGCACGGGCTGACGCCGGCGAGCGGTCCGGTCGTGGTCACGGGAGCCGCGGGCGGCGTCGGTTCGGTCGCGACGGCCGTGCTCGCCAAGCTCGGCTACCACGTCATCGCCTCGACCGGACGCGTGGCCGAGGCCGGCTATCTCAAGTCGCTCGGGGCCGCCGAGGTGATCGACCGCAACGAGCTGTCCGGGCCGGCCAAGCCGCTCGCCAGGGAGCGCTGGGCAGGGGGCATCGACAGCGTCGGTTCCAACACGCTCGCCAACCTGCTGTCGATGACGAAATATGGCGGCGCGGTCGCGGCCTGCGGCCTGGCTGCCGGTATGGATTTGCCGTCGTCGGTCGCCCCGTTCATTTTGCGCGGCGTGTGCCTTCTCGGTATCGATTCGGTGATGTGCCCGCTGCCGGCGCGCAAGATTGCCTGGGCGCGGCTGGCCGCAGATCTTGACCGTTCAAAACTGGCTGAAATTACGCACGAAATCGCCTTGGATCAGGTGGCTGCCCTGGGCCAGCAGATTCTGGCCGGGCAGGTCCGAGGGCGAACGGTGGTAAGAATATCCTGAGGATGTTCAGACTTTTCAAACCAAGCTGCTCCATTGTTGCCACGGTTGGTATGGTAAGCATGGGGTAAAGATACCGCCTTACCCGCTGCGTGGGGTTAAGTGGGGAGTTTGAGCATGCTCGCGCGTTTGTTGCTGGGGACCGTGACCGTCGGCGCCATCGCTTTACCTGCGGTGGCAGGATCGATGACGGCCGATGAGGCGCGCAAGTTCGTCGCCGGCAAGGTGTTCGCCTTCACCTGCGTCGACGGCACGCGTGGGGCAGGTCGCGTTCTCGACGACATGGGTGCCGCCGGCGCCGTGCAGTTTTCCGGGTCCGGCCCGGTTCGTCAGATCCGGCTGCCCGGTAACACGCTGCAGATCCGTGGCCAGAACGTCTGCGCCGCGATCAAGGGCATGCCGTTCGAGCCCTGCTTCAACCTGGACAAGAAGGACGATCGCAGCTTCCGCGGCTCGGTCTCGGGTCTCGGCAGCATTGCCTATTGCGACTTCCAGCATCAGGGCGGTGCCACGATGCTGATGGCGCGTGCAGTGGCGCGACCTCACGCATCCCGTGCACCGCGCGCCGCCGCCCCTGCGGCGGATACGTCGCATACCGAGGTTGCGGCACGGGTGGAGACGCCGCACGTGGAGCGGAGCAAAGTGGAACCGGTGAGGGCGGAACCCGCGAAGGCGGAGAGTGCCAAGCCTGAAAACACCAGGCCTGAAAACACCAAGGCGGAAATCACCAAGGCTGAAAGCAGCAAGGCTGAAAGCAGCAAGGCGGACGCCGCACCGGAACTCCGACGCTCGACCGATTAGTTATTAGTTCACCGATCATTTAAAAACCGCCTCCGATTAACATATAGCAACATTTCAGACGCGACCGCACGCTAGCGGTCATTGCGCCGTAGTCGTACGGTCGCTTAAATTTATGCCTCGGTAGCGACTCGCGATACAGGGTGCGGCTGGGGGGGTGGCCCACGAGAAAGGGTCGGTAATGTCGTTGTATTTCTTCCGTATCAGCCAGGGCCGCTATTCCGGCGCTGCTGATCAGCCTTACGAATTTGCCAACCGGGAATCTGCCTGGAACGAGTTGACCGCAGTCTGCTCCGACTTGATTGGCGGAATCTCGCGTACGCTGCAGCAGGAGGCAGAGTGGCAAATGGAACTGCTCGACGAGGCCAAGCAGCCGGTGTTCCGGATTCGCCTGGTGTCGGAATCGGTTGGCTGACTTCCAGGCGTTTCGACCGCGTGCGGCCCGCAGTGTCCGGCCGCTTCGCCGCCGGATTACCGTCGAACGTCGGTTCGACGCTGCCAGCCGGGGGCTCGGGTAAAGTCCGAGGACGGGAATCGAACGACGGGCGCCAGCGCCCGCTCTCATCGGCCTCGCCGCCATCCACTCCGAATCCGCGAGTCACAGATAGCCCGTATCACAGATCGAGTGTCGCGCGCTCTCCCCCGTCATTTCGGGATGGGGCGCCGAAGTCGCGGCATCAACTCGCCCTGACGCCGATGGCGTTAGTTTGGAGCGACGATGGAACGATCGCGTGCCGGTCGGTGTGACCGGCCGGACCTCGCCGCACCGCGTCGCGAGTTCTCGCCATGCTGCGTCTTTGGCGTGCTTTCGCGCGAATTGCATGTTTTGATAGTAATCAGGTCTTAAGATGGTTCGCAGCATATCAGTGGAACGGGATCCGCTAATGCGGTCCATCGGATGTTCCCTCCTTCAGGGAGAGGACACATCCTAACAACTGCACGGGCTCAGGATACCGTTGCGCCGTGACCGGCGCCGCGCCCGGTGGCATTTGCCGTATTACTACGGTGCCGAGCCTTAACCGATGTTTGGCTTGTTTTTCTCTAAATAGTTCCATTCGGGGAACGAGCTTTCCGCGCCCTGATCGAAGCACTGCGCAACGCCGCGCGTATACGGACCGGTTGCCGTCGTGAGCGTTGGCAGACAGCGGCCAGAACCGCACAGCCTCTGGGGTCACCCGTGTCCAAACTCTCCATCCGTACCAAGATCATCTCGGTCATCGCCTTCATGCTGGTGACCATGTCCGGGCTCGGCGTTCTCGCCGTGACCAGCATGCAGTCGATCAACGCCGGCACCGTCGACATCGCGACCAACTGGCTGCCGAGCGTGCGCACGATCGGCGAGCTGCGCGCGGACATCAACCTGTTGCGCATCGCATTGCGCGCGCATGTGATGGCGGAAACGACCGAAGCCAAGCAGGCTGCGGACAAGCGCGTGACCGGCATCCTCGAGACGATCGGCAAGGACCGCAAGACCTACGAGCCGATGATCACGTCGGTCGAAGAACGCACGATCTACAACAACTGGGTGCAGGCCTGGGACAAGTATGTGGTCGTCGTGAAGCAGGTGATGGAGGAATCGAACAAGAGCGTCGGACGGCCTCCCCGCGAGGCCACTGATCTGCTCGAAAAATCGGCTGCGGCCATCGCGCGCGAGGCTGACAAATACTTCATCCAGGACATCGAGCTCAACAACAAGGGTGCCGTACAGGCGACCCAGGACGCCGCCGCCAGCTACGCGCGCGCCTTCTGGCTGGTGCTGGCCATCATCGCCGCTGCCATCCTGGCCGGCATTGTGGTCGGCTTCTATCTGGTGCAGAGCGTCTCGCAGGGCATCGCCTCGATCATCAAACCGATGCAGGAGCTGGCCGATGGCGACCTGACGGCCGAGGTGACGCATCGTGGTGAGGCCACGGAGATCGGCGCCATGGCCGACACCTTGCAGGTGTTCAAGGAAGCGCTGATCGCCAAGAAGGAAGCCGACGAGCTCGCCGCCCACGACGCCGAGGCCAAGATCGAGCGCGGCCGCCGCGTCGACAGCATCACGCGCCAGTTCGAGGCGATGATCGGCGAGATCGTGCAGACCGTCTCTTCCGCGTCGACCGAGCTCGAGCATTCCGCCGGTGCGCTGTCATCGACGGCCACCCGCTCCCAGGAAATCTCCACCATGGTCGCAGCTGCATCGGAAGAAGCATCGACCAACGTGCAATCCGTCGCCTCGGCTACCGAGGAGCTGTCGTCGTCGATCACCGAGATCAGCCGCCAGGTGCAGGAATCGGCCCGCATGGCCAACGAAGCGGTCGAGCAGACGCGGCTCACCAATGATCGCGTCGGCGAGCTGACCAAGGCCGCCGCACGCATCGGCGACGTTGTCGAGCTGATCAACACCATTGCCGGCCAGACCAACCTGCTGGCGCTGAATGCCACCATCGAAGCGGCGAGGGCGGGCGAGGCCGGCCGCGGCTTCGCGGTCGTCGCCTCCGAAGTGAAGGCGCTGGCCGAGCAGACGGCGAAGGCGACCGACGAGATCGGCCAGCAGGTCTCGGGCATCCAGGCGGCGACGCAGGAATCGGTCGGTGCGATCAGGGCGATCTCGACCACGATCGAGAAGTTGTCGGAGATTTCGTCCGCGATTGCGGCTGCGGTCGAAGAGCAGGGCGCGGCAACCCAGGAGATCTCGCGCAACGTTCAGCAGGCGTCGCAGGGCACCCAGCAGGTTTCCGTCAACGTCGTCGACGTTCAGCGTGGAGCGACCGAGACCGGGACGGCCTCCACGCATGTTCTGTCGGCTGCGCAATCACTCGCCTCGGACAGCGACCGGCTGAAGCGCGAAGTGGCGTCGTTCCTGCAATCGGTGCGCGCGGCCTGAGCCGTTCCGGCGACCGCAGTCGCATCGCGCCCCGTAGTAATACGACGTTCAGCATTAACGGAACTTTGCGGTAATCGGCGGCACCATGCTCCCCAGCAGGTGCCGCTTTTTCGTCTTCGCCGCGGCGCGGTCGATCACCGCAGAAGCTGACCGCCTCGACACGGCCGGTAGCGGGACGTTTTCTTTCGGAGGATGAGAACGTGTCCAAGCTTTCCATTCGTCTCAAGATCGTCGCCGTCATTGCCTTCATGCTCGTGGCGATGTCCGGACTCGGCATCCTCGCCGTGCGCAGCATGCACGGGATCAACGCGCATACGGTCGATATCGCGAAAAACTGGCTGCCGAGCGTCCGTGTGCTCGGCGCGCTGCGCGCCGACATCAACATGTACCGCCTCACGCTTCGGGTCCACGTGATGGCGTTGTCGGCGGAGGCCAAGGCCGCGGCCGACAAGCGCATGGGCGAGATGCTCGACGCCGTGCAGAAGGACATTCGCGCCTACGAGCCGCTGATCGCGAATGCCGACGAACGCAAGATCTATGAAGCCTGGACGCGCGCCTGGGCCAACTACCTGGCCGCGTCCAACAAGGTGCTCGACGTCTCGCGCAACAATGTCGGGCGTCTCCCCGATGATATCGACGGCCTCTTCAAGGGACCTGGCGCCGCATCGGCCGTCTCCGAAGAGCTGCTGGCGAAGGCCATCGACTTCAACGACAAGGGCGCGGAAGCGGCCACCCGGGACGCCGCCGACGGCTACAGCAGCGCCTTCTGGATCGTGACGACCATCATTCTCGCCGTGGTCGTTGCCGCGGTCGGCGTCGGTTTCTATCTCGTGCAGGACGTCTCGGCCGGCATCGCCTCCATCATCAGGCCGATGCAGGCCTTGGGGCAGGGCGATCTCGGCGCCGAGGTGCCGCACCGCGGTGAGCCGACCGAAATGGGCGCGATGGCCGACACCCTGCAGGTGTTCAAGGAGGCGCTGATCGCCAAGAAGGAAGCCGATGAGCGGGCTGCCGTCGACGCCGAGGCCAAGATCGAGCGCGGCCGCCGCGTCGACGACATCACGCGCCGGTTCGAGGCGACGATCGGCGAGATCGTGCAGACGGTGTCCTCGGCCTCGACCGAGCTCGAGCATTCCGCCGGCGCGCTGTCATCGACAGCGACCCGCTCGCAGGAGATCTCCACCCAGGTCGCGGCGGCGTCGGAGGAGGCGTCGACCAACGTGCAGTCGGTGGCGTCGGCCACGGAGGAGCTGTCGTCCTCGATCACCGAGATCAGCCGTCAGGTGCAGGACTCGGCGCGGATGGCCTCGGACGCCGTCACCCAGGCGCGTCAGACCAACGACCGCGTCGGCGAGTTGTCGAAGGCGGCGGCCAGGATTGGCGACGTCGTCGAGCTGATCAACTCCATTGCCGGCCAGACCAACCTGCTCGCCTTGAATGCCACCATCGAGGCGGCGCGGGCCGGCGAGGCCGGTCGCGGCTTCGCGGTGGTCGCCTCGGAGGTGAAGGCGCTCGCCGAGCAGACCTCGAAGGCGACCGGCGAGATCGGCCAGCAGGTGTCCGGCATCCAGGCCGCGACCCAGGAATCGGTCGGTGCCATCCGGGATATCTCCGGCAGCATCGAACGGCTGTCGGAGATCTCCTCGGCGATCGCGGCCGCGGTGGAAGAGCAGGGCGCGGCGACGCAGGAGATATCGCGCAACGTCCAGCAGGCCGCGCACGGCACCCAGCAGGTGTCGTCCAACGTGGTCGATGTCCAGCGCGGCGCGACGGAGACCGGCTCGGCGTCCTCGCACGTTCTGAGCGCCGCCAAGTCGCTCGCGACCGACAGCGACCGGCTGAAGCGGGAAGTGGCGTCGTTCCTGCAATCGGTCAGGGCTGCCTGATTCAGGGCTGCCTGATCATGACGCCGCCGGCACCGCCGGTGGCGCCTGCTGCTGCCTTCGGAACAGGACCTTCTGATAGAGCCAGCCGATGGCGACCAGCACCAGGCCGAGGCCGATGAACGACAGCGCGCGCCAGACGCCGGTCAGCGCCGACATGTCGACCAGGAAGGCCTTCAGGATCGTCAGCGCGATCACGATCGCCGAGGCCAGGCGGGCGCGCTGCGACTGCACGACGACGCCGATCCCGAGCAGCACCACGCCCAACGCGAGCCAGGCGATCGAATAGGTGTACTGCTCGGCGGCGCTGGTCGATCCCGTCATCAGGTCGGGGCCGTGATAGAGCCGGCGGATCTCCAGGCTCACGTAAGCCAGCGCCAGGATCAGCGCGCCCGCGGCCAGCGTGTTGCCATAGGCGGGAGGACGCCGCCCCGCGACCGCGTAGGACAGCAGCAGCAGCAGCACCGCCGGAAACGCGTAGGCCAGGATCAGGATGTTGAGCAGGCCGCCCTTGATCGCGACATCCGAGATCATCGGATTCTCCAGCACCAGCAGCCCGACCACGGTGGCGCCGCCGGCAAAGCCGGTGAGGATCACGGCGCTGATGTTGTGCACGATGCTGCCGCTGCGCTCGCGCAACCGCTCCAGGCCGAGCGCGAGCGCCAGCGCGACGCAGACGTCGAGGCCCGTTTCGGCGAGCGACGGCACCGCCAGCATGTCGCCGTCGTTGACGGCGTGGCGGATCTCCAGGAAGGCGAGCAGGGCCGTGAACAGGATGGCGGCGGCTTCGACGGCGCGCAGCGGCGCGTCGTCGCCATGGCGGCGCATCAAGTAGCTCGCGCCCCAGAACGAGGCGGCCGGCACGCCATAGCCCCACAGCAGCCAGTTGAAGATCGGCGTGGTGCCGACGTCGGCGCCGACGATGCGCGGATCATGGCCGATCCGGAGCACCACGAGGCCGGCGAAGGCGGCCGCGAGCGTGCGCAGGAACGGGATCGGCCTGTTCTCGAAGATCCAGGCGGTGCCGAGCGACATCAGCGCCAGCGCGATCGTGAGCCAGCCTTTCTCCAGCGCGAAGGTGAGCGCCAGCGCCAGCGCGGCCAGTGTACCGGTTGCGAACAGCGCGATCGCCGCGTTGAGGCCCGGACGCTCCTCGCGCCGGGTCAGCGCTTCGGTCGCGACAGCAAAGGCGGCGGCGAGCACGACGGCGAGGATCGCAAACGGAATCGAGCGGTCGAGATGGGCGATGCGCGCATACAGCGCGACCAGCAGCGCCAGCGGCGTGAATACGCCGGCCGCCGACCAGACCACCGGCACGACTGCGTTCTGCGAGCGTCCCTGCGCCAGGAAGCCTGCGGCGCCGAAGCCGAGCGCGAAGATCGCCGCCGTCACCAGATGCCACGACACGGAGGCGCCGAGCGGGTCCGGTCCCATGCCGGGCAACGCCCCGCCCGGCAGCACCAGCAGATCCGGATTGTCGCGCAGCGCCCATTCGGCGAACACCACGAACACCGTGCCGGCGGCCGCAGCCACCGCGCCGGCGGCGCTCGGCGCCCGCCAGGCGACCGCGAGCGTGGCGGCGACCAGCAGCGTGAAGCCGATCAGCGCCAATCCGTCGTGGAAGCTCGCGAGCACGACCAGCATGGCGCCGAGCAGATAGACGGCCAGCGCCACCGAGGAGATCGGCTCGACCTCATCGTTGTCGGCAGCGGGTCCGAACATGAAGCCGCAGACCACGATCAGGGCGGCCAGCGCGAAACCTGCGGCGACATGGAAGACGTGTGGCGCGACCTCGGCCACGCCGATGTCGAGGCCCGGCAGCGTCCACAGGAACGACAGCCCGATCGTGGTCATGGCGAGCCAGCGCCACAGCCGGACGCGGGCCAGCGCAAACGCCGCCGCGGTGACGATGGCGAGATAGATGTAAAGCGCCCAGTAGTTCGGCTGCCCCGTCGAGACCAGCACCGGTGTCGTGAAGGCGGCGACGATGCCGAGCCCGGCCAGCGCCGGGCCGTGCAGCAGCGCGGCAGCCAGCGTTCCCAGGGCCACGAGGCCGAGCAGGACGAACGCGATCGCGGGCGGGATGAACTGATAGAGCGCATAGGCCGCGTAGACGGTGGCGAAGGCGACGGCGGTGCCGGCCGCCGTCAGCATGGCCGGAATGTTGGCGATCGGCAGCGCCGAGATCTGCGAGATGCTTTCCTGGCGCCGGGTCCATTCGCCGGCCGCGAGCAGCGCGGCCGCAAACAGCGCGCCGAGCGCGACGCGTACCTCGGGGCCGATGAGGCCGGCCTCGATCGAGTAGCGCACCATGAAGAAGCCGCCGAGCGCGAGCGTCAGCCCGCCGATCCACACCACCCAGCGGGTGCCGATGCGCTCCTCGAAACCGGCGGACGGCTGCGGCGCGGGCGGCGGCTGATCGGCCGCTGCGTCGCTCGTCATCGTCGCCGGCTGCACAGCGGGCTCGGTCACTTCCGGCAGCGGCGGCGGCATCGGCGCAGCCGTGGCAGGCTCTTGCAGCGGGCTCAGCGGCGGCGCGGCCGGCATTGGGGCAACGGCCGCCGGACGCGCGGCTTCGAGCCGGTCCAGCCGGGCCTGCAGCTCGGCCAATCGATCGGAGATTTGACGCGCGTATGCGAATATTGCGAACGCGACCAGCAGAGCGATCCAATCCAGGTGCGAATCGAACATCACGCGGGGAAATCCTGAAACAATGGCGCCGGCAGGCGTCACGGGTGGAGGGATGGCGCCGGCTTTCGGGTGGGCGCGGCGAATCGGCCGATGGCCACGGCAGATCGCACGATGGCCGTCGTTCCCTCTGTGTCAAACCGCGGAACATAAGTTCAAAGCGTGCCGGTATGCGGCTACGCAGCGTCGCAACTCAGTCCAGATCGATCCGAAATGGCTGGCTGTCGACCATCATCGCGCCCGGGCCGATGGCGTCCAGCGCGCGCACCATGCGGCCCTCGCGCCCCAGTGCCTTGTCGGCCAGGCTGACGATGAGGCGGTTCGGTGACGCGACCGGCGAGGCTTGGCGGATGGCCCGGGCGATGTCGAGTTCGTCGCGATGCGGATTGAGCGCGCACGCCGTAGCGAAGGCGCTCGCGGTGGAACGGCTGATCCCCGCGTAGCAGTGGATCACCAGCGGAGCCGTGCGATCCCAGCCGCGCACGAATTCCAGCACCCGGGTGACGTGGTCCTCGCTCGGCGCCATGAAGCCCGGCAGCTGCTCGGTGATGTCGTCGACCGATACCCTGAGATGGTTCTCGGGAAGGATCGACTGCGGTCGCTGCACCTGCTCGACATTGGCCATGATGGTAAGGACGTGACTGGCGCCGGTCAGGCGCACGGTCTCGGGCAGGGCGGCAAGCGAGCAGACATGGATCATGAGGGGCCTTTGAAAGCCCGATTATACGACTGCGCGCGTGAGGGCAAAAGCGGCTTTCGAAGATCTGCTGTCGGGCTGGAGCATGCGTGCGCGGCGAGCCTGTGACGCCGAACCTGATCCGGTGTCAGCGGGTGTTCTTCAGGTGTCGCAGCTCCTGGCGGACAAGATGGGCCTTGCCCTCGATCTCGGCGTTCAGCCGCTCGAGGTGGTCGAGCAGACGCTCACGGTTCGGAGACGACAGCTCGACCGGCTTCTCGGACCAGGGACGGCGCACGAACAGGGCCACCACGGCGACGGCCGCGGCGGTCAGGAGCGGAAAGCTCAGCGCAAACAGCTGGTGCGTGGTCATCGAAGACCTCCCAGGATCCATTGACCCAGCAAATGTATGAGCACTCCGGTGACAATGCAAACCACGCCCGAGCCATAGATCACGGCGGCAGGGGTGCTCGATGGCAGCACACCGTAGACGAACTGGGCGAGCGGCACGAACGTTCCGGCGGTGACGATGGCCGTCGCCAGCGTGTTGACCCAGTTGGCGGCCAGCTTCAGGCGCTCGTTGCGGCGCTCGTCCGGTGTCAGCGGCATGGGGTCAGGACCCCAATACGGCGTTGAAGCGGGTCAGGAACCGCTTCTCGGCCTTGGCCGCACTCCAGGGCGTCAGATAGTCCGCCTCCGTGGCCTCCGGCAGGCAGGGGTCACGGCCGAACAGCCGCTTGGCCTCGCTCTCGGAGAAGCCGGCAAGCCGGGTCGCCTCCAGATAGGCTGCGCCGCGATCGGCCGCCTTGATCTGCTGCTCGATGCTGGCCGCAAGCTCCGGCGGCAGGCCGAAGCGGATATGGATCGCCGCCAGCAGCCGCTTCTCCACGGTCTTGTAGCCGGCACCCAGCACCGTCTTGAACGGCGAGATCATGTCGCCGATCACATATTCCGGCGCATCGTGCAGCAGGGCCGCGAGCCGCAGCCTTGCATCGATGTTCGGATTGCGCGCGCGCATCACGGTTTCGACCAGCAGCGTATGCTGGGCGACCGAGAAGATATGCGCGCCCGAGGTCTGGCCGTTCCAGCGCGCCACGCGCGCGAGCCCATGGGCGATGTCGGCGATCTCGACATCGAGCGGCGAGGGATCGATCAGGTCGAGCCGCCGGCCGGACAGCATGCGCTGCCAGACCCGGTCAGGGCGGCTGGAGGCCTTGTTGTTGGTTGTCATTTGGACGTCTTGAGGCGCGGAGTGCGGCGCTTGCCGCTGCAGGTCTCGTGGCAGAAGCAGGTGACGAGATGGTCGTTGACCATGCCGGTGGCCTGCATGAAGGCATAGACGATCGTCGGGCCGACGAACTTGAAGCTGCGCGAAGACAGCTCCTTGGAGATCTTGATCGACAGTGGCGTCGAGGCCGGCACGCTCGCGGTGGTCTTGAACTGGTTGACCTTGGGCGCGCCGTCGACGAAGTCCCACAGGAATTTCGAGAAGCCGTCGCTCTCCTCCTGGATCTTCAGCCAGGATTTGGCGCTGAGAATCGCGCCTTCGATCTTGGCGCGGTTGCGCACGATGCCGGCATCGTTCATCAGCGCGTGGATCTTCTTGTCGTTGTAGCGCGCGATCTTCTCCGGCTGGAAGTCATCGAAGGCGCGGCGGAAATTGTCGCGCTTGCGCAGGATCGTGATCCACGACAGCCCGGCCTGGAAGCCGTCGAGGATCAGCTTCTCGTAGAGCGCGCGGTCGTCATATTCCGGCACGCCCCATTCGGTGTCGTGATAGGCGACATAAAGCGGATCGCTGCCCGGCCAGGGGCAGCGCGTCAGGCCATCGGGATGGACGACAGCAGCGCGGCTCATGCAACCTGCTCAGGCAACCGTCTGCTTCGGCGCCCCCTGCAGGGCATCGGGATCGGCGACACGCAAGGTGAGCCCGCCGGCGGTCAATGGCGTGCCGGCCTCGATCGCCTCGGCGACGCGGTCGATCCGCAGCAGCGCCATGCCCTTGTGCTGCGACGCCGAGCCCATCGTGCCGATGCTCTTGTCGCCGGCCAAGATCGGCGTGCCCGGCTCGGGACTCGCATCGTCGAGCAGCACCTGCGCCGCGCGCGTGCGGGTCGTGCCGCGATGATGCATGCGACTCACGACCTCCTGGCCGACATAGCAGCCCTTGCTGATGTCGACGCCGTGCAGCCGGTCCATGTTGGTCTCGTGCGGGAAGGCGTCGCCATACATGAAGTCGAGCCCGCCGCGCGGCACGCTGTAGTCGATGCGATGTGCCTCATAGGCATCGGAACCGACAACATCGGCGCCGAGCCCTGCGGCGATGTCATGGAGCGATCCCTGTGACGCAATGACGCGCGCGCCGAGGCTCTCGTGACGCGGATCGGTGAAGCTCGGCTCCGGCGTGGCGCCGACGGCGCCATCCCAGATCGCGATCACGCCGAGCTGGTCGGACAGATTGGCGATCGCAACCTTGGCCCTGAGCTTGTAGACGTTGAGCTTGTCGGTGAGCGCCTGGGCAAGCGCGCGCGGACAGTCGAGCAGGAAGCGCTCGCCGGCCTCGTTCGATGGCGCCTGCGCCACCAGGAAGTCGACGATGATCTTGCCCTGCGGCGTCAGCAGCGCGCCGAACCGGGCGTCCCCAGGCGTGAGCTTGGTGACGTCGGTGGTGAACAGTCCGTTGAGGAACTTGCGTGCATCGTCGCCGCTGACCTGGACCACGCCCCGGTCTTCGAGAAACGTCGCCTTCATCCGAAAAACCTCTTGCGACAGGCCGCACTGAAACGTAAGCCGCCCTGGCATAAACCACAAGGCTGAAACGCCCCCGCTCGGTGGGCTCATTCTAAAGATCAAGACGCGCGCCCGGTAAAAGGCCAGCAAATGGGCAGGTGCGCAGCATGATCGACGCGTCTTGTGGTGATGCGGAGAATGAAATCCTATGAGGGCTTCATGAGCCAGCGCTTCCAAGTCATTCTGAAATCCGGAACCGTGGTCAATCAGGACGGCGAGGGCGTCCGCGACATCGGCATCACCGATGGGCGCATCGTGGAGATCGGCAATCTCGGCGCGGCGTCGGCCGCCGAGATCATCGACTGCAAGGGCCTGCACGTGCTGCCCGGCGTGATCGACACCCAGGTGCATTTCCGCGAGCCCGGCCTCACCCATAAGGAGGATCTCGAATCCGGCTCGCGCAGCGCCGTGATGGGCGGCGTCACCGCTGTGTTCGAGATGCCCAACACCAATCCGCTGACGGTGACGGAGGAGGCGTTCACCGCCAAGGTCGCCGCCGGCCGTCATCGCATGCATTGCGACTTCGCCTTCTTCATCGGCGGCACCCGCGAGAACGTCGACCAGTTGCCGGTGCTGGAGCGCGCCGAGGGCTGCGCCGGCGTCAAGGTGTTCGTCGGCTCCTCCACCGGCTCGCTGCTGGTCGAGGACGACGATAGTCTGCGCCGCATCTTCCAGGTGATCCGCCGCCGCGCCGCGTTCCACGCCGAGGACGAATACCGCCTCAACGAGCGCAAGGATCTGCGCGTCGAGAACGATCCGCGCTCGCACCCGGTGTGGCGCGACGAGGAGGCGGCGCTGCGCGCCACCCAGCGGCTGGTCAATCTCGCGCACGAGACCGGCAAGCGCATCCACGTGCTGCACATCTCCACCAAGCAGGAGATCGTGTATTTGCGCGATCACAAGGACGTCGCCACCGTCGAGGCGACGCCGCATCATCTGACGCTGGCGGCGCCCGAGTGCTACGAGCGGCTCGGCACCTACGCGCAGATGAATCCGCCGGTCCGCTCGGCCGACCATCGCGACGTGATCTGGTGGGGCGTCGACCAGGGGATCGTCGACATCCTCGGCTCCGACCATGCGCCGCATACGGCCGAGGAGAAGGCCAAGACCTATCCCGGCTCGCCCTCCGGCATGACCGGCGTGCAGACCCTGGTGCCGATCATGCTGGACCACGTCAACGCGGGACGATTGTCGCTTCAGCGCTTCGTCGATCTCACCAGCGCCGGCCCCGCCCGCATCTACAACATCGCCCGCAAGGGCCGCATCGCCGCCGGCTACGACGCCGATCTCACGATCGTCGACCTCAAGCGCAGCGAGACCATCACCAACAAATGGGTGGCCTCGAAGGCCGGCTGGACGCCTTACGACGGCCTGCGCGTCACCGGCTGGCCCGTCGGCACCTTCGTCCGCGGCCAGCGCGTGATGTGGCAGGGCGAGCTGCTGACGCCGGCCACGGGCGAGCCGGTGCAGTTCATGGAGACGTTGAAGGCGTAAGGTCCGTTGCTCGTTGCTTTACTCCGTCATTGCGAGCGCAGCGAAGCAATCCAGAGTCCTTGCTGAGCCCTGGATTGCTTCGCTGCGCTCGCAATGACGCGGAGTTTCTATGATGCTTCTCGCTGTCATCCCGCGCAAGGCGGGGATCCAGGACTCAGCGGCGGATCGCGTTAGATCTGTCAGCGATTCGCTGTGCGATACAGCGCCCTCTCCCCTTGCGGGAGAGGGCATCACCGGCCGATCCACTTGCTCGGTTGGGTGAGGGGTCTCTCTCCGAGCGCCACGCTCGTGGAAGCATACCCCTCACCCGACCGAGATTGCTGCGCTTTCCTACATGCCCTCTCCCGCAAGGGGCGAGGGCGCATTCACGAGCAGCGCAGTAGGTTGGGCAAAGGCGCGCACGCGACGGCCGTGCGTCGTGCTCTGCTCCATCGCGCCGTGCCCACCACTTTGTTTCCGCGCGCGCTGATCGACGGTGGGCACACGACCGCCCTGCGGGCGTCTGCTTTGCCCACCCTACGCGATCACGTGCTGTGCGACCACGCCGTGCCCGCCGGGCAAATCAGTTGCGCGATTTGTCCGGATGGTCCGACCTTCGTCGTCGTCAAACGACGCAAATCGCATGCGCCGAAACATCAATTTGACGCGCGATCTCAGCGCGATCGTGCACGTGGCACATCTCGCGTCAAAAATTCCTCTTTCGCTTTTACGGAATCCATGCCTACCTTACGTCCATCCCGCCTCAACGAGAGGGGCGTACGCGCGGTCGTCACGAGACGCGAGGCGGGGAGGCGGTGGACGTGTCGGGTTGCAGCGTGACTCTGTTGCGCGGACGAACAACATCGATGCGGACGTGAAGTCGTGTGGTCCTGGCCTCCCGATGCTGAGGTCAAGCTCGCCGTTGAGATGCGAAAGCACCAGCGCGGGCGATGGGGGCAATCAAGCCGGTCCCCAGGGAGAGCACGAAGCAAGCGTTAAAACCATCGCGCAGGGAAGGCTGGGTTCATCCGGCTGCACCTGTGGTTCCTGCCCCGTGCTTCTTGTTCGCACGGGGGCCATGGGCGTCAGCCGACGCCCAGCCTTCCCTGCGCCCTCGATTTCTGCGAGGGACGAACGTCAGTCATTGCTCGGACGCGAATCGCGCCGCGAGAACGACGATGCATGCTCGATCGCTCTTTGACATGTGAAGATGAACGCTGCTGCTGACTTAGATCAGCGAGTTTGAGGCGTAGGGTGGGCAAAGCAGCCGCCCGCAGGGTGGTCGCGTGCCCACCGTCGCGAGGCAGACTCGGAGCTCAATGGTGGGCACGGCGCGCGCGAGAGCGTCGCATCAAACAGGCACCATGGGCGCGCCTTTGCCCACCCTACGGCACTGCGATGGTTCGCTGATGTCGCAGCACCTACTACTGTCATCCCCGCGCAGGCAGGGATCCAGTCGTGTAGCCCGGATCAGCGTAGCGACATCCGGGTTCGCCGATGCACCGCGTGAGACCCCCGATGTCGCTACGCTGATCCGGGCTACGAGTGAAACGTTAAAACCGCGAACCCTACTGCGTCGCCCGCGCCAGCGAGAATTCGCCGTTGCGCACGCGGTCCGGCATCCCCTCGACGAAGGTCGCGACCGCGTCCTCGCCATAGGTGGTGACGAGCTCGGCCAGCGCCGCGAACAGGCTCGCCTGCGCCAGGCAGTCGCCGTCGACGCCGTCATGGCGCGCTTCCGCCCAGGCTTCGTTGAGATAGCTGAGCGCGGCCTGCTTCTGCTCGTGATCGGGCAGGGCGGCGGGGAGGGCGCTGAAAGGCAGGGGAAAGCTCATTGAATTCAGTCTGGCGAGGCCGCGAGGCACGTTGACTTCCGAACGCGGGCGCGTCCGACCCGTGAGGTTTATCACGCAGTGCGTGGACGCCTAGGCCAGTTCTTTAGGAAAGGTTAACAGGGTTAACGCAAACGTGGATAACGCCTGAGAGTCCAACCCCGTGGGCCGTTAATTGGCGTAGCGGGCGGTGAGATCGCGCGAGATCTTGGAGCCCTCGTCGATGTAGCGGCGGATCGCGACCATCGCCGCGGGCGTACAGGTCCGGTAGGTCTGCTGGAAGCCGTTGTAACCGCGGTTGAAGCCGGCGATCATTCGGGCGCGGCGCTCGCCCGACGGGGTCTCGGCATCGACCAGCGCCTGCATCTGGTTGCGCCATTTGGCGCCTTCGTTGCTGCCGCAGATGCCCCTGAGGTAATGCAGGGTGCCGAGGATCTCGGACAGCCGCTGCAGGTCGCCATCGAACGGCGCAGCCGCATCCTGCGCCCGCGCCGGGACGATGGCGCAAGCCGCAGAGAGCATCAGGACGGCCAGCAGGCGCTTGGAGATCATGGGAACCACAGCAGTGATATGCCTTTGCCCGGCGGCAGACGCAAGGCGCGCCTACAGCAGCGCCCGGGCCGCGGCGATGATGTCCGGCAACCCGTCGGTCAGCGGCAGGCCCTCCAGCGCATCCGGGACGCGCCATTGGAAGTCGTCGAGTTCCGGGTTCAGTTTGATCTCGCCGGCCTGCCAGCGCGCGGCGAACGGCAGAATCACGTAATGGCCGCCGCCGCCCTGAGCCGGCAGAACCTCGCGCCAGCCGGCCAGCCCGATGATGGCCATCGACAGCCCGGTCTCCTCCATCACCTCGCGCGCCAGCGCCTCGTGCAGGCTCTCGCCGAACTCGACCCGGCCGCCCGGCAGCGTGTAGACGCCTTTGGCCGGGGCGCGGGCGCGGCGCACCAGCAGGGTTTTGCCGTCGCGAAAGATCGCGGCGCTGACGGCGAGTTGGGGATGGCGGGGAGGCGTGGGGACGGTCATCGCATGCTGCTCCGGGACAACGCGACGTTATATGAATCGTATCGTGCTTTCAGCCCCGTCGCGTGACGGCTCAGTAGCCCGCCATGATGGCGTCGACCGTATCGACCTCATCGACCGGGTCCGGATCGACCTCGATGTCGCCGTTGATGATGCCGCCGGCCTGTGTCACCAGCGGCTTGACCCAGCCGGCAGCCTCCTCGGCGAGCTTCGCCTTGGTCTTGTCCTGCTTGGCTTCGCGCATCGCGCTGCCGACCGCGAGCAGGATCTCGGTCATGGTCTGCGTGAGACGATCGAATTTGTCACGAATTGACGGCTCGGCCTGTTCATAGGCCTCGATGACGAGATCGCGGGCCTTGAAATTGGTGTGGGTGAAATGTTCTGGATAGGTCAGCGGCGTCCACGCCAGGAAGTCCTCAGCGCATTCCGGAATGTCCGGGATCATTTCGAGCAGCATCACGGCTTCGTTGAAATGATTCAGATAGTCGGTGGCAAGCCCGGTGCGCGGATTGATGTTGGCGGCACGCAGGATCGCGGCACGCGCCGGATCAACGGAACTGCCTGCCGGTCGCCGGGTCGTGCGATCGGAATGCATGGAGTGTGGGGCCGCGGCGGTCATCCGCCGCAGTGTTGGCAACCGGAGTTAAAAGGTGCTGAACACACGACGATTTGAGTGAGATTATGTGTGGACGCTTCGTGATCACTTCACCACCCGCGGCACTGCGGCAGATGTTCGGCTACGAGGAGCAGCCGAACTTTCCGCCGCGCCACAATATCGCCCCGACGCAGCCGATCTCCGTAATACTCCTGGATCACGACAAGCGCCATTTTCGCCTGATGCGCTGGGGCTTCATGCCGGCCTGGGTCAAGGATCCCCGCAATTTCACGCTGCTGATCAATGCGCGTTCGGAGACCGTACGCGACAAGCCGGCGTTCAAGAATGCGATCCGGCGGCGCCGCGTTCTTGTGCCCGCTGATGGATATTACGAATGGCAGGTGATCGACGGCCGCAAGCGTCCGTTCTTCATCCATCGCAGTGATCGCGCGCCGCTCGGCTTCGCCGCCCTCGCCGAGACCTGGATGGGACCGAACGGCGAGGAGGTCGACACGGTGGCGATCGTCACGGCGGCCGCGAGCGGTGATCTCGCCATGCTGCATCATCGCGTTCCCGTGACGATCAGGCCGGACGATTTCTCGCTCTGGCTCGACTGCCGCTCCGATGATGCCGACGAGGTCATGAGGCTGCTGGTCGCGCCGCGAGAGGGCGAGTTCGCGTGGTACGAGGTGTCGACGCGCGTCAACACGGTGGCCAACGACGATGAGCAGCTGCTGCTGCCGATGACCGAGGAGATGCGTGCTGCGGAGGACGCGCAGCGCAAACCGGCGAAGAAGGTTGTATCACGCAAGACTTCAACTGCGCCTGCGGATGATGGGCAGGGGAGTCTGTTTTGAGGCAGGGCGCATCAACGAAGAAGGTCGTCATACCCGCGAAGGCGGGATCCAGTACGCCGCGGCCGCTCATGTGAAAACCGATGTCGGTGGAATACTGGGTCCCCCGCTTTCGCGGAGGACGACAGTGGAGCAGGACGGTGCGGTCGGCGCGCAGGCCCCGCTCAGACGAAGATCTTCAGCGCGGCGTGCTGCAGCAGCATGATGGTCTTGGCATCCTGGATGCGCCCGTCGGCGACCATCGCGAGCGCGTCGTCGATGCCGACCTCGAGCACCTCGATCTCCTCGCCCTCATGCGCGAGGCCGCCGCCGGCGCTGACGCGCATCTCGGGCTCGTAGGCGGCGACGAAGAAGTGGATCTTCTCGGTGACGACGCCCGGGCTCATGAAGGCCTCGAACACGAACTTGACGTCGTGCAGGCGATAGCCGGTTTCCTCCTCGGCCTCGAGGCGGATGCGTTCCTCCGGCGAGGCATCATCGAGCAGGCCTGCCGCGGCCTCGATCAGGAGATCGTCATAGCCGTTGACGAATGCCGGATAACGGAACTGCCGGACCAGGATCACGCTGCGCCGTTGCAGGTTGTAGGGCAGGATTGCCGCCGCGTTGCCGCGGTCGAACACGTCGCGGCTCTGCGTCTGCCACGTGCCGTCGTCGCGCCGCCACTCGAATTTCGTCGAGCTCAGCGTGCCGTAATGGTCGGACAGCACGCGCCGCTCGTGGACGCGGATGCGGTCGGAAATGCTCATGCTGGACCTCTATTTCATGCCGGGCGTGGGCTCGCGGCCGTCGAGCCATTTCGAGAACACGACGCTGTCCTGCACGGCATAGTCGAGCTGATTGTAGAACGCCTGCACCTTGGTGTTGTCGCCGCGCACCATCAGCATCAGTTTGGCGACGCCGCGCGTGCGCAGCCAGTCCTCCGCCGCCGCCATGATGGCGCGGCCAAGATCGCGGCCGCGATGGTCGGGATCGACGCTGACGTAGTAGACCCAGCCGCGATGGCCGTCATGGCCGACCATGGCGGAGGCTGCGATCGCGCCGCCGGCGCGGCCGACCAGGATGGTGGAGCTTTCGCCGCGGCGGGCGAGCGCGATGTCGGCGGCCGGATCGTTCCACGGCCGCGTCAGGCCGCAGCGCTGCCACAGCGCGATGATGGCGGGAACATCGGCATCGGTGATGTCGGAGATCGCAAGAGCAGGGGCTGTGTCCATGGGAGAGTCGAAATCCTAGAGAACCTTGCCGGGATTCATGATCCCGAGCGGATCGAACTGCGCCTTGATCGCGCGCATCAGCGCGATGGCGGTCGGATCCTTCACGTCGGGCAGCTCGTCGCGCTTGAGGACGCCGATGCCGTGCTCGGCCGAGATCGAGCCGCCCATGCGCAGTACGATCTCGAACACGACCGCGTTGACCTCGTGCCAGCGCGCGAGATAGTCGGCGGTGTTGGCGCCGATCGGCTGGCTGACATTGTAGTGGATGTTGCCGTCGCCGAGATGGCCGAACGGCACCGGGCGCGCGCCGGGCATCAGCTTCACCACGGCGGCGTTGGCCTCCGCAATGAAGGCCGGCACTGCGGCGACCGGCACTGAGATGTCGTGCTTGATCGAGCCGCCCTCCGGCTTCTGCGCCGCCGAGATGTCCTCGCGCAGCTTCCAGAACGCCATGCGCTGGGCGAGGCTGTCGGCGATCGCGGCGTCATCGACGATACCGTCCTCGAGGCCCTTTTCCAGGATCGTCTCGAGCGTGGCGCGGGCATCGTCGCGCGACGACGACAATTCCATCAGCACGAACCAGGGATGCTGGCCGGTAAGTGGCGCGCGGTTGCCGGCGGCGTGGCGGACCGAGAAGTCGAGCGCGATCGCCGCGATCAGCTCGAAGCTGGTCAGGCTGCCGGCGGCCTCGGCTTGCGCGATCGCGAGCAGCTTGAGCGCGTCCTCCGGCGACTTCAGCCCGACGAAGCTGGTCTCGACCGCGCGCGGCTTCGGGAACAGCTTCAGGCTCGCCGCGGTAATGATGCCGAGCGTGCCCTCGGCGCCGATGAACAGGTTGCGCAGATCGTAGCCGGTGTTGTCCTTCTTCAATTTCGACAGCGCGTTGAGCACGCGCCCGTCGGCCAGCACGACCTCGACCCCGAGCGCCATCTCGCGCGCCACGCCATAGGCCAGCGCGGCGGTGCCGCCGGCATTGGTCGAGAGATTGCCGCCGATGGTGCAGCTGCCCTCGGCGCCGAGCGACAGCGGAAACAACCGGTCGACCTCGGCGGCCTTCTGCTGCGCAACCTGCAGCACCACGCCGGCCTCCGCGATCATGGTGTTGGAGGCAGTGTCGACCTCGCGAATCCTGTCCATGCGCTTCAGCGACACCACCACCTCGCCATTGTGCGGCGTCTGGCCGCCGACGAGGCCGGTGTTGCCGCCCTGCGGCACCAGCGCGATGCGGTGCTCGCTGGCGAGCCTGCAGATCGCGACGACCTCGGCGGTCGAGCCCGGACGCAGCACCAGCGGCGAGCGGCCGTGGAACAGATTACGCTCCTCGGTGACGTAAGGCGCGACGTCGGCAGGCGCGGTCAGCGCCTGGCGCTCGCCGACGATGGCGGCGAATTGCGCGATCAGGTCGGGCGACAGCGGCGGCAGGGCAGGCGGGCTGATGTTCATGGTCGGTCGCTTCCAGTGTTATCTCGGCGCGGCGGCGCGGCGCAGCCGGTCGTTGATGGCCTCGCCCAATCCGTCGTTCGGGATCGGCATCACGGCGATGCTGCGCGCTCCCTTGGCATCGAGGCTGCGAAGATAGCCGAAAAGATGCATCGCCGCCTCCGCCGGATCGCCGGTGGGGGACAGGTTCAGGATCGCGGTGGCGTTGGCGGTGCCAGGCAAGGTCACGGGTCCGAAGGCGAGCAGGGCCTCGCCGGGCGCGACGTCCGTGGCGTCGAGGCGCACGCTGGCGCGCGGCGCATAGTGCGAGGCCAGCATGCCCGGCGCCAGCGGCTGCTCCGGTGCTTGGGCTTCTGCGGCGGCGGGCCTCGCCAGCGGGCGCCCGAGCACCGCCTCGATCGCCTCGCTCGGAATGCCGCCCGGGCGCAGCAGCGTGGGCTCGTCGAAGCAGCCGACGATGGTCGATTCGACGCCGACCTCGACAGGGCCGCCGTCCAGGATCAGATCGATTCGGCCCGCGAGATCGGCCGCGACATGTGCTGCCGTGGTCGGCGACACGTGGCCGGAGATGTTGGCCGAGGGCGCCACCACGGCACCGCCGAACGCCGCGAGCAGCGCCCGCGCGGTCGGATGCGAGGGAATGCGGATAGCCACCGTGTCCAGGCCGGCCGTGGCGAGATCCGCGACCGTGCAGCCGGCGGCCTGCGGCACCACCAAAGTCAGCGGTCCCGGCCAGAACGCTGCGGCCAGACGCTCGGCCGTGGCATCGAAGCACCCGATCCGCCGCGCGGCGGCGACATCGGCGACATGGGCGATCAGCGGGTTGAAGGCCGGACGGCCCTTGGCCTGGTAGAGGCGTGCGATCGCCGCGGCATTGGCGGCGTCGGCGCCGAGGCCGTAGACGGTTTCGGTCGGGAACGCGACCAGTCCGCCGCGTGCGAACGTCGCCGCACCGTCAGCAATTCCGGTCACGTCGGCAGGCAGGATCCGGGTGTTCAGCGCAGGTGTCTCGGGCGGCGACATGATCGGCGTGGTTATGGCGGCTTTATGCGCTCGGCTATAGCGGGCGGCAGCGTGCGAATGAAGCGCGCAAATGATCCGCGCAACTGCGTCCGCTCCGGGCGCCGCGTAAAGCGCCGTGGCCTCAACGAGTTAACCCATCTCCGGACGATCGGCGATTTCGATGCGATTTCCTGCCTGCTGCGCCTTGCGGAGACAGAGACCCGAGGCTATAAGCCGGCTTCCCAAAGTCGGAGCGTGGCTCAGCCCGGTAGAGCACTGCGTTCGGGACGCAGGGGTCGCAGGTTCGAATCCTGCCGCTCCGACCATTTTTTCAAGCACTTAGACCTTTGCCTTTCCCGCCGGCGCCATGGATGCCCAGCGAAACTGATCGGCTGTTGGCCATGTGCGCCCTTAGCTGGACAACGCGACACTACGTCGAGGCCGCGAGCCCCCCTGGAAGGCGTCGACGTCGCTATTCGGTGATGCGGCTGGACCGGGGTCTGGACCACCGCTCACCGAGATGAGGCGCCTCGGATCACGGACGGTCGTGCTGGGTCACAGCCGCCTTCTGCAGTGTTTCGAAAATCTTCCCATTCATCAGAAGCGCGATCTCGCTGGCGGGCATCGGCTTCTGGCACTCGGACAAGGGATTGAACCAGAAGTTGGCATTGGGCAGCATGTCGAACAGGTTGCGGGCTGCTGCGCCGAGGCAGGCTTCCTGCTCCTTCACGTAGTCGGAGATGCGCTTCTTGGACGTAAACGCCGGAAGCCAGGTCAGGCCCTGGAACTCGACGGTCGCGACGTTGATCCTTTCCTGGCGTTCCAGGGACCGCTGCCCGCCGGCCTTCACGGCCGCCTCCGGCGTCAGGACATAGATCTCGCTGTCGAGCAGCGCGCGGTAGAATATCGGGGCGACAGCGGGATCCTTTCCGGCCGCCTGCATCAGTGCTTCGAGACTGTTTTCCGGTTCGAACATCGTACCTCTCCCATTGACGGCCTCGGTCCATTCCAAGGTTGCTCGTCAGCTCTGTTTGTCACGAAGGGCGCGATAGACGGTGTTGCGGGAGATGCCGAGCCGCCGGGCGGTCTTGCTGATGTTGTTTCCGGTTTCAGCAAAGGCGCTCAGCACATGTGCGCGCTGGATCTCGTGCAGATCGGTCTGAAGGCCGTCGCTGGTCGGCGTCCTGTGGACCGGTTGCGCACGGCGCAGGGCGCCGACGACGGCTTCGACTGCGTCGGCGTCGACCCCTTGGCCGGTCTCGTTGAGCGAAAGCCGGGCCAGAACATTGCGCAACTCCCGGATATTGCCGTCCCAGTCCAGCTGGGCCAGCCGATCAATGGCCGCCTGGGACAACTCGATCGACGGATCGATCTTTTGCAGCAGATGGCGTGCGATCTCGACGAAATCGGTGCGTTCGCGTAGCGGCAGCAGCGTCACCTCGAGCGTGTTCAGGCGAAACAGGAGGTCGGATCTGAACCGGCCCCTGGCGATCGCGTCGGCGAGATTGGCGTTGGTGGCCGAGACCAGGAGAACGTCGACCTCGCGCTTGCTGCCTCCGACCGGCCGCACGGTCCAGTCATCGAGGAAGCGCAACAGCACCGCCTGCAAGGTCACGGGCATGTCGCCGATCTCGTCGAGGAACAGGGTGCCGCCATCGGCTTCCTTGAACAGGCCCGCCGAGCCGCCCTTTCTGGCGCCCGTGAAGGCGCCTTCCGTATAGCCGAACAGCTCGGCCTCGATCAGGCTGTCGGGAAGGGCTGCGCAGTTGACAGCTACGAACGATCCCGTCCGACGGCTCGCCGCATGCGCGTGCCGCGCCATCTGCTCCTTGCCGGTGCCGGTCTCGCCGCGAATGAGGATCGGCATCTTGCGCGCCGCGGCGACCGCGACGCGCTGCACGATGGCCGCGATTCTCGGATCGGCGGAGACGAACGGTGCGGCGGTGTCCTTCGGCGGGGACGGCCGCGGCATCAGCACGCGATGCGTCATCGGGAACTGCCGGGTGTTCTCGATCGTCGCCACGAACTGGCTGCCGACATCATCCTCGAGCCGCTGGCGCTCCTTGCGCCGGCCCTCGTCGACGAAATCACTGAATCTGGCGCGGAACACATCGCCAAAGCGGCGGCCTGCGGAGGCCGGCAGGCCATGAAGCAAAACTCGCGCGGCGCGATTTGCGGCGAGGATCTGGCCGTCGTTGTCGACGGCCAGCAGGCCGGCGCTGAGCGTGTGCAGGTATTCGCCGCGATTGTGGAAGGCGATCAGGATATTGCCGCGATGTTGTTCGCGGAACAGCCCGTTCTCGATCTGGGTCGCGGCCATCGCGACCAGCGCCTGGGTGTGGGCCTGGCGCGACATGCAGTCGGACGATGCGTCGAGGATGCCGGCCACCTCGCCATCGGGTGCGAAGATCGGGGCCGCTACGCATGTCAGATTGTTGTAACGGGCAAAGAAATGCTCGCGTCCGTGCACGACAATCGGCCGCTTGAGGTAGGCGGCGGTGCCGAGGCCATTCGTGCCGCAGATATTCTCGGTCCAGATCGATCCGGCACGGATGCAGGCTGCATCCGATGCATCGCTGAAGCTGGAGTCGGAGATGATGTCGAGCAGCAGGCCTTCCGCGGTCGCAAAGGCGATCATGAAATTGGAGCCGGCGATCTGCTGATGCAGCGTGTGCATCTCGGCAAGGGCGAGGCCGCGTACCAGCGAACAGCGCTGCTGTTCCTGCCGCAGCAACGCGGAGTCGATGAATTCGGGCGAGGGCGGCCGTAGGGCATCGAGGCCGAGTGTGATGCAGCGCATCCAACTGTCGTAGATGTCGGCAGACAACAGATCGGCCGGTGGATGGCCCTGATCGTCGAGCTTCATCCACGCGCCATCGACGCGCCGGCTGGCAGGCAGCATCGTCCATCCTCCCGCTCTGAGGGCTTGGCAGCATCCCCGTCGTCGCAGCCGTTTGATTGTTCGTTATGTGGTGCTGCTTTGCTCATCATAGAGCAATCGAACGAGAAGCCAAATTTGGCGCGCAACGGCGAAGGCCGTCTTTGCATCGCGAAAGTGTTCCGTCCCGGAACAGTTGTGCAATCAGCATTGATCCGCGACGGACCGAACAACGAATTCGAGGCCTGTGAGAACGTACGAAATATCAGGTTGTTAGCTCGCTGGCATAGCTCTTGCTCAACCCATGGTCAACGATACGTACGCCAGTTGACGTCAAAACAAAAAAATCCGGGGGAGTTCAATGAAGGCCGCGGTTCTCCATGCATTCGATGAAAAGCTAACGGCGAAGGAGTTCGTCAGATACGAAGAGGTCACCAATCCGAAGATCTCGCGCCCGATGGACGTCATCGTGCGCATCGGCGGTGCCGGCGTCTGCCGCACCGATCTGCACATCGTTGAAGGAATCTGGCGCAGCAAGGTCGACGTCAAGCTTCCTTATATCATGGGTCACGAGAATGCGGGCTGGGTCGAGGCCGTCGGTCCCGGTGTCGAAGGCGTCAAGATCGGGGACAGCGTCATCTGTCACCCGCTCGTGACCAGTGGCCATTGCCTGGCGTGCCGACGCGGCAACGACATGCACGCGCTCGACAGTTCCTTCCCCGGCATCAACGCCAATGGCGGCTACGCGGAATATCTGCTCACGGGCCAACGCTCCCTGATCAAGCTGCCGAAGTCGCTGGCGCCGAAGGACGTCGCTCCCTATACGGATGCCGGCCTGACGGCCTATCGCGCGGCCAAGAAGGCGTCGCGCCATCTGCTGCCTGGCGAGTATGCCGTGGTGATCGGCGCCGGCGGCCTCGGCCATATCGGCATCCAGGTTCTCGCAGCGCTGTGCGCGGCGGAGATCATCGTCGTCGATCGCTCCGACAAGTCGCTCGAGCTCGCCAAGGACTGCGGTGCGCATCACCTCGTGAAGGCCGATGGCGGCGAGGTCGAGGCGGTGCTGGCGCTGACCGGCGGTCGTGGTGCGGAAGCCGTCATCGACTTCGTCGGTGAGGGCGATGCCATCGCCAAGGGCCTCGCGATGACCGCGAATGGCGGCTCCTATTACATCGTAGGTTACGGCGGCAAGATCGATCTGCCGACCATCGACATGATCACGACGGAGAAGACCATCGTCGGCAATCTGGTCGGAACCTATGCCGAGCTGGTCGAGCTGATGGCGCTGGCCGACCGCGGCCTCGTCAATCTCCACACCAGGGAATACCGGCTCAGTGAGGCCAATGATGCGCTCCATGATCTGCATCATGGGCGCATCCACGGACGTGCCGTCCTGATCCCGTAACGCGTGCGCGGCCAGATGCTCGGCGTCGATCCCAATCATCGAACGAGAGTAACTCGGGTGACGAAATCCAGCGAGCGCGGGCCACAGATGACCGCCGACGAAGCTGCCCAATTGCAGCTGGCGCGCGATCGGATGATTGCCCGGCACAAGCTGATCGAGGGCATCATCCGCAACAACGAGATGCAGCTCAGGAATGAGAGCGCGCGCGGCGGCGCCGAAATCGAGCTGGAGTGCGCGCGGCGCGACGTCGCGCGCGCGGCGGGTGGCAGCGCCGCGCAGGACGAGTTCGACAGGGTCGTCGATCGTCTCGGCAAGCTACGCGACGAGCACGCGCGGCTCGTCGCCGAGCGTGAGTGGCTCAACCATGCTCTGTTGGAATTCGACAGCACGCCCACCGACGACGACCACAAACGCACGGGACACGCATGATGAGCAAGGTCGACATGAGCAGGCTCAATTGGAAGAAGTCCGGCGCACCCGTCTCGGCGGTGCCGCCCGTTCTCGGCCCGACACCGCCTCTGCAAGCCGAGCAGGGCGAGGACGACCGGTCGAAGGATGCCTTCTTCGCCCAGGTCGGTGAGATCGCCGAGGCGATGATTGCGCGACACGGCAGTGAGTTTGCCATCGGCACGCTGGTGCTGGCGGCGAAGTTCGTCGCGGAAGGCCGGCCTCTGGTCAACCGCGGCGCGGGAGCCGGCGGGGCAGCGAACGCGGCCAAGCCGGTCTGAAATGCCAAATCCATTGCGGGAGTCAAAGTCAATTTTCGGACCTCAAAGTTGATGGGCAGACGTGAATTTGCAGGAGACGTCGCGGAAGCGCTGCTTGTCGCCGCTGCCGCGATCGAACGATCAAAGCCTGAATGCAGAAAACTGGTGCAACGTTCAAAGGAGAAGGAAATGTCTGCAAGTCTGACGCTCAATAAGATTACCGCCCAGAAGGGCATAACGATTGCCGAGGCAGCCAATCGCGTCGCGGATCTCGGCTGGACGCCGAGCTACGTCCAGGAAGCGATGACGTTCCCGACCGACTACAAGATTTCAAAGACACCGCGCGATCCGATGAAGCAGGTCCTGCGATCGTACTTCCCGATGCAGGAAGAGAAGGACAACCGCGTCTACGGCGCGCTGGACGCGGCGTTGCGTGGCGACATGTTCCGCAACGTCGAGCCGCGCTGGGTCGAGTGGATGAAGCTGTTCCTGGCCATCATCCCGTTCCCGGAGATCTCGGCGGCCCGGTCGATGGCGATGGTCGGCCGGCTGGCGCCGGGTGAGGAGCTGCGTACCGGCTTCACGATGCAGATGGTCGACGAGTTCCGGCATTCGACGATCCAGATGAATCTCAAGAAGTGGTACATGGAGAACTACATCGATCCGGCCGGGTTCGACATCACCGAGGCCGCGTTCGGCAAATGCTACGCCACCACCATCGGGCGCCAGTTCGCCGAGGGTTTCCTGACCGGTGATGCGATCACCGCGGCCAACGTCTACCTCACGGTGGTCGCCGAGACCGCCTTCACCAACACGCTGTTTGTGGCGATGCCGTCGGAGGCGGCCCGCAACGGCGACTACGCGCTGCCGACCGTGTTCCTCTCGGTGCAGTCCGACGAATCGCGCCACATCGGCAACGGCCACTCGATGCTGATGGCGATGATCAACGATCCGTCGAACCACCAGTTGCTCGAGCGAGACCTGAAATACGCGTTCTGGCAGAACCACGCGATCGTCGACGCCGCGATCGGCACCTTCATCGAATACGGCACCACCAACCGCGACAAGAACAAGGAATCCTATGCGGAGCTCTGGCACCGCTGGATCTACGAAGACTATTATCGCACTTACATGCTACCGCTGGAGAAGTACGGCATCAAGATCCACCACGATGACGTCGCCGCCGCCTGGGACCGGATCGTCAAGAAGAACTACGTCCACAAGACCGCGCAGTTCTTCGCGGTCGGCTGGTCGGCGAACTTCTGGCGCATCGAGGCCCAGACCGAGAAGGACTTCGAGTGGTTCGAGCACAAATATCCGGGCTGGTACGCCGAGTTCGGCGACTTCTGGAAGTGGTATGCGAAGCTGAGCGTGCCGGGCGAGACCAACATTCTCTTCAACAGCGACGTGGGCTACGTGTACCCGCATCGGTGCTGGAGCTGCATGGTGCCGTGCCTGATCCGCGAAGACTTCGTCTGCGACGAGGTCGACGGCAAGATGTACACCTATTGCTCGGAAGGGTGCCGCTGGACCCACAAGGTGGCGTTCGCCGCCGAGTATGAAGGCCGTGCGACGCCGGCGATGGGCCGCTTCAGCGGTCGCCGCGAATGGGAGGACTGCTATCACGGCTGGGACATTGCCGACGCCATCAAGGATCTCGGCTTCGTCCGTCCGGACGGCAAGACCCTGACCGCCCAGCCGCATCTGCGGTTCGACGCCAAGGACATGTGGACGCTCGATGACGTGCGCGGCCATCAGCTTGGCAGCCCGCTGCGCGGCTTCCGCGCGCTCTCGCCGATCGAGCGGGAGGTCGCGGTCGCCGACTATCGCAAGGGCTTCACGATCAATCCTTGCCACTGACGATGCGGCGGCAGGGGGCCGGTTCGCCGGCTCCCTGCGATCATCAGCTTGCGTGTGTCGGGGAGGTTGTCGATGTCGGTTGGTAGAGGGGCTGTCATGACGGACGTGCAGGTTCACAAGGTTCGTTTCGAGCCCGTCGGAATCGAGATGGAAGTGGAGGAAGGCGAGACCGTGCTCGATGCGGCGTTTCGCCAGGGCATCTCGCTGATGCATGGTTGCAAGGAAGGCCAGTGCGGAAGCTGCAAGTCGAAGCTCGTCGACGGCGACATCGAGCTCATGAAATACTCGACCTTCGCGCTGCCGGACTATGAGAGCGAAAACGGGCATGTGCTGCTGTGCCGGACGCACGCCTATAGCGACGTCAGTTTCGAGCTGCTGAACTATGACGAGGATCTGCTCAGGCGATCGATCGCGGTCAAGACGTTTCGCGGACGGGTCGCGGCGATCACGGCGCTGACATCGGACATCCGTCTGCTGGAGATCGACATCGACAAGCCGATGAAGTTCTGGGCCGGCCAGTATGTCGACCTGACGATCGACGACGGCCGCATCACCCGCGCATTCTCGATGGCGAATGCGCCGGGCGAGGGCGCGCGGCTCAGCTTCATCATCAAGACATATCCGAATGGGGCGTTTTCATCCCAACTCGACGGCGGTCTTGGCGTCGGCGATGTGGTGACGGCGAAGGGGCCCTATGGCACGTGCTTTCGGCGCGAGGAGCGACCCGGCCCGATGCTGCTGATTGGCGGCGGATCGGGAATGTCGCCGCTGTGGTCGATCCTGGCCGATCACATTGCGAGCCGCGAGCAGCGGCCGATCAGGTTCTTCTACGGCGCCAGGACGCGCGCCGATCTGTTCTACCTCGACGAGCTGGCGGCGATCGGCGGGCAACTCGCGGATTTCAGGTTCGTGCCGGCGCTGTCGCATGCCACCGCCGACGACCATTGGGACGGCGAGACCGGCTTCGTGCACGAGGTCGTCGCGCGCCACCTTCGCCAGGAAGGCCTGGCGGGGACGATCGACGCCTATGCCTGCGGTCCGACGCCGATGATCGATGCCGTGCTGCCGATCCTGCAGGTCAACGGTGTCGAGCCGGACCACATCTATTTCGACAAGTTTACGCCGGCGGTGCGATGACGGCGTTCGGAAATCGTCGCAACACAAGAGCAAAAGAGGGAGGTCATCATGAGCGCACAAGTAGGCAGAGCCATTGCGGAGCCGGAAGTCGTCAAATCGGGGGCGGCAGGATCCGCCGTGTTTCCTGGCTCCGATAGCCGCAAGTACAATTATTTCGAGCCCAAGGGACGCAAGGCGACCCACTACGAGGACATGACGGTCGATGTCCAGCCCGATCCGGAGCGCTATCTGCTGCAGGACTGGATCATCTCCTTTCCCGACGGAACGCCGACCTACAGCAAGGACTGGACCGCGGCGAAGAGCTCCAACTGGCACAAGTTCCGTGCGGTCGATCAGGAATGGGAGCGGACGCATTATCAGCGGCAGTCGACGATCTGCGGCATGGTGCAGAACACGATCGAGAACGGCCGGAAGTCCGGTGCGCCGGCGCGCTTCGACCCGGCCTGGGTGAAGATCCTGCAGAACCATCTCGGCGCCTACAAGCATGCCGAGTTCGGGCTGGGGACGTCGACCATGCAGGCGCAGCGCTATGGCTACACCCAGATGGTCAACAATGCGATCCTGACAAACTCGTCCTACAAACTGCGCTTCGCCCAGGACATCACGCTCTATCTGAGCGAGATCGCGCTCGACCTTCCCGGCTTCGATGTCAATGCCGGCAAGCAGCATTGGCTCGAGGATCCGATCTGGCAGGGCGTGCGCAAGTCGATCGAGTCGGTGATGGGATCGAACGACTATCTCGAGCAGTATTTCGCCACCAACGTGGTGTTCGAGCCGTTGGTCGGCGAGCTGTTCCGGTCCGGGTTCCTGATGCAGGCCGCCTCGGCGCAGAACGACTTCATCACGCCGGCGGTGGTGTCGGCTGCGGAGGCGGATTACGAGCGCAATCTCGCCAACACGGTCGAGCTGTTCCACATCCTCGGCACCGACCCCACGCATGCGGCGAACAACGTCGCGCTGTTCGACAAGTGGCTGGCCAAGCACGCCGAGCTTGCGCTCGACGCGGCCAACCGACTGCAGCCGATCTGGTCGCAGCCGCGCGTCAAGGTCGTGTCGTTCAGCGAGGCGCTGGCGCAGGCCAAGAATCGGATCAGGGGAATCGCTGCCGAGCTTGGCTTGACGGTCCCGGCCAGTCTCGCCTCGTAGCCGACGCCTTTCACTCAATCCGTCAGGAGAGCAACCATGATGCACGAAGCCGAGAACATTTTCAAATCGATGAAGGACATCACGTTCGAGGACACGGTGTCCCATCAATGCGGGGTTACGATGAATGACAGCGTCGAGGCGCGCGCCATCGCCGACGTCATGAGCCGCCATGACCACATCACGGTGACCTACATGCCGGCGATGATCCGGATCGACGGCATCGGCAAGATGGAATTCAAGATGGACGAAATCTCGGAGGAGCTCGGTCGTGAGATGACGCCGTATCTGTTCGAGATTTCGACGTCGACGCATTACGGCCGGATGGTCATGATCGACGACAACACCGTGATGCTGTTCGGCGACATGAACGAGATGATGAAGTACATCGTCTGAGCAGGGGTGCGCAGGACGTCCGGCCGGCCTCGCCGCCGTCCGGGCCAACCTGGCTCCGCCATCAATGGTGGGACTCATAACATTCAACCTGGGAGCGGGAGAAACGCGATGTACAGGACGGCGACGGGCGAAGAGATTTTCGTGATCGACGGGCACACCCATTTCTGGGACGGCAGCCCGGCCAACCAGAAGAACATTCACGGCAAGCAGTTCATCGAATGCTTCTATGCCTACCATTCCAATCTCAGTCCGCCGTCTGAGAAGTGGGAGAAGGAGAAGTTCGAGAAGTATGACGCCAAGACGATGTTCGATGACCTGTTCGTCTCCGGCTATGATGACATGGCGATTCTGCAGCCGACCTATCTGACCGACTTCTACAAGAACGGCTTCAATACGACGGAACGCAACGCGGCGATGAAGAAGAGCCATCCGGACCGCTTCATCCTCAATGGCGCCTTCGATCCGCGGGACGGCAGCAAGGGCCTGGAGGATCTTCACGCGCTGGCCGAGAAGTACAAGCTCCAGGGCGTGAAGCTGTACACGGCGGAATGGCGCGGCGAGTCCAAGGGCTACAAGCTGTCCGACAAGGACTCCTACAAATACCTCGAGGCGGCGCAGAAGCTCGGCATCAAGAACGTTCACGTCCATAAGGGGCCGACGATCATTCCGTTGAACCGTGATGCGTTCGATGTCGCTGATATCGACGACGTCGCGACCTCGTTCCAGGATCTGAATTTCATCGTCGAGCATTGCGGGCTGCCGCGGCTGGACGATTTCTGCTGGATCGCGACCCAGGAGACCAACGTCTATGCGGGGATCGCCGTGGCGTTGCCGTTCATCCATTCGCGGCCCGGCTATTTCGCCCATGTGATGTCGGAGCTGCTGTTCTGGCTCGGGCCGGACAAGATCCTGTATGGCAGCGATTACGGCATCTGGACGCCGAAATGGCTGATCGACAAGTTCATGGCGTTCGAGATTCCGGAGGACGTTTCCAAGGAAACCGGCTCGGTGCTGACCTTGGAGAACAAGACCAAGATTCTCGGTCTCAACGCGGCGCGGCTCTATGGCATCGATGTCGAGGCCCAGAAGAAGAAGATCAGGGCCGGCGGCGGATACGCGCATCTGTCCGAACCCGTGCCGGCGTGAGCGCCATGAGCGGGCGGATCGCAAGGAGCCTGCCGGAACGAGACCGGCAGGCCGAGCAGAGGCAGGTCGAGGCGAGGCAGGCGGAGCTGTGGGGCTGCCTGCACGGCGTCATGGATCCGGAGCTGGACGAATCCGTGGTCGATCTCAACTTCGTCACCAGAGCGGATGTGGACGCGACCAACCATGTCCACATCGAATTCCGGCTGCCGACCTATTGGTGTGCCGCCAACTTCTCGTTCCTGATGGCGGACGACATGCGCCGCGCCGTGACCGCGCTGGAGTGGGTGGAAGGCGTGAGCGTGGTGCTCGGTGAGCACATGTACGCCGACAAGATCAATGCCGGGCTGGCGCAGGGCCTGTCGTTCCAGGAGACGTTCGGCGTCGAGGCCGATGGTGACCTGGAAGATCTGCGCCGGACCTTCCTCGTCAAGGCGTTCCAGCGTCGCCAGGTCGCGCTGCTCAATCATCTCACCGGCATCGGACATTCGCCGGAGACGATCACGGCCCTCACCTTGGCGGAGCTGTGTGGTCTTCCCGTCGACGACGAGGGCGACGGGCTGAGGCAGCGCTATCTCGCAAGGCGGGATGTGGTGGCAGCAGCCCGTGATGAGGTGCCGGCCTTCGTCGATGCTGCGGGATCGCCGCTGCGGGCCGATGGATTTTCGGCCTACGTCTCGGGGCTGAGGCGTGTCGGTGTCAACGCAGAATTCAACAGTGCGCTGTGCCGCGGTCTGCTGTCGGTGCGGTTCGATCTCGAGACGCCGTTCGTTCCGAAAGCACGAGTCTCGGCCTGATCGGCCGGGGGACAACAACAACAGTCGCGCCGGCCGGAACGGCGGCGAACGACCAGGCCAATGGGAGGTTGAGGACATGCCGAAGATCATGCTGCATGACGAAGCGGCGCGGGCCGCATTGGGACGGGGCGTTGCCAAGCTTGCCAAGGCGGTGCGCGGCACCTTGGGTCCGAAGGGAATGAACGCGATCATGGACCGTCCGATCGGTACACCGATCGTGTCGCGCGACGGCGTCAGCATCGCCAGCGAGATCGAGCTCGAATGCCCGTTCGAAAACATGGGCGCGCAGGTGCTGCGCGAGGTCTCGAAGCAAACCAACGACACTGCGGGCGACGGCACCACCACGGCCACGGTGCTGGCCGACGTGCTGGTGCAGGACGGCTTGAAGTGTCTCGCTGCCGGCGCCAATCCCGTGGAATTGGTGGAAGGCCTCGAGCTGGCGGTGGCGGAGACGATCAAGAACCTGAAGCGCTCCGCGATGGCGCTGCAGGGCTCGGCGGGCGTGCGGGCGGTCGCGAGCATCGCGGCCAACGATGCTGCGCTCGGCGACATGGTCGCAGAAGCCTTCGAGCGCGCCGGAACGCACGGGATCGTCGCGGTCGAATATGGCAGCACCGTCCAGACGACGCTCGAAGTCGTCGAAGGCATGGCGTTCGAGCGCGGCTATCTCTCGCACCACATGGTGACGGATGTGGAGCGGATGCAGGTCGTGCTCGACAATCCGTTCATCCTGATGACGGACCACAAGATCCAGAGCGGCGAGCAATTGGCCGGCGTGATCTCGCTGGTCGAAAAGAGCGGCAGGCCGTTGCTGATCATCGCCGAGGAAGTTGCGCCGGTCGTGATCATGCAGCTGCTGGCGCGCCGCGAGAAGAGCAACTTCAAGGTCGCCGCGATCCATCCGCCGGAGTTCGGCCATTGGCGCAAGGCGATGCTGGAGGATATCGCCATCACCACCGGCGGCCGTGTCATCTCGGTCGATCTGGGTGGCCGGCTGGAAAAGGCCGAGCTGCAGGATCTCGGAGCCGCCCGCCAGGTGCGGATCTCCGCCTCCAAGACCTTGATCACGGCGGGCGCCGGCGATCCGGCCAAGATCGCTGCGCGCCGCGAGCAGGTGATGCGGCAATATGATGCGGCGCCTGAGAACATCGAGCGCGACAAGTTCCAGGAGCGTATTGCCAAACTGTCCGGCGGCACGGCGATGATCCTGGCGGGCGGAGCGACCCCCGTCGAACAGAAGCGCAGGACCCAGCTGATCGAGGACGCGATCAATGCGACGCGGGCCGCGATCGAGGAGGGCATCGTCCCCGGCGGCGGCTTTGCGCTGTTGAAGGCGGCGCCGAAGCTCGACGACCTGATCAAGGGGCTGGACGGCAGTGTGAGGCAGGGTGCCGAGCTGTTGCAGCGTGCGCTGAGCCGTCCGCTGTTCCACATCGCGTCGAATGCCGGCCTCGATGCCGAGGCGGAGGTCAACAAGGTTGCGAAGGGCGCCAACGGTCATGGCCTCGACGCGCGCAACGGCGCATCCGTCGATCTCGTCAAGGCCGGCATCGTCGATCCCGTCAAGGTCTGCTACAGCGCGGTGCGCAATGCCGCCTCCGTCGCCGGCCTGATCCTGACGACGCAGACGTTGATCGCGAAGAAGCCGGACGATTACGACCCGACGGCCGGCCCGGCCCTGGGCGGTGGCGCCGAGCGGCTTTGACCCCGTTCGGCCGACGCGCTGCCGGTGAGCCATGAAGCCGGGCGTCCGCGCCCGGCGAACGCATTGCGCCGTCACGATGCCATCGCCTTGTCGACCCGTGTCGGCTCCCGGCCTGCGCGCCGACTACGGCCGCGGCTGCCCGAGCGCGCGGTAGATCGTGTTTCTGGACACGCCGAGACGCCGCGCCGTCTCGCTGACATTGCCCGCGGTTTCGGCGTAGACCATCAGGATGCGGGCGCGCTGGACGTCCTGGAGCGATCCAGGCGCCGGCGGCGGAGGCTGGCCGATCACCTTGCCGATCATGGCCTCCACGCAGGCCTCGTCGATCACCCCGTTGGAGACGCCGAGCGTGAGCCGCGCCAGCATGTTGCCGAGCTCGCGGATGTTGCCGTGCCAATGGTTCGGCGCCAGTCGCGCCAGCGCCGCCGCGGTGATGTCGCAGCCCGGATCGATCTTGCGCAGCAGCTGGCGCGCAATGGCGTCGAAATCGCAGCGCTCGCGCAGCCGCGGCAGCCGGACCTCGAGCGTGTTGAGGCGATACAGCAGGTCGGAGCGGAATCGCCCCTCGGCGATGGCCCTGTCGAGCGCGGCATTGGTCGCGGACACCAGGAAGACGTCGACCTTGAAGGCGGTGCCGCCGACCGGCCGCACGGTCCAATCGTCGAGCAGGCGCAGCAGCACGCCCTGCAGCGCTACCGGCATGTCGCCGATCTCGTCCAGAAACAGCGTGCCGCCATCGGCCTCCTTGACCAGCCCCGTGGCGCCGCCGTGCCGTGCGCCGGTGAAGGCGCCGTCGGCATAGCCGAACAGCTCGGCCTCGATCAGGCTGTCGGGGAGGGCGGCGCAATTGACCGCAACGAACGCGCCGGCGCGTCCGCTGGCGGCGTGGGCGTGGCGCGCCAGCTGTTCCTTGCCGGTGCCGGTCTCACCGCGGATCAGGATCGGCATCTTGCGCGCCGCCGCGCTCTCGACGCGCCGCACGATCGCTAGCACGTTCGGATCCTGGGCGACGAAGCCGGGACTCTTGTTGCCGGCCGGCTTCGTGGGCGGGCGGCACGGCTGTGCCTGCAGGTTTCGCGACGGAGCCGACGTGGTGGCGTCGTCGCGCGCACGCGTCTCCTTCGCGGTCACGGCGTTGCGATCCGCGGCTGCGCGGCGCCGCGCATGCATGACTACGATCGCGCCGACACCGGTGCTGCCGTTCTTGACGAGCTCGAAGCTCGCATGGGGCAGGATCTCCCTGAGCTTGGCCGGCCAGTCTTCGAACTGGACCGTTTTCAGGAAGCGCGTCGGCGCATCGCCATCGGTGTTGAGGCCGTTGTCCTTCATGGCGCGCAGCCCGCGCTCGGTCGCATGGAGGATCGCGCCGCGCCGGTCGAGCAGGATGCATTCCTCGGTGGCCCATGACGCCCGCTTGGCGATGAAGTCGCACAGCAGCTGCTCCTTGTCCTGCCGGGCCAGCTGCGCAAGCACGCTTTCGACGTGATGGCCGACCGCCACCGCCAGCGCCAGGCTCTGCGGGTTGAAGGTGCTGGCCGGACCCGAGATGTCGACCACGCCGAGCAGCTCGCCGTCGCTCGGGTCGTGAACCGGAACCGCGGCGCAGGTCCAGCGCTGGACTTCGGTGCAGAAATGCTCTGCGCCGTGAATCTGGACCGGTCGTGATTCAGCCAGCGCCGTGCCGATGGCGTTGGTGCCGATATCAGCCTCGCTCCAGCGTCCGCCGTGCTCCAGATGCACCGTGCGGCCGGCGTCGATGACCCGTGCATCGCCCTGGGTGTCGACGATCAGGCCGGTGGGATCGGTGAGGATCATGATCGAGCCGGCGTCGCTCAGGAACGTCTTCGAGTTCTGCAGCGCGCAGCGCGCGGCATGGCGGAGCGACGCATGCTTGGAGCGCTGGCGAAACAATTCCGCCTCGGCGACGAGTGGCGCTTTCGCACGATCGACCGTGACGCAGTGCTGCCTGGAGCGCTGCCACGACGCGGCCACCGTCGATCTCAGCTCGGCCGACAAGGCGCCGCGCGCGACGAATTTTTCCCATGCGGCCCGTACGTCCCGTTGGTCCATTTCGGCTCCTCCGACGCGTCGATGCCCACAACCGAGACGTCCCGCGATCGAACACCGGCTGCGGAGTCCCGATCGGGGCGAACAGCACCGCCGATCACGCCGCAACAATCGACTCGTCCGAGCCGTTCGAACCCAAGACCTCCAAAATGTCGGAAAATCTGCACGCATGCGCAGGATGAGGGCGGACGGAGTCGGCCCTTCACCCACCTTGCTCGCGTTTCACTTCCCGACGTTCCAGCGCTTCCTCGACGCTGGTAACGATTGAGCTTATACGCGCCGGCCAATTGCGCAAAGCGGAACTCATTGCGTTGAGGCTCACTCATACGTCAATTTCAGCGCCTGTCTCGACGTGCGCCGCCGGCCGCATTGCTATCGCCGCTCTCTGCGCCATCGCCGCTGACATCGTCCACGACAGTGCGATGCGGTATATGGATGAGACGTATTAGCCGGCTACTACACTCGTCCTCGTTTCTGTCCTGATGGCGCGGCGCCGCAGCCGTCGCATGCTGGAGCAACTCAGAGTCCAGCCAATCGCCGAGAAAAAACCGTTCTTCCGTCTCCGGATCCCGGACCAATGGAAGGTTCAATACTCAGGCCGCGGCTGACTGCCCGTGGTTGGTCGCCCGCTTTCCGGGCCCACGGCCGATCCTCGTGGTTGTCGACGAGGACCAGGAGCGATGACCTCCCGAGTTGGCCTCCTGAGATGGCTGCCCATTGCGGAATTCGGCGCCCCATCTGGAACGTCGCGAGACGCCGTCGTGACGCGGCCGAGGCTGGGAATGCCTCTGGAGCCGCAGACGAAACTCGCTCACGGCGCGCCGCGCTGCTATACTGATCGCGCATCACAGGAGGACCCCCAATGACAAACCGCAAACTCGCTGCTGCACTGGTTGGTCTTGGTTTGACCTTGCCCGTCGCCGTACTGGCGCAAGGCCAACCCCTTGAGGAACAGCTCGTAAATTCAATGAACAAGGTATTCGGGGTACACCCCGGAATGCGGGCCAATCACGCAAAGGGCATCGTCGTCGAGGGGAGCTTCAAAGCATCTCCGGAAGCCGCAGGGCTCAGTCGAGCGGCTCTCTTCAGCGGCGCTGCGATCCCGGTGACGGCGCGCTTCTCAGACTCCACGGGCGTCCCGAACCTGCCGGATGGGTCCGACGACGCCAATCCGCACGGGGTGGCAGTGAAGTTCCATCTGCCTGATGGCAGCGACACCGACATCGTCATCAATTCCCTCAAGTTTTTCCCGGTGTCGACGGGCGAAGAGTTTCGGGAGCTGCTCACGGCGCTGGCAGAGAGCCCTGCCAATGCGGCCAAGCCGACGAAATTCGAACAGTTCGTGTCCAGCCATCCCTCGGTTCCGGCGGCGTTCGGCACCGTGGCCACGCCGGACAGCTTCGCCGACGAAGAATACTACGGCATCAACGCATTCACGTTCGTCAACAAGGCGGGAGAACGACAGGCCGTCCGCTATCAGATGCTGCCGGAGAAGGTCGTTCATTTGGAGAAGTCCGACGCGGCGAAACGGGCACCAGACTTCTTGATGAACGAGCTGCCCGAGCGATTGAAGCAGGGCCCGGTGACCTTCCATTTCAAGGCGCAACTTGCTGCTGCCGAAGATTCCACGAAGGATCCGGCGAAACCCTGGCCTGAGAGCCGCAAGGTGGTCGAACTTGGAGTCCTGACAATCGACAAGGCTGTGCCGAACAGTGACGAGGTTCAGAAGAGCTTGCTGTTTCTACCTGGCCAGCTCACCGACGGAATCGAGCAGTCCGACGATCCAATGGTCGATATCCGCGGCGGTGCATACGCTGTATCGTTTTCGCGGCGCAATCCCTGACCGCCAGCGACATCGCGCTCGAAACGGTGGAAAAAGTACTGTCACGTTCGTTCTCCATTCCGTCGGCCTATCCACCTCCGAGCAGGCGGCTTCCCACATGACCGCGCGATATCAACGCAAGGCGCCGCCTGCGGGACAAACCGGGACGGCGTGGCGTCACGCCAATATCGGTCGCCTGCTCAACAATGCGGTGCGCCGGTTCGAGTCCCGAGTCCTCGAATTGATGGCGGCCAGCGGACACGGCGAGACGCGCATCGCCCATGTCGGTCTTACCCGCAACCTCGACGTCGAAGGCACGCGGCTGACGGAGCTCGCGCGCCGGGCCTCGATGAGCAAGCAGGCGATGGGCGAGCTGGTTGATCAATGTTCAGAGCTGGGACTCGTCGCGCGCGGGGCCGACCCGCGCGACCGCCGCGCGCGCCTCGTCAGGTTCACGCCGGCGGGCCTGAGCTGGCTGGAGGCCTTCCGCGATGCGGTCGATGTCGCCGAGCGCGAGATGCGCGCAGAGCTCGGCAAGGCCGCGATGGATGCGATCGTGCAGGGGCTTTCGGTTTACGGAGCAAGGTTCGATGCGCTTGCAGACGGGACAAGCGACAGCGGTAAATAGTCAGGTTACTTGACTATCTCGGCCGGGCCGCCCTACTATGGCGGGCAGCCGCCGGGGAGAAGCGCCGTGACCACACCTCTGACCGCCGCCGTCCTGATCGTGGGCGGCGGACCGTGCGGGCTGATGCTCGCCAACGAGCTCGGCCGCCGCGGCGTATCCGCCGTGCTGATCGACGAGAAACCCGGCACGGCCTTCAATCCACAGGCCAACGCGACCCAGGCGCGGACGATGGAGCATTACCGCCGGCTGGGTTTCGCCGACGAGATCAGGCGTGCGGGGCTTCCGGCCGACTATCCGACAGACGTCGCCTATTTCACCCGCTACACGAGCTATGAGCTGGCACGCTTCCAGCTGCCGTCGGCGGCGCGCGCGACGGAGCTCGTGGAAGGCCTGTCCGGTTCCTGGAGCGCGGCCGAGCTGCCGCATCGGGTGTCGCAGAAATTCGTCGAGGCGATCCTGCGCCGGCATGCAGAGCAGCTTGCGGGCATCCAGCTGCATTACGGTCATCGGCTTTCAGGCTATATCGCCAATGATGACGGCATCACGGCCGAGGTCGAGCGCCTCAGCGACGGCGCGCGCTTCCAGGTCGCGGCGGATTTCCTGATCGGTGCCGACGGCCCGCGCTCGCTGGTGCGCCAGTCGCTCGGCATCTCCTATGGCGGGACCACCGGCGTTCAGCGCGACTTCATGGGCGGCCGCATGCTCGCCGTGTATCTCCGGTCGCCGGAGTTCTACCAAAGCATTCCTCACGCCAAGGCCTGGATGTATGTCTGCTTCAATCGCGACCGCCGTGCCTTCATGGCCGCGGTGAACGGGCGCGACGAATTCGCCTTCCACACCCAGCTGCGGCCCGGCGAGGACGAGAGCGCAATCAGCGCTGATGACGCCAAGGCGGCGTTTCAGCGCGCCTGCGGCGCAGCCGTGCCGTGCGAGGTGCTGTCGCATCTCACCTGGACCGCGGGCCACGCGCTGGTCGCCGATCGCATGCAACGCGGCCGGGTGTTTCTCGGCGGTGATGCGGCGCATCTGTTCACGCCGACCGGCGGGCTCGGCTACAACACCGCGATCGAGGACGCCGTCAATCTCGGCTGGAAGCTCGCTCACGTCGTCAAGGGTATCAGTCCGGTGTCCTTGCTCGACAGCTATGCGGCCGAGCGCCGCCCGGTGGCGCTGCGCAATACCGACTATGCGCGCCGCTTTGCGGATTCGCTCGGCCTGTTTGCCGCGGTGCCCGAGATCGAGGACGCGACGGCGGCCGGCGCTGAGGCGCGGCGCATCGCCGGCGCCTATCTCGACCAGCATGCGCGCGCCGAGTTCAATATTCCCGGCATCACCTTCGGCGGCCGCTACGACGGCTCGCCGATCATCGTCTCCGACGGCACGCAACCGCCGCCGGATGCCGCCAATGTCTACGTGCCGAGCGCCTGTCCCGGCGGCCGCGCGCCGCATGCCTGGCTGGAGCAGGGCGTCTCGTTGTATGACCGGTTCGGATTCGAATGGACCCTGCTGAGGTGCGAAGGCTGCGACTTTGATGAGGATCAGCTGCGTGACGCGGCGCGGCCGTTGTGCGCCGACGTGAAGGTCATCACCTTGCCGCGCGCCTTGCGCGATCTCTACGAAGCGGATCTCGCGCTGATCCGTCCCGATCAGATCGTGGCCTGGCGCGGCAGCGCATCGCAGGCCGGCATGCTGGGACGCGTGCTGGCCCAGGCGCTCGGTCACGAGGTGCACGCGTAGGTCCGCATCGCGCCTGTACACCGATCGCGGCTTTGACGGCGGCACGCCGCCGGCGTAATTGAGTCCGACGCCCTCGTTGCCAACACTGCACGCGATGCGCGAACAATGAGGCCCTCGTCATGGCCATGCTGCAGGCCGCGGTATCGTGAGCACCATGTCCCTCCCGGCCGTCGCGCTCGGCGCCCACGGCGCTGCATGCGGACTATTCCTGCTGACCGCCGGCCTGACCTGGCGCGAGCGCCGCCGGACCCGGATCGGGCAGTTGACCGCGGCGGTCCTGCTCGGTGCCGCCGCGGCATCGGTCAATTCGGTGCCGGGATTCGGGCATTCCGGGATTGTCTGGCGCGTCCCCGTGCTGGCGCTGGCCGCCGGCAATGCCGTCGTGTTCTGGCTGTGGGCAAGGGTCGTCTTCGACGATGACTTCATCCTGCGCGCCCGGCATGCGGCGCTGTGGGCGCTGTTCGTTGCAGGCGAGCTGCTGAGCGCCTATGGCCCCGTCGTGTGGTCACGGCTCGACCCGGTCGCCGACCTTGCCGACAAAGCCGTACAAATCGCTGGCCTCGGACTTGCGGTGCTGGCTGCCGCGCAATCGATGGCGACGTGGCGCGGTGATCTGGTGGCGGGCCGGCCGCGCCTGCGCGTCGTGGTCCTGCTCGGCAGCGTGCTGTTCATCGCGGTTGATGCCATCTACGGCTCGGGTCTCGGCGCGCGCGTCATCACGCCGGCCGCGATCGACACGATCCGCGCCGCTGGACTATGCGCGCTCGCAGCGATGGCGGCGTGGAGCCTGCTGCAGGTCGCGCCCGTCGGCGCGGCTGCGGCCGTGCTGCCGCGGCGCGAAGCGGCACCGGCGGCCGCGCCTGCGCCGCGAAGCGCTCCCCAAGGCGCCGATCAGCTGCTGCTGAAGCGCCTCGATCAGTTGATGACGCAGGAGCGCATCTTCCGGCAGGAGCGGCTCACCATCGGCGTGCTCGCCGCCCGGCTCGCGGTGACCGAGGAGCAGCTGCGGCGCGCCATCAATGAGGGCCTGGGCTATCGCAACTTCAATGCCTTCATCAATCACCACCGGCTCGCCGAGGCCAAGGCGGCGCTGGCGGATCCAAGCCAGCGCGACGTCCCGGTGCTGACGATCGCGATGGATGCCGGCTTCCAGTCGCTCGGTCCGTTCAACCGCGCCTTCAAGGCCGCGACCGGCCAGACGCCGACCGAATACCGGAGAACGGTCCGCGACGTGCCGTCGTCCGAGGTGCCGGCGGCGGCTGATCGAAAAATCGGCTAGCTGAATCCCGGAGTTCGGCGAGCCGGGGACAGGGACTCCGATGCAGTCTCGGGCGATGCAGCCTCCGCTGCCTGACCCCTGGAGACATCGATGATCCCCCGTACCTCCCGGCCGATGCGCCTGCCGCGGCTGGCCTCTGCGCTCATCCTGCTCTTGTCCCTCGCCGGACCGGCAGCCTCCGACGATCTGGCCCAGGTCGCCGATCCGGACCCGCTCGGTTTCTCGGCGGCGCGATTGGCGCGGATCGCGCCGTGGTATCAGGCGCGCTTCGAGGCCTTCCCGCCATCCGAGGGTCTCGTTCCTGGCGCCGTCGTTGTCGTCGCCAAGGCCGGCAAGCTCGCTTATCTGCAGGCCATCGGATTTCAGGACCGCGCCAGGACGGTCCCGATGCAGATCAACTCGATCTTCTGGATCGCCTCGATGTCCAAGCCCGTGACCAGCGTTGCGGCCATGATCCTGGTCGATGACGGCCGGCTCGACCTCGATGCCCCGGTCGCCCGTTATCTGCCCGAGCTCGCGGAGATGCAGGTCGGGGTCCGCAGGACGGACGCGTCCGGCCGGACGGAATATGGGTTGGAGGCGCCGAAGCGCGCGATGACGGTGCGCGACCTGCTGCGCCACACCTCCGGTCTCATCTACTCCGAACTGGATTTCGCCTATCCGGCAGGCGGCCTCGCCGACCCGGATGCCGATGCCGGCATCCGGATGATCCACATGCTCTATGGCTGGAAGGCCGTGTACCGCCGCGACCGGACGCTGGCGGATTTCGTGGCGAGCCTCGCAAGCCTGCCGCTCGCCCATCAGCCCGGCGAGGTCCATGAATATGGCTGGAGCGTCGACGTGCTGGGCCGGGTCATCGAAGTCGCGTCCGGTCAGCCGCTCGATCAGTTCCTGCGCGCGCGCATCTTCGAGCCGCTGCGCATGGTCGACACCGGCTTCTTCGTGCCGAAGGAGAGGCTCGACCGTCTCGTCGACGCGCCGATGCCGGAACGGCCGCCGATCTGGGACGTCACGACGCCGCCGAAGCTGTTTGCCGGCGGCGGCGGCCTGGTGTCGACCGCGCCCGACTATCTCCGCTTCTGCCAGATGCTGTTGAATGGCGGCGAACTCGACGGCGTGCGCGTGCTCAGTCCGCAGGCGGTGAAGGAGATGACGACCAACGCGCTGCCCGAGACTGTTCGTATCTTCGGCGGTGACGAGGTCGGCGCTCGCGCGGGCACGACGTTCGGGCTCGGCTTCGCGATCCGGACCAATCCCGTGTCCAGCTGGGTGCCGGGCGGGGTCGGAAGTTTCTCCTGGGCGGGCCACTGGGGCACCTATTTCTGGATCGATCCGGCGGAGCAACTGATCGGCCTGCAGATGATCCAGGCCACGCCGGGCAGCAAGGCGCTGCTGCCGGCCGGGATCAACCGTCTGGTCTACGGTGCATTGACGGCGTCAGTGCCGCCCGAGCGCGCGGCGGAGCCGAGCCCTGCGACGTCAGCGCGGTGAGATGGGGGGCGGTCGCAATGGTGGGGCGTGCATTGCGGAGCCGTGGCGGCCTTGCTAGTTTTCGGCTCGTTGGAACGAGAGGCTGCGGTGACGGAATCGGACAAGGCGCGAGAGGTATTCGCGGCGCTGAAGTCGGCGGAAGGGGCGGCGCCGGAGAGCGCGCTGCAGACGCTGAACGGCCTGATGGGGCTGGTGCGGAGCGAGAGTTTTGATCACTCGCTCGAGCTGGACGAAGCGCGCGCTGCGGCGTTCCTGTCGATCTGCGAGGTCGGCAAGGCGCTGCATCGTGGACAGCCGGTCGATGCGCTGTGGCCGGCGGCCGTGTCGGCGACCGAACGCTGGATGGCGCTCGCCCGGTGAACGAGCACGCGGGCCACCGGTCAGCGCGAGCGGACGGCATGCGCTGGCGGGCGATGACCACCGCTGACCTCGCGGCGGTGGACGCGATCGCCGCCAAGGTCCACCCCTTCTATCCCGAAGACGCGAGCGTTCCGGCAGAGCGGCTGGAGCTTTACCCCGATGGCTGCCGCGTGCTCGACGCTGCGCGCCGGGACGGTATCGGCGGCGCCATCAGCGGCTATGTCGTCAGCCATCCCTGGCATCTCGGCCAGCCGCCGCCGCTGAACGCCCTGATCGGCCGCTTGCCCGAGCGCGCGTCGACCTACTACATCCACGATCTCGCGCTGCTGCCTGAGGCGCGCGGCAGCGGTGCGGCCGACGCGATCGTGAGGCAGTTGCTCCGCCATGCCGCCGAAAGCGGTCTCGGCACGGTGTCGCTGGTCGCGGTCAACGACTCCGTGCGGTTCTGGCAGAGCTACGGCTTCGACATCGTCGACCTGCCGGAGCTGCGCCCCAAGCTCAGCAGCTACGACAGCCGCGCACGGCTGATGGTGCGTGAGGTTGGCGCCGCCTGAGCCGCGCCGCACGGGAGCGGGGTGCCGGTCCGGTGCGGATCGTCATGAGCCCGATGACGCCGTCGCCCCATCAGTAGCGGCGATAGGGGCCGGGCTGGCGCGCGTAGGCATAGGCCGGGTTGATTCCGCAGCCGGCGTCGGTGCCGGAGGCGGCGGCCTGGCACTGCCGGTAGGTCGTGAACTGGCAGTTGCCGGGATAGCCCCATATCCGGCCCTGCAAGCAGAAGCGGTCCTGCGCGGCGGCAGCGGGCGAACTCGCGCCGAAGCTGGCGAGAACGGCTGCCGCGGCGAGTGAAGCAAACAACAAGTGGCGCATGAATCGTGTCTCCTTGCGGTGAATGGTGCAGTCGCAACGCAGGCTCGCCCGGACGCGTTCCTCGCGCGCTCCATCAACTGTGGGTGTCGCCAGGCCGCCATCGCGTTCATGCTTTGCACGGGCTTTACCAGAGGCCGGAACATTCCTCGACTCGTCCGGTTGCTTCACGCGACAGTGATGGACGAGGCCATGTTTCGCCGATCGAACAAATCAGACGACAGCAGTCCGAAGGCCGCTCCTAAGTCCGGCGGGCTGCATGCAACGGGCACCGGTGCCCTGCTGGGTCTGCTCGGACTGGCTGTCCTGATCCAATATCTGGATCAACCGCCCCGCGCGCAAGCCGCCGGCGGACGGCAGGTCAGCGCTGCCGACAATAACGGCCGCGGCCGGCTTGCCGAGTCTCCGCCCGACATTCCTGCGCGTGGCTGGAGAGACGTGCTGTTTCGCGTCTATGGGAACGTGACCGAGCACAGGATCGTCGCGATGGCCGCCGGCATGACGTTCTATACGCTGCTCGCGATCTTTCCGGCCCTGGCCGCGCTGGTCGCCATCTACGGCCTGTTTTCCGATCCTGCCCGGATCACCGGGCATCTGGAGCAGCTCGATGGCCTGTTGCCCGGCGGCGCCATCGACATCGCGCGGGACCAGCTGACACGTGTCTCCGCAAAGGGCGGCCAGGCGCTCGGCCTCACCTTCCTGGTCAGCCTCGCGATCTCCTTGTGGAGCGCGAACGCGGCCATGAAATCGCTGTTCGATACGCTCAACGTGGTCTATCGCGCGCGCGAGACGCGCGGCTTCTTCAAGCTGAACGCAATGTCGCTGCTGTTCACGGCCGGGGCGATTCTGTTCGTGCTTTTTGCGATTGGTGCGCTCGTCGTGCTTCCGGTCCTGCTGAACTACGTCGGCATGTCCGATGCCGCCGATCTCGTCCTGCGCGTCGGACGCTGGCCCGCGATCTTCGTCTGCGTCTCGTTCGGGCTTGCGCTCATCTATCGCTATGGACCTGACCGCGACGAGCCGAAATGGCGCTGGATCAGCTGGGGCAGTGCGCTCGCGGCCGCGCTATGGCTCGCGGGATCGGCGCTGTTCTCCTGGTATGCGGCCAATTTCGGCAACTTCAACGCGACCTATGGCTCGCTCGGCGCGGCCGTCGGCTTCATGACCTGGATCTGGATCTCGGCCATCGTGATCCTGATCGGCGGTGAGCTCGATGCGGAGCTCGAGCTCCAGACCCCGCGCGACACCACGACCGGCCGCGAGATGCCGCTGGGCGCACGAGGGGCCACCATGGCCGGCACCGTCGGCCGCGCCGGCTGATCTCGACGGTATCCGATCGGGCGGTTGCCGGCGGCGGCCAGCAGGACGAAGCCACTGGTTCCCTGAACTGCCATTTATGTTTTCAGAACGAGGTCCTTGGGACCTCTCGCCAGACCGGGTTCCTCGGGAACCCGAGGCGGATTCATTGTGTTCCTTTTCCAGCCGGCCGTAACGCCCGGTGACTTGCGAGCCCGCCGTGTCCGCGGGCGATGACTGATTACCGTTCGTCCAAATTCATCACGACGGAGCGTTTGAATGACGGGGGAGTTTGTCGGCGGCCAACGAAATGGCGGCTCCAAGGATCTCACGCGGATCTCCACCGGCAGCGGTGGCCTCGACGATATCCTCGGCGGCGGCCTCGACGCCAATCGCCTGTATCTTTACGAGGGCCGGCCCGGGACCGGAAAGACCACCATCTCGCTCCAGTTCCTTCTGAAGGGCGCAGCCCTGGGCGAGCGGGGGCTCTACATCACCCTGTCCGAGACGAAGCAGGAGCTGGAGGTCGTCGCCGAGCGGCACGGCTGGTCGCTTGCCGGCGTCGACGTGTTCGAGCTTGTTCCTCCGGAGACGACGCTCGATCCGGAGCGGGAGCTCACGGTGTTCCACCCGGCCGAGGTGGAGCTCAGCGAGACGACCAGCCTGATGTTCAAGGAGGTCGAGCGCATCGACCCCGCCCGGGTCGTGATCGACAGCCTTTCCGAGCTCCGGCTTCTGGCGCAGAGTCCGCTTCGCTATCGCCGTCAGGTGCTGGCATTGAAGCACTTCTTCGCCAAGCGCAACTGCACGGTCATCCTGCTCGATGATCTGTCGTCGTCGCAGGACGACCTGCAACTCCACTCGATCGCGCACGGCGTCGTCATGCTGGAGCAGCTTGCGATCGAGTATGGCGCGGAGAGGCGCCGGTTGCGTGTGATCAAAATGCGCGGCATTTCGTTTCGCGGTGGCTTTCATGATTTCACGATTGCCGAGGGCGGGCTGAAGATTTTTCCGCGGCTGGTCGCCGCGGAGCATCACAGACCATTCCTGGGCGAATTCACCCCGAGTGGCAACACCGAGCTCGACCAGCTGCTGGGAGGAGGGCTCGAGCGCGGCACCAACGCGCTCCTCATTGGAGCAGCCGGTGTCGGCAAATCGTCGCTCGCGCTGACCTACGCGATCGCGGCGGCGGAGCGGGGCGAGCACGCCGTCTTCTTCGCATTCGACGAAGGCCGCGGCACGGTGGAGGCCCGTGGGCGAACGCTTGGCTTGCCGCTCGCGACGCATCTGGACTCCGGTCGCATTCGCTTCCAGCAGATCGACCCCGCCGAATTATCTCCGGGTGAGTTCGGCGCCAACGTTCTGCAGAGCGTCGAGCGCGACAAGGCCCGCGTCGTGGTCATCGACAGCCTCAACGGCTACCTCAACGCGATGCCGGACGAACGCTTTCTCATCCTCCAGATGCACGAGCTCCTGAGCTATCTCAGCCAACAAGGTGTGCTGACCATCCTTGTGCTGGCGCAGCATGGTCTGGTGGGCCCGATGGATACACCGCTGGATATCAGCTATCTCAGCGATGCGGTGTTGATGCTGCGCTATTTCGAGGTGGCGGGGACGGTCCGCCGCGCTCTATCGGTGGTCAAGAAGCGGAGCGGGAACCACGAACATACCATCCGGGAGTTTCGTTTGAGCAGTGCCGGCATCACACTCGGCCCGCCGCTCACGGATTTCAGCGGGATCTTCGCGGGCAATCCGCGCTATAACGCAATCGCTGTCCCTGACACGGGGATGCGAGATGAGCATTGAGCGGGATCAGCGCGTGCTCGTCTTTGCGCCGATCGGACGCGACGGTCCGGCGTCTGCGGAGCTGCTTCGAAGCGCAAGGCTCGACACCCATGTCTGCACCTGCCTGACAGAGCTGATCAGCGAGTTGAGTGCCGGCGTCGGCGCGATCGTTCTGGCCGAGGAGGGGGTGTTCGCAACGGACACTGCTCCTCTCACGCAATGGGTCGAGCGGCAGCCCGCATGGTCCGACCTGCCCTTCATCGTGCTCACCAGCCACCGGGAGCAGCCCGCAGTGGTTGCGTGGAGGCGCAATCTCGTGGGCGCGCTGCGCAACGTCTCATTGCTCGAGCGGCCGGTCCAACCGATCACGCTGACGAGCGCGGTGCAATCGGCGATGCGGGCCCGGCGGCGCCAGTACGAAATTCGCACGCTGATCCAGGCGCGCGAGCAGGCCGCGCAGGAGCTCGAGCGGCTGGTGGTGGAACGGACTCGCGCGCTCGCGGAATCCAACGAACATCTTCGCCTCGAGATGGCCGAGCGCGCGCGTGTCGAAGAGACGCTTCGCCAGGCCCAGAAGATCGAGGCCATCGGCCGGCTGACGGGCGGCGTCGCGCATGATTTCAACAATCTGCTGATGGTGATCTCCGGCGGCCTCGACATGCTGGATCGCCAGGCCGATCCGGCGAGGCGCCGTCGCCTCATGGACGGCATGCTCCAGGCGGCGCAGCGCGGTGCGAGCCTGACCCGGCAGCTTCTCGCGTTCTCTCGCCGGCAGGAGCTGAGACCCGAACCGGTCGACATCGCCCGTCAGATCGGCGGAATGCGCGAATTGCTTGATCGCAGCCTTCGCGGCGACGTCCACGTGCGGTTCGATTTTCCCGATGCGCTGTGGCCGGTCGAGGTCGACCCCGGCGAGCTCGAGCTGGTGGTGCTCAATCTCGCCGTCAATGCGCGCGACGCGATGCCCACCGGCGGCACCATCGTGGTGCGAGGGGAGAACCTGCTGAATTGGAAGGATGACGAGGTCGCAGGCGACTATGTCCGCCTGTCCGTGCTCGACACCGGAACCGGCATGACGGACGAGGTTCGCGTTCGGGTCTTCGAGCCATTCTTCACTACCAAGGATGTCGGCAAGGGCTCGGGCCTCGGGCTTGCCCAGGTCTACGGCTTCGCCAAGCAGTCGCGGGGCACCGTCTGCATCGACTCGGAGCTTGGTCGGGGCACCACGATCGCGTTGTACCTGCCCAGATCCGCGCACGCCGCATCCAGGCAGCAGCATCACCTCGTCGACCTTCATCGACCGAGAGCCCGTTCTCGCGAGGAGGGGCGGATTCTTCTGGTCGAGGACGACGACGAAGTCGCTGCGCTCGTGAGCGAGATGCTCCGCCAACTCGGCTATGAGGTCACCCGTGCATCCAGCGCGGCGGCGGCACTGGGCGCGTTGGCCGACGGGCGGTCGGTCGACCTCGTGTTCTCCGATGTCATGATGCCGGGGGGCATGAACGGGGTCGAGCTCGCGCGCGAGATCCAGAAACGGCGCGGCGATATGCCCATTCTCCTGACCAGCGGCTATTCGGGAGCGGCCGTGCATGCAGCAAAGGAGGCCGGAGTTCGGATTCTGTCGAAGCCATATCGGATCGACGAACTGGCAGCCGAGATTGATGCGGCCAAGGCAGAAAACGTGTGGTCGCGGGCGCGCAACTCCTGAGAGCGCCGATCATCGACGCATGGGACTAAGAGCTCTGCAGCGGAGCTCTTGGCGATCCGCTCGGTCTCACGATCGCCGCAACCCGCTCCTGCATTTTTCACAGATCGAGTTTGATTTGCCGCAATGGCGCTAGCTCGCTTCGCTGCAACATTGGCGGCAACGAAAGGGGCTTGAGTCATGTTACTCACAAAGGACGACTTCCGCATCAAGGCGGAAAATTTTGATTTGTCGAATGGCCTGAACATTCTTCGCATTATTTGCGGTCTATTTCTGTTTCCGCATGTCGCCGGAAAGTTCGCCGCCGGTGCGGTATCGGCGACGACCGCCGGCTTCTTCGCCAAGGCGGGCTTTCATCCACCGGAGGTCTGGGTGCTGATCGCCGCGGCGTCCGAGTCCGCGGCCGGCGTGGCCTTGGTGCTCGGCATCTGCACGCGATTTGCGGCGCTCGGCGCCACGGCGCTGCTCCTGTTCGCCGTCTATGCGCTGCAGGTCGTGAAGGGGTTCGGCTGGACCTGGAACACCGGCGGCTATGAGTACCCCGTGTTCTGGGCGATCACCTCGCTCGCGGTGGCGATCGAAGCATGGAAGACACATCTGCGGCAGACGAAGCCCCGTGTCGGCGCCCTGCAGGCGAGCGCTGCGGCTTGACCTTGCGGCGATCCCGCGATCGCGAGCCGGCCAGCAAAGACATCGATCGAGACATATCGATAAGGAGACGAGAGCCGCCCATGGGCGGCTTTCGCGTTTGCGTCGGCGAGGCGGAGATCCCTTGCTTCAGGTCTTCGCCGCATAGAGGCCGGCGAAGCGGTCGCGCAGCAGATTCTTCTGCACCTTGCCCATGGCATTGCGCGGCAGCGTATCCACGAAGACCACGCGTTTGGGCTGCTTGAACTTCGCCAATCGTCCGGACAGCGCCTTGAGAATCTCGCGCTCGTCGACCGACGATCCGGCGGCGCGGACCACCGCAGCCGTCACCCCCTCGCCGAAATCGGCGTGCGGCACGCCGACGACGGCGCTTTCCGTGACGCCAGGAATGGCGTCGATCTCGGTCTCGATCTCCTTCGGATAGACGTTGAAGCCGCCGGTAATGATGAGGTCCTTGCCGCGGCCGACGATCTGCACGTAGCCGTCCGGATTGATCTTGCCGAGATCGCCGGTGATGAAGAAGCCATCGGCGCGGAATTCCGCGGCGGTCTTTTCCGGCATGTTCCAATAGCCGGCGAACACGTTGGGGCCCCGGACCTCGATCATGCCGACCTCGTCGACTGCAAGGGGAGCCCCCGTGTCGGGATCGGCGATGCGCAACTCGACACTCGGCAGCGGCTGGCCCACGGAGCCCGGCACGCGCGGACCTTCATAGGGATTGGAGGTGATCATGCCGGTCTCCGTCATGCCATAGCGCTCGAGGATCTCGTGGCCCGTCCGTCCGTTCCAGGCGCGATGGGTTTCGGCCAGCAGCGGCGCCGAGCCGGCCACGAACAGCCGCATATGAGCCGTCGTGGCCGGGCCGAGATCAGGGTTCTGCAGCAGGCGGACGTAGAACGTCGGCACGCCCATCAGGACGGTGGCTCCCGCCATCGCAGCCAGGATGCGCTCGGCATCGAACTTCTGCATGAACAGGATCCGCGCCCGCGCCGCGAAGGTGACGTTGCCGGCCACGAACAGCCCGTGGATATGATAGATCGGCAGCGCGTGGATCAGCACGTCGTCGCGCGTGTAACGCCATTGCTCGACCAGCGTCAGCGCATTGGAGACCAGATTGCCATGCGTCAGCATGGCACCTTTCGATCGCCCGGTCGTGCCTGACGTGTAGAGGATGGCGGCCAGATCATCCTTCGCACGCTCGACCGTGTCGAATTCACTCGGGCAGGCAGAAGCCGCGTCGACCAGGGAGCCCTGGCCGTCCGGATCGAGCGTCTCGATCCGCCCGCCGGCCGTCGCAACGATGGCGCGCAGGGCGGCCTCGTCCTTCGGGTCGCAGACGATCAATGTCGGCTCGGCGTCGCCGATGAAGTACGCCGTCTCCGCCGGCGTGTAGGCGGTGTTGAGGGGCAGGTACACCGCACCGGCGCGTAACGTGGCAAGATAAAGTGCGAGGGCCTCGACTGATTTCTCGACTTTGGCGGCGACGCGGTGGCCGGGGCCGATGCCGAGCCCGGCAAGAAAGTTTGCGAAGCGGCCGCTGAGTGCCGCCAGCTCCGCGTAGCTCAATGTGGTGCCGTCGTCCTTCTCGATGCAGATCGATTGATCCGTGACGGCGGAGGCGAGCAGGCGGTCGTACAGGTTCCAGGTCATGACGAGATCTTCCGTTGCGGGTTCTTCTGCGGTCTGGGAACGAGGTCCTGCGACGCCAGCTTGGTGCGCAGCGACTTCTTGACCTGTGGCGAGGCGACCACCGTGCCGGCCTCCGCAAAGGCCTCGTGGTTCGCCTCGATGTGCTCCAGCGCATAGAGATAGTTGACCATCAATCCGTACGACTGCTTGAGGCCCTTGGGCGAGGGATCGCCGAGGAAGTTGAGCCGCTCGAGGCGGGCGCCGTTGCCGAGATGGAAGCGGGCCACGGGATCGACGGGCTTGCCCGATGACAGCTTCGCCTTGAGAAAGTAGTAGGCCGCGAGCGCGGTGATCGGCTCCCGCGCCTGCGCGAGGTCGCCGCCGTCCTCCAGCGCCGCCAGCGCGCGCCTGGCGTCGTCATCGATTGCGATCGACGCCTCGGCCTTCAGCTCGCGCCTGACCCAGTTGGCGAAGCCCGGCACCGGCGACAGCGTCACGAAGGTCGTCAGGTTCGGCAGCTCGCGCGCCAGATCCTGCACCACCTGCTTGATCAGGAAGTTGCCGAAGGAGACGCCGGCCAGCCCCTTCTGCGTGTTCGAGATCGAATAGAAGACGGCCGTGGTCGCCTCGCGGGCGTCGATCGCACGGCGTGGCTTTTCGAGGAGAGGGCCGATCGCGGAGGGGATCTCCTTGGTCAGCGCGACCTCGACGAAGATCAAGGGCTCGTCGACCAGTTGCGGATGGAAGAAGGCGTAGCAGCGGCGGTCCGTCGGCTCGAGGCGGTTGCGCAGATCGTCCCAGTCCTGGATCGCGTGAACCGCTTCGTACTTGATAATTTTCTCGAGAATGTTGGCCGATGTCGTCCAGTCGATCGGCCGCAGCACCAGGAAGCCGCGGTTGAACCATGACGAGAACAGGTGAACGAAGTCGTCGTCGACTGCCTGCAGCTCCGGATGCTTCGACAGCAGAGACAGCAGCACCTCGCGCATGCGCACCAGCGACGCGGTGCCGCCCGGCGCCAGATTGAGCCGTCGGATCAGCTCCTGCCGCCGCGGCTCGGCCGCGGCGTGCAGCGCCTCGATCTTCTTCCCCGCACCGCCGTCCTCGCCCTTGTAGGCGGCGATCGCGAGCTCGACCGCGCGGCGATCAGGCCCGAACCGGTCGGCGAGCGAGGACAGGAATTTCAGCCGCTCCGGCTCCTTGGCCCGCTCGAAGACGGCGAGCAGCGACTGCGCGATCGCGACGCCCGAGGCCTCGCCGCGCCGCGAGAGCAGCGCCTCGCCGAGCAGTTCGAGGTCCGGATCCTCGCCGGTGTGGCGAGGCGGCTTGATGCCGAGGACCGATCGTCCGCGCTGGGTCAGCGTGTCGATCAGACCCTGGAGGAATTCCGGCGCCGACATGCGTCCGGATCGCGTCTCGTTGAGCATGGTCTTAAGGCTCCATGGGCTTATCGGGAAGGGAGACCCATCACCAGGTTCGGCAACCAGGTGGAGATCGAGGGCATCAGGCAGAGCAAGACGACCGCGAATGCCATCAGCAGCACGAATGGCAGCGTGCCCCAGATGACGTCCCGTAACGGGATGTCGGGCGCGATGTTCCGGATCACGAAGATGTTCAAGCCCACCGGCGGGTGGATGAGGCCCATCTCCATCACGATGGTCATGACCACGCCGAACCAGATCAGGTCGAATCCGGTGGCCTTGAGCGGCGGCAGGACGATCGGCGCCGTCATCAGGATGATCGAGACCGGCGGCAGGAAGAATCCGAGCACGACCACCAGCACGAGGATCGCCGCCAGCAGCAGCCATCGCGACAGCTGCATTGCGACGATGGCCTGCGCCGCTCCCTGGCTGATGTGTAGATAGCTCATCACGTAGGAGTAGAGCAGTGACATGCCGATGATCAGCATCAGCATGGTCGATTCCTTCAGCGTCGATTCCAGGATCGGGCCGAGATCGGTCGGCCGCCACACGCCGTAGATCAGTGCAATCAAGGCGAGCGCCAGGATGCCGCCGAGGCCGGCGGTCTCCGACGGCGTGGCGTAGCCGCCATAAAGCGCGATCATGACGCCGCTGAGCAGCACGATGAACGGCATCACCCGCGGCAGCGCGCCGAACCGCATCGCCATCGTGTAGCGCTCCTGCGACAGGATCGGATGCTGGGCAGGATCGGCCGCATAGGCGCGTTGCGCCGCGGCGTATTCGGCCTTGAACTTCATGACGGCGTAGGTTGCGAACAGCACGACCAGCAGCAGTCCCGGACCGATGCCGGCCAGGAACAACCGTCCGAGCGACTGCTCGGCCGCGACCGCGTAGAGGATCATCGTGATCGAGGGCGGCAGCAGGATGCCGAGCGTGCCGCCCGCGGCGATGACGCCTGCGGCGAAGCCGCCGGAATAGCCGCGCTTGCGCATCTCGGGAATGCCGGCCGAGCCGATCGCGGAGCAGGTCGCCGGAGACGAGCCGGCCATGGCCGCGAACAGCGCGCAGGCGAACACGTTGGCGATGCCGAGACCGCCGGGAATGCGGCTCATCCACACGTGCATGGCGCTGTAGAGGTCCTGGCCCGCCTTCGACTTGCCGATCGCCGCGCCCTTGAGGATGAAGAGCGGGATCGCCAGCAGCGTGATCGAGGCCAGTTCCTCGTAGACGTTCTGCGTCACGGTATCGAGCGATGCCGCGGGCATGAAGAAGTACATGAAGATGACGGCTACGGTGCCGAGCGCGAGCGCGATCGGCATCCCAGAGGCCATGATCGCGAGCGTCGCGCCGCCATACATCATTCCAACAGCGAGCGTGCTCATTTGCTCCTCCATCCATCGACCTGTGACGCGAGCTGAAGCGCGATCTGCAGGGTCATCAAGGTCATGCCGGTGGCCATCAGGCTGTAGGGAATCCACAGAGGCGGGGCCCAGGTCGAGCCGGACACCTGTCCGTCGACCCAGGCCTCGTGCAGCAGGGTCCAGGATTTCCAGGCGAAGAAGCTGCAGAACAAGAGGCTGATCAGGTCGACGAGGAAGGTCCGGATCGCATTGCCGCGTCGCGTGAGATAGCCGGTGAGGGCTTCGATGCCGATGTGGCCGCGGTTCGACTGCACGAAGGCGGTCGACATGAAGGTGCTGCCGACCAGCAGGAACACGGCCGCCTCGTCCTGCCAGTAGGTCGCGGCATTGAAGAAATAGCGCGCGGCGACGCTGTAGCTCAGGATCGCGCTCGCGGCGATCAGGGCGATCGAGCAGAACACGATGATGGTCCTGTTGAGCACGGCCATGGCGCTGACGATCCGCGCCGTGAGGGAGCCGGGCCGCGCCGCCGTCACGACGACGGGATGCCCGAGATCGACACCATGCGCGCTCATGAGCCGACCTCCATGGCGAGCTTGATCAGGCGGGCGCAGTTCTCGTTCTTGTTGGCGTAGTCCTTCCAGGCGGTGTCACGCGCCAGCGCGCGCCAAGCCTGGACCAGCCTGTCGTCGAGATCGTGGACGGTCGCGCCCGCGGCCTCGTAGACCTTGGCGACGCGGACGTCGTCCTGCATGGCCGCCGAGCGGCCGAACTCTTCGAGCTCGGCGCCGACCGCGACGATGATGTCGCGCTCCTCAGCCGACAGCCGGTCGAACGCCGCTTTCGACATCACCAGCGGCTCGAGCATGAACCAGTAGCTCCTGGCGCGTCCGCTGGTGAGATGCTTGGCGAGCTCTTCCAGGCGGAACGAGGTCAGGCTGGTCGAGGAGGTCAGCGCCGCGTCGCAGGCGCCGGTCTGCATCGCCGCATAGAGCTCGTTCGACGGCAGCGACAGCACCGAGGCGCCGGCGGCCTGCAGCACCAGATCCATCTCGCGCGAGCCGCCGCGCACCTTCACGCCCTTGGCATCGGCCACGTCGACCAGCGGACGCGAACGGCAGGCCGCGCCGCCGGCCTGCCAGATCCAGGTGACGATGACGACGCCCTTGGCGGCGAGAAACTTCGTCAGCTCCTGGCCGATCGGCCTGGTCTTCCAGGCGAGCCCTTCCTCGTAGCTCGTCACGAGGCCCGGCATCAGCCCGATGTTGAGCTCGGGCAGATCGCCGCCGGCGTAGGAGATCGGAATGAGGCTCATGTCGAGCGCGCCCTTCCGCATCGCGGAGAACTGCGCGTTGGTCTTCATCAGCGACGAGCCGGGATAGATCTCCGCGCTCAGCGTTCCCTTGCTGCGCTCGCTGACGAGCTCGGCAAAGCGCCGGCACAGCCGGTCGCGGAAGTCGCCTTCCGTGGCGGTGCCGCCGGGAAACTGATGCGAGATCTTCAGCACTGTGGCGGCCTTTGCGCGTCCGGTCCGCAGCAGCGCGGGAACCGCGAGGCCAAGCGCCATTGCTCGGCGTCGAGACAGTCTCATTCCATACCTCCCGTCCTGCGATTGCATTTTTAAATAACAATCTTGCATACAATTGGTATATTGATTGCATACTGTATTCGTTGTCAAGTGTATGGTATGGAATTTGGGCCGAGGATGTATGCAATGAGCCAGGCCTTTCGACTGAAGCAGGCGATCGAAGATGCTGTGATTGCGGGGGAATTCCTGCCCGGCGACCGGCTGGACGAAGCCTCGCTGGCGGAGCGATTCGGCGTCTCGCGGACGCCGATCCGGGAGGCGCTGCTGCAGCTCGGCTCCGAGGGCTTCATCGATATCAGGCCGCGCCGCGGCGCCATCGTCAGCGTGCCGTCACCGACCCGGCTGTTCGAGATGTTCGAGACCATGGCCGAGGTCGAGAGCGCCTGCGGGCGGCTCGCGGCGCGCCGGCTCACGCCGGAAAACGACGCGGCGATGGAGGCCGCGCATCGCGCCTGCGAGGTGGCCGCGCGCGCCGGCGACAGCGAACAGTACTACGCCGACAACCGGATCTTTCACGAGGCGATCTATCGCGCGAGCTGCAACGGATTCCTCGCCGATCAGGCCTTGGCCCTGCACAAGCGGCTGAGCGCCTATCGGCGCATCCAGCTGCGCGCGCGCAACCGGCTGCTGCAGTCGCTGCAGGAGCATGCCGGCGTGCTCGACGCCATCCGCGCCGGCGACGAGCAACTCGCCGCGACGCGGCTGCACGACCACGTGCTGGTGCAGGGCGAGCGCTTCTCCGACATGGTGCTCGGGCTTGCCGAGCGGCAGCGTTCGGCCATAGCCGGCGGCCGCAGCGGCACGACGAAATCGCGCGCGGCCGAGTAGAAGCGGGCGCGGCCTTGCACGGGCTGGAGGCGGTGTTGGCATGAGGCCGTGACGGGACTATGAAATCCCCGTGCGATCATTCTGCTGCAACCTCAGCCGTCAGCCATGACAACCTGCCGCATTCACGTCACCGGAGCGTCGGGGGCCGGCACCACGACCCTTGGCCGCGCCGTCGCCACGGCGCTCGCCGTGCCGCATCACGATACGGACGATTACCTCTGGCAGCCGACCGAGCCGCCTTACAGCGAGATGCGTCCCGCTGCCGACCGGCTGCGCCTGATGTCAGAGATGTTCGTGCCCCGCGCGACATGGGTGCTGAGCGGATCATTGCAGGGCTGGGGTGATCCGCTCGTCCCTCATTTCGATCTCGTGGTTTTCCTTTACACGGCAAAGGATCTCCGGCTGCAGCGCCTGCGCGCGCGTGAGGTTTTGCGCTACGGTCCTGAGGCCACGGCGCCCGGCGGCGCGCGCCATCACGACACCGAGGCGTTCATCGCCTGGGCATTGGACTACGATGACGGGCATAGGGCGAGCCGCACGCTGGAAAAGCATCAGGCCTGGCTGGCGGCGTTGCCATGTCCCGTGCTCCGCCTTGACGGGGCGAGCCCTCTGGCGGAGCTGACCTCACGGGTCGTTTGTTCCGTCCAACTGGCGTGATCGGACGAAGGCCCGCGCAGCTCACGACGCACGGTTGACCGCATTAGTTCCGTCTCACAGCGGCCCGCCGTCTGCTGGTCTTAGATGTTGGACATCACGGCGCGGCGGTAGAACTACGGAAAACGCCGGCTTTCGACGTGCGTCTTAACGATGACGGAACAAATTGTATCAATTCTACGCCGATCAGCTTCGGTCGTCCGACTCGGGTTTTCCCGGTCGGTCCGAGCGCCTGGAAATAAGTTTGGCATTCGGAGGTTACTTTGTTGTTTCGCTCGAACACCCGCTCGGACGCCGAGGCTCAGCTCGCCGCCCTCAGTCGCGCGTCGGCCGTGATCGAATTCCGGCTCGACGGAACGATCATCACCGCCAACAAGAACTTCCTCGATGCGCTCGGTTATCAGCTGCAGGAGATTCAGGGCAAGCACCACAGCATGTTCGTGGAGCCGTCGGAGCGCGACAGCGCCGGCTACCGCGAATTCTGGGCCGCGCTGAGCCGCGGGGAATTCCAGGCCGCTGAATTCAAGCGCATGGCCAAAGGCGGCCGCGAAATCTGGCTTGAGGCCTCCTACAATCCGGTCCTCGACAGCTCCGGTAAGCCGGTCAAGGTGGTCAAGTTCGCGACCGACATCACGAAGCGGAAGCTGCGGAGCATGGCCGACGCGTCGAAGCTCGCCGCCATCGATCGCGCGCAGGCCATGATCGAGTTCAAGCTCGACGGCACGATCGTCGATGCCAATCAGAACTTCCTGCACGCGCTGGGCTACCGCCTGGACGAGATCCAGGGCAAGAACCACAGCATGTTCATCGAACCGGCGCTGCGCGACAGCCCGGCCTATCGCGAATTCTGGGCCGCGCTCAATCGCGGCGAATACCAGGCGAGCGAATACAAGCGTATCGGCAAGGGCGGCAAGGAAGTGTGGATCCTGGCCACTTACAACCCGGTGCTCGACGTCTCCGGTCGGCCGATCGGAGTGGTCAAGTTCGCAACCGACGTCACCGCGCAGAAGCTGAAGAACGCGGATCTCGCCGGCCAGATCGAGGCGATCGGCAAGTCGCAGGCCGTCATCGAGTTCAACATGGACGGCACGATCATCACCGCGAACGACAACTTCCTGCGCGCGCTCGGCTACACCCTGCCTGAGATTCAGGGCAAGCACCACAGCATGTTCGTCGAACAGTCCGAGCGGGACGGCTCCGCCTACCGCGATTTCTGGGCCAACCTGAACCGTGGTCAGTACCAGGCCGCCGAATACAAGCGCATCGGCAAGGGTGGCAAGGAAGTCTACATCCAGGCCTCCTACAACCCGATCCTCGATCTCAACGGCAAGCCGTTCAAGGTCGTCAAATATGCCACTGACGTCACCAGGCAGGTGCTGGTCCGCATGGGCAACGAGCGCGTTCGCGCCATGATGGAGTCGGTGGCCGCGGGCGCGGAGGAGCTCAACGCCTCCGTGCGGGAGATCTCCGAAGCCATGACGAAGTCGCGCGAGACCGCCATGGGCGCGGTGGATCGTGTGACGGCCGTGGATGCGCAGGCCCAGCGCCTGTCCGAGGCCGCCCAGGCCATGAGCGGCATCGTCGAGATGATCCACAGCATCACCGGCCAGATCAACCTGCTGGCGCTGAATGCCACGATCGAGTCGGCCAGGGCCGGCGAGGCCGGCCGTGGCTTCGCCGTCGTCGCGTCCGAAGTCAAGAATCTGGCCACCCAGGCGAAGAGTGCCACCGACAAGATCGCCCAGGAGATCGAGAGCCTCAACAACATCTCCGGAGGTGTGGTCACCTCGTTGGGCTCGATCAAGCAGGCGATCCAGAATGTCAGCGAATACGTGACGTCGACGGCGGCCGCGGTCGAGGAGCAGAGCACGGTGACGAGCGAGATGTCGTCCAGCATGGCTCGCGCCGCCTCCGAAGCTCAGGCCCTGGCCGCGCGCGCCGCCTGACACGACCTCAATCCGCTGCGCCCCGCAATCGCGGGCGGCAGCGCGCGATTGCGAAGCGAGGCTGCCATCCGCACTGCGATGCGCGGCGTCGCCATGGCCTGTTCGCAGTCATCCCGGCTCGTCGAGACCAGCCATGGCCGACATCATCGTATTCCCTGTCCGGGACTCGCTGCGCGTCATTGCCTCGCGAGCAGATCACCTGGGCAATGCCATGGTGGCACCTCAGGTCAGACGGCTTCGGCGCGAAGTGGAGGTGTGGCGAACCGCGGTGGACAATCTGGATCAGATCGTCAGAGCCGATCCGTCCCTCGCGTCGCTGGCGGCCGAATGCGACAGGATCCGGGAGATGATCGCCGCGGCCGCGGACAAGCTCGAGCCGCTGGCGTAAAATCGATCTCCGCGTGGCGTCATGCAGGGTTTGGCTCCTTTGGGCAGCGCGTAGGGCGGATCAGCGAAGCGTGATCCGCCGCTCCAGTCCGCAGGCCGGCCAACCAACCAGGACCTTGTGCGGCGTCATGCGCCGGCCGGCATCGGTTTCTCCGGGCAGTTCGTCAGGCGGGCCGGTGCGCCCACGGCGGTGCAGCCGGCCGGCACATCCGTCGTGACGACCGCTCCGGCGCCGATCCTGGCGAAGTCGCCGATCCCGACATCGCCCAGGACCGTCGCGCCCGAGGACAGCAGCACGCCGCGGCCGATCCACGGGCTCCGGCCGGGAAGCGCGTCCTGTCGTCCGATCGTGACATTCTGCAAAATGGTGACGTCGTCGCCGATGGCGGCAAAAGCGCCGATGACGATGCCGGTGGCATGGTCGAGAAACACCGAGCTCCCGATTTGCGCCGAGGGATGGATGCTCACCTGGAGCGACGTCGAGGACTCGGCCTGGAGCAGCAACGCGAGATCGAGCCGTTCGTTGGTCCAGAGCCAGTGTGAGACGCGAAACGTCTGCAGCGCGATGTAGCCTTTGTAGTTCAGCAGCGGCGGCAGCAACGCCGTGGTTGCAGGATCGCGCGCTGCAATTCCGCGCAGATCGCCATTCGCCGCGTCGACGAGCGTGGGCGCAGCGAGATGGGCCTCGCGGGCCACCGCAGCAAACCGCGTGCGCTCGCCCGCACTTCTGCCCAGCCGCATGCCGATCTGGTGCGCCACCACGCTGCCGAGATCGGAGTGGTCGAGGATCGCCGCTGCCAAGGCATGGCCAAATACGGGATCGGTCCCTGAGGCCAACTGCGCTTCGCGCTGGATCGACTGCCAGAGTTCGATGCTGGATGTGTTCGTGTTATCGGCCATGGCCTTAACTGCTCGGTTGCCGATGGAGCGCCACTATAGCCTGACGCGGGCTGCCCCGAAACCTGCTGAACTGCATTGGAACCCCGGATAGCGCGTAGGGCGGATCAGCGTAGCGTGATCCGCCGCTTCGGACGTGGGGGAGCCGTCTTCGAAAGTCGCTCGGTCCTGGCAGAAACGTCAGTTCTGAGCCGTCCGGGCAACTGCCGCCGCTACGCCCGCTCCGATCAGAAGCGTGCCGCCCGTCTTGTTGAAGAGGCTGATGGCTCTTGGATTCCGCACGAGCGAGCGTGCACGCGACGCGATCAGCGCATATCCAAATGCATTGGTGAAAGCCAGGATGAGAAAGGTGATCTCAAAGATGATCATCTGAGTGATGAATGGGCTGTTCGGACTCAGAAATTGTGGAAGGAAGGCCACGAAGAACGTGATGCTCTTGGGGTTGAGTGCGGTCACGATCCAGGCGTGACCCAGCATCTTGAACGCCGAGGCTTTGTCTGTTCGTGGTACGGCGTTCAAGGAACCGCCTGCCTGCCACAGCTTGATCCCGAGCCAGACCAGATAGGCCGCGCCAATCCACTTGAGCGTGGTGAACAGGACTGCCGAGGTCGCCAGCAACGCGCCGACGCCAAGCATGGACAGGGTCATGGCGGTGAAGTCACCAAGCGCGACGCCGACCGCCGTCGGCAGCGCGGTTCGCCATCCCTGGCCGAGCGCATAGGAGACCACGAGCAGAACGGTCGGCCCTGGGATCACGAGGAGGATGATGGATGTCCCTGCAAACGCGAGCCACGTCTCGATTGCCATGCTGCCCATCCTTAGATCGCGAACCCACACCAACAATAGACCTATGAGAATAGAGGAATTTTCTGTCCGGGTCCAACGCAGACCGCGCGTGCGGGGGCGGCGCTTCTGCCCGCGATAAAAAGCTGACGACCAATGTCGGACAGCCGCGGGTCCGATCGTCCTCGGAGAAGGCATTGGAGGAACCTGACATGACCATCCCCAGAATAGTCTCGCAGGCCGACTGGACCGAAGCGCATCGCGCTCACCTCGCCAAGGAAAAGGCGTTCATCAGAGAGCGCGACGCGCTGGCCGCGGCGCGGCGGGCCCTGCCATGGGTCAGGGTGGAGAAGGACTATGTTTTCCAGACGCCGAAAGGCCCGCTGAGTCTGGGCGGCCTGTTTCAAGGGCGCAGCCAGTTGATCATCTATCATTTCATGATGACACCCGGCGACAGCCATCGCTGTCCCGGGTGCTCCTTCCTGTGCGACCATATCGACGGTGCGAACCAGCATCTCCGGCATCACGACGTCAGCCTGGTTGTGGTATCGCGCGCGCCGCTCGCCGAGATCGCGCCGTTCAAGGCCCGCATGGGGTGGAGCTTCGACTGGGTCTCGTCCGAAGACAACGATTTCAACTTTGACTATCAGGTCTCATTCTCGGACGAGCAGATCGTCACCGGCAGGGCCAACTACAACTTCGCGCCCATGACCGGCAAGTCGCCGGATCTTCCGGGCGTCACAGTCTTCTACAAGAGCGAGGCCGGCGACATCTTCTGCACGTTCCAGGTGCGCGCGCGGGGCGGCGATCCGCTCATCGGCGCCTATCACTATCTCGACCTCACGCCGAACGGCCGCAACGAGACGAAGCGCGGCATGATGTCCGACTGGGTGCGGTTGCACGACGAATATGACGAGCGCGGCAATCGCGCCTGTCATTGCGGTTCGTAGAGACGTCCGCCTGCAGCGCGGAGGTCCATGTTGCTTGTCGCAGGAATGACGCCGGCGGCTAGGGCGTCGGCCGCGTGGTCGACGCGGCCTGCCATGTGTGCCCGTCGCGTCAGTAGATGCGGACGTGATTGGCCTCGAACGTGACCTGGAAATTGTTGGGATTCTGCAAGGTCAATGTCAGCACGACCCCGACGCCTCCGCGCGGGTCCCAGACGACGCTCCTGTCCGTCTGGCGCAGGGGCTCCATCGCCAGATGGTTCTTGTCGAAGTGCGGAGCGATCGAGACGTCGAAAAATTCATAGGGCGTCTTCGAGTCCCGTCCCCACCAGAAGGTGAACTGCTGTGTGGTATTGGCAGGAATCGAATAGCTGGCGCGCTTATAGTCGATGTTGGCCATGATTTCGGGTCCTTGTCCTTTCCGTCGCACCGATGCGACGTCTCGACCATGCCGCGTCCTGCATGCGTGAGCTGTGAGCTGCCTCACGTAGTGACGTGAGGTTGCTCTTCGAACGTGCGGGCGTTGGCCCCTCGTCAAGCGTTCCGGTGAGCCGATGGCAGGGATTGCGGAGCCCTTTCGGCTCGATCGCGAGGACGGCGCCTATTGCTGGTCGAGGTGGCGCCGGCGCGCGTTGGAGAGGGGCTGAGGCGGGAGAGGGGCGGAACTCCCCGATGAGGATCTCGATCTGGCAGTTCGCCCGATGGATGCAGGTGTGTCGTGCAACGTTCGCGATCGTGAAAGTAAGCATCACCGTCCGGCTCCGGCCCACCCCGCAGTTGTCCGCCCTCGGTGGCGGCCGCCTGCAGGCGGAGGCTGCTCAATCGGCCAAGTCGAGCCTCATGAACTGGTTGTGCGGGCTCGCCTGATAGCCGGCGAACGGCTCACAGGAGACGAAGCCGGCGCTGCGGTAGAGCGCGATGGCAGGAGCATGCAGGTCCGCAGTCCCAGTTTCCAGGCTGAGCCGCGCGTACTCCCGTTTAAGAGCTTCAGCGATGATGTGCTGCAAAATGGCGCGGCCGACGCCGGTGCCCCGTGCAGCAGGCGCGGCGCGCATCGATTTCACTTCGCCATGCGTTTCGTCGAGCCGCTTCAGCGCACCGAATCCAAGTAGTACCTGGCCCTGCCAGGCTGTCCAGAACGTCACGGCCGCAGCCGAAAGGCCGCTGGCGTCGAGCGCTTGCGCGTGCTCGCCCATGACGCTCTGCAGCTCCGCTAGATGATGTGCCAACAAGGTGGCAACATATGGCGCCGTCGGATCGTCTTGTCTAATTTCCACCGTATGCCTCTGTAGTTGTATTGGCGCTGCCATCTAGCACGATGTGCTGGCACACACTCGCGATTTGTCATCATTGATAGCGGCGCTATCGATAACAAATGACGGAAGCCGCTTTGTCTTGAACTGCTCGTCGTGGCGAAGGCTGTCGCCCGCCGTTAGGCCCATCGAAGATTAGACGTCCCGCCTGGAATGCGTCTTGCTGCGTTGGGCGGCACGCGGGTGCCGCCGTCCGTTGCCGACCGTCCGAGCAATTCCTGCAAGAGCAACAGGAGGTCCTGATGCAGTCGGGCATGATCGATGATCTCGTCCCCGGAGACTGCTATTGCGCAACGGACCTAACGTTTCCCGTCGAACGCCAGCCGCAGCGCGAGCGTGCCAAACACCGTTCCCAGCAGATATTGTGGCCAGCGGCCGAGGCGGCCGGTTCTGAAGACGCCGGCCCCGAGGCGGCTCGCAACCGCAATGACAATTCCATTCACGAGCAGGCCGATCGCGTTCAGCACGGTCGCCAGAATCATCACCTGGAGCGCAACCGATCCAGCATCGGCCTGGACGAATTGGGGAAACAGCGCCAGTACGAACAGCGCCATCTTTGGATTGAGAAGGTTCGTCACCAGCCCCTGCCGAAACGCCGCCGATGTGGAGCGGTGGTCGCTCTCGTTGGAGACCGGCGCGAGCAGACGCTTCGAGCTGAATGCCTGCCACGCCAAGAAGAGGAGATAGGCGGCACCCGCATAGCGAACGGCGTCGTAGGCGAGAGGGACCAGCAGAAACAGCTTGGACAGACCGAAGGCCGCGGCCAGGGCATGGCAATAGGTGCCCGCCTGAATTCCCATCAGTGTCGCAAACCCGACGGATCGCCCTTGCGCGATGCTGCGGCTGGCAATCAGCAGCATGTCAGGGCCCGGAGTTGCCGTCAGCGCCAGGCATGCGAAGGAAAACAATGCGAGCGTGTGAAGATCGGGCATATCCAGTTCACTCTCCGAGTCAGCCGCGGTGGAGCTTACAGGCGACGGCGTGCCTTTGTCTCGTCGACGGGCGATCTCCGCAGGTTGTGGACGGTTCGAGCCACTCTTCGCCCGTGGCGGAGCTCGGCGTTTTCCTTCAAAGATTTCTCTTTCGCTTTTCCAGAAAACGTGCTCTACTGCTTCCATCCTGCTTCGGCACGAGCAACTGTGCTGAGAGGTAGGCCGGCGAACGGCCGGCCTCAAGGCTGGCGCGAGACGCGCCCCCGCCTTCGGCGGCTGAAGGCCTTGACCCCGTCCGCTCGCCGTCCTGAGGACTTGGCATGCGCTCGGTCGTGGACCGAGCGCGGTAGAGCGCTCGATCAGCTCACCGCGGTCCGTAGCGGCTTGGGATTCCACCTCTCACCGCGAGCGATCATCGTGTTGAGGATGATGATCAGCTTGCGCATGCATGCGATGAGCGCCACTTTTGGCTCCTTGCCCTTGGCGATGAGGCGCTCATAGTAGGCGCTGAGCACCGGATTGTGTTGCGTCGCTGCGCCGAGGCAGGGAAGGAACAGGCCGTTTCTCACCCAACGTCGTCCGCCCTTGATGTGACGCTCGCCGCGGCGCTTGCCGCTGTCGTCGTCATAAGGGGCAACGCCGATCAGGGCAGCGGCGATCCTGTCACTCACCTTGCCGAGCTCCGGCGCTCCTGCAATGAGAAGCGCGGAGGTCGTGCCGGCAAGCCCCGGCACACTTTCGATGATCTTGGCGCGCTCGGCAAATTCCGGTGTCGCCTTGACCTTGGCGGAGATCGCAGCCTCGAGCTTTGCAATCTGGGCCGCGAGCATCTTCAACACCTGGGAATGGGCCTTCTGCGCCAATCCCGGTACAACATGCTCGTTCTGGTTCTGCAAACGGGTTTTCAGATCCATCAGGTTCTTGCGCGCTTTCACCAGCCCCGCCAGTTCCTCGCGTGCAGCATCGTAGGTCTGGCTCGGTGCCTCGTCGAACGTCTCGGCGAACCAGGCGATCATCTCTGCGTCGATCGTATCGTTCTTCGCCAGTCGACCCGCCGACAAGGCGAAGCTGCGAACCCGTTTGGGATCAACGATCCGCACCTCTATCCCCGCCTCGCGCAGCGCCTTGGCCCATTCGCGCTCATAGCCGCCGCTGGCCTCCATGACGGCCTTTGTCACCTTGTGCTTGCGAAGCAAGGCCATGAGCTGGCGGTGCCCGTGCGAACTGCTCGGGAACGTCTGCCGTAAGCCGAGCTTGCGAATGCAGCCGTCGACCTTGTCCTTGGCGACATCGATGCCAGCGACACCGTTTACGATTTGTGTCATCATCCACTCCCTTCCTTGCCTTGTATGGGCTCGAAGCCCTTGCAACTGTTCGGGTTGAGGAAGATCACCGGAGCTGTCCCTCGCTCTGATACAGGCTCTGCCGCGTTTGGGGCGTAACGGGCTCAGATCCAGCGACGGGCGGTTTTGCGAGAACCGCCCGTTCGCGCATTCTGGCAGACTTTCTGAACACAAGGGGCGTATCGCGATCGTCACGACACGCGAGGCGGGGAGGCGATGGCCGCGAGGTGCCGCAGCGTGCTTGCACGCGGACGAACGGCAGCTTGCGGACGTGAAGTCGTGTGGTCCTGGCGCCGCGACGCTGGCGCTAAGCCCCGGGGGTGATGATCCCCCTGGGTGACGGTGGCTAAAGAGCCCGTACACCGGGGAGAGCACGATATAAACGTGAAAACCGTCGCGCAGGGAATGCCGGATGTCCGGCTGGACCTGTGGTGACTGCCGCCTGCTTTTTTGCTGCAGGCGGGCCATGGGTTGCGGCCAGCGCCCGGCATTCCCTGCGCCCTCGTGATGTCGAGGGTCCGCTGATCTCCAAGACTCGGGCGCGCCAGCGTCGCGGGACGCGCCGATGCGCGTCGGAACCCCCGGCTGACAGACCAGACAGCGACAGTCGCGAGAGGGGAAGCCCGCCAAGTGGCCGATTGCCCAGCGGCCGGTGCTCGCGCCCGCCCGGATTTTGATCTACACGGGGGCGTTCACGATGGACCAGCCATGACGTCTCGCGCGCACCGGCGCGAAAGACAAATCCGGAGTTGCATATGTCGCCCAGCCAAGCAGAGTCCCTCAATCTCGCTGCGGAAACGACCGATATCCTGACTTCGCTTGGCGTTGCGCCGGAGCGATTGCGCGGGGGGACGCGAGCCGCCCGCTCGCCGATCACCGGCGAGGTGCTGGCCCACGTGCATGACGACACGAGAGCGGATGCGACGGCGGTGATCGCGCGCGCCCATGCGGCGTTTTTGCAGTGGCGGCTGGAGCCCGCACCGAAGCGCGGTGAACTGGTGCGGTTGCTCGGCGAGGAGCTGCGGGCCAACAAGGCGGCGCTCGGCCGCCTGGTCTCGATCGAGGTCGGCAAGATCGTCTCCGAAGGCCTCGGCGAGGTCCAGGAGATGATCGACATTTGCGACTTCGCGGTCGGCCTGTCGCGCCAGCTCTACGGGCTGACCATCGCGACCGAGCGCGCCGAGCACCGCATGATGGAGACGTGGCATCCCCTCGGCGTCACCGGGATCATCTCGGCTTTCAACTTTCCCGTGGCGGTGTGGGCCTGGAATGCGGCGATCGCGCTGGTGTGCGGCAACAGCATCGTCTGGAAGCCCTCGGAAAAGACCCCGCTGACCGCGCTCGCGACGGAGGCGCTGCTGGCGCGCGCGATTGCCCGCTACCGGCGTGAGGGCGGCGAGGCGCCGGACGGCCTCGCCGGCCTCCTGCTCGGCGGCCGCGCGGTCGGCGAGATGCTGGTCGATGACCCCAAGGTGCCGCTGGTGTCGGCGACCGGATCGACCGCGATGGGACGCGTGGTCGGCGCCTGCCTCGCCGGCCGTTTTGCCCGTGCTCTCCTCGAGCTCGGCGGCAACAATGCCGCGATCGTCGCGCCCTCGGCCGATCTCGACCTCACCTTGCGCGCGGTGGCTTTCGCGGCGATGGGCACGGCGGGCCAGCGCTGCACCAGCCTGCGCCGCCTGTTCGTGCATGCCGACGTCTACGAGCGGCTGGTGCCGCGCCTGAAGCAGGCCTATGCGTCGGTCGCGATCGGCAATCCGCTGCAGCAGGGCACGTTGATCGGTCCGCTGATCGACCGCGGCGCCTATGACGCCATGCAGGATGCGCTGAGCGCGGCCCGGGATCACGGCGGCCGCGTGTTCGGCGGTGAGCGCGTCGCGGTCGGCGGCTTCGGCGATGCCCATTATGTACGGCCGGCGCTGGTCGAGATTGCAACCCAGAGCGGCCCGGTGGAGCGCGAGACCTTCGCGCCGATCCTCTACGTGATGCCGTATCGCGATCTCGACGCGGCGCTCGAGCTGCACAATGCGGTGCCGCAGGGCCTGTCGTCGTCGATCTTCACCAACGATCTGCGCGAGGCCGAACTGTTCGTGTCGGCGCGCGGCTCCGATTGCGGCATCGCCAATATCAATATCGGCCCGTCGGGGGCCGAGATCGGTGGCGCGTTCGGCGGTGAGAAGGAGACCGGTGGTGGCCGCGAGTCCGGCTCCGATGCGTGGAAGGCCTATATGCGCCGCGCCACCAACACCGTGAACTACGGGCGCAGCCTGCCGCTGGCGCAGGGCGTGAAGTTCGATATCGGGTGATCAGCGCGATGCCTGACGTCACTTGCGGAACTGCTTCGCCTTGTCGTGCGTTGCGCGCTGACAAGGAGACATGCCATGGCAGCGAAGAAGACACCGACGGCAAAGTCAGCGCGCGGACGCAAGCAGGATCGCGCCCGCGTTGCGGGCGGACAGGACTACGAGGTCGGCTACGAAGCCAAGAAGAGCGGACGTTCGGCTCAGGCCGTGAAAAAGGCGATCAAGAAGGTCGGCAACGGCCGCAACAAGGTCGAGCGCAAGCTCGCGCGCTAGGTCTTCTGCGGCCGCTGCGGCGGCCGCAGCGATCCCCTCGTCCAGCGGAGCGCCCTGGGCGAGTGCAGCGGATCGGGGCCGTCGCAGCTCGGGCAGATCAGGTTGCCCTCGTCGTCGCGCCGCTCGTCCCGTCCTTCCCGCACCGCCAGAGGCCTGCCGCAGGTCGGGCACGCTTTGCGCTGCAGCTGAATCGGATGCCTCAACACGGGCATGTCTCCCTGTTGCGGCCACACGGTAGGCTAGAATGAGGCCGGAGCGGAATCACTTATTTGAATCCCGGGTATCTCCGTCGAGGCTTTCGCGCGTACAGTCCGGACAGGTGTCGCCGATCCCGGCGAGGACCTTCTCGATTGCTGCGACCGCGTCCGAAGCGGAGCTGCCGGGCGGCGGATCGTCGCGGCCGATGCGCAGCGCCCGGATGCGCGCATGCGGGTCGCCATACTCCCGCATCCAGCCATGGGGCTCGCATTCCACGATGGCGCCGGTCTCGCGCAGCGTGGCGATCGCCCAGCCGTCGAGGCTGCGGATCGCGGGACGGCGTGTGGTGGTGGCAGGCATCGGCGAAGCTCTCCATCAGGGAGAATCCACGATCTCAGCTGTGTTTCCAGGCCGGACATGCAGGGCAGGGATTCCGAAACGGAGGGGCTGGCGGTCCGGCCAGAATCTTCCCGGTCCGGCTTGAGATCGCCGGCGGCTGCGGCCATCTTGGACGCAATGTGATCAAGCGGATCAGGACGACGGATGCAGATCAAGGCGAACGAGGATTTGCTGCTCATCATTGATGTGCAGAACGATTTTTGTCCCGGCGGCGCCCTGGCAGTCGCCGATGGCGACGCCGTCGTTCCGGTGATCAACCGGCTGTCAGGCTTGTTCGAGCACGTTGTCCTGACCCAGGACTGGCATCCCGCAGGTCACAGCTCGTTCGCCTCCAGCCATCCGGGCAAGGCGCCGTTCGAGAGCGTCGCGATGCCCTACGGGCCGCAGACCTTGTGGCCGGAGCATTGCATCCAGGGCATGCCGGGCTCGGCCTTTCATGCTGATCTTGCGACCGACAAGGCGCAGATGATCATCCGCAAGGGTTTTCGGCGCGCGATCGATTCCTATTCGGCGTTCTTCGAGAACGACAAGACCACGCCGACCGGCCTCGGTGGGTACTTGCGTGAGCGCGGCTTGAAGCGGGTTTTTCTGGTTGGACTCGCGACCGATTTCTGCGTGCATTATTCGGCGGTCGATGCGCGCCGGTTCGGCTTCGACGCCGTCGTGATCGATAATGCCTGCCGCGGCATCGATCTCGGTGGATCGATGGCGGCGGCGCAGGCGCAAGGCGCCGAGGCCGGCGTGATCAGGATCGCCGCGCTGGCGTGACGGTGACGGACTAGGCGGCCGCGCCGATCTTCGGCTCGGCGATCGCGCCGGCGACGCGAACGCGGACGCGCAGCGCATTG